>SCMV01000009.1 GCA_005502875.1 Comamonadaceae bacterium 2PF | reverse complement strand
GCGCGAACGCACGCAGTTCGGCAAGCCCATCGCCGAGCACCAGGCCATCTCGCAACTGCTGGCCGACATGCACACGCGCCTGAACGCCGCGCGGCTGATGGTGCACCACGCCGCGCGCCTGCGCACGGCCGGCGTGCCCTGCATCTCGGAGGCCTCGCAGGCCAAGCTGATGGCGTCCGAAACCGCGGAGTGGGTGTGCTCGCAGGCCATCCAGGTGCATGGTGGCTACGGCTACCTGCAGGATTACGCGGTCGAGCGCCACTACCGCGACGCCCGCATCACGCAGATCTACGAAGGCACCAGCCAGATCCAGAAGATCGTGATCGCGCGGCAGCTCTGAGGGGCGTGCAAGCCGCGCCGGATGCGGCAAGATCACGGCATCGCCCGGCGCCACCATCGGCCCAGGCGCCAACGCATTCATCGCCCAAGGACCTCGACATGATCGAACTCAGCATCGACGGCGGCGTGGCCACCGTCACCCTCAACCGCCCGCCCGCCAACGCCTTCAGCCGCGAAGGCCTGCTGCAGCTGCAAGGCACCATCCGCGAGCTCGAAGCCAACCCCGCCGTGCGCGCGTTGGTCATCACCGGAACCGGTCCCAAGTTTTTCAGCGCGGGCGCCGACCTCAACACCTTCGCCAGCGGCGACAAGGCCATCGCACTCGACATGATCTCGGCGTTTGGCCAAGCTTTTGAAGCCCTGGCCGACACGCACCTGGTCACCGTGGCCGCCATCAACGGCTTCGCCATGGGCGGCGGCCTGGAGTGCACGCTGGCCTGCGACATCCGCATCGCCGAGGAGCACGCGCAAATGGCCCTGCCCGAAGCCACCGTGGGCCTGCTGCCTGGCGGCACCGGCACGCAGACGCTGCCCTGGCTGGTGGGCGAAGGCTGGGCCAAGCGCATGATCCTGACGGGTGAGCGCGTGAACGCCGCCACGGCGCTGCGCATCGGCCTGGTCGAAGAGGTGGTGCCGCAGGGCGAGGCCCTGGCCAAGGCGCAGGAGATCGCGCAACGCGTGGGCAAGCAGAGCCCGGACAGCGTGCGAGCGTGCAAGCAGCTGGTGCACCAGGCCCGTCAGGGCGTGCCGCGCGGGGCGGCGCTGGCGGCCGAGCGTGAAGCTTTCGTGCGCCTGTTCGACGGGGCCAACCAACGCGAGGGCGTCAACGCCTTCCTGGAAAAGCGCAGCGCGAAGTGGCTGTGATGCGGCGCCGACAGGCGCGGTGGCCGGGGTGCGGCGGGCACCCGGCCAGCACAAAAAAAAGGCCGACCAGCTCTCGCTGATCGACCTTGCCTGAACGGGATCTGCGTCCCTCGATTTTTCTCTCCACCCTCTTTTGGCACCCAGCTGCGCTCCGGGCCTGAGCCTCTGACGCAACCGTGGTTTGCGTCAAGGACTATACGAAGGACGCCACGCAAACCATCCCCCCCGAAGGTGGGCTCGTTGTCAGCAAATGTCAGCAAACGGCTGGAAAACCACGCCATTTTTCAGATGGTGACGGCAGGCCTGATGCAGATCAATCTGACCACAACCGTCGGCGGATCGGCGCAGGGATCGCGCCTTCCCGGCGACCCGGTCGCCGCACCTTGGTCTACGATGAGCCCGCGTTCCACGAAGACCTGAAACCGCCGACCAAGGAGTGCGATGTTGCTCGAGGCCCTGACATCCGTTCGAGACCTGGGCCGCCTGCAGGAGATCGCCTCCGTGCTGATCCGCCATGGCTTTGGCGACGTGGTGCGCCGCATGGGCCTGGCCGATCTGCTTGAAAAAGCCGGGCACGCACTGCACTGGGACGACGCCCAGGCCTACGCCCACATGCCGCCGCCCCAGCGCGTGCGGCGCGCGCTCGAAGAGCTCGGCACCACCTTCGTCAAGCTCGGCCAGATCCTGTCCACGCGCGTGGACCAGTTCGAGCCCGAGTGGATCGAGCAATTCGGCCAGTTGCAGGACCACGCCCCGCCCAGCCCATGGCCCGATGTGCTGGCCCAGCTCACCGAAGACCTCGGCGCACCACCCGACGCGGTGTTCGCACGCTTCGACCCCGAGCCCCTGGCCGCCGGCTCCATCGCCCAGGTGCACGCCGCCCGGCTTGAAGACGGCACCGAGGTCATCGTCAAAGTGCGCCGCCCCGGCATCAAGCCTCAGGTCGAAGCCGACCTGCGCTGGCTCGCCAGGCTGGCCGCCTCGCTGGAGGCCGACCACCCCGAGCTGCGCGCCTTCCAGCCGCGCGAGATGGTGCGCCAGTTCGCGCGCTCGCTGCATCGCGAGCTCGACCTGGCCAACGAAGGCCGTCAGTCGGACCGCATCGCCGCCAACTTCCGCGACGCGCCCGACATCGTGATCCCCCGCATCCACTGGCGGTGGACACGCGAGCGCGTGTGCGTGCAAGACCGCATCGAAGGCATAAGCGGACGCAGGCTTGACCTGGTGGACGCCGCAGGGCTGGACCGCAAGCTGCTGGCCCGAAGGGGCGCGCGCGCCGTGCTCAAGATGATCGTCACCGACGGCCTCTTCCACGCCGACCCGCACGCCGGCAACGTCTTCTACCTGCCGGACAACCGCATCGCCTTCATCGACTTCGGCATGGTGGGGCGCCTGAGCGCGGCTCGGCGTGACGAGCTCATCCGCCTGCTGGTGGGCCTGGTGCAGCGCGAGCCGCAAGCGGTGGCCGACGTCATGCTCGACTGGGCTGGCGAGCACGCCACCGACGAAGAAGGCCTGGTGATGGACCTGCAGGCCTTCGTCGACACGTACCACGGCCTGACGCTCAAGCAGATCAACCTGGCGGCCATGCTCGGCGAGCTGACCGCCTTGCTGCGCCAGCACCACCTGGCCCTGCCGGCCGACCTGGCGCTGCTGTTCAAGTCCTTCATCACGCTCGAAGGCATGGGGCGCTCGCTCGACGGCGACTTCAACATGGCCGAAGAAGCGCTGCCCCTGCTCAAGGCATCGGTGCGGGCGCGTTACCGCCCCAAGGCGCTGGCGCAGCGGGGCTGGCAGGCGCTCGACGAGGCCCTGTCGCTGATCGGTGGTCTGCCGCAAGACCTGGCGCGCCTGCTTCGCGCTGCAAGGCGAGGCCGGCTGGAGGTGCACATCGACATCGCCAACCTCAACCGCGTGGGCAACCAGGTGGAGTCGGCGCTCAACCGACTGGTGGTGGGGCTGGTGGTGGCCGCGCTCATCGTCGGCTCGTCCATCGTGATGACGGTGCCAGGCGGGCCCACGCTGCTGGGCCTGCCCTTTTTCGGGCTGCTGGGCTTCGTCGGCGCCACGGTGGGCAGCCTGTGGCTGATCGCGTCGATTTCGCGCAGCGCCAAAGCAAAACGGCTCAGCGAGCGGTCCGAAGACCTCGTCTGAGCCGTTTGGGGGCCCCGGCACGTGCGCCGGTCAGCCGGCGGGTGTCAAGGTTGGCGATCGATCAGGCTTGCTGACGACGACGCGAAGCGATGCCGCCGACGGCAGCCAGGCCAGCGACCAGCATGGCCACCGAAGAGGCCTCCGGCACGGGCGAAGTCAACTCGACCTTCATGCCAGCCAGGTAATAGTCTTCAACAGACTTGTGCTTGGCATAGCCGAAGGTGAAGGTGTTGCCCACCAGCGGGGAACCGAAGGTCACGGGCTGACCACCTTGGGTGCCGAAGCTGTATTCGACGAAGGCGCCGCCGTCCACCGACAGGGTGAAGCCATCGAACTTGTCGAGTTCGTGGGTCAGGTCGTAGGTCTTGCGGTCATCGGGGAAGAAGAACAGCTGGCTCAGGCTGACCTGGTTGTCGAAGGACAGGGTCAGGGTTTCCTTCTTGGAGCTCAGCGAGTAGTTGCCATCGGTGATGACGAACTTGCCGTGCTTCTGCAAGCCGGTGACCACGCCCAGGCCGGCGTTGTTGAAGCTGCTGTGGTTGACCAGGGCCAGCTTGTCGAAGTCTGGGCCGTCCTGGGCGGTGACGGTCAGCTTGCCGACGCCCGTGTTGTAGGTCAGCGCGGTCGAGCAGGTGCCGTGACCCACGCAGAGGTTGCTGCCCGCGTAGCCCGGGGTGGAGTCGTCCAGCACCGACGAAGCGCCCGCCAGGGTGCTGTTGGTGAAGGAAACGATGGAGGCTTGGGCGGCGGTGACGCCAACCAGGCCGAGGCCCAGGGCCAGAACAATGCGAGAGAAAACCATGGCGGGTTCCTGAGGGGTTATGACTGCGATGGGTGAACGATACAGAAGGTAACGCCCTCGTGTCACCTCGGTTGACACCCGCGAACCGGTGGGGGGTTTCCCCCCGCCCGGGGCCACGCCGTGAACTGGGTCACAGCAGGCTGGCCTGCTTTCACCATCCGGGAGGCACCCCCTGCGGATGGGGGGTGCCTGCCAGGTCCGTGCGCACCGGCTCGACGTGCCATTCGCGCACCCCTTGGCGATCGGCGGTGAAAAACAGCATCCAGCCCGTGCGGTGCGACAAGCTGTCAAAACCGTCGAACACGAAGTTGCCCAGGCTGTAGACGATGGGCTTGCCCCGGTGGACCTCGGCGTCCTGCACCACATGGGGGTGGGTGCCCACCACGGCGTCGGCCCCAGCGTCGATCATGCGGCGCGCGAGTTGCCGCTGGCGGTCGTTGGCCACCGGGTCGTCTTCCGTGCCCCAGTGCATGAAGGGGATGACGAGGTCCGCGCGGTGTTCGCTGCGCGCGCGGCGGATGTCCTCGACCACCCGCTCGTCCTCGCTCCAGGCGCTGCCAGGCTGATCGGCGTCGGCCTCGAAACTGCGTGGGAAGAACTCGTTGTAGGCCAGCAAGGCGATGCGCAAGCCGTTTTTCTCGATGAGCAGGGGGCGGTGGGCTTCGGCCAGGTTGCGCCCGCCACCCACGCGCGGGATGCCGCTGGCATCGAGGTGGCCCAGCATCTCGGCAAAGGCCTCGCGCCCGAAATCGCCCACGTGGTTGTTGGCCACCGAGACGACATCGAGGTGACGCTTGAGCACGGGCAGCACGCGAGGGTGGGCGCGGAAGGTCCAGGGCTTGTCCAAGGCCCGCCCGCTGCGCGCGATCACGCACTCGAGGTTGCCCACGCGCAGGTCGGCCTGGCGCAGGCGCGCGGCCACGTGCTCGAACGGGTCTCGGCCCGCAGCGATCTCGCGGCCTGGGCCATCGGCCAGCATCACGTCGCCCACGAAGGCGATGCGCACCGTCGGGCCGTCAACGGGTGTGGCGGCTTGGCTGGCGCCGCCCGGCACGACCGGCTCGGGTCGCCACAGCGGCGGCAAGCCGCTGGAGGCCGGAGCCGGTCGCAGCATCGCCACGTCGGCCAGGCCAGGGGGCGGCCCCATGCGCACAGCGCAGCCGTAGACCAGCTCTCGCCCCAGCACCGCCGAGTAAACGTGCTGCCAGCCTGTCAAGGCGGGCACCTCGCTGCCCGCAGGCCAGGGGGGCGAGCGGCGGAACTGTTGCACCATCGGCGCCTGGTCGGCCTCCCGGTCGAAGACCTGCGTGGTGACGTGCTCGATGCGGCCATCGCCCGCCTGGCTGGCGCGCGCGACGGCCCGGAACGCAAAGCGCCGGCCCAGGTCGTGCCGCTTGGCCTGCAGGGGCTGCTGGCTCGGCGTGGCGTCGAGGTCCCAGACCTGGCTGGCGTAGCGGATTTCGCAGTGAAGGTGCTCGGCGGGCGACGGGACCGCTGCCGAAGCAGCAGGCGTGGCTTGGGCAGCGGAGCTTGCCGCGATGGCCCCCGAGCCTGCCCAGCCCAGGCACAGCCATGCGAACAAGGCGGCGAAGTGGTGGGCGCGCTGGCGCCGGCGTCTGGATGAGGGGCCCATGCCTGCTTTCTGTTCTGATGAGTGCGAGTCAAGCCCGATTGTCCGCACAACGGCCAGAAAAAAAGGGACCACTGTCAAAGTGATCCCTTGTCAAAAGGTTGCGTGCACCGCTGGCAGCGCACGCAACCTCCCCACCACGGAGGGGCGGGAGACGCGCCCTCCGTGCAAACCGATGAACGGCCGTCTTGCGCCCAGCCTCAGCGCTGCGCGACGCGGGCCATGGCCTGGTCACCCGCGAGCGAACCGATGGGCGACGCGCCACCCGAGAACGACTGACCTGCCGTCAACTTGCCCGTGCACTTGCCGAAGACGTAGTCCGCTTCGTTGACGTGGCGGGTTTCCAGCCAGTAGCGCCAGGTGCTCTTGGGCCAGATCGCGAAGTTGATGCCGTCGGCGGTCTGGTACCAGCTCTTGCAACCCGAGCTCCACACCGTGCCCTTGAGCGCGTCGGTCATCTCGCCCAGGAAGCGGGTCATGGCTTCGGGCTTGACGTCGATGTAGTCGGCGCCCTTTTGCTTGACCAGGTCGATGCACTTGATGATGTAGTCCACCTGGGCTTCGATCATGAAGATGATGGAGTTGTGGCCCAGGCCGGTGTGCGGGCCCACCAGCATGTACATGTTCGGGTAGTTGGCCGTGGTGATGCCCAGGTAGGACGTCGGGCTCTTGGCCCAGTCGCTGTGCACCTCGTGGCCGTTGCGACCGCGCAGCTCGAAGCTCTTCATGTAGATGCGCGGGTCGACGATGAAGCCCGTTCCCAGGATCACGCAGTCGAGCTTGCGCTCCTTGCCGTCCTTGGTGACGATGCCGTTTTCGGTGAAGTGGGAGATGTTGTCGGTCACCAGCTCCACGTTCTTGCGGTTGAAGGTGGGGTACCACTTGTTGGAGATCAGGATGCGCTTGCAACCCAGGGTGTAGTCGGGCGTGAGCTTCTTGACCAGCGCCGGGTCCTTGACCTGGTAGCTGATGAACTTTTTCAGCAGGCCTTCGCCGATGCGCGCCATCCAGGGGTTGAGGATGGGCCACAGGCGCGACTCGTTGGTCCAGTAGCAGCGCCAGCGGTGCAGGGTGCGCGTGAAGGGCAGGGCCTTGAAGGTCCACTTGCGCAGCGCCGAGTACGAACGCTCATCACGCGGGATGACCCACGCAGGCGTGCGCTGGAAGACGTGCAACTGGGCCACCTCCGGGGCGATCTCGGGCACGTACTGGATGGCCGAGCCGCCGGTGCCGATGGACGCCACTTTCTTGCCCTTGAGCTGGTAGCTGTGGTCCCACTCGGCCGAGTGCATGACCTTGCCCTTGAAGGTGTCCAGGCCCTTGATGTCGGGCTTGGCGGGCACGTGCAGCGGGCCCGAGGCCAGCACCCAGTGGCGCGCGATGATGGTCTCGCCGCCCATGGTCTTGATCACCCATTTGCCGATGCCCTCGTTGAAGACGGCGCTGTCGACTTCCTGGTTGAACAGGATCTTCTCGCGCAGGCGGTACTTCTTGACCGTGTCGAGGATGTACTGCTGGATCTCGTGCCAGGGGGCGTAGCGCTTGGACCAGTCGGCCTTGGTTTCGAACGAGAACGAGTACATGTGCGACTGCACGTCGCAGGCGGCACCGGGGTAGTGGTTGTCGCGCCAGGCGCCGCCGACCTCGCCCTTCTTCTCGAGGATGAGGTAGTCGTTCATGCCGCGCTTTTGCAGCTGGATGGCCATGGCCAGGCCGCCGAAACCGGCGCCGGCGATGGCGACCTCGACGTGGCGAACGTGGTTCGAGGGGGTGGCTTGAGCGCTCATGGTGGGATGCCTTTGTGATGAGGTTCTGCGGGCATCGCTTTTGCCTGCGAGGCGGTGCGATGTGTCTCCGTGTGCCCCCATGGTGCGAGCCATGCCGTCCCCGCACCATGCTAGATTCGACCGATGATTGATCGTTTCGGCCATCTGGCCGGCCAAACTGCCCGCTTCAGGGCCCCCTGTTGACCCAAGTCAAATGAGCACCCGCTCCATCCTCGGCCTGATCTACCTGGTGCAGGGCATGCAGCAGTTGGGCGAAGACCCGCGCCCGGTGCTCGAGCGCCACGGCCTGAGCCTCGAACGCCTGGACCCGAGCACGCGCATCGACCGCAGCCGCGAGATGCGCATCCACGCCGACCTGGCCGAATCCGTCAGCGACCCGCTCATCGGCCTCAAGCTCGGCGGGTTCTATGGCCTGGCCGGCTACGGCCCGCTGGTGATGCTGCTGATGACCTGCGAGACGGCCTACGACGCCTTGCAAACCGGCATCCGCTACCAGCGCCTGACCTACCTGTTCGGCACCCTGGGCTTCGAGCCGGGTGAACACGTCAGCGCCCTGGTGCTCACGCCGATGGCGATGGAGCCGCGCGCCTTCCGCTTTCGCGTCGATGGCGAGATCGCCGGCACCTACAAGCTGGTGCGCGACATGCAGGTCACGCTGGGCCTGGACATCCACGCCGAGCGCATCGACATCCCCTACCCGCGCCCGGATGACGCCGCATCCTATGAGCGTTACTTCGGCTGCCCGGTGAGCTTCGGGCACGAACAGGCGCGCTTCTGGATCCGCAACGAGCACCTGCGCCTGCGCCTGCCCACGGCCGACCGCAACGCCCACGCCATGTACCGCACCATGTGCGACCAGCAACTCGTGGCGCAGCAGCAAAGCACCGAGACCTTGTCCGACCGGGTGCTGACCCACCTGGGCCTGTTCAGCGGCAGCTACCCCAGCGCCGAGGACGTGGCCAAGTCGCTCGACCTGTCCGAGCGCACGCTGCGCAGGCAACTCAGCGACGAAGGCCACAACTTCCGCGACCTGCTGGCCCAGGCGCGCTACGCCAAAGCCCGACACTTGCTGACGCACACCACCTTGCCCGTGGAGACGATTGCCCAACAACTGGGGTACGCTGAGTCGGCCGCCTTCATCCACGCCTTCCAGCGTTGGGCGGGCAAGAGCCCGGCGGCCTGGCGACACAGCGGTGACGCCAGCCACCCGGGCGGTGCGGGCGATCCGGGCGATCCGGGCGATGCCAAAGCGTGAAACGCCCCGCCGCCATGACCGCCTACAATCGCGCCCCCCGCTGCCACAGCGGCCCCCGACCCGCTGCCTGACCGCCGCTTTCTCACCGCCTGACGCGGCTTGCTGACATGAACTTCTGCGCCATCGACTTCGGCACCTCCAACTCGGCCATCGCCATCGAGGCCGACTCGGGCATGCGCCTGGTGCCCCTGGAAGGCGAACAGCTGACCATGCCCACCGCGGTGTTCTACTGCACCGACGCCGACGACCTGCCGCCCGCGGCCTTGCCCGGCCCGGGAGGCGACGACACCCTGCCTCGCTGCTTCGGGCGCGCCGCCGTGCAGGCCTACATCGACGGCTACGAAGGCCGCCTGATGCGCTCCATGAAAAGCGTGCTGGGCACCGCCCTGATCGACCAGACCACCGAAGTGGGCCAGGGCCTGGGCGTGCGCTACCTCGACATCGTCACCGGCTACCTGCGCCACCTGCGCAACCAGGCTGAAAAAGCGGGGGGCCAGCCGCTCAAGCAGGTGGTGCTGGGCCGCCCCGTGTACTTCGTGGACGACGAGCCCGAGCGCGACGCCGCCGCCCAGGCCTCGCTCGAAGCCGCCGCGCGCGCGGTGGGCTTTGCCGACATCGCCTTCCAGTTCGAGCCCATCGCGGCGGCCTTCGACTTCGAGCAGCACTGCACGCAGGAAGAACACGTGCTGGTGGCCGACATCGGCGGCGGCACCTCCGACTTCTCGGTGGTGCGCGTGGGCCCCGAGCGCGCCCGGCGCACAGAACGCCGCGACGACATCCTGGCCAACCACGGCATCCACATCGCCGGCACCGACTTCGACCGCCACCTCTCGCTGGCGCGCATCATGCCCATGCTCGGCCTGGGCGGCTTTGGCCCCAGCGTGCTCGGCCAGCCGCCGCGCCCCGTGCCCAGCCGCGTCTACTTCGACCTGACCACCTGGCACCTCATCAACACCGTGTACCAGCCCTCGCGCGTGGCCGAGCTGCGCAACATGGTGGAGTTTTATGGCGAGCCCGCGCACCACCGCCGCCTGATGAAGGTGGTCAGCGAACGCCTGGGCCACGCGCTGGTGGGCCGCGCCGAGGCCGCCAAGATCGCGGTGGCCGAAGGTGGCGCCACCGACATCGACCTGGGCCTGATCGAAGCGGGCCTGCACAACGGGCTGGATGCCGACCAGGCCGATCAGGCCCTGCGCGCCGACCTGGAGCGCATCGTGGCTTGCGCGCGCGACACCGTGCAGCAGGCAGGCCTCAAGCCCGAACAACTGGGTGCGCTGTACTTCACCGGGGGCTCCACCGGCCTGAAGCTGCTGACGGACGCGCTGCAGGCCGCCTTCCCGGGCGCTCGCGCGGTGCGTGGCGACCGCCTGGCCTCGGTGGCCACGGGCCTGGGGCTGTACGCGAAGCGCTTGTTCACGGCGTAAAACGGCCCACGGCCATGACCCCTGGGCACCTGCCCCGGGGGGCTCAGCGCCACAAGACTGGCCTCAGGTGATCAGCACGATCTTGCCGACGTGCTGGCGGCTTTCCATGAGGCGGTGCGCCTCGGCGGCCTGATCGAGTGCGAAGGTGCGGTGCACGTGCGGGGCGCAACGCCCGGCGGCCAGCACCGGCCAGACCTTGTCCTGTAGCTGCTGCGCGATCTCGGCTTTTTCAGCCGGTGTGCGCGCCCGCATGGTCGAGCCCGTGACCACCAGGCGCTTGAGCAGGATGGGCATGATGCTGAGCGACTCGACCTTGTCGCCGCCCATGAAGCCGATCAGCAGCAGGCGCCCGTCCTTGCGCAGGACCGAGAGGTTGCGCTCGAAGGCCGAGGCCCCCAGGATGTCGAGCACCAGGTCCACGCCACGTCCGCCAGACCAGGCCATCACCTCGGGCAGGAAGTCTTGCGTGCGATGGTCGATGCTGAGCTCGGCGCCGAAGCGACGCGCCACCTCGCCCTTCTCGGGCCCGCCATCGGTGGACACCGCGCGCAAGCCGAACTCGCGCGCCAGCATCAGCGCCGTCATGCCGATGCCACTGGTGCCGCCGTGCACGAGCAAGGTCTCGCCTGCGCGGGCGCGGCCCATCATGAACAGGTTGGCCCAGACGGTGAAAAAGGTTTCGGGCAGTGCTGCCGCGTGCACGAAGTCCAGCGCAGCGGGTTTGGGCAACAGCTGGCTGGCCGGCACCAGGCAGAACTCGGCGTAGCCGCCGCCGTCGGTGAGGCCGCAGACCTCATCGCCGACCTGAAAGCCTGGTTTTGCGAGGCCGGGGCTTGGGGCGGCCTGGCCCGCATGCCCGCCATGGCCCAAGGAGACCGGCTTGTCATCCGGCGCTCCCACGGCGACCACCTCGCCGGCGACCTCCAGGCCCGGCACGGGGGTGACGCCTGGCGGCATGGGGTACAGGCCCCGCCTTTGCAGCACGTCGGGCCGGTTCACGCCGGCTGCGCGGACCTTCACCAGCACCTGGCCGGGCCCGGGTTGCGGCACGGGCACACGGCGCGGCTGGAGCACCTCGGGGCCGCCGGGTTGCGAAAAGCCGATCTCGGTCATCAGGGCGGGCAAGGCAGACAAGGTGTCGGCTCCGTTTCGTGCGATGCCCTGATTGTGTGGGCGTCAGGCCCTGATCGGCTGGCTCATTCCTCTTCGAGTTTGGTCTCGCACTCCGCGTCGCCCGGGTTGACGTGGCAGCGGATGCGCTTGAGCACCTTCAGGCCGCGCTTGTCATACAGGCCTTGCTGCGTGAGCTGGATGCGCGACTCGCGCAGCAGCAGCGTGTACTTGACGGCGTCGTCCGCATCCAGGTCAACCCATTGCGAAGGCGGGATGGTGGTGTCCGCGCGGCGGATGAGCTGCAGCATGCGGTCGAACTGCCCGGCCCAGAAGGTGCGCGACCTCGCGCCAAAGCCGTCGGGGAAGCGGTCGTGGCGGATGACCATCTGGTAGGACACCAGCAGCAGCGGGAAGCGCACCACGCCACCCTTGCTGCCCAGGCCCTTGCTGAGCTCCAGCGGCTGGTAGGCGATGGTGGGCGCGGCCATCATGTCCGCCTGACCGCCGTTGAACTTGAGGTGAAAGTTCGAGATGGTGGCCGACACGGGGATGGCCTTGATGCGCTGGATCATGGCCGCCTGCGCCTTGTCGTAGTCGAAGGCCACGATGCGCTTGCCCGCCAGGGCTTCGACCGAGCTGAGCTTGCGGTCGTTGACAAAGGGGTAGGCGGCACCGGCCGGGGCGATGCCGGCCACCTCGTGCTCGCCGTTGGTCATCAGCTTGGCGACCTGGGGAGAGGGCGCCGCGTAGGTCTGGATCAGCTTGCGCATGACCTCGTACGAAGCCGGCATGTCGACGTTGCCCTTGCGCACGATGGTGGTCGCGCCCAGCGAGTCGATGGAGCCGGCCACGGCGTTGAACTGGCGCGAGCGGAAGGCGGTGCCGACGAAGCCATCGCACTGGCCGCTTTTGTAGGCCTCCAGCGCCGCTGCCTCGTCGTTGTAGCCCTTGAGTTCGAGGAAGACGCCGTCGCGCTGCATGGCCAGGGCGTAGTCGCGGACCATGTTGAACAGGTCACCGGACGCGCCGATGAAGTCGTAGACGCAGACCTTCTGCGCGGCTTGCGCAGGAGCCGACAAAAGCGATGCGGCGCAAACCGCCGCGGCCATACAACGAAGCCAAGCCATGTGAAACCACCCCTCGATCGAATGCAGTGGGAGATTGTCGGTGCCCCATCGGAGCGCACAGCCGCGACCACTCGCAAGCGATGTAACCGATTGCCCCTATTGACTTCGGGTTCTCACTGAGGGAGGAAAAGCGACTTCAGAGCTGGACCAAGCGCTCCAGGGCCCCACTGAGCGTGTCGGCCGACTTGGCGAAGCAAAAGCGGATGACGCCGTGGTCCCGCCCATCGGGGTAAAAGGCCGACACCGGGATGGCCGCCACGCCATGTTCGCGGGTCAGGCGCTCCACGAAGGCGCGGTCGCCCTCGTCGCTGATGGCCGCGTACTTGACGCACTGGAAGTAGGTGCCCTGGCAGGGCAGCAGCTCGAAGCGCGAACCCGACAGCGCTTGACGGAAGATGTCGCGCTTGCCCTGGTACAGCGCCAGCAATTGCTCATACCAGCCGGGCCGCGTCATGAACTCGGCCAGGGCCACCTGCGAGGGCGCGTGCACCGTGAAGACGATGAACTGGTGCGCCTTGCGGAACTCGGCCATCAGCTCGCGCGGGGCCAGCGCGTAGGCCACCTTCCAGCCGGTGGCGTGGTAGGTCTTGCCGAAGCTGGAGACCACGACGCTGCGCTCGGCCAGCTCGGGGTGACGCATCACGCTCTCGTGGCGCGCACCGTCGAACACCATGTGCTCGTAGACCTCGTCGGACAGCACCACGATGCCGGTGCCGCGCACGATGTCGGCCAGGGCCTGCATGTCATCGGCCGTCCAGACCGTGCCCGTCGGGTTGTGCGGGCTGTTGATGACGATCATGCGGGTGCGCGGCGTCACCAGCGCCTTCACGGCGACCCAGTCGGGGCGGTAGCCAGGTGGAGCCAGGTCGGCGTAGACCACCTTGCCGCCCTGGAGCTCGACCGAGGGCGCGTAGCTGTCATAGACCGGCGTGAAGACGATGACCTCGTCGCCCGGGTGCACCAGCGCCGCAATGGCCGTGAACAGCGCTTGCGTGGCACCCGCCGTGACCGTGACCTCGTGGGCCACGTCGTACTTCGCGCCGTAGAGCTGCTCGACCTTGGCCGCGATGGCTTCGCGCAGCACCGGCATGCCGGCCATGGGCGCGTACTGGTTGTGTCCGCCTCGCGCGGCCTGGTCGAGCAGCCTCAAAAGCTCGGCCGGCGGCTCGAAATCAGGGAAGCCTTGCGAGAGGTTGAGCGCGCCGTGCTCCTGCGCCAGGGCCGACATCACGGAGAAGATGGTCGTGCCCACGGCGGGCAGGCGAGAGCGCAAGGTGGGCTCGAGAGCAGGGGCAAATGAGGGCATGCGGCCAGCATAGCCGCACGACGCCAGGCGCTGTCAGCGAACGCAACAGCGATGCGGCCCCGGCGGCTCAGCGTGTCCGCGCACGTGCACCCATGTCCGATTTGCGCCCCTGCCAATGAGCTCGCCACCCGGCCAAGCAGCTGACACCTCGCGTCCCTACAGTCGCTCCTCGGCGCGCCGCCCTGTCCACCCCATCCGAGAGCAACCATGTCCAATCAAGACCGTCGCAGTTTCCTGCGGACGCTGGGTCAGGCCGCCGGTGCGAGCGCCGCGCTGGCCAGCTTCCCGCCCGTCATCCAGCGCGCGCTGGCCATCGAGGCCGACCGCCGCACCGGCACCCTGCAGGACGTCGAGCACATCGTCGTGCTGACGCAAGAGAACCGCTCCTTCGACCACTACTTCGGCACGCTGCCCGGCGTGCGCGGTTTCGCCGACCCCTTCCCCATCCCCGTGATGGACCGCGCCGGCACCTTCACGCGCAAGAGCGTGTTCGTGCAGCCCGTCGGTGGCGCCGCCGCCGTGCCGGGCCGCCCGGGCTGGGGCAGCACCCGCACCGCCATCGCGCCCTTTCACCTCAACACGCAGCAGGACTTCAACGTCATGCGCGTGGCCGGCACGCCGCACAGCTGGACCGACGCCCAGGCCGCCTGGGACGAAGGCCGCATGAACAACTGGCCGGCCGCCAAGCAGCCGCATTCGCTGGGCCACTACAAGGAAGCCGACCTGCCCTTCCAGTTCGCGCTGGCCCGCGCCTTCACGCTGTGCGACCACTACCACTGCGCCACGCAGACCGGCACCAACACCAACCGCCTGTTCCTGTGGAGCGGCGGCAACGACCCGCTGGCCATCGCCGGCGGCCCCTCGACCGACAACAGCCGCGACTGGTTCAACGAGAACCCCGCCACCGACTACACCTGGACGACCTACCCCGAGCGCCTGCAGGCCGCCGGCGTCACCTGGCAGGTCTACCAGAACATGGCGGACAACTTCACCGACAACTCGCTCGCAGGTTTCCGCCCCTTCCGCAACGCCTGGTACCAGCGCCCCGGCTACTCGCAACAACTGCGCGAGCGCGGCATCAGCACCCGCGACCTCGACCAGCTCAAGGCCGACGTGCTGGCCAACAAGCTGCCCCAGGTCAGCTGGATCGTGGCCACCGCCGAAGGCTCCGAGCACCCCGGCCCCTCCAGCCCCGCATCGGGCGCCGACTACACCGCACGCGTGCTCGAAGCGCTCACGGCCAACCCCGAGGTCTGGGCCAAGACCGTGCTGTTCATCAACTTCGATGAGAACGACGGCTTCTTCGACCACATGCCGCCGCCGGCCGCGCCTTCGTACCTGACGTACGACGCCGACCCGGCCAAGGCCAAGCTGGCGGGCGCCTCGACCGTGGACACCACCGGCGAGTACCACCACGTGCTCAACGGCTCGGACGCGCGCTACCACCACCGCGCCTACGGCATGGGCCCGCGCGTGCCGATGTACGTCATCTCGCCGTGGACCAAGGGCGGCTGGGTCAACTCGCAGGTGCACGACCACACCTCGGTGATCCGCTTCATCGAGTCTCGTTTTGGTGTCGAAGAGCCGCTGATCACGCCGTGGCGCCGCGCCGTCAGCGGCGACCTCACCAGCTGCTTCGACTTCGCCAACCCCGAAGACAGCGCCTTCGTGCAGGACCTGCCGGCCACGGCCGCGCTGCGTGCCCGCTCGGTGCTGCTGACCAACACCAAGATGCCCGCCACGCCCACCAGCCTGGTGGCCCCGGTGCAGCAAGCCGGCGTGCGCCCGGCCCGCGCCTTGCCTTACGACCTGCAGGTGCAAGCCAGCGTGGGCACGAATGGCGTGACCCTGCGCTTCGACAACACGGGCGAAGCCGGCGCGGTCTTCCACGTCTACAACCGCTTGTCGCTGCAAGAGGCCCCGCGTCGCTACACGGTTGAAGCCGGCAAGCAACTCGAAGGCCAATGGGCCATGGCCACCGGCTCGGCCTACGACCTGTGGGTGCTCGGCCCCAACGGCTTTCACCGGCACGTCGCCGGGGCCCTGCCGCGCGCCGGCACCGTGCAGCCCCGCCCCGAGGTGCGCGTCCAGGCCGACCGCGTCAACCTGGAGCTGGTGCTGACGCTGAGCAACGCGGGCACCAGCACCGCCACCTTCACGCTGCAGGCCCTGCGTTATGGCGACGACAGCACCCGCATCTGGGCCGTGCCCGCCGGCGGCACGCAGACCGTGCGCGTGCCGGTCGACCCCGACCACCGCTGGTACGACCACCTGCTGCGCGTCAAGGAGTTGACGGGCTTTGGTCGCCGCCTGGCCGGCCACATCGAGAACGGCGAGCCCTCGGTCAGCGACCCCGCGATGGGCGGCACCGCCTTGCTCGACCAGTTCCGCATCTGACCCCTTCGAACCCTGGAGTACACATGATCAAGCAAGCATGCGCCCTGGCGCTCCTGTCCTTCACGCTGGGCGCGCAAGCCCAGTCCCTGGGCAGCAACCTCATCGTCAACGGCGACGCCGAAGCCGGCATCAGCGGCTGGACGGTCTTCGATGGCTACAGCCCCATCCAGTCGGTGGCCTATGGCGACAACTGGGTCAAGCCCACGCAGCCCGGCCCCGTGGACCGCGGCCTGGGCATGTTCACCGGCACCGGCGCGCGCGCTGCGGCCTACCAGTGGCTCGACCTGGGCGCGCTGGCCGGTCAGTCGCTGAGCTATGACCTCAGTGGCTGGCTCGGTGGCTGGCTGGCGCAGGAAGACAACGCGCTGCTGTACGTGTCCTTCCTGGACGCCAGCAGCAGCGAGATCGGTCACGCTGCGATCGGGCCGGTCGGCCCGGCAGACCGTGGCAACCAGACCGGCCTGGTGCTGCGCCAGGCATCGGGCCTGCTGCCCACCGGCACGACCAGCCTGATGTTCTCGCTGTCCATGGAGCGGCTCGGCGGTGGCGACAACGATGGATACGCCGACAACCTGTCGTTCAAGCTGACCTCGGCGGTGCCAGAGGCCTCTTCGGTGGCCAGCCTGTTGGCGGGCCTGGCCGCGCTGGGCCTGGTGGCGGGCCTGCGTCGTCGCCAAGGCTGAAACCTGGGTAAACGACCTGCTGCCCCGGCCATCGCCGAGGGCAACGCACCCGAGGGTGACGCGAGGCGTCGCCCTTTTTTCTTGCCCGGCGCCGCTGCGGCCACGCACCACAACGGCGCACGCGAGCAGGCACGCCGTTTGCGTTAGATCAAACAGACGGAGTAGAAGCGTTCAGTCTGGTGCACGGCGGTCCTCGCCTTGGCCAACAGGAAATTGCTCCCGACGACGGTGGCCCACGGGGCGGCTGGGTGTCGGGTGCCGCGAAGCCTCACTGGCTTCGCCATCGACGCATCAGCCCCTCGAGGCCACCGGAGGTTCACCCCACCCAACCGGCCAGAGGTCTGCCATGTTCAACCGGCTTCGTCAGCTTCCTTCTTTCGGCTTCTCAGTCTCTCCCTCGCTTTCTGCGTCTGCGTTCAAGGTCGCACCTGCGTCTGCACCCAGGTCGCTCGCCAAGCTGCGCCCTTCGCGTCGCCACCTGCACGCCCTCGCGCTGGGCGGCCTGGCCTTGCTGGCTTCGGCCCTGCACCGCCCCGCTCACGCGCAAGAAAAACTCACCTTCCTGACCAGCTGGTACGCCCAGGCCGAACACGGCGGCTTCTACCAGGCGGTGGCCACAGGCCTGTACAAACAGGCCGGCCTGGACGTGACCATCAAGATGGGCGGCCCACAGGTCAACGGCATGCAACTGCTCAGCGCCGGTCAGGCCGACCTCATCATCGGCTACGACTTCCAGGTGCTCTCGGGCGTCGAGAAGGGCCTGCCCGTGGTCACCGTGGCCGCGAGCTTTCAGAAGGACCTGCAAGGCATGCTCACGCATGGCGACGTGAAGTCGCTGGCCGACCTGAAGACGCGCACCATCCTCGTGGCCGGCAACAACCGCACCAGCTGGTGGCCCTGGCTGAAGTCGAAGTACGACTTCAAGGACGAGCAGACCCGGCCCTACACCTTCAACCTGCAGCCCTTCTTCGCCGACACCAACGTGGCGCAGCAGGCCTACCCGTCTTCCGAGCCCTTCCAGGCCATGAAGAAGGGCGTGCCGCACAAGTTCTTCCTGTTCGCAGACGACGGCTACCCGCCTTATGGCACCAGCATCGTCACCACGCAGACCCTGCTCAAGGCCAAGCCCGACGTGGTCAAGCGCTTCGTCGAAGCCTCGATGAAAGGCTGGGTCAGCTACCTGAAGAACCCCGCGCCCGGCAACGCGCTCATCAAGCAGGACAACCCGAACATGAGCGACGAGCAGATCGCCTTCGGCATCCAGCAGATGAAGGCGCTGCAGGTGCTGGGCAGCGGTGACGCGGCCACGCAAGGCGTGGGCACCATGACCGAAGCGCGCTGGAAGGCCACGCGCGACTACATGGTCAAGGAAGAGCTGCTCAAGGCCGATGCACCTTGGCAGAAGGCCTTCACGCTGGACATCGTCAAGCAGGTCAAGGTCATGCCTTGATTGGATGCACCTGAGCCCATGACCTTTCTGGAGCGCACCATGCTGGCACCCAACCCCGCCTTCATCACGCCCGTCGTCGAGGCGCTGTCGGTCTGCAAGACCTACCGCAACGGCACCCAGGCCTTGGCGCCCACCGACTTCAACCTGATGCCGGGGGAGTTCGTTTCGCTCATCGGGCCTTCGGGCTGCGGCAAGAGCACCCTGCTGAAACTCGTGGCCGGGCTGATCGAGCCCAGCGACGGGCGGCTGCAGTGGTGGCGTCAGCCTGCGCTGCTGCAGGGTGCGCAAGCCCCTGCGGGCCGGCGGCTGGCCTTCGTCTTCCAGGAGGCCACGCTGATGCCCTGGTCCAGCGTGGAGGCCAATGTGCGGCTGCCGCTGGACCTGCAGAAGGTGCCCAAGGACGAAGCCGAGGTGCGCGTGGCCCAGGCCCTGCAGCGCGTCGGCCTGGCTCGCTACGCGCGCCACAAGCCGCGCGAGCTGTCGGGCGGCATGCAGATGCGCGTGTCGATCGCTCGGGCGCTGGTCACCGAGCCCGACCTGCTGCTCATGGACGAGCCGTTTGGTGCGCTCGACGAGATCACGCGCAACAAGCTCGACGAGGACCTGCGCCAGCTGTGGGCAGAAAAGGGCCTGTCGGTGGTGTTCGTGACGCACTCGGTGTACGAGGCGGCCTTCCTGTCGAGCCGCGTGGTGGTGATGGCCGCCCGGCCGGGGCGCGTGTTCCACGAAGTGAGCCTGGACCAGGACGGCCCTCGCGACGCGGCCTTCCGCGCCTCGCCCGACTTCGCCACCACCTGCCGAGAGCTGTCGGACCTGCTGCTGCAAGCCAGCCTGGTCAGCGGCAGCGATCAGCTCGAAAACGCCTGAAGGGAGCGCGACCATGTCAACGTCCCTCCGTGTTTCGGTCTCCCCACCGACCACGTCCACCCATGCACCGGCTTCACCGCCCGATCACCCACGCACCATGACCGCAACCGAACCAGGCCGCACCGCCACGATGCGCCCCGATGCCGGGCACCGCCTGGCTGCAAAGGACGCCCGCCCCCGCAAGGCCACCCCCTGGGCCCAGTCCGAGCGCTTCCTGCGCGTGGCCGTGCCCGCCGCCGTCGGCCTGATGCTGCTGCTGCTGTGGGAGGGCCTGGTGCGCGCCTTCGAGGTGCCCGAGTTCCTCGTGCCCGGCCCGCTGCGCGTGGGCCAGGCCCTGCACGAAGACTTCGGCATGCTCATGGGCTCGCTGTGGACCACGCTGAGCATCACGGCCGGCGCCTTCCTCGCGGCCACGCTGGTGGGCACGCTGATCGCCTTCGCCTTCGTGCAAAGCCGCTGGGTCGAGCTGAGCTTCTTCCCGTATGCGGTGCTGCTGCAGGTGACCCCGATCGCGGCCATCGCACCGCTGATCATCATCTGGGTCAAAAACCCGACGGCCGCGCTGATCGTGTGCGCGGTGCTGATCGCGCTGTTCCCCATCATCGCGAACACGACCATGGGCCTGCGCAGCGTCTCGCCCGGGCTGGCGGCGTTCTTTCGCATGCAGGGCGCCACGCGCTGGCAGACGCTGGTGCGGCTGCAGATCCCGAGCGCGCTGCCTTATTGGTTCGCGGGCCTGCGCATCTCGTGCGGGCTGTCGCTGGTGGGCGCGGTGGTGGCCGAGTTCGTGGCGGGCACGGGCGGGCAAGGCGCAGGCCTGGCCTACCAGATCCTGCAGTCAGGCTACCAGCTCAACATCCCACGCCTGTTCGCGGCGCTGGCGCTCATCAGCCTGACCGGCGTGGTGCTGTTCTGGGCCATGCTGGCGCTGAGCAACGCGGTGCTCAAAGGCTGGCACGACAGCGCGCAGACGCAGGAGCGCTGAGGCCATGCGCAGCTTCCTCATCCAGGGCGCCGAGGCCCTGCACACGGGCGACGCGGTCGACGCCGTTCGCACCCTGGCACAAGGCACCGACGTGCGCGTGCGCGACGGCGTCATCACCGACATAGGCCGGCTCACGCCTGAACCTGGCGAAGCCGTGGTGGACGCAAGCCACGCCGTGCTCTACCCCGGCTGGGTCAACACCCACCACCACCTCTTCCAGACCGTGCTCAAGAACGTGAGCGCCGGCCAGGGCGTGCCGCTCATGCCCTGGCTCGAAGCGGTGCCCTACCGGTACGGCCCCTTGATCGACGAAGAGGCGCTGACGGTGGCCGCCACCTTGGGGATCGCCGAGCTGCTGCTGTCGGGCTGCACCACGGTGGCCGACCACCACTACCTCTTCGGCCAGGGCGTGGACCACGACCCGGCCTCCGTGCTGTTCGGCGCGGCCGAGTCACTGGGCGCGCGTTTTGTGCTGCTGCGCGGCGGGGCCACGCGCACGCGCAGCTTTGCCAGCGACGAGCACCCTCCGATGCCGCACGAATCGCTCGACGAGATGCTGCGCTCGCTCGACGAGACCGCGCGGCGCTTTCACCAAAGCGGTGGCGACGCGATGCGCAAGGTGGTGGTGGCACCGACCACGCCCTTTTACTCCAGCACCCCCGACGAGCTGCGCGAGCTGGCGCGCGCCGCGCGGCGCTGGGGCCTGGGCCTGCACTCGCACCTGTCTGAGACGAACGACTACGTGCGCTTCGCCTCCGAGAAGTGGGGCATGCGCCCCGTGCACTGGTGCGCCGAGCAGGAATGGATCGGCCCTGACGTGTCTTACGCCCACATGGTGCACCTCGACGCCAGCGAGGTCGCGCTGTGCGGCCAGACGCGCACCGCCATCGCCCACTGCCCGCAGAGCAACGGCCGGCTGGGCAGCGGCGTGGCGCCGGTGCAGGCGCTGCACGATGCCGGTGCCGTGGTGTCGGTGGGCGTTGATGGCGCGGCCTCCAACGAGGCCGCCGACATGCTCAACGAGCTGCATGCCGCCTGGCTCATCCACCGCGCGGCCAAGGGCGCCGACGCGCAGCCCGCCGAGCAGCTGATCCACTGGGGCACCGACGGCGGCGCCCGCGCGCTGGGCCTGACGCAAGTGGGCCGCATCGCCGTGGGCATGCAGGCCGACCTGGCCTTGTACGACCTGAACCACCCCCGCTACGCCGGCCACCACGAACTGGCCACGGCCCCCGTCACCGCGGGCGGTGGCGGCCACCTGCGCCGCGTGTGGGTGGCCGGCCGCGAGGTGGTGCGCGATGGCGCCATCCCCGGCTTCGACATGCCGATGTGGCTGGCGCGTGCGCGTCGTGTGGTGCAACGCTTGCAGCAGCGCGCCGGGGTGGTGGCATGAGCACGCACCGGACCGCGCGCCCGACCGCAGGCCCGGACGATGCGTCTCGGCGCCAGACCTCTGTCGCCCAACGACCCACCACAGCCCCCCATGTTTTTTTCCGTTTGAGCGTAGAAGCGGTCGGCCGCGACGCCCTGCCCCGTGCAGGCGCCCAGCCGGACATTGCGCTCGTTTTCAACCTCGACGACTGAAAGCGAGTCCCCCATGCTGACCACCCGACAACCCGTGCTGCGCAACTTCTGGTATGCGGTGATGCCGCTGTCCATGCTGGCCGACGGCCCCCAGCCCTTCACCCTGCTGGACGAAAAAATCGTGCTCTTCCTCGATGAGAACGGCGAGCCTGCGGCATTGAGGGACCGCTGCTGCCACCGCACCGCCCAGCTCAGCAAAGGCTGGTGCGAAGGCGGCAAGGTCGTGTGCGGCTACCACGGCTGGACGTATGACCGCAGCGGCGCGGTCGTGCGCATCCCGCAGTACGAGGCCGACCGACCCATCCCCTGCCAGTTCAAGACCACGTCTTACCGCTGCACCGGCCGCTACGGCTACGCCTGGGTCTGCCTGGGCGAGCCCATCGACGACATCCCGGCCATCCCCGAGTTCGACGACCCCGGCTACCGCACCATCTTCCAGTTCTACGAGACCTGGGCGACCAGCGGCCTGCGCTTCATGGAGAACTCCTTCGACAACTCGCACTTCAGCTTCGTGCACCGCAACACCTTCGGTGTGGCGGCCGCGCCCAAGCCCAGCAGTTACCACATCGAAGAGACGGCCAGCGGCTTCTACGCCGAGACCGTGATCGACGCCGTCAACCCACCCCACCTGCAATGCGTCAGCGGCGTGAAAGACCCGATCACCACGCGCCACATGCGCAACGAGTGGTACCGCCCCTTCGCGCGCCGGCTCGACATCGAGTACCCCAGCGGCATCCGCCACATCATCATCAACAGCCTGGCCCCCATCGACGACGGCCACATCCAGGTGGCGCAATGGCTGTTCCGCAACGACACCGAAGCCGACTGCCCGGCGCAAACGCTCATCGACTTCGACTTCGAGATCACGCGCGAGGACAAGGTGATCATCGAGTCGACCGACCCCGACGCCATGGTCGATGCCAGCCGCCATGGCGTGGAGTACTCGATGCCATCGGACAAGCCGGGCATGATCATGCGCAAGCAATTGCTGGCCTTGCTGCGCGAGCACGGTGAAGAAGAGGTGTTCAGGGCGTGAGCGAGCGAGGGCAGATCGGGCGCTCGACGCAGTCGGCAGCTGTTCTATCCTGCGGGCTGCGTCATCACCTCGTTGCTCGAAGCCATGCCCAACCACGTCCTCACCCTGCTGCGCAGCGGCCTGATCCCTTGCACCCTGTCCCTGGCCGCTGCGTCCGCCGGTGCTCAGGCCTCAAGGATGTCGCCGGAGATGCTGGCCGAGATCCAGAAGTTCGCGGCGATGCAGGCCATGATCGGCACGGACTACGTTCACGCGGTCGACCCCGTCTCGGTCATGAACTCGTGCATGAAAGGCATGGTGTCGGGCCTGGACGGCCAGTCGGTCTACTTCGACGCGGCGGCGTTCGAAGAATTCAAGAACGGTGGCACGGCAGGAGAGGTCGGCATCGGCGTCGAGCTGACCTTGCGCGCAGGGCTGCCCAGCATCACCACCGCCATCGACGGCTCTGCCGCCCAGCGCGCAGGGTTGAACCCCAAGGACTACATCCTGGAGGTCGACGGCCACAGCATGGAAGAGACCACTCTGGAAGAAGCGGTCAAGCGCTTGCGGGGCGCACCGGGTTCATCGGTCGACCTGCTGATTCGCCGCCCCGGCGAAGCCACCAACCGATCGCTGCGCATCACGCGCGAACTCACCCGCATGAAGCCGGTCTCGGACAGCCGGGTGTTCGGCAGCGTGGGCTACATCAAGCTGTCAGGCTTCACCGACCAAAGCGCACCCGCACTGCGTGCGGCCTTCAAGGCCCTGCCATCGCCCCCATCCATGAAGGGCCTGGTGCTGGACCTGCGCAATTCGCCTGGTGGCCTGCTCACGGCCACCATCGAGATCGCGGCCATGTTCCTGCCCGAAGGAGCCCCCGTGGTCAACCTGGAAGGCCGCCTGCCGGAGTCGAACCAATCCATCCGCGCCGATCGTCAGGAGATCCTTCGAAACCGCAATGCCGTCAACGAACCTTGGCCAGAGGCCATGCGTTCGATCCCGATGGTGGTGCTGGTCAACGCAGGCACCGCATCGGGCGCCGAGATCGTGGCGGGCGCCCTGCAGGACAACGGCCGGGCCAAGCTGGTGGGTGGCAAGACGTTCGGACGGGGCAGCATCCAGACGGTGCGACAGCTCACGGCCAACACGGCCATCAAGCTGACCACCGCGATCTACAAAACCCCCACGGGACGGGTGCTGCAGAACAAGGGGCTGGCGCCCGATGTGCTGGCCGCCGATCCCGAGCGGTACGACGACCGCGCCACCACGCAAGACGGTGGTCTCAAGCAAGCGCTGGCGATGCTGGGCGCCAAGCCTTGACGCCCACCATCAATGGGCTGGCGCGCCAGCGTCGCCCAGTCCATTGAGCCAGCTGAGCAACATGCGCTGAGCAGCCTGCTCCAGCTCGGGGCCCGACTCACGTGCCTGCTCACGCAAAGCACGCACATCGATGCCCGCCGACGCCAGCTCACCCGCGTGCCCGATCAGCCATCGCTCGAAGCGCCGGGCTTCGGCCTCGGGGTGGCATTGCAGCCCCAGCACCTTGGGCCCCAGGCTGAAGGCCTGACGCTCGTACAACTCGGTGGATGCCAGCAGCTCGCAGCCATCGGGCAGGTCAAAGGTGTCGCCGTGCCAATGCAGCACGGGCACGCCATCGAGGTGGCGCAACGGCGAGGCCTGGCCTGCGGGCGTGAGCTGGAGCGCGCCCCAGCCGATCTCCTTGTGCCCACCTGGGTAGACGCGTGCGCCCAGGGCAGCCGCCATCAGCTGCGCACCCAGGCAGATGCCCAGCGTGGGGCGCCTGGCGCTCAAGCGCTCACGCAGGGCCTCGATTTCGTCCACGACGAAAGGGTAGGCCTCGGTCTCGTAGACACCGATGGGCCCGCCCAGCACCACCAGGCACTCGGCCTGGCGGATGGCCGAGCCGACGTCGTCCACCCCGGCCTGCAGCACCTCGATGGCGTGGCCGCGTTCGCGCAGCACAGGCTCGAAGGAGCCCAGGTCTTCAAAGGCCAGGTGCTGGACAACGGTGACGGTGAAAGGACGGGCGGTCATGGGCACTCCGAAAGCAGGCAACAAAGCGATGGCGACGCGGCAACAAGCCGCCCCGAGATGATGCCAGCCACCCCGGGGGCAGGCGCTCATCGCAGGGCCACGCGCGGGAAGTCGACCGGGATGTCCAGGGCCACGTTGACGTAGTTGGTGAACAGGTTCAACGCCACGTGAGCCAGGATCTCGACCACTTGTTCGTCCTGAAAGCCCACCTCGTGCAGGTTGGCCACATCGGCGTCGCTGACCTGGGCGCGCTGCTCGACCACCTTCAGTGCGAAAGCCAGGGCCGCAGCGGTCTTGGGGTCGGGCGACTGGCCAACCTGCGCGGCGGCCATGTCGGCGGCCGAGGCCCCGGCGTTCTGGCCCAGCACGGTGTGCGCGGCCAGGCAGTATTCGCAGCGGTTGCGGTTGGCGATCGCCACAGCGATCTGCTCACCGAGCTTGGCACCCAGCGTGCCATGGCCGAGCGCGCCGAAGGCGGCCCACATGCTTTGCAACGCAGCCGGGGAGTTGGCCACGGCTTTGAACATGTTGGGCGTGGCGCCGAAGGCCTGCTGGATCTGGCCGAGCAGGGGCTGGCTGGCAGCGGGGACGAATGAGGTGTTGGTGTTTACGCGGGGCATGGGGTTTCCTTTCAGGTGACAGCCGACCGACGAGCCGGCATGCGCCCAGTCTCCCGCTCATGATTGGACTCATGGATTCATCTCGTACACAATTCATGCCGATTCGTACATCCAACGCCCATGCCCTCGCACACCACCCCGCCCATCGACCGCCTGTCGGGCCTGCTCGAGCGCTTTCGGGTGCAGGCCCAGCTGCACCACACCGGCGCGCTGTGCGGGCTGAGCCACTTCGATGCCTGCGAGGGGCACGGCTACCTGCATGTGCTGAGGCGGGGCACGCTGGAGGTCAGCCACCCTGGCTCGCTCGACGTGCCCGCATCCCTGCGACTGGACGAGCCCACGCTGCTGCTCTACCCACGGCCCTTCACCCACCGCTTTCACAACCCGCCGGTGGATGGGTCGGACTTCACCTGCGCCCGCCTGGCGTTTGACGGCGGCGCGCAGAACCCGCTGGCGCGCGCGCTGCCCACGCTGATCGCGCTGCCCCTGTCGCGGGTGCAAGGCCTGGACGCCGCACTGGCGTTGCTGTTCGCTGAAACCGACCGCGTGCGCTGTGGACAGCGCCTGCTGGCCGACCGCCTCTTCGAGGTCGTGGTGCTCCAGTTGCTGCGCTGGTTGCTCGATCACCCCCATGAAGCGGGCATCCGCCCGGGCCTGATCAGCGGGCTGTCGGAGCCACGCCTGGCCCGCGTCCTCTCGGCCGTTCACGATGCACCTGGCCAGGCATGGACGCTCGAGCGCATGGCCGAGCGCGCCGGCATGTCGCGCACGGCCTTTGCCAACGCCTTTCGCGACGTGGTGGGCCAGACCCCTGCCGACTACCTGGCCGACTGGCGCATCGCCTTGGCGCAAAGCCGCCTGCGCGCAGGCCAGCCGATCAAGGCCCTGGCCGAAGAGCTCGGTTATGCGAACCCCTCGGCGCTGTCGCGGGCATTCAGCGGCCGAACAGGCCTGTCACCACGCGCGTGGCTGCGACAGGCGTCTGCGCGGGACGATGCGGTCGCTTGACCCTCAACGCTCGGTGTGTTCGAACACCGCCACCGCGCGCATCAGCTCGTCGGCCTGCCCCTTGAGGCTGGTCGATGCCGCCGCCATCTCCTCGACCAGCGCGGCGTTTTGCTGGGTGGCGCGGTCCATGTCGCTGACCGCCGTGCCGACCTGGCCGACGCCATCGGCCTGCTCGCTGCTGGCCACGCTGATCTCGCCCACGATCTGGGTCACGCGCTGGATGCTGTCGACCACGTCGGCCATGGTGCGGCCGGCCTGATCGACCAGCTGGCTGCCGGTTTCGACCCGCTCGACGCTGTCGTTGATCAGGCCCTTGATGGCCTTGGCCGCCTCGGCCGATCGGCTCGCCAGGCTGCGCACCTCGGAGGCCACCACCGCAAAACCACGGCCCTGCTCACCCGCACGCGCCGCTTCGACCGCCGCGTTCAGCGCCAGGATGTTGGTCTGGAACGCGATGCCATCGATGGTACCGATGATGTCGCCGATGCGACGCGAGGCCTCGTGGATCTCGCGCATGGTGCTGACCACCTGGCCCATGACCTCGCCGCCCTGCCTGGCCACGTTGGACGCGTTGAGCGCCAGGTCGTTGGCCGTGCGGGCGTTGTCGGCGTTTTGCTTGACGGTCTGGCTGAGCTCTTCCATCGAGGCAGCGGTCTGCTGCAGGGCGCTGGCCTGCTGCTCGGTGCGAGACGACAGGTCCATGTTGCCCTGGGCGATCTCGGTGCTGGCGGTGGACACGCCATCGGCGTTGCGTCGCACCACGTTGAAGACCTGCGCGATCTTGCCCATGAACTCGTTGAACCCGCGCCCGATGGTGGCCAGCTCGTCGTTGCCTTGAACGCTCAGGCGCACCTCCAGGTCGGCATCGGCGCCGGCCAGGCCCTCCATGGTCTGGCTCAGCGAGTGCAGGGGCTTCATGAGGCGGCGCACCAGCCACACCATGGCGACGCTCGCGGCGGCACAGGCCACCACGGCGGCCAGCACCGCGCTCCACAGCGCCTGCCGCGCCTGAGCCAGCGCCAGGTCAACGGGGTAGGACATGCGCACGCTCCACGGCGCCACGCCGGCTTGCACCTCCACGGGCTCGAAGACGTGCACCCAGCCTTGGGCGTCTTCATGTCGGTAAGGCTGGCCCTTGGCCACGTGCGCCATGGCTTCGGGCGGCAGGTCCTCGGCCTTCTTGGCCAGGCGTTCGGCTTCGTGCACCGCCACGTACAGGCCACCGGCCGACAACAGCGACACGCGGGCGCCCGGCATGGGCACCATCTTGCCGACGCGCTCTGACAGCGCCTTGAGCGGCAGGTCCGCGCCAGCCATGCCCAGGAAGCGCCCATCGACCAAGACCGGCGAGGCGATCGTCGCCATCAACACGTCTTTGCCCGCCACCGGGTAGATGTAGGGCTCGATGAGCGCGTCCTGTCGGGTGCGACGCGGGATGTCGTACCAGTCGTTGGCGCCTGCCTTTTCATAGTCCAGCAGGGGCTCGACGGCGATGCTGCCGCTGCCCCGGTTCCAGTAGGCGATGTAGCGCCCGGTGGCATCGTAAGCAGGGCCTTTGCCGGCGAACTCGGCATCTCGGCCGTCCAGCGCGTCGGGCTCCCAGATCGAATAGGTGCCGATGAACTCGGCATGCGCCTGCAGCACCTGCCGTGCCACGGCGTCGAGCTGATCTCGGCTGGGGGCGTGGCCAGAGGCCTTCATGCCCTGCAGCGTGGTGGCCAGGGTCTTGACCGCACCGAAGCTGCGACCCAGTTCGTTGGCGACCAGCCCGGCGGCTTCGCGCGCGGCCAGGCGAGCTTGCTCGTCAGCCTGCTCGCGCGCCATGCCCGAGGTCTGCAGCCCCATCACGGTGCTGGTGGCCGCCACACAAAGCACGCACAGCGCCGTGGCAGCGAGGGCAAGTTTGGCGGTCAGGGAAAGGGTTTGCGGCAAACGCCGTGAGCTCAAGGTGTTCATGACAGGTCCTTCATTGGTCACTGGCGAGAGGGAACACAGGCCCAGGCCAGTTCATTGCTATCGGCCGATGGCCCCGAGGCTGAAGCGCCAAATCGATCACGCACCAAAGGCAGGCGCCAGCACCCTGTTGGTGCCAACCGAAGCCGCCAGGCAAAACCGCCGCCGAGCCAGCGCGGGCGACAATGCAGCGCACGAGCTGGCTCGAACAGCTCAACGGCCGGCCCTGCGTCGGCCCCACGACGGAGACGGCACATGGCTGGGGAAAACGGTGGCAGCGACTTGCTGCAGGTGGTGATGCTGCTGAGCGCAGCGGTGGTGGCGGTGCCGCTGTTCAAGCGCCTGGGGCTGGGCTCGGTGCTCGGCTACCTGGCGGCGGGCCTGGCCATCGGGCCCTTCGGCCTGGCCTGGTTCACCGACCCGCACACCATCTTGCACACGGCCGAGCTCGGCGTGGTGATGTTCCTCTTCCTCATCGGCCTGGAGATGCGGCCCTCGCACCTGTGGGGCCTGCGGCGCGCCATCTTCGGCCTGGGCAGCCTGCAGGTGGTGGTCTGCGGCGCGCTGATGACGCTGGTGGGCATGGGGTTCGGCTTTTCCTGGCAGGTCTCGCTGATCAGCGCCATGGGCTTCGTGCTCACCTCCACCGCCATCGTCATGCAGCTGCTGGGCGAGCGCGGTGACGTGGCCGCGCCGCGTGGCCAGAAAATCGTCGCCATCCTGCTGTTCGAAGACCTGCTGATCGTGCCACTGCTGGCGCTGGTGGCCTTCCTGGCGCCGGCTTCGGCTTCCGATGTCGCCGCAGGTGGGGGCACGAACTGGGGCGCCATCGGCCTGGCGCTGGGCTCGGTGGGCGTGCTGGTGGCCGCCGGCCTGTGGCTGCTCAACCCGATGTTCCAGGTGCTGGCCCGCTCCAGGGCACGCGAGGTGATGACGGCGGCGGCGCTCCTGGTGGTGCTGGGCGCGGCCCTGTTGATGCAGCTCGGCGGTTTGTCGATGGCCATGGGCGCTTTCCTCGCTGGCGTGCTGCTGTCCGAGTCGACCTTTCGCCACCAGCTCGAAGCCGACGTCGAGCCCTTCCGTGGCCTGCTGCTGGGCCTGTTCTTTTTGGGCGTGGGCATGTCGCTGGACCTGGCCGTGGTGGCGTCCAACTGGCCCTTGATCGTTGCCGGCGTGCTGTCGCTGATGGGCACCAAGGCGCTGTGCATTTACCTGGTGGCCAGGCTGGCCAAAAGCTCTCACGCCGACGCGCTCGACCGCGCGGTGCTGATGGCCCAGGGCGGCGAGTTCGCCTTCGTGCTGTTCGCTGCAGCCATGGCCGCGAAGGTGATCGACCCGGTGGTCAACGCCAACATGACAGCCATCGTCGTGCTGTCGATGGCGCTGACGCCCCTGACCGTGCTGCTACACAAGCGCTTCGCGCGCGCCGATGCGGTGTCGATGGACGGTGTCGAAGCGGTCAGCGAACACACTGCCAACGTGCTCATCATCGGCTTTGGCCGAGTGGGCCAGATCGCCAGCCAGGGCGTGCTGGCGCGCGGCGCCACGCTCACCATCATCGACCACGACACCCAGGTCATCCGCGACACGGCCGAATACGGCTTCAAGGTCTACTACGGTGACGGCAGCCGTCCCGAAGTGCTGCACGCAGCCGGCGCGCACGAGGCCTGCGCCGTGCTCGTTTGCGTTGACGACAAAGCCGCCGCCACGCGCATCGCCGAGAACGCCCGGCACGTGTGCCCGCAAGCGCAGGTCATCATCCGCGCTTACGACCGCGAGCACGCGGTGGAGCTGGCCAAGGCCGGCGCCGACGTCTACGTGCGCGAGACCTTCGAGTCGGCCATGGTGCTGGGCCGCGAAGCGGTGCTGGCCACGGGTGCCAGCGCCGACGAAGCCGACGAGGTGATGGCCCGCGTGCGCCGCCGCGACGCCGAACGCTTCGAGCTCGAAGTGGCGGGCGGTCTGTTCGCCGGGCGGGCACTGGTGCTGGGCAACGTGGCCAAGCGCCAGCACCAGATCGAAGCCAGCGCGGCCGCCAGCAACGCCAGCTGAGGCGTGGCTCAAAGCACTTAAGCTCGGCCCATGCGCACCTTGCTCATCGTCTACCACTCGCAGACCGGCGGCACGCGGCAGATGGCCGAGGCCGCCGCAGAGGGCGCGCGCCAGGAGGGCGGCGTGAACGTGCGCCTGCTGCACGCCTCGCAAGCCTGCCCCGATGACGTGCGGGCCGCCGACGGCTACCTGTTTGCCACGCCGGAGAACCTGGCGGCCATCAGCGGCCAGCTCAAGGACTTCTTCGACCGCTGCTACCACCCGGTGCTCGATCGCATCAACGGCCGGCCTTACGCCAGCCTGATCTGCGCCGGCAGCGATGGCCACAACGCGGCGCGACAGATCGAGCGCATCGCCACCGGCTGGCGGCTCAAGGCCGTGGCCGAGCCCTTGATCGTGTGCACACACGCGCAAACGACCGAGGCCATCCTCGCGCCCAAGCACATCGGCGAGGATGACCTGGTTGCCTGCCAGGCGCTGGGCGAGTCGATGGCGACGGGACTGGCACTGGGCGTGTTCTAGCGCTTCGCCACGTCGCCCGCGAGTTCCTGGAAGAAGGCCGCCGTGAAGTCGTCGGCCGGGAAGAAGGTCTCGATGCGCAGCTCGTCGGTGGTCACGTCCTGCGCGGTGCCGAAGGAGCTCAGCAGGCTGAACAGGCGCAAGGTGACGTCGCCCATGCCCAGTTCCACGTTGACCGTGGGCGTGAGCGCGGTTTGGCCAGCCCCGTGCGGCTTGGCGCTGCGCGCCTTGGTGTGATCTTTCTGCGGGTTCTGCAGGCCGGACATCGCGACCAGGTCCTGGTGCAGGGCATGCAGCGCCTGGTCCATCGGCGCGGCCACGATCTCGCGCTGCAGGCGCTCGATCATGTGGGGCGCCACCTGGTCCCAGTTGCGCACCAGCGGGCGCATGCCCTGCGGGTGAAAGCCCAGGCGCAGCACGTTCTTGAGCCCGCTGGGGTCGACCCGCTGCCACACCTCGTTGCTGTCGCCCAGCAAGCCGATGAGGCGCTCGGCGGCGCGGTTGCGCAGCAGCGAGTTCCATTGCCGATCGAGCACGATGGCAGGATAGGGTTCGTGGTGCAGCAAGGTGAGCTCCAGCGCGCGGCGCACGCTGGCCATGTCGTCGTCGCTGAGGCTGCGTTGCTCGAACACGGGAGCGAAGCCACCGGCGTGCAGCAGCAGGTTGCATTCGCGCAGGGGCAAATCCAGCGTTTCGGCCAGGGTCAGCAACAGTTCGCGGCTGGGCTTGGCCCGGCCCGATTCGACGAAGCTCAGGTGCCGCTGCGAGACCCCCGCCGCGAGCGCCAGCTCGAGCTGCGACAGGCGCCGCAGTTGCCGCCAGGCCTTGAGCAACGCAGGCAGGGAGGCATCGGCCTGATGCAGGTCGGGCGTCAGTGAGGGCTGAGGGAGCGGCAGCATGGGCCGATTCTGGCGCAGCCGCATCACGCCGGCGATGACCTGGCAGGTAATTGATCGCCATCGCACCGCTCACTAGATTGGGGCCCGTGTTCAACCCCTGGGCCGCACCCGGCCCGACGAAAGGATCACCATGAACCCGCGTCAACTCCTCATCGGGGCCTTGCTGCTGGCCTTCACCGCCTTCTCGCTGCTCGTCATCGGCGAGGTGGGTTACTTCGGCCTGTGGCAGGCCGGCTTCGCCTCCAACGCCTCGCTGCAGATCCTGCTGGACGTGTGCATCGCGTGCGGGCTGGGCGGGCTGTGGCTCATCGGCGATGCCAGGCAGCGTGGCGTGACCGCCTGGCCCTGGCTGCTGGCTGTGCTGACCCTGGGCTCGATCGGCTTGCTGGCCTACCTGTTCGTGCGCGAACGCAGCGCAGTGCCCCAGCCCGCGCATTGAACGCAAGGAGGCCGCCATGCGCCACCTCGTCACCGCCTGCCTGCTGATCGCGGGTCTCATCCACCTGCTGCCCCTGCCCGGGGCGCTCGGGGCCGATCGGCTGGCGGCGCTGTACGGCTTGCCCGGCCGGCCGTTCGACGAACCCAACCTCGTCATCCTGATGCGGCACCGGGCCGTGCTGTTCGGGCTGCTCGGAGCCTTCCTCGTGTTCGCGGCGTTCCGCCCCGCGTTGCAGGGCATCGCGTTCGTGGCCGGCTTCGTGAGCGTGCTGTCCTTCCTGTGGCTGGCGTGGTCGGTGGGGCATCACAACGCGCAGATCGGCCGGGTCGTCACGGCTGACTGGGTCGCGCTGGCATGCCTGGTCATGGGCTCAGCCGCGCGCATGGGCCTTCAGCACCTCAGGGGGCCATGAGGTGACCAGGGTGCGGTCGGGGAAATCTCCGTGGCATGCTTCGCTCTCGATGGCACTGCTTTCCGCCCGCACCATGCACCTGTTCCACGAGTCTTTCTGCAGCCGCCAGGCTGGCCTGCGCGACCTGCATCTCGCGCGCACCCCGCGCCTTTCGGCTGTTTCACGTGCCTCGTTGACCTGCCTGTTCACCTGGGCCGCGCTGGGCCTGACGGGCTGCAGCTCCGAACCACTGAACGCCCTTGCGGGCCAGGCCGCGCCCTCACCGGCCGTCGTGGCCGCCGCCCCCGATGCCGCTGCGCCCACCGAAGCGCAGCGCTTCGCCACATGGCGCACCGAGTTCCGCGCCACTGCGCGCGCCGCCGGCATCAGCGAGGCCACGCTCAAGGCAGCGCTGGACGTGGCCGAGTTCCGCCCCCGCACCATCGAGCTCGACCGAGCCCAACCCGAGTTCACGCGCAGCACCTGGGACTACCTCGACAGCGCCGTCTCGCCCACGCGCGTGGCCAACGGCCAGGCCAAGCTGGCCCAGGTGCGCACCCAGGCCGATGCGGCAGCCAGCCGCTACGGCGTGCCCGCCCCCGTGCTGGTGGCCGTGTGGGGCATGGAGAGCAACTACGGCCAGAACTACGGGGACGTGCCCGTGATCGACGCGCTGGCCACCCTGGCCTTCGAGGGCCGCCGCGAGGCCTGGGCACGTGGTGAGCTGCTGGCGGCGCTGAAGATCATCGACCAGGGCGACATCGACCGCGAACACATGATCGGCTCGTGGGCTGGCGCCATGGGCCAGACCCAGTTCATGCCCTCGGCCTTCCTGGCCCGCGCGGTGGACGCCGATGGCGATGGCCGCCGCGACATCTGGCGCAGCATGCCCGACGTGCTGGCCTCGACCGCCAACTACCTGCATCAAGCAGGCTGGGTGCCGGGCGAAGCCTGGGCGCCCGAAGTGAGGCTGCCGGAAGGATTCGACGTGGCACGCGCCGACCCGGGCGTGCGTCAGGAAGCCAGCCAGTGGGCATCCGAAGGCGTTCGCCTGGCCGATGGCTCGCCCCTGCCCGCCATGGCCGAAGCCAGCATCCTGCAACCCGCAGGTGCACGCGGCCCGGCCTTCCTGGTGGGACGCAACTTCCGCGCCGTGCTGCGCTACAACAACGCCACCAGCTACGCCCTGGGCGTGACCTTGCTGGCCCAGCGCATCGATGGCGGTGCCCCTGTGCAGGCCGCCTGGCCGCGTGACCAACGTGCGCTCAGCCGCAGCGAGGTCAAGTCGCTGCAATCGGCGCTCAACCAGCGGGGCTTTGCCACCGGCCAGCCCGATGGCCTGCTGGGCCCGGCCACGCGGGGCGCGCTGCGCGACTGGCAACGCAGCGTGGGCTTGCCCGCCGATGGCTTCCCCACGGCCGACCTGCTGGCCAAGCTGCAGCAGCCCTGAGCCTAAAATCCGGCCCCTTTGACACGTTTGCACGCGCCCGCCAAGGGCGAGCCACTGGGCGCCATGAACATCACCGTCAGCGAAGAACTCAAGGCCTACATCGACCCCCTCACGCCTGACGAGCACGAGGCGCTCGAGCGCAGCCTGCTGGCCGAGGGCTGCCGCGACGCGCTGGTTCTGTGGGGCGACCTGCTGATCGACGGACACAACCGCTACGGCATCTGCCAGCAGCACGGCATCCCCTTCCAGACGGTGCAGCACCCTCACTTCAAATCGATGGACGACGTGCACCTGTGGATGATCGACCAGCACCTGGGCCGCCGCAGCGTGTCGGACTTCCAGCGCGGGGTGCTGGCCCTGCGCAAACGCGAGATCCTGGCGCAGCGGCGCGAGCGTGGCGCGGCGGCTTCGCCGGCATCGGCATCGGCACAGGCGGATCAGACCGATCGGGCCAGCCTTGAAACCGATGGGACGACCGCACACGGCGCCGCCTCAACGCCCGCCACGGCCCCCGAGCCCGCACCGCTGAAGAACCGCACCGACATCGCGCGCGCCGCCCGCCTGAGCAGCAACCAGGTGGTGATGATCGAGAAGATCCAGAACCAGGCCGTGCCCGAGCTGGTGGCCGCCGTCAAACAGGGCACCATCAGCCTGAACGCCGCTGCAGCGGTGGCCAGCCTGCCAGCCGAAGAACAAAAGGCCGCGGCCCTGGCTGGCAAGGACGAACTCAAGCAGGCCGCCAAGCGCGTGCGCGAGGTCAAGCGCAAGCCCAACGCTCAGCGCGACGACGCGGCAGACCCGAGCAGCCACGAAGAGCCGCCCTTCGAGCCCGGCTCAGGCCCGCACGACGAGGTGCAGGCGCTGCGTCAACGCGTGGCCGAACTCACGGCCGAGAACCAGGCACTGCGCGAGCAACTGGCACGCCTGCAGGCCTGAGCACCGCGGCCCACCAGGCCGCCCCTCAGCGCACCTTGAAGAAGGCCACCGAATCGACCAGGCTCTGCGACTGGGTCTTGAGGCTTTCGGCAGCCGCCGCGCTTTCTTCCACCAGCGCGGCGTTTTGCTGCGTGGTCTGGTCCATCTGCTGGATGGCCTGGGCCACCTGATCGACGCCGTTGCTCTGTTCGCGACTGGCCGACGAGATCTCGCCAACGATGTCGGTGACTCGGCGGATGGCCGTGACGATCTCGTCCATGGTGCTGCCGGCCTGCTCGACCAGTTGCGCGCCACGGTCCACCTGCTCGACGCTCTGGCCGATCAGGCTCTTGATTTCCTTGGCGGCTTCGGCGCTGCGCTGGGCCAGGCTGCGCACTTCAGATGCCACCACGGCGAAGCCACGGCCTTGTTCACCAGCACGCGCTGCTTCCACGGCCGCGTTCAGCGCCAGGATGTTGGTCTGAAAGGCAATGCCATCGATGGTGCCGATGATGTCGTTGATCTTGCGCGAGCTGTCGTTGATGCCCTGCATGGTCTGCACCACCTGGCCGACCACGTCACCGCCCCGCATGGCCACCTCGGAGGCGCCCTGCGCCATCTGGTTGGCCTGGGATGCGGCGTCGGCGTTGTTGCGCACGGTGCTGCCCACCTCTTCCATGGTGGCGGCGGTCTGCTGCACGGCAGAGGCCTGCTCCTCGGTGCGCTGCGACAGGTCCAGGTTGCCCTGGGCGATCTGCGCGCTGGCCGTGGCCACGCCTTCGGCCGAGCCGCGCACGCCCGAAACCACGTCGGACAAGCGGCCTTGCATGGTGCGCAGCGAGCCGAGCAAGCGGCCCAGCTCGTCGGACGAGTTCACCTCGATGTGTTGCGCCAGGTTGCCCTCGGCCACGCCCTCGGCAACGGCCAGCGCCGACTCGATGGGTCGGGTGATGGAGCGCGTCAGCCACACGGCGGCCACCGTGCCCACCAGCAGGCCCAACAGGGCCGAGGCCAGCAGCGCGTTGCGCGCAAAAACATAAACGTCGTCGGCACCATGGCCTGCGGCTTTGGCGCCGTCGCTGTTGAGCTTGATCAGCGCCACCAGGTCGGCGGTTGCCTCGTCGAAGCTCTTTTGTGCATCGCCTTCGAGCAACGCACGGGCCTGGTCGTTCTGGTTCTGGCGAGAGAAGTTCAGCACCTGCTCATGCAGGCGCAGGTACTCGCCCCAGCTGCGCTCGAAGGCCGCGTGCAGCTTGCGCTCCTCGTCCGATGAAATGAGCGCCTTGTAGGCCTCGTGCAGGCGATTGAACTCGCCTGCGAATTTTTTCAGCTCGGCCTCGATGCCCCGCATCGCCGCCTCCTCGGTGTTGAGCACGTGGCGGAACTCCAGGATGCGCTGGTCGGAGATGTTGGTGTTGAGCTGGTTGACGAGCTCGACGCTGGGCAGCCAGTTGCCGATGATCTCCTCCTCCGAACTCCGCATGGCGCCCATCTGGCTCCAGGCCAGGGCCACCATGGCCACGATGAGCAGCAATAAGCCGCCCAGGACGGCGCCCAGGCGATGGGCGATGCTGGCAGACAAGCGCATGGTTTTCCTTCGATACAACGACACAACTCCAGCCTATCGGCAGGGCGCACCTTGGACTTGAAGGAAAAACCGGCAAAAGTGGCAGCAATCCTGCCCACGGGCGCCCGCCAGCGCCCGCGCTGGACTCAACGTGCCAGTTCGGCCCGCATCGCGTCGATCACGCCCTGGTAGCTGGGCTGACCGAAGATGGCCGAACCCGCCACGAAGGTGTCGGCACCGGCGTCGGCGATGCGGCGGATGTTGTCGACCTTCACGCCACCGTCGATCTCCAGGCGGATGTCGCGTCCGGAGGCATCGATGACCTTGCGCACCTTCTCGGCCTTGCGCAGCGTGCTGTCGATGAAGCTCTGGCCACCGAAGCCCGGGTTCACGCTCATCAGCAGCACCACGTCGACCTTGTCGATGACCCACTCCAGCACGTCGATGGGCGAGGCGGGGTTGAACACCAGGCCGGCCTGGATGCCTTCGGCCTTGATGAGCTGCAGCGTGCGGTCGACGTGGGTGGAGGCGTCGGGGTGGAAGGTGACGATGTCGGCGCCCGACTTGGCAAAGGCCGTGGCCAGGGCGTCAACGGGCTGCACCATCAGGTGCACGTCGATGGGCACCTTCGTGCCGTCGGCCTTGACCGAGTGCTTGCGCAGGGCCTGGCACACCATCGGCCCGAAAGTCAGGTTGGGCACGTAATGGTTGTCCATCACGTCGAAGTGGATCCAGTCGGCGCCGGCGTCGATGACGTCGCGCACCTCCTGCCCCAAGCGGGCGAAGTCGGCCGAGAGGATGCTGGGGGCGATGCGGAAGGTGCGTGACATGGCGAGGGCGGTTCCTGGTGGGCGGCAGGGCGCAGGAGCGCGCCCAAACCGCCATTCTAGGAAACCCGCCCGCGCCCCGGGCAGAAAGCCATCAGTACCCAGCCGTGCCCTGTGCCATCAGCCACGGCAGCCACATGTTCTTGCGCTGGCGGGCGATGCAGCGGCGCGCCGGCAGCTCGCCGCTGACGGACTTGTCGACCGCGTAGGCCACCCACTCTGCGTGCGCGTCGGTCATCTCCAGCGTGGAGTAGCCCTGGCGGCTGCTGTCGAAGAACTGGATGTGCGGGTTGTTCAGGCGCACGGCGGGCGCGGCCAGCGCGCGGCCGATCAGGACCTTCGTTTGCGCATCGGCCTTGGACGCCAGCATCTCGGCCAGCGTCGACGAGGTCACCGAAGGCGTCATGAACTCGGCGCCCACGTAGTTGTCCAGCGCCAGCGGGTTGAGGTTGCCGTAGTCGTGCTTGATGTTGCTGGCCATGTAGGTGTGCAGGTCACCGGTGGCCACCAGGAAGTTGCTGACCTTGGCGTCGCGCAGGGCGCCGGTGAGGGCGCGGCGCTCGGCCTGGAAGCCGTCCCAGGCGTCGACGTTCAGCGGCGCGAGTTGCGTGCCCAGGAAGGTCACGGCCAGGCGCCCGAAGAAGGTCTGGTTGCCCATCAGCTTCCAGGTGGCGCGAGACTTGGTCAGCCCATCGACCAGCCAGTCGAGCTGCGCCTTGCCCAGCAGCGTTTGCTCGGCGCTGTTGTACTTCGTGCAGCCCAGCGGGAAGTAGCGCTGGCCGAAGTCCTTCTCGCCGCAGGCGTGGGCGCTGCGGTAGGTGCGGTTCTCGATCATGAAGAGCTCGAGGAAGCCGCCGAAGTTGAACTTGCGGAAGACCTTGAGCGCTTCAAAAGGGTGGGTGGCGTTGGCATCGAAGCTCACGCGGGCCGGCACGTACTCGCTCCAGGCGCGTTGCGAGTCGAGCTTCAAGCGGCGCAGCAGGCCGGCGTCGGCGCCATACGAGGCATCGGTCGTGTAGGGGTGGTCGGGCGCGCCCAGGGTGTCGCGGGCGTAGTCCCAGTAGGTGTCGTTGGCCGTCTCGTGGTCGTCGGGCACGCAGATCAGCGTGTGGCGCTCCATCAGGGCCTGGATGTTCGGGTCGCGGCGGATGGTGCGGTAGATGAAGCGGTAGTCGTTGACGTCCAGCGCCACCGTGCCGCCCGAGGGCAGCACCATGGTGCGGTCGGCAAAGGGCAGGCTTTGGAAGCGCGGGTCGCCCGCCGTTTCGTAGATGAAGTCGCCCAGGTGCAGCACGTGGTCGATGGTGTCGTCGCGGGCCACGTGGGCCAGCGCGCCGTAGTAGCCGTTGGTGTAGTCCTGGCATGTGAGCAAAGCGAGCTTGTAGCGCTTGCGTTGCGCGCTCGCGGCCGGCAGGGTGCGGCAGCGGCCGACTCGGCTGACGGTGCCGTCGTAGATGAAGCGGTAGAAGAAGGGGCCACCCGAGGCCATGGCCGGCAGCTGGCCGTCGAGGTCGATCTTGACGGTGTGGTCGCGCTCGGGGCCGATGTCGTCGGCGTTCACGCGGGCCTGCACCAGCAGGGTGTTGAACTGGGCGTCGAGCGCCACCTGCAGGTACAGGGGCTCGCCACCGCGCACCGCTGCGGGGTCGATGTGCGTCCACAGGATCACGCCGGTCTCGGACGGGTCGGCCGAGGCCACCGAGAGGTCGAACACGCGGGCCGAATCGGTGCGCAGGTTGCGGGTGTCCAGCGGCACCAGGCCCAGGTTCATCCACGACACGGCACGGGCCTGCCAGGTGACCATCAGGCCACCACTGGCCACGCCCAGCGCGGACAGGAAACGACGACGATCCATGGGTACTCCTCTTGGGTGCTTGGTAAAGAACTGCAATTGCGCGGCACGCGATGTTCTCTGTCCAGCGTGACATCCCCATGAAGCGTCGGGACTTCCGCCCGGACCTGCCCGAAGGCATTGCCTAGAATGGGCCACATGAACCAGGCCGAATTCACCTGCAGCGTGCACCCCAGCTACCTCGAGGAGCAGAGCGACCCGTCCACCCACGAGTACGCCTTCTCCTACACCGTCACCATCGTCAACAGCGGCACGGTGTCGGCGCAACTGATCGCCCGGCACTGGGTCATCACCGACGCCATGGGTCAAACCGAAGAGGTGCGCGGCCTGGGCGTGGTGGGCAACCAGCCCCTGCTCAAGCCGGGCGAGCGCTTCGAGTACACGAGCTGGACCAGGTTGAACACGCCGCATGGCACGATGCACGGCACCTTCTTTTGCATGACCGAAGACGCACGCCTGTTCGAGGCACCCGTGCCCGAGTTCATGCTCGCGCGCTCGCAGTCGCTGCACTGAGGCCCGGCACACGATGGCGGTCATCTCCAAGCTCCTTTCCCCCTTCAACCGCCAGGCCTGGTGGCCCCGCCCCGGCAACGGCTTCGAGATCGAGGCTTGGCTCGACCAGGCCGATGCCGAGGCGCCGCTGGTCGAGCGCCACATCTGGCTGATCCGCATGCTGGACTGGGTGCGCCGTGGCGAGCCCGTCAGCGGGCTGCAAAACGTGGTGCGCCTGATCGACGCCAAGCCCGAGCGGCGCGCGCGCGTGGTGGCCTTGCTGGCCGCCTTCTGGCGCGACACCGACGTGGCCGCGCTGTTGGCCGACTACGGCTTTTCACCGCGCTCGGCCTTCCTCAACGAGCTGGGCGAGCGCGTGCGCCGGCGCCTGCTGCCCGCCAGCCCGGAGACCGCCGACCTGTCGGTGCTGTTCAACCTGCTGTTCAGCGACCCGAGCGACGGGCGCTGGCTGGCTCACCTGGACGAGGCCACGCTGGAGCAGATCGGCGGGCTGCTCAACGATGGCCTGCGCGCACCTGCCGCCGGCGAACCAGCCGCCCTGACCGCGCGCACCCTGGGCTGGCGCGACCCGTTCTGCGACGCGATGCTGTACCTGGCGGCGCAGGTGCGCGCCATCGGTTTTTCGCCGGCGTTTCGCTCGCGCATGGGCATCAGCCTGGGCCAGGACTTCGACGCGCCCGTGGCCAGCAACGCCGACGCCAGCGCGCGCAACGCCTTTCGCCAACTCGGCCACGTGGTCGAGCGCCTGCGCGACGACATCGGTGCGCACCTGCGCGATCAACCCGGTCAGGCCTGGTCCCCCACCCTGCTGCAAGACGCCCAGTACCTTCGCGCCTTGCTGGACACCTGCGCCCAGGCGGCGCGCGGTCTGCACGGCCACCTCGACACGCAGGGCATCTCGGTCAACCTGGTCTTCCAGATCGACCAGCTGGTGGGGCGCTGCGAGCGCATCGAGCTGCTGCTTGAAGCGGTGCTGGCCCCCCGCCCCACACCGGCCCTGCACCACCTGCTGCTGACCCTGGTGCAGGTCGGCGAGCGCCGCCGCAGCGTGCGCGCGCTGTTCTCGCAGCACACCTCGCAGCTGGCGCGCCGCGTGGCCGAGCGCAGCGCCGAAACGGGCGAGCACTACATCACCCGCAACCGCGCCGAATACGCCGACATGTTCAAACGTGCCTGCGGTGGTGGCGCGGTGCTGGCGGGCACCACCTTCATGAAGTTCGCGGTGCTGGCGCTCGGCCTGTCGCCCTTCATGGCCGGCTTTGGTGCGGGCCTGAACTACGCGATCAGCTTCGTCATCGTTCAGTGGCTGCACTTCACGGTGGCCACCAAGCAGCCCGCCATGACGGCGCCGGCCATGGCCGCCAAGCTGGCCGATGTGCGCAGCGACGAAGCGGTCGAGTCTTTTGTCGACGAGGTGGCCCACCTGCTGCGTTCGCAGGTGGCCGGCATCCTGGGCAACCTGCTGGTGGTCGCGCCCTTGGTGCTGGGCGTGCAGCTGGCGCTCATCCACGGCCTGAACCACCCCCTCATCAACGAAGAAGAAGCTCGCTACACCCTGCACAGCCTGACGCTGCTGGGCCCGACGCTTTGGTACGCCGCCTTCACCGGTGTGCTGCTGTTTGCGTCGAGCATTTTGGCGGGCTGGGCCGAGAACGCCTTCGTGCTGCACCGCCTGGACAGCGCGCTGCGCTGGAACCCGCGCATCCGGGCCTGGCTGGGCGAGGCGCGAGCCGCACGCTGGTCCGCCTGGTGGCGCGAGAACATCTCGGGCCTGGCGGCCAACATCTCGCTGGGCTTCATGCTGGGCCTGGTGCCGGTGATCGCCAAGTTCCTGGGCCTGCCGCTCGATGTGCGACACGTCACGCTGTCAACAGGCCAGGTGGCGGGCGCGCTGGGCACCCTGGGCTGGGACATGCTGAACCAGCCGGCCTTCTGGTGGTGCGTCGCCGCCCTGCCGCTGACCGGTTTGTTCAACGTGGGCGTGAGCTTCTTGCTGGCGCTGCGCGTGGCGGCGCGCTCTCGCGGCGTGCGCGTGACCGACCGGGCCCGACTGTGGCGCGCCATCGGCCGGCGTGTGTTGCGTCAACCGATGTCCTTCCTGGTGCCACCGCGCTCCGGCGGCTGAAGCGGCTCGCCGTCCTTCGCACCGTCGTCGGGTGCGGGCGGCGGCGGCGCCTCGCCCGGCGTCGAACCTGGCGCCTCGTCGTGCCACTCACCGCCTCGGCGCCCCGAAAACATCGTCCACCAGATCAGGAAGACCAGCACCGCCAGCGCGAGCGCGGCTTCCAGCACAATCAGTCCCATGCCTTGCGTGTTCCCGTCGAGAAAGTTGTGGGTCCGTCTGACCCTGTCCCTGGCCATTGTAGGAAGCCTCAGCGCCTGCGGCAGCCTCGTGCCCACCCGCAGCGGTGGTGCGGCACCCATCACGCAGGCGCCCGGTTACCCGCCCAGTGCGCCCGTGCCCGAAGGCCCCAGCCTGCTGCGCGCCAAGGCCCGCTGGGTGCAGGCCGCCTGGAGCGACATGCCCGGCTGGCAGGCAGACCGCCTGGGCGAGTGGTGGCCCGCCCTGGTCAGGGGCTGCGTCAAGCCCGCTGCGGGCTGGCAAAAGTTGTGTGACGAGGCCCGCCGCCTGGGCCCGGACTGGGGCCAGCGCGTGGGCGACGACTTCGTGCGCCAGTGGGTCGAGACCCAGCTGCAACCCTGGCGGGTGACCTCGCTGGAGGGCCAGGCCAGCGGGCTGTTGACCGGTTACTTCGAACCCCTGCTGGAGGGCCGCCGCACGCCCGATGCGCGCTTTGCCTGGCCGCTGCACCGCCCGCCGGCTGGCCTGGGTCAGCGCAAGCCCTTTTTCAGCCGCGCCGAGCTCGAATCGAGCCCCGAGGGGCGCGCCGCCATCGCCGGGCGCGAGGTGGTCTGGCTGGCCGACCCACTGGACGTGCTGCTCATCCAGGTGCAGGGCTCGGGCCGCGTGCGCCTGCTCGATGAGCCGACCCCGCAAGGCACACCCAAGGTCGTGCGCCTGGCCTTTGCCGGCCACAACGACCAGCCCTATCAGTCGGTGGCGCGCTGGCTGGTGGACCAGGGCGCCTTCACGCTGGAGCAGGCCTCCTGGCCGGCCATCCGCAGCTGGGCACAGGCCAACCCAGGTCGGGTCAGCGAGATGATGGCGGCCAACCCCCGCGTCGTCTTCTTCCGCGAAGAGGCCCTGATCGACCCTTCATCCGGGCCCAACGGGGCCCAAGGCGTGCCCCTGACGCCGGGCCGCTCCATCGCTGTCGACCGCGACAGCGTGCCCTTGGGCACCCCGGTCTGGCTCGACAGCACGATGCCGCAAACCTGGGTGGCCGGTGGCATGCCGCCCGCTTCGCCCTTGCGCCGACTGGCCATGGCGCAGGACACGGGCGGGGCCATCCTGGGTGCGGTGCGGGCCGACTTCTTCTGGGGCTGGGGCGACGAGGCGCTGGCCCAGGCCGGGCGCACCAAGCAGCCCCTGGCCATGTGGGTGCTGTGGCCGCGCAGCGGCCAGCCCGACGGCGCGCCCGGGGCGCCCTGAGCACCCAGCCGTGCCGGCAGGCACGGCACCCACTCGGCCAAGCACCGAGGTGGCGCAGCGGCCCGACTTGCAAAACAAAGCGTGAAATGCCGCACGGCGGGCGCGTTGTTCGGTCAAACGGGTGAAGGCGCCAGGCGGCACAGTGGGCCACCCAACCCATGGTGGCCTCATGGACCGATTTTTCCTGCTCCCGGGCCTCGACGCGCCCAGCCTGCTGCCCTATGGCACCTACGACCCGCTGCTGGTCGTGCTGTCGGTGTGCCTGGCCATCTTCGCCTCGACCATGGCCTTGCACGCGACCGAGCAGGCCCGCGTGCTCACGCAGTCGCGCCTGAGGTCGGTGACCCTGCTGGCCGGCAGCCTGGCGCTGGGCTGCGGGGTCTGGGGCATGCACTTCATCGGCATGCTGGCCTACCAGCTGTGCACCACCGTCACCTACGACTCGGACCTGACCACCGCCTCGGTGCTGCCCAGCGTGGCCGCGTCGTGGGTGGCGCTCAAACTGCTGTCCAACGAGAACGTCAGCAACCGCGAGCGCGTCATCGCCGGGGTGCTGGTGGGCGCGGGCATCGGCGCCATGCACTACACCGGCATGGCCGCCATGCAGATGTCGGCCGCTTTGCGCTACGACCCGTGGATGTTCGCGTTGTCGATCGTGGTGGCCGTGGCGCTGGCGGTGCTGGCGCTGTGGGTGCGACACGGCCTGGCCGTTCGCCTGCCCCAGTACGACGGCTGGCGCCTGACCTGGGCCGCCGGGGTGGTCATGGGCATGGCCATCTCGGGCATGCACTACACCGGCATGGCCGCCGCCCGCTTCGTGGGCACGGCCACGCTGGGCCTCAACACCAGCACGCCCAACAGCATCCCGCTGTCGCTGGGCATCACCCTGGTCACCGTGGTGGCCAGCGTGCTGGTGGGCGCGGCCGTGGGCCTGGCACGCTACCGACAACTGCTCGCGCGCATGGAGTCCAAGGAAGAGCGCCTGCGCGCCATCACCGACACCAGCATGGACGCGATCATCGTCTTCGACGAACAGGGCACCGTGCACAAGTACAACCCGGCGGCCGAGCGCATCTTCGGCGTGCCGGTGGGCCAGATCATGGGGCAAAGCGTCACCCGCATCATGGTCGAGCCCTACAAGTCGATGGCCACCGCCTCCTTCGACCGCTTCCTCGACGAGGTCTCGCGGGCCATGGGCATCGAGCTGGAAAGCTACACCATGCACGCCGATGGCCGGCGCGTGCCGATCCGCCTGATGATGGGCCGCATGGCCTCGCTGCAAGAGCGCCTGTACGTGGCCTTCGTCAGCGACATCAGCGAGCGCAAGCACATGGAGATGGAGCTGCGCGACCGCGAGGCCCAGTTCCGCTCGCTGATCTCCAACATCCCCGGCATCTCGTACCGCTGCCGCATGGAGCCGGGCTGGCCCATGGTCTACATCAGCGATGCGGCCGAGCGCATCACGGGCTGGCCCACGGCGGCCTTCATGGGCTCGCCCCCCGAGGTGAGCTTTGCCAGCCTGGTCTCGCCCGAAGACGTCAAGCGCATCGGCGTCATCGTCAAGCAGGCGGCCGACGCGGAAATCCCGTTCGTGCTGGAGTTCCAGCTGCGCACCAAGCGCGGTGAGCTGCGCTGGATCTGGGGCAACGGCAGCATCGCCCGCGCGGCCGACAACAGCATGAAGTGGATCGACGGCGTGCTGCTGGACATCACCGAGCGCCGCATGATGGAAGAAGAGCTGGTGCGCGCCAAGGAAAAGGCCGAAGCGGCGGCACAGGCACGCACCAACTTCCTGGCCAACATGAGCCACGAGATCCGCACACCGATGAACGCCATCCTGGGCTTCACCGACTTCGTGCTCGATGGCGAGCTGCAGGCCACCCAGCGCAAGCACCTGGAGACGGTGCGCAAGTCGGCGCGCAGCCTGCTTCACCTGCTCAACGACATCCTGGACAGCTCCAAGCTCGATCGCGGTGCGCTGGAGCTGGAGTCCCTGCCCTTTTCGCTGCCCGATCTGGTGGGGCAGCTCTGCGCAGAACAGTCCATCCAGGCCGCGCGCAAGTCGCTGCGCCTGCACGGGCAGGTGCCACCCGAGGTGGGCGACACGGTGGTGGGCGACCCGCACCGCCTGCGCCAGATCCTGCTCAACCTGCTGGGCAACGCCATCAAGTTCACCGAAGCCGGCGAGGTGGAGCTGAGCTGCGCCCGAGAAGGCGATCGCGTGCACTTCCAGGTGCGCGACACCGGCATCGGCATCGCCCCCGACAGGCTGGCGTCGATCTTCGAGGCCTTCACCCAGGCCGATGCCTCGATGAGCCGCCGCTTTGGCGGCACCGGGCTGGGCACCACCATCGCCAAGCAGTTGACCGAGCTGATGGGCGGGCGCATCTGGGTGGACAGCACACCCGGGGTGGGCAGCACCTTCCACGTCGAGGTGCCATTGCCCAAAGGCCAGGCGCAAGACCACCCAGGCACATCAACCCAGTCGGGCTCACGTGGCGCCTTGCGGCTGCCGCCCCTGCGCATGCTCGTGGTCGACGACGTGCCTCAGAACACCGAACTGCTGTGCCTGGTGATGGGCCGCGACGGCCACCAGGTCACGACCGCGCACGATGGCCAGCAGGCGCTGGCGCTGTTCGCGGAGCAGGACTTCGACATCGTGCTCATGGACGTGCAGATGCCGGTGATGGATGGCCTGAGCGCCAGCCGCGCGATGCGCGAGCTTGAAGGGCGTCGTGGCGGGCGGCGCACGCCCATCATCGCCTTGTCCGCCAGCGTGCTGAACGAGGACCGCCACGCCGCGCAGGCCTCGGGCATGGACGGCTTCGCCACCAAGCCGCTGGAGATCGACGCCCTGAGCCACGAGATCGCCCGGGTCACCGGCTGCGGCTCGACCGGCCAGGCCACCCACCCGCCGGGTACCGCGCTGATGGCCGATTCGGGGGCCGAGCTGGGTGCCACGCAACCAGGCCTGGTCATCGACACAGCTGGCGGCCTGATCGACCCCGATGCTGGCGTGCGCCGCTGGGGCGACCTCGAGAGCTGGCAGACCGCGCTGTTCCGCTTTGCGCAGCAAGCCGGCACGCTGTCGGGTGGCGACGACCCCACCCTGCAGCGGGCCGAAGCCCACCGCATCAAGGGCGTGGCCGGCAACCTGGGGCTGCCGCACCTGAGCGATGCCGCAGCCAGGGTGGAAGCCCTGCACGCAGACGCCTCGCATGCCGACCAGGTCGAGGCCTGGTCGGCGCTGAACCAGGCGCTGCTGTCCACCGTGAACCACGTGGCGGCTTTGCGGGCACAGGCTCCGTCCGAGCACGCCGCACACCCAGGCGAGGCGGGCACCGACAAGGCGCTGGACGAGGCCGGCCTGCAGGCCTTGCAGGCCGACGCGCGCGCCCTGCAGCAAGCCTTCTCGCGCGGCGAGTGCCTCGACGAGTTGCTCGCGGCGTTGTGCGAGCGCGCCAGCGCCGCACCGAACCCCGCGCGGCTGCAAGCCGCCCGCCAGGCCGCCGACGACTTCGACTTCGAGGCCGCCGCCCGCGAGCTGGGCGCCTGGCTCGACGCCCTGACCCCGCAGGAGGCCTGACACCATGGCTGAACCCACCCCAGGGCGCCGCCCGACCGTGCTGATCGCCGACGACGAGGCCACCAACTTGCAGGTGCTGCGCCAGATCCTGCAAAACGACCACCGCCTGCTGTTCGCCAAAGACGGCGCCAAAGCCGTCGAGCTGGCCCAGGCCGAAAAGCCCGACCTCATCTTGCTGGACGTGATGATGCCCATCATGACCGGCCACGACGCCTGCCGCGCGCTCAAGGCGGACCCGGCCACGCGCGACACCCCGGTCATCTTCGTGACCGCCATGGCCGACACCGAAGACGAGGCCACGGGGTTCGAGCTGGGCGCGGTGGACTACATCACCAAGCCCGTGAGCCCGCCCATCGTGCGGGCCCGCGTGCGCACGCACCTGTCGCTGGTGCGCATGGACGAGCTGCGCGAAAGCCGCATGCAGATCATCGAGCGCCTGGGTCGCGCGGCCGAGTACAAGGACAACGAAACCGGCCTGCACGTCATCCGCATGAGCCACTACGCCCAGCTGCTGGCCTTGCGCGCGGGCTGGTCCGAGGTCGATGCCGAAGAGCTGCTGGCCGCCGCGCCCATGCACGACATCGGCAAGATCGGCATCCCCGACGCGATCCTGCTCAAGCCCGGGCCACTGAGCCCAGAAGAATGGGCCGTCATGCGCACCCACCCACAGATCGGGGCCGACATCATCGGCGAGCACCGCTCCAAGGTGCTGGCGCTGGCGCGCGAGATCGCCTGGTGTCACCACGAGAAGTGGGACGGCAGCGGCTACCCGCGTGGCCTGGCAGGTGACGCGATCCCGATGAGCGCGCGCATCGTGGCGGTGGCCGACGTGTTCGACGCCCTGACCACCGCGCGCCCCTACAAAAGGGCCTGGACGGTGGAGGCCGCCGCCGAGCAATTGCGCAAGGACGCGGGCCACCACTTCGACCCGCAGCTCGTCGAGCTGTTCATGGGCATCCTGCCCCAGGTCCTGGAGATCCGCGAGCGCTGGAAAGAGCGCGACGAAGAGCTGGTCAGCGCGCCCTGATCAAGGGCCGATCTTGACCGACAAACCCGTCGTCAAGGCCATGTCGTTGCGGCGCTGGTCGGAGGCCACGCGGCTGCTGTAGGTGTCGGTCAAGGCAATCGTCAGGGCCAGCGTGCGCGTCATGTCGACGTTGAGCGCCGCGCTGAGCTTGAAGAGGTGGTTGCGGTCACCATCGACCGACAGGTAGCCCTCCAGCCTTTGCTTGAACGAGACCGTGGGCGTGAACTGCGCGGTGTACTCGTTGCCGATGAGCAGGCTGTTGCTGGCAAAGCGCGAGTCCGTCTCGCCACCGATGGTTTTTTCTTCGCGGTAGCGGCTGACGGTGCGCCCCAGGCCGGCGAACACGTCCAGCGTGCGATCGGCCTCGTTGATCACGTGGCGGCCCAAACCGAGGGCGGCCTGGGTGCGCAACTTCAGCTCGATGACGCGGTCGTGCTCGACGCCCATGCGCGCGAACGCGAAGTGCTCGGCGTCGATGTCGCGGTCGTGCTGGGCGGTGCCGGCCCATTTGCCGGCGGTGGTCTCGCGGTCTTGCTTCTTGCCACTCTGGCTTTCGCTGACCAGGGCGGTCAAGGTGGTTTTTCCGCCGTCCTTCTTGCGCGAGACGTCGACGTCCGCCTGCGCGGCGCGCGAGCGGCTGTTGCCCGAGGTGGCCGACAGCGAGGCCGTCATGCGGCCCACCCAGGCCAGGTCCTGGCCCTGCTCGGCGCTGGCTTGAGCCGGTGTGGGATTGGGCGCGACTGGCGATGCTGCGGCCGGTGCAGGCTCTTGCGCCTGCGCTGACAAGGCCGCGCAACCCAGCACCACAGACGCGATGACAAATCGATGCATGCGAACAAAACTCCTGGTGAAGCTCGCCATTGTCGGCCAATGGCCCCCCTAGGCCCTCGGTCCTGGCGCCCTGAGCCCTTGTCGGCGCCAGATCGTTGGGGAACAATCCGCTCGACCAACCAACACCAAACGCCCAGGGACGGCACTTCGACACATGGACCCCGTTCGCATCGTTCACCTCAGCGATTTGCACTTCGTGCCGGGCAAGGACATGCAGGTCTGGAACGCCGTGCGGGACTTCATCAACCAGACCATCAGGCCCCATGCGGTGCTGATCACTGGCGACGTCACGGATTCGGCCGAAGAGAAAGAATTCACCCTCGCCTCGCAATGCCTCAACAGCCTGCAAACGCAGGCCACTGGCGGCGACGCGCAAAAATTCCGCATCGTCGCCGGCAACCACGATCGCTTCCTTTACCGCGGCAACCACCCCCCGTTCGGCATCGCCCGGGTGCTGCCGTCGCGGTGGCCCAAGGACAAGCATCGGCGCTTCGACGGCTTCTTCCCCGCCCAGCAGGTGCCCCACAACGCCCCGTGCGACCTGCACCTCTTCGCAGGTCCTGGCTCGCCCCATCAGGTCACCTGGAAGATCCGCCTGCTGGGACTCGACTCATCGGCCGATCAAAAGTGGTTCGCCCAGGGCCACGTCAACCCCAGCCACATCCATGAGGTGTGTCAAAGCGCCGCCAAGGCAAAGGACTTCGACCTCGTCATTGCCCTCGTGCACCACCATGTGCTGCCCATCCCATCGGTCGAAGAGCGCAAAGGGCAGCTCGAAAAGCTCATTGACGCCACCGGTTTGCTGAACTCCGGCACCCTGATGGCGGCACTCTCGCGCAACCAGATCGACTTGGTGTTGCACGGTCACGAACACGCCCCCCATCAGGCTCGGTTCGCCGGGGCGGATGAGCTGGCCACCGACGTGGCCCTGGTTTCTGCGGGTTCGGCAACTGGCGACGAAACGCTCCAGGGCTGGAGCCTGAACCGGGTTCACTTCAACGTCATCGAGCTGGATCCGGACAGGTCGGTGTGGCTGCGACAAGTAGAAGGCAAAGGTGCACAGCTGCAATTCCGACCGGGCAGGAAGGCGCTGATGACTTCCACCGACCTGCGACTGAGCCGCTTCATCCGGCGCAACCGCCCCCTGGGTGAACAATCGGGCCACGGTGAGGTGCGTGACGTGCCTCGCAGTCGCCTGCGCAAGACCATCGAGTTCAAGGCCAACCGGGATGTCGAGGTCACCGAAAGCCGGACCGACTGGCTGGTCAAACCGCAGTGGCAACAGCTCACGAGCAGCGGCAGCGGCTTTGCGCCCGAAGAAGCCGTCGCCCACTTCGAATGGGCTGACGGCGGGCTGGACAGCCGCGCGGCCCTGATCAGCAAGGTCAACGGCTCCCACGACGAACACCGCCTGGACTTCAAGGCCCCCAACCGCAACCAGATCCGGCAGGCCAAATGCGTCAACGTCCGCTGGAAGTGGACCGCCGCCGCCGTCTACACCCAGGCCGAGCTGGACATGCTGCCGGACACCGCACGCCAGGGCCCCCGAGGCGAAGGCAGAGAGTTCGCTTCTGTCCTGTGCCACGATGAACTCAAGGAGCTGATCCTGACGGTCAAGCTGCCCTCGTACTTCAGCCCCAAACCCGAAGACGTCGAGGTCTACTACGAGCACCCCGAGCACCCAGGCGTGCGCCAGCACGGCGCCGAGTTCAAGCCGCTGCTCGACGTGTTCGGTGCCGGCAACCTGGAGTTGCGCATCCGCTACCCCATGCCGGGTTACCGCTACGGCGTGTCCTGGCGGGTCACCGACGACAAGCTCGATACCGCAGGGCTGAACCGCCGCCTCAAAGCACTGATCGACAAGACGCAGGCCATCCAGGCGTTCATGCGGGCCTCGCTGCAGGACTGGTCACCCGACGCGCAACCCCGCTGGGACATCTACCGCTTCCACGAAGAACAGCATGCCTTCGTCCGCCTGGGCATGGGCGATGGCGCCGGCGCCGATGTCTACCCCGTCCGAGATGCCAGGGGGCTGATCCGCGCCGCCGCCTGGGGCGATGCCATCGTGGTCGAAAAAGACCTCGCCAACGGGCGCCACGAGTTCCTGGCGGCAGAGCGGGTCGTCAGCTACCTGCCGCTGCTGCGTCGCGACAGCGACTTCGGCTTCGCGCCGGCCTTGCTGCGCTTGTCATTTGTTTCAAATCCCTTCGGCCAGGACAGTCTTCGGGACTGGCTGGAAGAGGCAAAATTCTTCACGGCAAGAATTGCGCTGCTCGTCGCCCATGTCGGGTGAGGACCATTGCAAAATGCAGCACAACGCTTCATCTTGCCAACAGACGCCGTCGTCCCAGCAGGAGTGCCCCACGTGAAAATCCTCTCCAGCACGCTCACGATGCCAAAGTGGCAGAAGGCGGATCGACCCCTGTTCCAGGTCAGCACCCTGCCCGAATCCGCGCCCGAGGCGCTGGAGCAGGGCTTGCCGATGTCGGTCTTGCCGCAAACCGTCCAGGACGACCTGCGCGACGGCAAGCCTGTCGACATCAGCAGCGCTGTTCCTGTGCCCTCCGAGTGACGTCGCCGGGCGGGTCGATCAACAGGATCAATAGGTCTTGTACGGCAGGAACTTGCCCGACATGACGATGTTGACGCGGTCGCCCATCGGGTTGGCCTCGCGCTGCAGGTCCATCTTGAAGTCGATGGCGCTCATGATGCCGTCGCCGAACTCTTCGTGGATCAGGGCCTTGAAGGTGGTGCCGTAGACGCTGATGAGCTCGTAGAAGCGGTAGATCAGCGGGTCGGTGGGCACGCTGGTGGGCAGCGAGCCCTTGTAGGGCACTTCCTGCAGCCACAGGCGGGCTTCTTCCGGCAGGTCGAAGATGTCGCCGATGGTGGCGGCCTGCTCGGCCGTGAGCGTCATCTGGCCCAGGCAGGCGGCGGTGACCCACTCCTTGCTCAGGCCCACCTTGGTGGCAACGTCGGCCCATTTGATGCCCTTGCTGACCTTGGCTTGGATGATGAGGTCGGTGACGTCTTCGCGGTTCATGGTGGAGTCCTTTCTGTGAGGTTTCAGCGGGTCACTTGAATTGGCGATCGGCTTCGTTGATCGCCACGTCGTTGATCGAGGCTTCGCGGCGGGCCATCAGGCCGCGTTCGTCGAAGGTCCAGTTTTCGTTGCCGTAGGCGCGCCACCACTGGCCGGCGTCGTCGTGGTATTCGTACTCGAAGCACACCGAGATGCGGTTGCCTTCGAAGGCGAACAGGCGCTTTTTCAAGTGGTATTGGTGCTCCTTGGCCCACTTGCGGGTCAGGAAGGCCTTGATGGCCTCGCGGCCAGTGAAGAACTCGCTGCGGTTGCGCCACCACGAGTCCTCGGTGTAGGCGGCGGCGCAGCGCACCGGGTCCTTGGAGTTCCAGGCGTCTTCGGCCATTTGCACCTTCAGGCGCGCCGTCTCTTCGGTGAAAGGCGGCAGCGGCGGGCGCAGCACGGGGGCGTCCGGCTTGGCATCGGCGCTGGGTTGAAGTTGGGCGCTCATGTTGGGTTCCTCAGGTGCTTTGTGTTCGACGGATGCCCGTGTCGGCTCAAGCAGCGGCTCGTGAAACGGTTCGTGCCGCAGATCAAGCGGCCACCAGGCCAGGCCGCACCTCGGGTGGGTGCTCGGGCGCACGGCCATGGCTCAGGTCTTTGGAGCGCGCCACCAGGAAGTCGACCAGGTGGTTGCGCAAGGGGTAGAACTGCGGTTCGTGGTGCAGGCCGGCGCGGGTGCGGTCGCGCGGCAGGGTGTTGACCACGATCTCGGCGACGCGGGCGCGCGGGCCGTTGCTCATCAAGAGGATGCGGTCGGCCAGCAAGATGGCTTCGTCCACATCGTGCGTGATCATGAACACCGTCTGCTGCGTCTCAGAGCAGATGCGCAGCAGCTCGTCCTGGATGGTGCCGCGCGTGAGCGCGTCGAGTGCGCCAAACGGCTCGTCGAGCAGCAGCATCTTGGGCTCGATGGCAAAGGCCCGCGCGATGCCCACGCGCTGCTTCATGCCACCTGAGAGCTGCGATGGCAGCTTGTCGATGGCGTGGCCCAGGCCCACCAACTGCACGTACTTTTCAACGTGGGCGTTGATCTCGGCACGGCGCTTGTCGGGCCACTTCGAGCGCACCGCGAAAGCGATGTTCTGGCGCACCGTCAGCCAGGGCATCAGCGCGTGGCCCTGGAAGACCACGCCGCGCTCCAGGCCCGGGGCCGTCACCTCGCGGCCGTCCATGAAGACGTGGCCCGTGCTGCTGTGCTCCAGCCCCGCCAGGGTGTTGAGGATGGTGGTCTTGCCGCAGCCCGAGTGGCCGATGATGCAGACGAACTCGCCACGGCGCATGGTGAAGTTCACGCCGTCGAAGACGGGCTCGCTCGCGCCGGGGTAGGCCTTGCCCAGGCCCTCGATTTTCAGGAAGTCAGTCGACATAGGTCACCGCCTTTTGCAGCCGGGCGAACGCCGCGTCCAGCACCATGCCCACCAGGCCGATGACCAGGATGGCGAAGATCACGTTGGGCAGCGAGAGGTTGTTCCACTCGTTCCAGACGAAGTAGCCCACGCCCGTGCCACCCACCAGCATCTCGGCGGCCACGATGACCAGCCACGCGATGCCCATGCTGATGCGCATGCCAGTCAGGATGGTCGGTGCCGCTGCCGGCAGGATCACCTCGACCGCCGTGCGCCACTCCGAGACCTCGAGCGTGCGCGCCACGTTGAGCCAGTCGCGTCGCACGCTGGCCACGCCGAAGGCCGTGTTGATCAGCATCGGCCAGATCGAGCAGATGAAGATCACGAAGATGCCCGAAGCCGCCGAGTCCTTGATCGTGTAGAGCGCCAGCGGCATCCAGGCCAGCGGCGAGATGGGCTTGAGCACCTGGATGAACGGGTCGAGCGCGCGGTGCACCAGGGGCGACATGCCGATGGCAAAGCCCAGCGGGATGGCGATCAGCATGGCGATGAGGTAGCCCAGCCCGACGCGGCCCAGCGAGTAGGCGAGCTGGATGCCGATGCCCTTGTCGTTGGGGCCGTTGTCGTAGAAGGGGTCGGTGACGTGCTCCCACATCACGCGGCCCATCTGCGCCAGGGTGGGGAAGTTGCTGCCTGCCGAGTCGCCTTGAGCAGCCGGGTCCTTGCCCATGAGCTTCATGTACTCGATCTGCTCGGGCGTGAGCGCGGGGCCGGCCGCGACCTTGGGCAGCGTGGCCAGGTGCCACACGCCCAGGATCACGCCCAGCAGGATCAGCGACAGCAGCGCGGCCCGAAAGCCTTCGCCTTGCCACCAGGGTTTGGACACGGCCATGGTTGCTCTGCCTTCAGGTGCGCTTGATGGCGAAGCTGCTGATGTAGGCCTCGGGCTTGGCCGGGTCGAACGCCTTGCCCATGACCTTGAAGCCGGGGTAGGCGCCTTCGGGCGGGGTCTCGCCCAGGGCCTTCATCTGCTTCTTGGCGTCGGTCAACAGGAAGACCTGCTCGGCCAGCTGCTTGTAGTTGACCTCGCCCTTGACGTAGCCCCAGCGCTTCATCTGCGTGAGCATCCACACCGCCATCGACTGCCAGGGGATGGGGTTGAAGTCGGCGCGGTCGGGCACGTTCTTGACGTTGCCCAGGCCGTCGGCGTACTTGCCGGTGAGCACCTGCATCAGCACGGCCTCGGGCTGGTTGAGGTACTCGCGCGGCGAGATGACCTTGGCGATGAGCTCGCGGTTCTTGGCCTGGCGGGCCATGGCGGCCGACGTCAGCACCGCGCGGTACAGGGCCGCGAAGGTGTTGGGGTTCTGCTGGATGAACTCGGCGCTGGTGCCGAAGGCGCAGCAGGGGTGGCCGTCCCAGATCTCTTTGGTGAGGATGTGGATGAAGCCGATTTCTTCGAACACCGCGCGCTGGTTGAAGGGGTCGGGGCCCAGGTAGCCGTCGATGTTGCCGGCGCGCAGGTTGGCCACCATCTCGGGCGGCGGCACCACGCGGATCTGGATGTCCTTGTCGGGGTCCAGCCCGGCTTCGGCCACGTAGTAGCGCAGCAGGAAGTTGTGCATCGAGTACTCGAAGGGCACGGCGAACTTGAAGCCCTTCCACATCTTCGGGTCGCGCTTGTCCTTGTGCTTGTTGGCCAGCGTGATGGCCTGCCCGTTGGTGTTCTGGATGGTCGCCACGTGCATGGGCTTCGCATTCGAGCCCAGGCCCATGGTCATCGACAGCGGCATGGGCGACAGGAAGTGCGTGGCGTCGTACTCCTTGTTGAGCATCTTGTCGCGGATGAGCGCCCAGCCGGCCGTCTTGACGACGCTGACGTCCAGGCCCTGCTTTTTGTAAAAGCCCAGGGGGTGGGCCATGATCAGCGGGGTGGCGCAGGTGATGGGGATGAAGCCGATCTTGAGTTGCTTCTTCTCAAGCGGGGCGGCCTCTTGCGCCATGGCTTGCAGGCTGGCCACGGGCAGCACGCTGGCGATGGCCGACATGGCGGTGCCTTTGCCCACGGCGCGCAGGAAGCGGCGGCGGGTGGCTTCCTGCGGAAAGAGGGCCTTGACCAGGCTGGCTTCGATGAAGTCGCGCGAATAGGCCTCGAAGGCCTCGGTTTCGCTGCGGGCCTTGAGGGTGTCGATGGCCTGCTGGCGCGAAGCGCTGTCGTGATCTTGCGGGGCGTGGTCACCGCCACAGGCGCAGCTCAGGCGAAGGGGGCGATCGGCGTCGTAGGGGTCGAAGTGACTCATCGTGGGCTCCTGGGCGGGCGGCCGGCTTGTGTGCCGGCGTTTGGCGGGTGGAGCTCACTTTAGGAATTGACTTTGTTTTTGGGGATCGGGGGGGGTGTGATTTGCTTGTAGGGCTGGCACTACAAGGGGTGCTTTGGCGAGTGCGCGAGGTGGCTACTTGGGCGGGTTGGTCATAAAGTGGCCACGCGCCCATGACATCGTTCATGGCGCTCCGCATCACAACCAATCAAAGGGAAATCATGTTCACACGCCACCTCCTCAGCGCGATCACCTTGGCCTGCGCAACCTTGGCTGCGCCCCATGCGCAAGCGGCCCTTGAAGCCGGCCAGGCGGTCAAATACACCTACGTCGGCAACCGACTCACGGAGTTCTTTCATGGGGCCTATGAACCTGAAGATCAGTACTACCTCCCCATCGACCTCCCTGGCGTGACGTTCTCCTTCGTGGCGCAGGACTACCTTGCCCCGGGGCAGACGTATTTCTATGAGGCCGCTGGCACCACCAAGCTGGAGGTGACGGCAGGCGCTGACACACAGGTCTCGTCCTGGAACTACTTCCACTGCATCGGAATGGGGTGCTGGGCCTCCGCAAACACGGATCAGTACTTCTGGGACATGCAAGAAGACTACAGCTCCTTGTACGACCGCAAAGCAAGCAAATCCGGCCCTGGCGTGTGGCACACCGAAGTGATTTCGTTCGAGTCAACAGGCTCGGAGGCGATTCAATTCGTCTTCAACCAGCCCTTGCCCTCCGTTCCGGAAGCCAATGCCTTGCTGCTGGCCGCAGGCGGCCTGGTCATGACGTGGGCGATCAGCCGACGTCAAGCCCGGCGCTCCTGAGCGTTGAAGAGGCCCGCCGGGGGCGCCGCTCAGGCGGCGCTCACGCGGCTTCTTTTCAGGGCGAGCCAAGGCAGGCCCACGAGCAGCAGCCAGGCGGCCGAGGGTTCGGGCACGGAGGACATCATGACGAACGACGTCGGCTGGGCATAAACGGTCACATCAACGAAGATCAATTGCAGGCCGGTCGAGCTGGTGGGGGCGAAGGTCGCAAACTCCTTCAGGGCCGAGGCAACGTCGGGGTGGAAAGCCGCGTCGAAGTTGTGGAAGGAGACGTCGGTGAGCCCATCGCTGCGGGGGGCGCTGGGCCAGGTGCCAAAGGCGTTGATGCCTTCACCGGCGGCCAGGATGTCGCCCACGGCTTGAGACTTGATGCCGTTGGTGGTGAACGATTTGATCGCCCCTTCAAACATGCCCGGCCAACCATTTAAAGCTGGCACCTGGGTGTCGAACACGAAATCGATGGCGAAGCTCTTGCCGACTTCAACGAAGGCGGGGCCAGGCAAGTCATTGCCAACCTTGATGGACGTGGCCGTCATTCGCCAGGTCTGGAGCTCGGCTTGAGCGGGTGCGGCGAATGCGAGCAGGGCGAGTGTTCCGGCTGCCGCGGCAACGGCGAATGCAGGCTTGATGGCCATGGTGGGTTCCCTGAATGATTTGGGGTGGTGGAGAGCCCTGATTGGCGGGCCCTCGATTTGCCGCGTGATTTCAGCTTGCGCTGAGGCGCTTGCGACCCAAGGCGAGCGCCGGCAAGCCCACCAACAGCAGCCATGCAGCCGACGGCTCGGGCACGGACGACGTCATCACGAACGACGTCGGCTGCGCCCAGACGCTGTTGTCGCCAAAGTCCACTCGCAAGAAGGTCGAGCTGGTGGGGGCAAACGTCGCAAGGTCCTTCAGGGTCGAAGCAACGTCCGAGTGGGACGTCGCTTCGAGGTTGAAGAACGAAATGAAGTCGATGCCATCGCTGCGCGCGTCGATGGGCCAGGTGTTGATGCCGTTCAAGCCACCGTCGTTCACGCTGACGACGTAGCCCTCGGACAGAGACGTGAGGCCATTGATGGTGAACGACTTGACCGCACCGTCAAAGTGACCTGACCAGCCTTCGAGAGACGGCGTCTGGATGTCGATCACGTAGTCGATCCGGAAGGTCTTGCCGACCTCCGCGAACGCCGGGGCGGTGAAACCCTCGCTGACCTCGTAGGCCGTGCCCGTGAGGCTCCAGGTCTGGAGCTCGGCTTGGGCGGGTGCAGCGAAGGCAAGCGAAGCAATGGCGGCGGCAAAAACGGATGCGGGCTTGATGGCCATGGTGGGCTCCCTGAATGGTTTGGTGTGTTGGAGAGCCCTGAGTGGCGGGCTCTCGATTTGCTGCGTGATTCAGCGTGCGCTCAGGCGCTTGCGGTTCACGGCGAGCCAAGGCAGGCCCACGAGCAGCAGCCAGGCGGCCGAGGGCTCGGGCACGGACGACGTCATGACGAACGACGTCGGGCTGGCATAGACGCTCATGTCAGCAAAGTCCACCCGCAGGTCGGTGTCGTTGAGGGGAACCGCGGTCGCGAAGCCCTTCAGCGCCAAAGCAACGTCGGCCTTGTTGCCCCCGGCGAAGTTGTTGAAGGAGATGAAGTCGATGCCGTCGAGGCGCACGCCGTTGGGCCCGGTGTTGATGGCGTTCAAGCCGTCAAAGGCCAGGACGTAGCCGCCAGACTCGGAAGTGACGCCGTTGATGGTGAAGGACTTCACTGCGCCAGTGAACAGGTCGGCCCCGCCGCCCCATGACGACGCCTGCGTGTCGATCACGTAATCGACGGTGAAGCTCTTGCCGAGTTCAATGAAGGATGGCGGGGTGAAGCCGCTCTCCACCTGGTAAGACGTGGCCGTGAGGCGCCAGGTCTGAAGCTCGGCTTGGGCAGCTGAAGCAAAGGCGAGCGATGCGAGTGCCGCTGCGGCAACGGCGAATGCAGGCTTGATGGCCATGGTGGGATCCCTCTGGGTTTGTGAATGGTTGTTGCGCCACGAACTTTGGCATGGCACGCCAAATTCTCACCCGCAGCGGTGGCGGCCGGATGACAGCGGGGCGCCGAAGTCGGGGGTGGGATTGCCCGAAGGGGAGCTCGCGCGACGCGCCGAGCCGCGCGCCGAAGAAAGGGGTGAGCCGCACGTGCTGCAGCGTGCCCGTTGTCAACGCGCTGGATCGTGCGGGGTCCCCGCCTGCCCGCTCGCGTGCTCGACGACTTGCCCGATGGAGGAGGCCTCCGGGGCATACCAGGTCATGGCCCACCCCGACAAGGCAACGAAGACGGCGGTCAAGGCAAAAGGGGCAAAGGTGGACCGCACAGCGCTGGTGAGCCAGTGGCGCCGGTCTTCGGACCTCAGGCGCCTGAAGAGCGCGTAGGCCAGCACGCCGTCCAGCAGCACCTCGGCAAACAGCACCGGCGCGATGTAGACGACGTACAGCGAGGCAAAAACCAGCCCGGCGGCGAGGGCCACGGCGATGGCGATGACCGCCAAGGGGATGGCAAATTCCTCGGCCTCGCCGATGCTGCCGGCGGCTTCAGCGAGGGCCTTGCCAGCGCCTTCGTGCGCGGCGTTGGATGTGACCGATGCGGAGTCGAACGACCCCGTCGCGCCACCTCCCGCGAAATCACCTCCGCCGCCGCTCGTGCAGTCAGCCGGCGGTGCGCAGCCCGCATCCGATGGCCCGAGGTCCGTCAGATCCGGGATGTCCTGGTAGTCCTGCGCGTTCGTGCGCAGCCACAGCCAGATCAGAAAGAGGAAGAACAGGTACGCGCAGGCCAGCGCCAGCGGGTAGCGAAGGGCCATGGCGTCCAGGCCCAGGCTCAGCATGCAGTAAGAGGACAGCAGGCCAAACACCCCGGTCAACGAGACCAGGAACAGCATCTGAAGCCGGGGGAAGCCATGGCGTCGAAGGCGGGACTCCACCCGCGCCAGGGCCTGAGCGCGTGTCACTTGCGGCGAACGACGCCTGTTTGCATTCATGGATGCCTGATCCTTCTTTCAGCGCAGCTTGTTGGATGCTTCTCTCTTTGCTTGGAATGGCGCGAGCAGCCGCCTGCTAGGCGCCCGCTCACTCAGGCTTTCTGTTTGCGCTCAATGCCGCCGCCATGGCTTCGACTGCAGCACTTTGCCGCGTCAGCAATGCGGTCTGCTCATTCATCGCATTGAGCAATTTGTCCTGGTACGAGCCCTTCCCGCTGTGCTTGCGCGTCAAATAGATCCAAACCAGAACGAGCAGCAGCATCGGGCCCCACGACACGGCGAGGTCCACCCACTGGTTCTTCCGAGCAGGGGATGAGCTGCCCGACTCCTTGGCGTGAGACTCGGCACTGACCACTCGAACCTGTGCGTTGGCATAGGTCGCATGCGTTGTTGCCGCCGCACCTTGCAGACGAAAAGAAACCTGCTCACCCGGGGGAACAACCAAGCCATAGACGGGTTCGCTCAGGACATCAATCACCTTGCCGGCCGCATCGGTCAGCCTGGCCTCCAGCACCAGGTTGTCGATTTTCTCGTCCGTCGTGTTCTTGAGTTGCCCGATGACCGTCACCAACATCGGGCCTTGCGCTTGCGCGGTGCTGACTGAGGACTCCACGACCAGAAGTGCCTCGTCAGGGCGCTGCAGTTCATGATCGTTGCAGGCCATGGCGCTGGCAGAAATGGCCAACGCCAATGCGGCGAATCGTTTTTTCATTGCTTCGTCCCTGTTTTTGAAAGAATGCCGAATGGCGATGATCGCTCAGAGCGGGCGCCCGAGCTGCTTTTCAACCTGCTTGCGCTCCCACTCCGCCCCGAAGAAGGGGATGAACTCGAACGTGGCGGCGGCGTGCGCCAGCACGCCAATGCCCCAGCCCAAGGCCGGCCAGAAGAACCACAGCTTGGACGGGTGCGTCACCAGGTTGATGACGGCCAGCACGGTGATGACCACGACGTACTGCGTCAGGTGGATGTAGAAGCCGCGGATTTTGCGAACCCTCGCGAGGGCGAGTTGTTCGTCTTGCTGGGCCTGGGTGGCGGCTGTTGCGGTGGCGGTGGCTGTTGCGCTCATGTCGGGCTCACTGGTGAGGGTGGTGAAGTCGATCTCGAAGACCGACGCCAGTGATTTGAGGGACTCGGCGCTGGCGGGTTGCCCGTTTTCAATGCGCTGGATCGTGCGCGAGCTGAGCCCGCTCAGTTCAGCGAGTTGCTGTTGAGACCAACCCCGTTGCAGGCGCAATTTCTGAATGTTCATGGAAATGAGTCCTTGTCATCACGGGGGTGAGGTTGGGGCAACGGGGCGGAAAGCGCCACGACAGGGGCACGACAGTGGGGCGACAGTGGGGTGACAGCCGGGCAGCAAGGGCCGATGTGTGGATGTCGCGGCCAAATATAGGCGAGTAGAGCGTCAGCTGATTAAGTCAGCGAGGTAACGCATGACTTCAAATGTCATCTAAGGGTATCGACAAGAGGGAATATTTAGGCCTCTTCAACAGGTTTTTATCTAAGCAATGCAGCGGCTGTAAATATCGTCAGACAGCCATTTCACCTCTTCATCACCCAAAACATCAACAGGCGGCCATGCGAAAACTCTGTCTGATATCGGCCAAACGCGAGCCAGTTTGCTCGCTAGTGCCGGCACGAGATGGGTGTCTGGGCTCATTACGGTCGAGCTGCATGCGTACATCAACATGTGACCAACAACAAACGTCGATGCTTGAGTATTTGGTACGCCGCCATACTTGGGCGCCTCTGCCAGTGATCTGGCGACGAGCATTCCACCATGATGATACCGTTGCTTCCAATCCTGACCTCGATATCTCCCAAACCAAATTCTCCAGTGCTCTGGCGGATTTAACGAGTCCATCAACACAATTCGATCCTGAGGTGGAATGGCTTGAGATAGCGGATCGGTGCATTCAGCTACAATGGTTGTCATCGCAGCCCATGCAGATAATATTCGCTGCAATTCTGGTGGAATATTAAATTCTTCGTCTCGAACCATCGCAGTAAGCGCTGGTTTTGCCTGATTCTCCAGAACGCTCATCCATCCAGAGTTGCACTTGCCGCATACTTTTCTTATTTTTCGTGAGCCAACCGGCCCTCTTTTAAATTGAATGTCAGGGGAAATCACGAATTTGTCTGGTGTTGGAAAATGAGTCCGCGTGATGAACTGCGTGTGTTCAGCCCCTTCTCGCGGAAGAACAGAGCCTAGCCAGTCAGGCCACATATGCTGTTTCGTTACCCCTGTTCGGCCACAGAACATGCACAGACCTGGGAGCTTTTCTTTCTTTGCCATTGCACGCAAGTCCTTAACCGTCTGACTACAAATAACCCGACCGTCCCTCAGTAGATGTCTCAGCCCAACGCTCCACTCCGGCAACCGATTTTGGTCTGCAAGCATTAGCTGAATGAAATCTGGCCTCCATAAGGGTCGTCAGATCGTCGTTTCAGATAGCCTAGTCCAACTCCTTACAAATGTGGGGGGCCACCGCACCAAACCTCGCTTCATCAGTCCCGGCGGGGCATAAATGGCGAAACCGTGATCGGCCCGGTTATCTAGTGGGTGCCGACAAACACAGCAGTGCAGTCACGCCTCACGCGTGACCACCCGCGCGAGGCCTGAATCGATGCTGGCGCAGCCCCGCCCCGCGCTGCCCCGACAAAGCGCTCAACTCAGGCCGAAACCACCTGCTGCCTCACCGCATACAGCGCCAACTCCACATCGTTGCGCGTCCCCGTCTTCTCCAGGATCCGCGCCCGATAAGTCGACACCGTGTTCGACGACAGGTTCAGCAAAGCAGCGATCTGCCCCACCGACTGCCCCTGCGCCAGCAACCTGAACACCTGGTTCTCGCGCTGCGACAGCAGCTCATGCGGCGCCTGCGGCGACACCTCGCTCACCGCATTGGCCAGCAAGTCCGCCACCGAAGGCGTCAGGTAACGCCCGCCCGAAGCCGCCTTGCGCAGCCCCGCCACGATGTCGTCCGGGTCGGCGCTCTTGTTGAGGTAACCCGCCGCCCCCGCCCGGATGCACCGCACCGCGAACTGGTTGTCCGGGTAGGTGCTCAGCATCAGCACCGGCAACCCCGGGCACTCCGACTGGATCTGCTTGAGCACCTCCAGCCCATCGCGCCCCGGCAAGGCGATGTCCAGCAGCACCGCGTCCACCCCGCCCGGCGAGGCCCGCAACCACTGCATGGCCTCTCCGCCGTGCGCGGCCTCGGCCACCACCTCGATGCCCTCGTAGTCGGCAAGCACCTGGCGCAGCCCTTCGCGCACGATGCGGTGGTCGTCCACGATCATCACGCGCACGGTGGGCGCGCGCAGCCCGCTCATGCCGCACGCCCCTGCAACAGCTGTTGCTGGCGCCGCTCCAGCGGCATGCTCAAGATCACCTGCGTGCCCAGGCCCGGCTCGCTGGTGATCTGCAACCAGCCGCCGTGGTGCCCGGCCCGCTCGCGCATGCCCATCACGCCGAAGGCGTCGGCGCGCTCGAAGGCGCTGGGCGGCGCGCCCCGGCCGTTGTCTTTGACCAGCAGGGTCAGGTCACCCGGCGTGGCCCGCACGCGGATGGTCACCTCGCTGGCCTGGGCGTGGCGCGCCACGTTGCTGAGCATCTCCTGGAAGATGCGGAAGATGGCCGTGGCCTGGTCGCCCTCGGGCGCCGGCAGGTTGGGGCTGATGTCAATGGACCATTGGCAGCGCCACTCGCCGCCCTCGATGAAGTCCTGCACCTGCCAGGCCAGCGTGGCCCAAAGGCCCTGGTGGTCGAGGATGGAGGGGCGCAGGTCGGTGATGATGCGGCCGACGTTTTCGACCGCGTTGTCGATCAGGCCGCGCATGCCGTGGCACTTGCAGCGCAGCGTGGGCTCGTCGGCCACGCGCTTTTCCAGCCAGCTGACGTCCATCTTCAGGCCCACCAGCAGGCTGCCGAGTTCGTCGTGGATCTCGCGGGCGATGCGGGTGCGCTCGTCTTCGCGCACGTGTTCGAGGTGGGCCTGCAGGTCGCGCAGCTGGGCCAGGGCCTGGCTCAGGGCCTGGGTGCGCTCGGTCACGCGGCGCTCGAGTTGTTCGCGGGCCTGCACCAGCTGCTGCTCGTGCTGCTTGCGCTCGCTGATGTCGACGAAGGTGACCACGGCGCCCAGCACCTGGCCGGCGTCCAGGATGGGGTAGGAGGTGTACTCCACCGCCATGGGCGTGCCGTCGCGGCGCCACAGCACCTCGCTGTCGATGCGGCAGGGCACGCCGGCGCGGAAGGCCCGAAAGATCGGGCAATCGTCCACCGGGTAATGCGCGCCATCCGCATGGTGGTGGTGCGTGAGCTCGTGCATGTTGCGGCCCAGCACTTCATCAGCGGTGTAGCCCAGCATGCGCGCCGCCGCCGGGTTGATGAAGCTGCAGCGCCCTTCGGTGTCGACCCCGTAGATGCCTTCGCCGGTGGCGTCGAGCAGCAGGCTCAGGCGGTCGCGCCAGACGGCGGCGGCACGGGCCGCCTGGGGGGCGGGCTCGGCAAGCAGGGCGTTGGCGGGCAGCGAAGCAGGGTGGGACATGGTCCTCGCCCAGTTTGCAAGGGGCGTGCCACGGGCAGCGCGCCAGCCACCCGGGTTTGCCCGTGGCCTGGTCAGGCCCGGGTCAACACGGGCTCAGCCTTGGTAGGCGCGCTGCAGCGCCGCCGCGAGCTGGCGGTGCGCGTCGGCCGCTTCGGGGATGAAGCGGCCCAGGTTGATGAAGTCGTGGATGACGCCGGGCCAAACCGTGAGCTCGGCCGGCACGCCCGCGTCCTGCAGCTTTTGCGCGTAGAGCTTGCCCTCGTCGGTCAGCGGGTCGCACTCGGCCAGGCCGATCCAGGCCGGGGCCAGGCCCTGGTGGTCGGGGGCGTGCAGGGGCTCTCGGTGCCAGCGTTCGCGCAGCGCACCGCCGCGGGCGTTGAGCTCGAACCAGTGCATCAGGTCCCACGACAGCAGGGTGTTGGCCGAGTAGGTCAGCAGCGAGTTGGTCTTCATGCCCAGCTGCACCGAGGGGTAGAACAGGGCCTGCAGCACCAGGGGGATGCCGGCGTCGCGCGCCAGCAAGGCGGTGGACGCGGCCAGGGTGCCGCCCGCGCTGTCACCGCCCACGGCGATGCGGCGGGGGTCCAGGCCCTTGCTGCGGCCGTGCTCGGCCAGCCATTGCAGCGCCGCGAAGCTGTCGTCCAGGCCGGCGGGGAAGCGGTGCTCGGGCGCCAGGCGGTAGTCGATGGCCAACACGGCACCGCCGGAGTGCTGCGCCAGCACGGTGCACATGGACTCGCAGGTTTCGATGCCACCGATGACGAAGCCGCCGCCGTGCAGGTACAGCAGCACCGGCAGCTCGGGCTCGGTGCTGGGGGCCCACAAGCGGGCGCGCAGCTCGCCGGCCGGCCCCGGGATGGTGAAGTCTTCGACCCGGGCCATGGGCAGCGGCGGCGCGGTGGTGGCACCCACCCCGATCTTGTAGGACTGGCGGGCCTGCTCGATGGGCTGCGTGTGGATGGGCGGAAAGCCGGCCCGTTTGACGTTGTCCATCAGGGCCTGCACGGCCGGGGTGAAGGGGCTGCGGGGGGTCTCGCTCATGGTTCTGGTCTTTCGTGACTGCGGGGCCCGTTCAGGGCGCTTCGGAACAGATCAGGGGGCCGTGACCCGGATCTCCAGCTGCTCCGAGCGGCTTTCGTCCAGGCTCCGGGTGGACAGCGTACCGGATTGCGTGCGAGCGTTTTGCCCGCCGTTGCGCGCCACCACCGTCCACTCGCCCAGGGGCACGCTGACGGTGCTGCCGACCTCGGTGCGGCGCACCTGGCCGTCGGGGTCCACGCGGCCCGAGTAGGCGCCGCCCGGCTGCGCCGGTTCGCTGGAGCGCGCTTCGAGTTCGACCGTCACGGGCGCGCGGCCACCCGGCCAGCGCGGGGTCACGATCAGGCCCTGGCCCAGGTCGATCCAGGTGGTCTGCGGCACGACCTGGACGGGGCTTTGGCGGCCATCCCAGCCGCGGTCGCGCCCGCCGTGGCGTTGGGCCATCTCATCGGCACCCTGGCCCGAGCCTTCCTGCGGCCCGTACGACGTCCAACCACCACCACCGCCGCCCCCCTGGCCCGGCCCCCAGGCCCATTGCCAGGTCGTCACCGGCTGGCTGCTGCCAAAAAACAGCCTCGCGCGGCCACCGTTGAGCACCGTGACCTGCTGCACCGAGTTGCCACTCGATTCGGTCTGCGTGGTGCCGTAGGTGACGCCGGCCTGGCCGATCACGCCCCGGCGGCTGTCGATGATGACCCGACCCGTCTGGATGCCTCCCTGGCGCAGCTGGCTGCTGCCCTGGCCCGCCATGCGCCACTCCACCAGCAGGTTGCGCGCGGGCAGGTCGCTGGGGCCGGCGAAGGCGGGCCCCAGGCCGGCGCACAGCAGCCAACCCGTCGCGGCCAACAGGCGGCGGCGTCGGCGCGTGCCGTTCACAGGCACAGGCAAGGGGGCGGGCAAGGGGGCAAGCAGGCGCATGGTCAGGTCTCCAGTGGGGTCATGACAGCACGACCAGGAACGCGATCGCAAGATGTGAAACGCGCAACAAGGCCGGCGAGCGTGCTCATTTCCACATGTCAACAAATTCTCGGATGCGAGATCCTCAGGTCACGGTCTCAAGTGCCGAAAAGTGTTCAATCTGCCACGTCAGCCGCTGTCTGCATGGGTTGGGGTGGTGATTCAATGGTTCCCCGAGCGATGGAGGCGGGTCACATGCAACTCGAAGCCCTTTTCAAACAACCCCAGGCCCTGCCCGCGATCCCCAAGATCGTGCATGAGCTGATCGACAGCTTCAACAACCAGGACGTGTCCATCGACGACATCGCCAAAAAACTGGCGGCGGACCCGGTGCTCTCGGCCCGCTTGCTGCGCCTGGCGAACTCGGCCTACTACCACGTCTCGCGCACCATCGGCACCGTGGGCGAAGCCCTGTCGATGCTGGGCTTCGTGACCGTGCGCACGCTGGTCATCAGCTCCGGCCTGACGGGTGGCTACAAGGCCATGCCCGGCATGGACCTGACCAAGTTCTGGCGCTACAGCCTGCACACGGCTGCGGTGGCCGGCTGGCTGGCCAAGAAGACCGGCGTCAACGGCGACCAGGCCTTCACCGTGGCCCTGATGCACGGCATCGGCCAGCTGGTGATGCACGCCGGCATGCCCGAGCAGATGCTGGCGCTTGACAAGCAGGCCTCGCCGCTGGACTGCCGCCGCCTGGACATGGAGCAACAGTCTTTCGGCTACAACTTCGCCGCCGTGGGCGCCGAGCTGTCGCGCCAATGGCGCTTCCCGCTGAGCTTTGGCGAAGCCATCTCGCAGTTCCCCGACCCGCTGGCCGCGCCCGCCTTCAACCCCGTTGCCGGTGTGATCCACCTGGCCGCCTGGCGCGCCCGCGCCGAGCACAACGGCCTCAAGCCCGACGAGATGGAAGCCACCCTGCCCAAGGACGTGGTCAAGAAGCTGGGCCTGAACGCCGACACCCTGCTGGCCGACATGCCGCCGCTGTCGGAGCTGTCTGAAGGCCTGGAAGCGCTGCTGAGCTGATCGCTGCCCAGGCGCCGCCGTCGGTCCTCAGATCGACAGCGGGTCCACGTCCACCGCCCAGCGGACCAGTCCGCTGCGGCGGTGTTGTTGCGCCAGGGCCAGCCAGATGGGTTGCGCCTCGGTGAGCAAACGCTGCAGCGCCGGCCGCTGCGGCGACTCCATCATCATCTGCGCGCGTTCGATGTCGGCCACGCGCTGCACGGGCGTGGGCACGGGCGGGTAGAGGGTCACCCCACTCGCCAGGTGCGCCACCGCCTCGGCCGCAGCGCGCAGGAAGTCGCCGGCCGCGTCCTGCGTCTTGGCTTCGGCGCGCAGCAGGGCCAGGCTGGCGTAGGGCGGCAGGCACGCCGACTGGCGCTCTTGCAGCTGCCGCGTGGCAAAGGCCTCGTAGTCGTAGTCGCGCAGCGCCTGGTAGAGCGGGTGCAGCGGGTGCCAGGTCTGCACCCACATCTCGCTGTGGCCGGCCACGTCGGCGTCGCGCCCGGCCCGGCCTGCGGCCTGCAGCAGCAGCGCGAACTGGCGCTCGGCGGCGCGGAAGTCGCTGGCGAACAGCGCCGCATCGGGGTTGACCGCCGCCACCAGCGTGATGCGCCGGAAGTCGTGCCCCTTGGCCACCATCTGCGTGCCCACCAGCACGTCCACGTCGCCCGCGTGCACGCTGGCGAGTTGCTCTTCGAGCGCGCCCTTGTGCTTGGTCACGTCGGCGTCGATGCGGCCCACGCGCGCGCCGGGCAGGGCCTCGGCGAGTTGCTCTTCCAGGCGCTCGGTGCCCCGGCCCACGGGCTGGATGTCCTGGTTGCCGCAGTCGGGGCAGGCGCGCGGCACGCGTTCGGTGAAGCCGCAGTGGTGGCAGCGCAGCGTGCGGTCGACCTTGTGGAACACGCGCCAGGCGCTGCAGTGCGGGCAGCCGCTTTGCCAGCCGCAGTCACCGCATTGCAGCACCGGGGCGTAGCCGCGCCGGTTGAGCAGCACCAGGCTTTGCTCGCCGCGCTCGACACGTTCGGTGATGGCCGCCAGCAGGGGTGCCGACAGCGGCGGTGCGGATTCGCCGCGACCGGGTTTGGGCGCGCGCGACATGTCCAGCAATCGCACCTTGGGCATGGCCCCGCCCCCGATGCGCTCGGGCATGGCCAGGCGCAGGTAGCGGCCCGTGCCGCCTTCGCTGGTGGGCAGGGCGTTGAACCACGTTTCAAGGCTGGGCGTGGCCGAGCCCAGCAGCACCGGCACGCCTTCGAGCCGCCCTCGGTAGACGGCCAGGTCGCGCGCGGAGTAGCGGGCGCCGTCCTGCTGCTTGTAGCTGGGGTCGTGCTCTTCGTCGACCACGATGAGACCGGGGCGGGGCAGCGGCGTGAACACCGACAGGCGCGTGCCCAGCACCACGTCGGCCTGGCCGCGCAGCGCCATCAGCCAGTTGCGCAGGCGCTGGGCCGGCGTCAGGCCGCTGTGCAGCGAGACGATGCGCCGGCCCGCGAAGCGCGCCGCCACGCGGGCCTCGAGCTGGGGCGTGAGGTTGATCTCGGGCACCATCATCAGCACCTGGCGGCCGGCGTCGAGCACGCGTTGCGCCTCGCGCAGGTAGACCTCGGTCTTGCCGCTGCCGGTGCTGCCCCACAGCAGGCTGGGCTGGGGGGGCGATGCGGCCAGGCGGGCCAGGGCCTCGGCCTGCTGGGCGCTGAGTTCGGGCAGGGCGCTGGGGTCGGCGGCGGCGGTTTGCCCTGCCCCTTCACAGGGCTCGGCGCTTGGGCTCACCACCGAGGCCACGCCCTCAACGCCGGCGTGTCGCGCTGACTTGATCGCCTCGGCCAACTCGGCTGCGACAGCCTTGTCCAGGCGCTTGAGCCTGCGCTGCAGTTGCACCTGGTCGAGCTGGCGCAACTCGGGCGGCAGCACCATCAGCGCCATCTCGCCCAGGCTGCGTTGGTAGTAGCTGGCGGCAAAGGCCACCAGCTTGCGCCACGACGGGGGCAGGGGCGGCAAGGCGTCGAAGGTCTCGATCACGGCCTTGAGCGACTCGGGGGTCAGCTGCGCGGCGCCTTCGTCCGCGCTTTCTGCCCGGTCCCAGACCACCCCGGTGACCACGCGCCGACCCAGGGGCACCCTCACGAGGGCGCCGGCGGGCAGGGCTTGGGGGTGCAGGTAGTCGAGCGCACCCCACAGGCCGCTGTGCTGGGGCGCCTCGACCACGACCCCGACGCGGCAGGGCGCCTCGGGCGCGGTCGGAACAGGTGCGTGCATGGCGGGAAGGTGTGTCAGGCAGATTCTGACAGAGGCGTGAAGACGCCTCGCCAAGTGCTTGATTTACCTTGGGGACACCCTTATCCACGGGGACTGTGGATAACTTTGTGGGAAAGCTTTGCAGACGCGCGCTAAGTGCTTGTCACACCGGCGTTTGGGTCAGTTTGCCTCAGAATGAGGCATCGCCGAGCAGCCTAAATGAATCAACAACTTAGCGCGGCTCAGCGGCGCTTTGTCCGGCTTTGAGGGCCCGCCCCAGTGCGGTGCACCCGCTGAGCGCCCGATGGGGATAAGTGAGTCGCGAGCGATCAAAATCAAGGGTTTGCCCTAGTTGCTCAGAATCTGACACGCTCTGTCTCCCTCTGTGAACTTTGTCACAGCAGGCGCGCCATCCGAAATCCCGATGGCCATCACCGGTCATGGAACAAGTTGCGACGCTCAGGCTCGCGACCTGGGCCCGCCGCACTTAGGGGGCAAAGCCGATGCGACTCGCCAAGAGTGGGCTGTAAGTGCTTGATTCATGGGCCTTGCAGCCGAATCCACAAGCTGTGGATAACTTTGTGAGCAAAAACAGGGAGAACCGGCGGCCGCTTCGCACACCCCAGGCTTTCCCCAGGTTGTCGCTGACTTGCGTCAAAGAGATTTTCATCAATCAAATCAACCACTTGCCACATTGACACAGGGCATGTGGGGCATTTGGCGCGATGGGGAAATTCAGCAAAGCGGCATGCTGCGTTTTGGGGATAAGTGCCGGGGCCCAAGCACGGTTTTCGCTCGCTGGTGATTCGAAATGGTGAATTCACGGGCCCACCACGCACCGACCTGCTCCGCGGTCTGCTGCGGGCACCTCAGCCCCTGCGAGCAAGGGGTGACTCGGCGCTGGGTCATGCGCGTCAACGGGCTGACTCTCGGGTTATGCTTTGTGGGTGTCACCGCGCGGGTCGCCTGCTGACGTGCCCGGGAGCACCATCCACAACCCAACACCCTAGTGAGACAAAAGATGAGCTTCTCGATCGAATCCAAACTCGGCGACCTGCTGGACAACGAAACCACCAAGGCCATCCTGGAAAAGCACCTGCCCGGCATCTCCACCCACCCGCAAATCGGCATGGGCAAGGGTTTCGCCCTGTCGATGGTCGCCAAGTTCTCCGGTGGCCTGATCACCGAAGACCTGCTGCAAAAGGTTGACGCCGAGCTCAAGACCCTGGGCTGATCGCCTTGCCTGGGTGAGCGCCTGCCGCGCTCCCTTCGGCCACAAAAAAAGCCTCCGCGAGTCTCAGGACTCGGGAGGCTTTTTCTTTGGGCGCTCGGCTGTGCGTCCCGGGCACCAGGCGCCCGGGCTGCGCTCACCAGGTTTCGGTCGGCTGGCCGCAGTCGGCGCTGGCCGGGGCCACGTCACAGCGGATGCGCTTGATGATCTTCAGGCCCTTCTTGTCGTAGAAGCCCTTCTCGGCCATCTCGATGCGGCCGTCGCGCATCAGGTTGATGTAGCGCTCGGCGTCCACCGGCGAGGGGTCCATCCAGAACTTGGCCGGGATGGTGGCGTCGGCACGCTTGATGATCTCGACGACGTCGTCGAAGCGGTTGAACCAGATCTCGCGCGACTTCTGGCCATACCCTTCAGGGAACTTGTCGCGCTTGAAGATCATCTGGTAGGTCAGGATGGTCATGGGGAAGCGGTGAACCGCGCCCTTGTTGCCCATGCCCTTGTGCAGCTCCAGCGGCTTGAAGGCGATGGAGGGCGCCATGACCACGTCCACGTTGCCGTTGTTGAACATGGTGCCGAAGTTGGTCACGTCGGCGGCCACCGGGCGGGCACCGACGCGCGAGATCAGCTGGGCCTGGGCCTTGTCGTGGTCGAAGGCGGCCACGCGCTTGCCGCTGGAGGCCTCGAGGTTGGAGATGGCGCGGTCGTTGACGAAGGCGTAGGCGGCGCCCAGGGGCACGATGCCGCCCACTTCGTAGTTGCCGTTGACCATCAGCGAAGCCGCCTTGGGGCTGCTGAAGGTCTGCACGGTCTTGCGCACGACGTCGATGCTGCCGGTCATGTCGAGCTTGCCGTTGCGCACGATGGTGGAGGCGCCAACCGAGTCGAGCGCAGCGGTCAGGGCGTTGAACTGGCGGGTGCGCAGGGCGGTGGCCATGACGGCGTCGCACTGGCCGGTGCGGAAGTCTTCCACGGCCACGCGCTCGTCGATGTAGGCCTTGAGCTCGATGTCGGCACCGAACTTCTGCATCTCCAGGGCGTAGTCCTTGGCGCTGTTGTAGCCGTCGCCAGCGGTGCCGAGGATGTCGAACACACAGACTTTTTGCTTGGCTGCCTGGGCTGCGGGAGCAAAGCCCAGGGCGGCGGTCAGCACGGCCAGGGAGCAAACGCTCAGTGCACGGCTCGGGTGAAAAACGGTTGAATGCAAGGTGGTCTCCGCTCGGGTTGCGCAGCGGGTGAGCCCAGGGTCACCCGCGAAAGCGGCAAGCATAGGCGGGGTGAGTGCCTCCAGGGAGCGCCCTTGGGTGGAAACCCCAACCCGCATCTGCAGGCCAGACGTAACAAATTCCGTCAGATCCAGCCCACGCAGCGCGGCGAGCCGCAGGCACAGCGCAAGCGCCCGGCGTGGTGGGTCGGGCCATAGCGCGCGGTGAGCTCTTCGCCCTCGGCGATGTCGCGGATGGCGTAGAAAGCCACCCGGCCCTGCTGCACCTTCAGGACCATGTTGGGCTCGCAGGCGTGGTTGGCGTGGCGCAGCGGGTCGCTGGAAGCAGAGGCGTCCACGGCCCGCTTGTCGGAGATGGCGACCATGAAGATGCGCCCGGTGGTGCGCTCGGCCTGCCTGGCGCGCCGGCGGGCTTCGGCCAGCTCGATGAACTCGCCCCGGATCTCGCCGATCTTGGCTCGCGCGGGGATGGCCTCGGCCGCGAAGGCCCCCAGGCCATCGATGCGGCTGGGGCCGACGTTGACGCGGTGCTTTTGCGGGTTGGCAGGCTGGCGGGGCGTGGGCGCGGGTGCCTGCGGCGAGTGCGGGGCAGCGGCGACATCGGCCGGGGTGGCTGGCGTGGCCGGGGTCGAAACGGGGGCGGCCGGGCGGCCGGGGCGGGCGTGCAAAGAGGGCATGGCCCTCAATCATGCGTCCATTCGAGGACCTGCCAGCGGCTGGTGACGCCAGCGATCGTTACATCGGCCTCGTTGCTGGTGCGCCAGCGCTGCACCGTGCAGGGCAGGCCCTGCCCCTCGCGCGCCGGCAGGGTCGAGCGCTCGATGCGCCAGGTCTGGCCGTCCCAACGCCCGAAGCTGACCTCCAGGTCGAGCCAGGCCAGCGCGTGTTCGGGCTGGGCCAGCAGCACGTCGACCAGGCCGAGCCCGGGGTTGAGCCCACGTGGCCAGGGGCGCCGGCGGTCTCGCACCAGGCACAGGTGAACGCCCGCCTGCAACAACAGGCGCCCATCGGGCTGACCTTGCTCATCGACCCCCGACAGCACGCGGAACACGCCCACCGAGTCGGGCAGTCGCTCCCAGGTTTCGGTGGCTTCGTTGTGCTGATCGATGCGCACCATGCGGTCGGGCGCGTCGAAAACGACCCAGGCGGCGTCGGGCCTCAGCGCCGGGGGTTGGTAGTCGACGCGGCGCAGCCAGGAGCACAACTCGCCTTGCGGATGGATGTCGATGCGTGTGCAACCGGCGAAGGCGCGTTGGTGGGTCAGCGCGGCAAGCTGTTGCGGATCGAGCGCAGACAGCGGCGCCGACACGCGTCCCGCCATGGCCTCATCGGGGACACGGAGATCGGCATGCCAGAGGCTGGTCTGGAGCCAGCGTGCCCAAGTCGGGGATGCGAGCGGCTGCGCGGCGTCCGCCTGTTCGGCGGTCGGCTGCTGCCAGGTTCGCATCCAGACGCCGCGGTAATCGGTCGGCACGCGGACCGAGGGCGGCATGGCGAACGGTTGATGCATGGGGTGCAGGAACGTTCCGTGCACTTTACACACTGGGCAGCGATCAACACGACACATCCGCGCCACATCGCGCAAGAAGCTGGCACGCACCAAGGGTTTACACCACGCCATTCGCCTGCCACGGGGGCCTCAGGGCGCCTCCTCGACCTTCAGCTCGCGCGCGTCGGCGCGGCCCAGGTCGTCCACCACGCGCAAGACGTAGCGGCCCGGTCGCGGTGGGGTCCAGCTCAAGGCCGTGCCGGGGCTGACGCGCCCGATCAGCGCGTCGTCGGCGAACCAGTGCAGGGCGCGTGCGTCGGGCCCGCCGTCGGCCCGCAAGGCCAGCGCTCGGGAATGGCCGCTGCGCAGCACGTAGTGCACACCGCGCATGGGCTCCTGGATCTGCGGGGCCTGCCCCTCGGCGGGCTCGTCCGCATCACAAGCCGGTGCGAGCTGGCGTCGGGGCAGGCCCGCCTGCCGGAACAGGCGCCGCATGTCGCTGCCCCATTGTTCGACCACGACCTCGCGGGCGTGGGCCGGGCGCTCGCCTGCCTTGGCGCACACGGGCTGTCCGGTGCGCTCGTCCACCCAGATCGTGCGGTGCAGGGTGCTGGCGCGGATCGGCGATTTGCCAGCGATGAACCAGGTCTTGGCTTTGACGGGGCACAGGGCGTCGGGCATGCCGCCGGTGTCGGCGCAGACCTCGACCTGCCTGAGCTGCGGCAGGCGCGGTCGCACGGGCTCGCCGGGATCGAGCCCTTCGGCGCGCAAGGCATCGACGATGCGCACGAACAGCGGCGCCGCCGCGTGGATGCCGACGAAGGCGGGGTTGCCCGCGCCGTCGAACTGGCCGATCCACACGACGAGCACGTGGCGACCGAACACACCGGCCGTCCACGCGTCGCGAAAGCCCCAGGAGGTGCCGGTCTTCCAGGCAATCGGCGGGCGAGCGGGCTCGGCGGTGTCGGGCCGGGGGGTCTGGCGCAGCATGTCGAGGGTGATGAAGGCGGCCTCTTCGCTGAGCACCTGCAGGGGCGGGTGGTCGGCTTCTTCAGCAGCCTGGGCGCGGGCGTCTTCGCGGGTGTAGGCGAGCTGCCGCACTCGGCCCCCATTGGCCAGCACCGCGTACAGGCGCGCGAGCTCTTCCATGGTGACCTCGCCACCGCCCAGCACCAGCGCCAGGCCGTAGTGCGCTTCGCTTTGCAGGCGGCTGACCTGGTTGAGCTGCAGGAAGCCGTGCAGGTTGGGCCGGCTCAGGCGCGCGGCCACCGACACCGCCGGGATGTTGCGGCTGCGGATGAGCGCGTCCTGTGCGCTCACGGGGCCGACGAACTGCCCGTCGTGGTTTTCAGGGGAGAAGGCGCCGAACGAGGTGGGCGCGTCCTTGAGCATGCTGCGCGGGTGCAGCAGGCCCTGGTCAAGCGCCAAGGCGTAGATGAAGGGCTTGAGCGTGGAGCCCGGTGAGCGCTTGGCCAGCGTGCCGTTGACCTGGCCTTCGATCTCGGCGTCGCGGTAGTCGGCCGAGCCGACGACGGCGCGCACCTCCATGGTTTGCGTGTCCAGCAACAGGGCGCTGGCGTTGCGGATGCCGCGCTCGGCATGGGTGCGCACGTACCCTTGCAGCACGCGCTCGAGCGTGCGCTGCATGCGCACGTCCAGCGTGGTGTCGATGCTGGTGCTGGCGTTCGTCTCGCGGGGTCGGGCCAGCAGGGCGTCGGTCAGGTGAGGCGCCAGGAAGGGCAGCTTGGCGCGCCCCCGCGCGGGCGGGGTCAGCAGGGCCTCGGGCGCGTGCGGGCGGGCGTCTTGCGGATGGCGTTGCTGCCAGATGGCCCACAGGCGGTCGCGCGCGGCCTGCAGCTCGGTGTTCTGGCCACGGCTGGCGATGCGCTTGACCGGGTTCTGCGGGATGACGGCCAGGGTCAGCGCCTCGGGCATGGTCAGGGCATGCGCCGGCTTGCCGAAGTAGATGAGGCTGGCGGCCTCGACGCCTTCGATGTTGGCGCCGTAGGGCGCGGTGTTGAGGTAGGCCTCCAGGATCTCTGCTTTGCTGTGACGCAGCTCCAGCCAGGTCGCCAAGCCCATTTGCGCGAGCTTGCCGGGCACGTGGCGGGTGTCCAGGCCGTGCAGGCGGCGGACCAGCTGCATGGTCAGGGTCGAGCCACCCTGCCGGCGTCCGCCGGTGAAGGTGGACCAGGCGCTGCGCACCAGCGCCGCCGGGTTGACGCCTGGGTGCCAGCCGAACCAGCGGTCTTCGTAAAGCCGCACGCTGTCGACCAGCATGGGCGAGATGCGCGACAGCGGCACCCACAGGCGGTACTGCTGGTCGGGCGCGAGCGTCAGGCGCAGCAGTTCGCCGCCTTGCGCGCGCACGGCCACCGAGCCGCCGAAGCGCTCGCTCAGCGGCTCATGCGGGGCCCAGCGCAAGGCGAGCAGGCAGGCCGCTGTGACGGCGACCGCCTTGCAGCCCTTGCGCCATGCGGGCTTCACTCACTTCCCCAGCGGCTTGACGGTGAAGCGACCGGCGGCCGAGCGCGCGAAGATGCGGCGCTCGTACATGGCCTCGCCATAGGCGGCGGGCATGCTGAACTCGCCGACGTTGGTGGCGCGGGCCTTGTAGGTCACCTCCATCAGGTTGCGATCGACGTTGCCGAAGAAGAGCACGCGGTCTTCGCGCACGTCGGCGAAGTCCAGCACCCAGTTGCCACCAGCGCCCACGCGGCGGCGCCACAGCGGCTCGTTGGTTTCTTCGGAGGCGTCGACCGCCAGCTGCACCGGCTCCAGGCCACCCGGCAGGATGTCGACCAGCGCCACCTGCGGGATCTGCGCGCGCTCCAGGCTGCGCACGCGCACCCGCACCGTGACCTCGTCGCCCAGCTTGGCTTCGGTGATGACCTGGCCCGAGGCGTTGAGCACCTCGCGCACGATCTCCATGCCGTGCTGCAGCGGCTTGTCAGGCAGGCCGCGCTCGAAGCCGGACTCGGACCAGCTGTAGAACAGCGGCAGCTCGCCGCCCTGGCCGATCTTCACGCGCGCGGTGCCTTGGGGCACCATGGCGCGGGCCATGGGCAGCAGCTCACCCAGGGCAAGGGCTTGTGCCTGGCCTTGCGCGCTGATGGCCTGGGCCTTGAGCGGGCCGCTGGCTTTGGCGGACTGGGCCGCCGCCGTCGCGTAAGCATCGACCGCCAGGATGGTGCTGGCCGACGAGGCCGTGCTGTACCAGCCGTCGCGGATCTGCTTGGCGAGGCTCTCCCAGGTGGCCACGGGCAGCGAGGCCAGGCGCTTGGGGAAGTGACGCGCCACCAGGTAGATGAGCGCGGTGTCGTGCGTCATCGGGTCGTCGTAACCGTCCCATCCGCGCGACTGGGCGGGCTGCGCCTTCATGCGCGTGAGCAGGTCTTGCCACACGGGCTCGATCAGCTCGTTGGCCACGCTGTCTTGCTTGAGCAGCTGGTAGCTGGCGGCAAGGTACGCCGCGCCCAGGTGGCGAGGCAAGCGCGCGTCTTGGCCGGCCTTGCTGCGCAGGGTCTCGCGCAGGTTGGCCAGTGCGGCGGGCACGAGCACGCCCTGGCGCGTCAGCAGGTAGGCGCCTTGCGCGCGCTGGCGCCAGCCGCCCAGGCCATTGCCGCCCGCACCGAGCTGCGCCTGCAGGAAGTCGGACGACTTGGCCATCAGGTCGGCCGGGGCCTTGAGTTGGCGCTCGCGGGCTTCGAGCAGCAGCTGCATCGCCTGCGTGGTCGAGTACAGGTCAGACGGGCCGCCCGGCCAGTAGGCCAGGCCGCCGTCGCCGTTCTGGCGCGAGCGCAGCTGCGTCAGGTAGGTGGACCACACCTTGTTGGCGTCGAAGGCCGACTGCTCGGCGGCGCTGCGGCCACGGGCCACCTCGCGCGCCAGCTCGGGCCGGCTGGCCAGGATCACGGCCGGCAGGGTGCGGCTGGTGATCTGCTCGGTGCAGCCGTAGGGGTACTGGTCGAGGTACTGCATCAGGCCCGAAGCGAACGCCCACGGCGTGGCCGAGATGGCCAGCTCGCTGCGCGCCAGCTGCGGGTAGACCTGCGCCTGCGACTTGAGCTCGCCCGAGCCCACCAGCGTGCCGCTTTGCACCAGCGTCACACGCGCCGAGGCCGGGCGCACGCTGAGCTCGGTGCCCAGGCGCGCGCGGCTGGCGCCGCGTTGCGCGGTGAAGGTCACGGCGCTGGAGCCCAGCTGCGCTTGTGCATCGCTGCGGGCGCGCACCTTGAAGACGGTGCTGGCCTCGCTGCGTTCGCTCACCTTGAGCGTGCGCGCGGCCTCGCCCACCACCTCCAGGCCCGGCCCCACGGCCAGGTTGAGCTGGATGGGCGCGTCCTTGCCCGAGCCGACGATGTTGTTGGCCAGGCCCACGCCCACTTCCACCACGTCACCGGGGCTCATTGCCAGCGGCACGTTGGGCAGCAGCACGATGTCGCCACGCACGGTGGTCTGCGTGGTGGCTGCGGCCACGGTCTCGTCGTTGACGGCCACGGCGATCACGCGCAGCGAGCCGTTGAAGGACTCGGGCACGGTGTAGCTGAAATCGCGGCTGCCGTTCACCTCGACCAGGCCCGACCAATAGGCCACGGGCTTGTCGCGCTTGCGCTTGAAGGGGTTGAGGTGCTTGCCCAGCTCGCCTTCGCCGTCGCCACCCGGTGCCGCGCCCATCATCAGCTTGCGGAACTCGGGCAGGATCAAATCGAGCGTCTGCAGCGTGCTGACCTCGAGCGCGCGCTTGCTGAAGAAATGCTTGAGCGGGTCGGGGTTCACATATCGGGCCACCTGCAAGATGCCCTCGTCCACCGCGAACACATAGGCCTTGATCGGCGCGTCCGACTTGAGCGTCATCTTCACGGTTTCACCCGGCTTGACCAGCGCGTTGCTGCTCAGGCTGATGCGGGCGGTGCGCCGCGCCAGGCTGGTGGCAAAGGGCACCACGCCGTGGCTGAGCGGGCTGGTGTAGACCTCGTCGGACGCCGGGTCGCGGATGAAGTGCACGCTGACGTAGCCGTTGCCCTCGAAGTCCTTGGGCAGGGTGATCTTTTGCACCGTCGCGGTCTTGTCGGTCTTGAACCAGGTGTGGGTGTAGACCTTGTCGCGCTCGATGGTGATGAGGCCCGCGCCGATGTAAGGCGCCTGGATGCTCAGCTCGATGTCTTCACCGGGCTGGTAGTCCTTCTTGCTCAGCTTGATCTGCAGCTCGGCGTTGCGGTCGAGCGAGCGGCTGAGGTTGGCGGCACCGGCCACGCTGTAGTCGACCTGGGTCAGCACCAGGCCTTGTTCGTCGCGCAGTTGGTAGGCGAAGTTGCCGGGCGCGGCCGTGTTCAGGCGCAGCTTGGCGCCCGAAGCCGCGATGGCGTAGGGCACCTCTTCGAGCGTGACGTCCTTGGCGCGCGACTCGTAGCGGTACAGGCCGCTGCTTTGCTTGACCAGCACCGAGAGCACGCGGTGCTCGACGCGCACGAGTTTGAGGCCCTTGACGGCGATGGGCTTGACCTTCGGATCGACGGCGATGAGGTCGACTTCTCGGGCGGCGTTGCGGCTCACGTAACCCAGGTCACCCGAGGCCTTGACGCCCACCAGGTAGGGTCGGTCGCTGACCAGGGCGCGCGCCTCGGCGGCCACGCTGCGCCCACCTTCGGGCTCGAAGGCCTTGAGCAGCACGTGGGCCTGGTAGGTGGCGGCTTCGAATCGGTCCAGGCGCAGGTCAAAGGTGGCATGGCCTTCGGCGTCGGTTTGTTGTTCGCCCAGGTCGTCGGTCAGGCCGTTGCGGGCCACCGCCGGGTCGTGGAATCGGTGGTCGGGGAAGGCGCGGAAGGCCGGGTAAGCGGGGCGCAGGGTCAGCGAGCCCGTCACCCGGCGGTTGGGCGCGGGCGTTCCGAACAGGTTCTGCACCGACACCATCGCCTTGAGTTCGTCCGGGCTCACCCAACCCTCGGGCACCTCTTGGGACAGGCGCGCCGTGACCTTGGTGCGATCGGGCAGGAACTCCTGCACCTTGACGGTGGTGCTGCCCAGCTGCAGCGGCGGCACCTCGGGTGCACCGGGGCTGCTCTGGCGGGGCAGGCTGAGGTTGACGGTGTAGACGCCGGTGGGTGAGCTCTCTTGCGTGGTGTGGCTGAACTCGGCCGCGCCGCCCGCGCCCAGGCGCACGACCTCGCGGCGCACGGTCAGGCCCCGCGCGTCGACGACTTCCAGCTCCACGGGCAGGTCTTTGAGCGAGGTGGCCCAGTTGCCCGCCTTGACGATCACGCCCAGGTTGAAGGTGTCGCCGGGGCGGTAGATGCCGCGGTCGCTGAAGAGGTAGCCCGTCATCTGGTTGGGCACGCCCGCGCTGCGCAGGCCGCCCACGTCGAAGCGCGAGAGGTCGAGGTTGCGGTCGTAGCGGTTGAAGGGCAGGAAGCTGAGGTCGCCGTCCTTGCGCACCACCATCAGCACCGGCGTTTTTTCGCGCTGGAAGGCCGAGAGGTTGGGCAGGCGGGTGTGGCCGCTGGCGTCGGTGACCTGGCTGACGAGGACCAGGCCGTTGCGGCCCCAGACCTCGACGGTGGCGCCGCCCACGGGCAAGCCGTTGGCGATGGACTGCACGAACACGTCGCGCGAGCCGTCGATGGTGCGCTTGGCGACCAGGCCCAGGTCGGTGACCAGCACCAGGCGCTTGTCTTCCATCGACTCGGGGTCGACTTCGCCGCCTTGGTCGCCGTGCTCGCCGCCGTATTCCCCTCCGTACTCGCCTTCGTAGCCCTCTTCGCCTTCGTAGCCACCCTCTTCAGGCGCTTCGGTGGCATCCACGTTCGCGCCGTTGCCCGATCGCTTGGGGTCGTAACCCTTGACGCTGAGCAGGAAGATGCCGCGTCGCTCGCCATTGGGCCCCTTGAGGTACTCGGCGAAGTCGACCGTTTCGTAGTGGCTGCGACCAGGCTTGAGCTTGAGCGGCACTTCGCGCTCGAAGCGCTCGGAAAGGTGATCGGGCGTGACGCCACGGTAAAAGCCAGGCTTGCCGAACTCACCCGACGATTGGCTGATCAGCATGTGCAACTGCTGCGGCAACATGCGCGCGATCTCGATCTTCACCCCCGGCAGGTCGCGCACCAGGATGGGCAGCTTCTTGTCGCCCGAGAGCGCCAGCAGCGAGCCCTGGCTGACGATGCTCAGCTCGGGCGCGAAGGCCTTGAGCTGCATGACGCCGGTGCGCACGTCGGCCAGCAGGTAGCCGCCGGGCGAGCGCAGGCCCTTGGCCACCTGCACGTAGACGAACTGGCCGCCCTCGGCCGATGGCATGCGGAAAGACAAGCCATCGTTGACCTCGCGCTCGCCACCGATCGGCTCGAGCTTGATGCGCTGGGCGCGCTTGAGCACGGCGGGCGTCACCTCGGTGGGGTCGGTCCACAGCGTGGGCTCGCCACCTTCCTTGTCGGAGGCGGGCAGCACCCAGGCCTGAACGGCCTTGGCCAGCTCGCGCTCGTGCACGGGCATGCTGGTGCCCACGTGCAGCACGTGCTCGGGGTCACCGGCCTGGTTGCTCACCACCGAGGCACTGATGTCGTTGATGGCCAGGCTGTAGAGGCCCGGCACCTCCACCGAGCGCTGCACCTTGTCGGCCGAGCCTTCACCACCTTGCTGCGCGGTGACCCCGGCGGCCACGCTCAGGCGCATCGACTGGGTCTGCGCGGGGATGGGCAGCGGCTCGGACATCACCGTGGCCAGCAGCTTGTGCACGTCGTAGGTGACGGTGAACTTGCGGCTCGAACCCGCGTTCAGGCCGAAGAGGGACTCCTCCGGGTCGCCCTCGTCCAGGCGGATGGCGCCTTCGAGCGACTTGGTGTTGACCGGGTGACTGAAACGCAATTGATAGACCACGCGGCGCAGGTTGACCTGCACCGGGTCCTGGTAGAACTCGGCGCTGTCGACCTCGATGGTGAAGGCCGGGGCCTGGAACTCGAACTCGCGCGACTTCAGGCTCACGTTGGGGGCCAGGGCCTTGCGACCGATGCTCACCTTGTAGCGCTGCCCCACGGGCCAGTCGGCCTTGGGCTGAAAGACCAGTTGGTCGGCTGCGGCCCAGGTCCACTGCCCGGCGGCGGTCGGCTCCATGGTGATTTCGGTGGCGGGCTTGCCCACCTTCACGGCGGGCACGGCCACGCCCGAGAACTGCACCACCAGCGGGTTGGGCGGCTGCTTGTCTTCGATGACGGTGCGCCCGGGCGCCTCGACCTGGTAGCTGAGCTCGCTCTGGCTGCCTGCATCGGGGATCAGGCCTTGCCACCAGCGCTTGAGCAGCGGCAGGTTGGTGAGGCCCGCCGCCGCCACCGCCGCCACCACGAGGACGTGCAGCATGTGCCAGCGGCACCAGTTCAGCGCCGAAGCGCCCAGGCGGCCCAAGCCGCGCAACCAGCCAGGCGCCTGCCAGCTGCCCAGCAACAGGCCAAGCAGCCCGCCAAAGATGGCCAGCAGCGGTTGCCCCACGCTGCTCAGACGTTGCCCCACAGAGCCGAAGAAGGCGCCGATGCCCTGGTTGATGCGCGACAGCATGGTCACAGCCTCACTGGTTTGATGTTGTTTTGATGAAGGCACCCTGCGGGCTCGTTGGAGCCACACAGGGTGCGCCGGGCAGCATCCTGCCTCAAATCACGGGCGTGAAGCGCCCTGGCCGAACAACTCGTACCAATCCAGCTGGCGGGTGGCGACCATGACGGCGCTCAGCACGGCGAACAGCAGGAGCGAGCCCAGCACCAGGGCGTTCTGCTCCATCTGCAGCAAGGCGTAAAGCACCCCGTACAAACCGCCGATGCCCACCCCGAAGACCAGGCCCGCCGCCCAGCCGCGCAACACGAAGCTGCCGTAGAAGGTCAGCAGCAGCGTGCAGGCCGCGCTGGCGGCCAGGTAGGCCCAACCGAACGCCAGGTGCTCGGACAGGCTCACCAGCAGCAGGAAGAACAGGCTGAGCGCGGCGCCCACCAGCAGGTACTGGATGGGGTGCACGCGCAGGCGTCGCAGGACCTCCATCAGGCCCACGCCCACGAAGGTCAGCACGATGAACAGCAGGCCGTATTTGGTGGCGCGATCGCTGAGCGAATGCGGGTTGACCGGGTCGATGAAGGAGACGCCGAAGGTCTCGATGCAACCGTTCTCCGCCGCTGCGGCCTCGTCGGCGCCTTCGGCCGTCGTGTAAGGGTTGAACTGCGCACCGGGTCCCCAGGCCCCACCGAACGGCGAGCACAGGCGCTCACCACCGCGCCACGACTGCGAAGCGGTGCTGGCCAGCGAGCTGACCTTCCAGGTGGCGTCGAAGCCATCGGCGCGCACCACCCGCTCGCTGGGCAGGAAGCGCCCGCCAAACGAAGGGTGCGGCCAGTCGCCACGCAGGCGCACCAGCGTGGTGTCGGCCACCGGCGCCATCGAGAAGCCACGCGTGCCCGCCAGCTCCAGGTTCAGGCGCACCGACAGGCCGGTGCCCGCTGCCGGCTGGACGCCCTCCAGGGGCGCGTGAAAGCCGCGCGCATGGTGCGCCTGCTCGCTGCCCGACTGAACCGCCACGCGCTGGTCGTTGACGCGCAACTCGGCCACGCGGATGCCACGCGCATCGCTGACCGAGACCGCCAGCACCGGCGCCTCGCAGCGGACCTCGGCGCCAGGCTGCCGGGGCAACAAGGTCAGGCTGCCCAGGTCGGCCCAGCTGGCCTGCACGCCGGCTTTCACGCCGTAGCCATTGACCTTGAACATGCCCCGGTGACGGGGGCTCACACCCACCTCGGCGTCCACCTGCACCTGTGTGGCCGGCAGGCGCAGCACGTGGGTTTCGGTCTCGGAGGTGGCGCGGCGATGGCCCTTGTCGTCTTCCTGGATGCTGACCCACGTTTCGATGCAGGTGCGCGTGAGCACGGGCCCCAGCAGCGTCTGCGTGCCAGCCAGGCTGTTGGCCACGCTTTGTTCGGCTTCCTGCTGGCGGCCCTGGCGCTCGTGCACGATGCCCTGCACGCTCCAGAGGGACCACAGCAGGCCCAGGGTGACGGCGCCCACGGCGCCCATCTTGCTGATCAAGGGGAATCTCATCTTGTGTCCTGTCGGTGTGATGACAGGCGCGATGGTGCGCACCCAAGGTGAGCAGACGATGAGCTGTGTGAAGCGGGTGTGAAGTCCGCTTCAGGCCGCTGGCAGGCACAGGGCCGCGCACAGGCCCGGCTGAGCGGGCGTCAGGCGCAACTCGCCACCGTGCAGGGCCATGACCTGGCGCACGATGGCCAGGCCAAGGCCCGACCCCTTGCGCGGCGCCTGCCCAGCCCTTTCGGGACGGGCTGTGGAGTAGAAGCGCTCACCCAGGCGCGGCCAGGCGTAGTCGGGCACGCCCACACCGTGGTCGCGCACCGCGATGCACACGTTTTCGGCGTCGGCCTTCACGCTCAGCTCGATCACGCCACCCGCCGGCGAAAACTCGATGGCGTTGTCCAGCAGGTTGCTCAGCGCCATCTCCAGCAGCTCGTCTTCACCCTGCACGCTCAGGCCCTCGGCCACCTCGGTGCGCACGCTCAAGCCGGCATGCTGCAGGCGCGGCGCGTGGCTGCGCAGCAGTCGCTCGACGAGGCTGGCCGGGTCCAGGCGCTGCTGGTGATCCAGGCTGTGACGCTGCTCCAGCTTGGAGAGCTCCAGCAGGCGGTCGACCAGGCTTTGCAGGCGCTGGGTCTGCTCGCGGATCTGGCGGGCGAAGCGCTCGCGGTCGGCCGCTGGCAACTCGTCTTGCAGCAGCTCGGCCGCGCCCCCGATGGCCGCCAGCGGGCTCTTGAGCTCGTGCGTCATGGCGCGCACCAGCTGCTCGACGTGCTCGTGGCCATCGAGCCTGTCGCGCATGGCGGCCATGGCGTGGGCCAGCTCGCCCAGCTCGCCCGACAGCTCGGGCGGGGGCTCACGCTGGCCCCACTGCACGCGCTGGGCGTATCGCCGCAAGCGTCGCACCGACCAGATCACCCAGGCCGTCACCGCAGCGCCCACCACCAGCGAGAGCCCCAACAGCCACAACCCTTTGACGAGGATCTCCTGCTGCGCGCGCTCGACGAACTTGGCCACCGAGCGCATCGGCTTGGCCACCGTGAGCACGCCGATGGTCCGCTCACCTTGCTTGACCGGGGCGGCCACGTGCATGACCGAGCTGTCGTCGTCGGCGACCACGTACCGGGTGGCCCGCGCACCATACTGGCCCGACAGGGTGCGCGCGACATCGCGCCAGCGCGAATAGTCCTGACCGACCGCGTTGCCACCATCGGGCAAGCCGGTGTCGAAGACCACGCGGCCGGTCGCGTCGGTGACGTAGACGCGGTAGTCCAGCGTGCGCTTGCTCAGGCCCCAGATCTGCGCGTCAACGGGCCTGGCGGCGTAGTCGAGCACGCGGCGGGCGAAGCGGGTTTCGCGCAAGTCACCTTGTGGCGCCATGGCGGCCAGGTCGTCCTGCGCCAGCTCGGCCAGGATGTTGGCCGTGTCGACCAGCATGTCCTCCATCACCTCGCGCACGCTGGGCTGCACCTGTTGCACGAACACGCGCATCACGAAGAAGGCCGCGATGCCGGTGATCAGGAAGAAGCCCAGCAGCAGTCGCAAGCCCAGCTTCATGGCGCGCTCACAGCAGTTTGGGGTCGATGGCGTAACCCAGGCCTCGGTGGGTCACGATCAGGTCGGCCGGGGCGCCCGCGTCGCGCAGCTTGCCGCGCAGCGTCTTGATGTGCGTGTCCACCGTGCGGTCGGTGCTGTCGGCGTCCTGGCCCCAGACGGCGTCGAGCAGGGCCTCGCGGGGCCAGATGCGCCCCGGGTGACGAAGCAGCAGGGTCAACAGGCCCAGCTCGCGGCGGGTGAGCGGCAGCCAGTGATCGCCGCAGCGGATGCGCTGGCCAGCTTCGTCGCAAACGAGCAGAGGTTCGCGAGGCGCCGGGGCAGACGGCTCGGCGAGGCGTCCATGGAGCGAGGCGGCAGACGTGGTTGCAGGCGCAGCCGCCGCCACCAACTGCGAGCGCCGGATCAGCGCGCGCACGCGGGCACACAACTCGCGCGGGCTGAAGGGCTTGGTCAGGTAGTCGTCGGCGCCCAGCTCCAGTCCCAGCACGCGGTCGATTTCTTCGGCGCGCGCGGTCAGCATCAGCACGGGCAAAGCAGCCAGTGCACCGCCGGCCTGGCGCAGGCTGCGGCACAGGTCCAGCCCACTGCCATCGGGCAGGCCCACGTCGAGGATGACCGCTGCCGGTGGGGCCAAGGTGGTGTCACGCAAACGGCGCTCGGCTTCGCCCACCAGCATCACGTGCTCGACCTCGAAGCCCTCGCGGCCCAGGGCGTAGACCACCGTCTCGGCGATGGCCGGGTCGTCTTCGAGCAGGAGCAAGGGGGTGGCCATGGTGGATGAGGTTCCGCCAGGTCGGCGATCAGGCCGGCAGCAGCCCGTCGGCCTTGAGCAGCTCTTCCAGGCACTGGCGCTGCAAGCCGTAGAAGGCCTTGATGTCGCGCACCTGGGCCACCACCTCGGCGTTGTCCTTGGGCTGGCTGCGCTTGACGGCCAGGATCATCTTGTTCTTATTGGTGTGTTCCAGGGAGATGAACTCGAAGACCTGGGTGTCGTAGCCGGCCGCGTCCAGCAGCATGGCGCGCAGGCCGTCGGTCAGCATCTCGGCCTCTTGCGCCTGGTGGATGCCGTGCTGCAGGATGGGCCGCAGCGGGTGCGGGCTCAGCAGCTGCGGGCGCACCTCCTTGTGGCAGCAGGGCGAGCACAGGATGATCTCTGCGCCCGCGCGGATGCCCAGGTGGATGGCGTGGTCGGTGGCGGTGTCGCAGGCGTGCAGCGCGATCACCACGTCCAGGTCGGCCGGGTGGTAGTCGCGCACATCGCCTTGTTCGTAGTCCATGCCCTGCAGCCTGAGCTTGCCGATGACGCGCTGGCACAGCTGCACCAGGTCGTCACGCAGCTCGACGCCGGTGACACTCGCATCGCGGCCCATGGTGTGGCGCAACCAGTCGTGCACGGCGAAAGTCAGGTAGCCCTTGCCCGAGCCGAAGTCCACCACGTGCAGGGCCTGGCGCTCGGCCAGCGAAGACTTCGCCACGGCCGACGAGAAGACCTCGAGAAATTTGTTGATCTGCTTCCACTTGCGCGACATGGCCGGGATGAGCTGGCCGTGTGCGTCGGTGACGCCGAGCTCGCGCAGGAAGGGCCGCGAGAGCTCGAGCAGGCGGTGCTTGTCGCGGTTGTGGGACTGGGTGGGCGCCTGTGGGGCGCCATCGCCACCGGGTGCCCCTGGCGCGGCCGGCCGGCTGCTCCCGGACGCACCCTCGAGCTTGCCCACGCGCACGCTGGCCTTCCCCTTTTTGCTGATCGCCAGCTGCACCTCTTCGGTGGCCGTGAACAGGTGGGCGTTGCGAAAGGCGCCTGCTCGCAACCAATCGGCGAGCAGGGCCAGGCCCTCTCGCGTCGGCAGGTTCTTGGTGATGTCCTTGGTGGGAAAGCGCAGCAAAAAGCTCAGGTGCGGCTGCCCGCGCAGCTCGATGGGCCGCACCATGACGCGCTGCAGGCCCTGGCCTTGTTCTTCGATGGCGGGCACGCCGCCCTGGTAAGCCACCCACAGCAGTTGCTGGCAGGTGCCTTGCGCCAGGGCCTCGCGCGTGAGCGAGGTGAAGCGCTCGATGGCAGGCGCGTTCGCGCTCGCGATGTCGGCCGGCTCAGCCATGCATCACGCCTGGTCGGCGCCGCCGTCCTGGGGCTGGGCCGCGGGGGCGGGCGCAGGGGCAGCAACGGCGGCGGCAGCAGGAGCCTGAGCCGGGGCAGCGCCCTCGCGACGGGGACCACCTCGGCGCTCGCCCGGCTTGCCCTGCGCGCCCTCGCGGCGCGGACCACCTGGGGCACCCTGGCCGCCCTGGCCACGCGGGCCCTTGCCCGGACCACGTCCACCACGTCCACCACGGTCGTCACGACGGCCACCCTCGGCACGGCGGTCACCGCGCTGATCACCCCGCGGGCCACCCCGGTGATCCGGGCGATCCGAGCGAGCAGGGCGCGGACGTGCGGCGTCTTCGGCCGCCTCGGCGCGGGCCTGGGCCAGCACGGCGTCGAGCTGCTCGGGCGCAATGCCCTTGAGCGCGCAGAAGTTGGCCACCGTCAGCTTGGTGGTTTCGAAACCGCGCAGCAGGGCGGCGCGTTCACGACGGCCGGCTTCCTCCTGCTCGCGCTTGGCCTGCTGGTTGCCACGGCGGCGGGCCAGCTCTTCCAGCGCAACCTGGCGGTGTTCTTCGGAGAACTCGCCTGCGGGCTGTCCGTCGAGGTCGAAGCGCTGCTTGGCCTTGGACGCGGCGATCAGGTAGGACGTGGTGCCCGTGTGGCGGCGCAGGAAGGCCGACAACACCTGCTTGGTGAACTCCCCGGGGGCTCGCTCCTGGATGTCGGCCTGGATGCGCAGCTTCAGCGGCTTGGGCTCGCCTCGGAACAGCGCCGGGAACAGCTCGGCCAGGCGGGCCTTGGTGTCGGCGACGGTGGGCTGGTCGGGCTGGGCGCCCTGGTCAGCCTGGGAGGCCACGGCTGCACCGCTTGCCCCGGTTTCACCGTCCGCAGGCGGCGTGTCGCCGGCGGCGGGCAGTTGTTCGTCGGGCTGGTTCTCGGGGGTGGCAGACATGGGTGCGCGCAAAAAGGTCGAAACCGCCATTGTCGCGCGCTTCGGACCCGTGTGCTGGCCCGAGCGTTGGCTCGCCTTCAGCGGGCCGCCCGCCGCCACACCATCGGCGTCTGCCCCGTCCATCGCCGGAACGAGCGGGTGAAAGCGCTTTGCTCGCTGTAGCCCAGCAGCAGGCCGATTTCGGCCAGCGACAGGGCGGGGTCGCGCAGGTACTCCCGCGCCAGTTGCTCGCGGGTGCGGTCGAGCAATTGCTGCCAGGTCAGGCCTCGCTCGGCCAGGCGGCGCTGCAGCGTGCGGGTGGACTGGTGCAGGCCCCGCGCCACCTTGTCGAGCGACACCTCGCCATCGGGCAGCAGGCGCACCAGCATCTGCTGCACCGCGCGGTCGAAATCGCCCGGCTGGGGCAGGGCCGCGAGCAGGGCGCGCGCCTGCTGGTCGAGCAAGGCGCGCAGGCCCGGGTCGCGGTGCGGCATCGGGATGGCCAGGTGGCGGGCCAGGAAGCGCACGCGGGTGTGGGTCTCGCCAAAGCCCACGGGGCAGCCGAAGAAGGCCTCGTGCTGCGCCCGCCCCACAGTCGGTTCGGCGTGCAGGAAGCCGATGTGGCTGGGTGGTGGCGGGTCGTCGATCTGGCGGCGCATGAAGCTCACCAGCGCCGCGATGGCGACCTCGTCGGCCATGGGCGCCGAGTCGGTGCCGCGCGGCCAGCGGATCTCCACCGCCTCACCGAGCACCGCCACCTCGGCCAGGTCCAGGCCATAGAACAGGCGCTCGCAGCGCTGGTAGGTGGCCAGGGCCTCGCCCAGGTTGTCGCTGGCCAAGGCCAGGTAGCCCAGCACGCCCACGTGCCGAGGCTGCACACCCGAGCCGATGACCAGGCCCAGGGCGACGTCGGTCGGGCGCAGGGCGGCCGCCTCGGCCAGCAGGCCATTCCAGACTGGCAAGGGCACGGCGTCGTCAGGGGCGTGGGCGAGCACCCGGGCGCGCAGGGCCGGTGCAGGCAGGCCTTCGCGGTCCAACCAGTCAGACAGCAGGCGCAGCCACGCGCCGTTGACGCGCATCAAAGGACCCATGGTTGCGCCCCCAGTGGCATGGATTGTTCAAACATGGGCGTCGATTGTCGATGCGATGGCGGCTGCGCTGCCTAAAGTCCCCTCATCGCACCCAGGCATGCCCCTTCAAGGACCCCGACCATGCAAGACATCCTCCACGCCCTCGGCTTCGTGCTGGTGGCCGGCGCCGTGTTCCTGGCGTTGATCGCCGCCGAACGCGCCTTCTGGATCCGCCGCAACCGGTCCGACGCCTACGACCTGCGCGAGTCGCTCGCCAACGTCAGCACCGGCTTCCTCTACAAAATGTTCGACGGTCTGTTCGTGGCCGGCGTCATCGCCGTGTTCTTCGACGACGTGCGCGCCTGGGGCCTGCAGTTCAGCCCGAGTCAGCCCTGGGTGGGCTGGCTGGTGCTCTTCGTGGCCACGGACTTCATGTTCTACGTGGCCCACTTTGCGATGCACAAGTTGCGCTACGGCTGGTGCTCGCACATCACGCACCACAGCTCGACGCGCTACAACCTGTCGACCGCGCTGCGCCAGAACTTCCTGTTCGACCTCAGCGGCCTGGCCTTGCTGTGGTGGGTGCCGCTGGCCTTGATCGGCTTCGACAAGGTCTCGGTGATCGTCGCCGTCGAGCTCAACCTGTTCTACCAGTTCTTCCTGCACACCGAGGTGGTGGGCAGGCTGCCGAAGTGGTTCGAGGCCATCTTCAACACGCCCTCGCACCATCGCGTGCACCACGGCCGCAACCCGGCGCAGATCGACACCAACTTCGGCGGCGTGCTGATCGTCTGGGACCGCCTGTTCCGCACCTTCGTCGACGAGCGCGACGCCGGCGAGGTCGTCTACGGCATCAGCCACCGCCAGCCGACCACGCTCAACCCGCTGCGCCTGAACCTGGACGAGTGGTTCGCCATGTGGCGCGACGTGTGGCGCCTGCGCGACCTGCGCGTGCTCTGGAAACACCCCGACTGGGTCAAAGAGCAGGCCGCGCAGCAGGCCCCCGAACGCGCCAGGGCGCGCCGGGCCTGAGCTTCAGAACACCCGCGCCAGCAGGGCCCCTTCGAAGCGGGGCTCCAGCGGGATGCGCACGTGCAGCGGGCTGCCCGGTGCGGCCGTGATGGGCTCGCCATCGAGGTTGCGCATGTTCTCCAGCTTGATGAGCTGGTTGCCGAAGGGGTGGATGACCTCGATGGTGTCGCCCACGTCGAAGCGGTTTTTCACGACCACCTCGGCCCAGCCTTCGGCCACGCCCTTGACCTCGCCGCAGAACTGGCTGCGGTTGAACTCGGAGTGGCCGGTGATGTAGTTCTGGTAGTCCTGCGCGGGGCGGCGCTCCAGGAAGCCGCCGGTGTAGCCACGGCTGGCCAGGCCTTCGAGCTGGATGAGCAGGTCGCGGTTGAAGGGGCGACCGGCCACGGCGTCGTCGATGGCGTGGCGGTAGACCTGGGCCACGCGCGCCACGTAGTACAGCGACTTGGTGCGGCCCTCGACCTTGAGCGAGTCGACGCCGATCTTGGCCAGGCGCTCGACGTGCTCGACGGCGCGCAGGTCCTTCGAATTCATGATGTAGGTGCCGTGCTCGTCTTCCATGATGGGCATGAGCTCGCCCGGGCGCTCGGCCTCTTCGATCAGGTAGATGTTGTCGGCCGCCGGGTGGCGCTTGCCGTCGCCACAGGCCGAAGGGGCGAACGAAGCGGCCTGCGCATCGGCCTGCTCCTGCTCGAAGTTGAAGACGCCTTCGAGCTTGATGGGGATGGCCTCGCCGCTGTCGGACTGCTCGGTGGCGCCTTGCGTCTTGTAGTTCCAGCGGCAGGCGTTGGTGCAGGTGCCCTGGTTGGGGTCGCGCCGGTTGAAGTAGCCCGACAGCAGGCAGCGGCCCGAGTAGGCGATGCACAGCGCGCCGTGCACGAACACCTCGAGTTCCATGTCGGGGCATTCCTGGCGGATGCGTTCGATCTCGTCGAGGCTGAGTTCGCGCGACAGGATGATGCGCTGCACGCCCATCTTCTGCCAGAACTTGACGGTGGCGAAGTTGGTGGTGTTGGCCTGCACCGAGAGGTGAATGGGCACCTCGGGCCACTTCTCGCGCACCATCATGATCAGGCCCGGGTCGGCCATGATGATGCCGTCGGGCTTCATCTCGATGATGGGCTCGATGTCGCGCAGGTAGGTGCGGATCTTGTCGTTGTGCGCGATCAGGTTGCTGGTGACGTACAGCTTCTTGCCGCGTTGCTTGGCCTCGCTGATGCCTTGGGCCAGTTGCTCGATCTTGAATTCGTTGTTGCGCGCGCGCAGGGAGTAGCGCGGCTGGCCGGCGTAGACGGCGTCGGCGCCGAAGTCGTAGGCGGCGCGCATTTTTTCAAGCGAGCCGGCGGGCAAAAGCAGTTCAGGGGTGCGGAGCATGGGCGCGATTGTGCCGCGCCCAGGGGGTGTGGTCACGACCCCAGGCCGCGTGGGGGCTTGTCGCCGCGTGAAAGGCAGCTTGAACGCGGTGGCGAAAGGCGGCGCGCGCCAGGCCTCACCGGCGACGTGGCGGGAAGCGGTGCGCGATGCCCGCGCAGAGCACATCGAGCATGGCTTCGAGGTGCAGCTCGGTCGGCATGCTGGGCACCCAGTTGTCGTCGTCGCCCATGACCAGCAGGCGCGCCGTCAGGCCGTGGATGCCCTCCCACAGGATCTGCACCATGAGCTCGATGTCTTCGGGTCGATCGGAGATCAGGCCCATATGAGCGGCTTCGCTGACCAGCAGCCGCCCGGCGGCGTAGGGGTCTTGCGCGGGGTTGCCGTGCTGCACGCGCGCCGCGTCGTTGGGCGCGTGCGGCCGGCGCGTCATGAACACGAAGGCGTATTCGTCGGGGTGCTGGATGCCGAACTTCACGTAGGCGCGGCCCATGGCGCGCAGGCGCGGCCAGCCGGGTTCGGCCTGTTGCACCGCTTGGGTGATGGTGCGGGTCAGCTCAAGCAGGTCTTCGTCCATGGCCTGCGTGATCAGCGCCGCCTTGTCGCCAAACAGGGTGTAGACGACGGTGGTGGAGTAGCCCGCCAGCTCGGCCACCTTGCGCAGCGAGATCTCGCCCATGCCGCCCTTGCGGATGAGCTTGCGAACGATCTTGATGATGGCCTTGCGACGCTGCTCGGCCTCTCGGGCCTTGCGTTGCTCGGTGGGGGTGAGGGTCACGGACCGGGTCTCCGGGGACAGGGTTTGCCAGGGTCGGCACGGGCTTGGGATGAGCGTATCGTAATAACACTGTTATTTTTCATGTCGGTGTTTCAGTAAATGCCCTTGTCTCGAATTTCACGCTTGGTCGCCCGGGTGAGCCTGGTGGCCGCCCTGGGGACGCTGGCCGCCACCTACGAGCGCAGCTGCATGGCCTGCCATGGCATGCGCAGCGCCGCACCGCTGACCGGCCACGCCGAATCGTGGCGCCCACGCCTGGCACAAGGCATGGACACCTTGCTCCAACACACCCGCGAAGGCCTGCGCGGCATGCCGGCCATGGGCCTGTGCCCCGACTGCGGCGAGCAGGATTTCCGCGACCTGATCACCTTCATGAGCACGCCCAGATGAGCCGCGACACCCAGACCGCTTGTGCGTCCACCACCCGCCGTCAGCTGCTGACGGGCACCGCCGCCGTCGCCCTGTTCGACGCCCTGCGCGGCGGCACGCTGGCCCAGCTGATGCTGCCCCAGGCACAGGCCCAGGCCTCGGTGCCATCGGGCCCGCGTCGCTGGCAGAACTGGTCGGGCCTGCAGCAGGCCACGCCCGCGAACTGGGCCACCCCCGCCAACGAAGCCGAGTTGCAGCAACTGCTGCGCAGCACCCAGGGTGAGGTGCGCCCGGCGGGGTCGGGCCACTCGTTCACGGCCCTGGTGCCCACGAACGCCACGCTGGTCTCGCTGGACCGCCTGGCCAACGTGGTCCGCATCGACCAGGCCGCCATGACGGTGACCGCCCAGGCCGGCATGCGCATCGGCGCCCTCGCGCGCGCCCTCGACGCCCAAGGCCTGGCCCTGCGCAACCAGCCCGATGTCGACGTGCAGACCCTGGCGGGCGCCATCTCCACCGGCACGCACGGCACCGGCGCGCAGCTGCCCGCGCTGCACGACGACGTCATCGCCCTGCGACTGGTCAAGGTCGATGGCGAGGTGGTCGAGGTCCATGCCGACCGGGACCCCGACCTGATGGCGGCGGCCCGCGTGTCCTTGGGCTCGCTGGGTTTCATCACGCAGGTCACGCTGCGCGTGGTGCCCGCGTTCAACCTCGCTCGCCACGTCTGGCTGCAACCGCTGGACAGCCTGATCAGCGAGGCGCCCAAGCTCGCGTCCCGGCACCGTCACTTCGAGTTCTACGTGCTGCCGCACACCGGCTACGCCGCCGGCATCCGCCACGACGTCTACACGGGCCAGGACCTGATGCTGCCCAAGCCCGGCGACGAGGACGTGCTGGGCGACCTGAAGGTGCTGCGTGACTGGCTCGGGCGCTTCCCGAAGCTGCGCCGCTGGGCCGCACAACAGGCCATCGACCCGAACATGACCGAGCAGGCGCGTCACCGCTCGTTCCGGCTGCTGTCTTCGGTGCGCCCCACGCGCTTCAACGAAACCGAGTGGCACCTGCCGCGCGAGCGCGCCCTGACCTGCCTGCGCGAGGTGGTGGCCAAGCTGGAGTCGCGCAACGAGGTGTTCTTCCCGCTGGAGTTCCGCTTCATCCGCCGCGACGAGGCCTGGCTCAGCCCCTTTCACAACCGCGACTGCTGCTCGATCGCCGTGCACGCTGCGGCCGACGAGGCCTGGCAGTACCTCATCAACGACTTCGCACCCATCTTCCGCGCCCACCAGGGGCGTCCGCACTGGGGCAAGCTGCATCGGCTGACCGAAGCAGAGCTCTCGAAGGCCTACCCGCGCTGGGCCGACTTCCAGGCCCTGCGCCGCCGCTTCGACCCGCAGGGCCGCCTGCTCAACGCCCACCTGCGCCAGGTGTTCGGCCAGGCCTGAAGGACGCACGCCCCATGCCCTCCATGACCCGACGCCAATGGCTGGGCCTCACCGCGCTCGCGGGTGGGGCCACTGCCTTGGCGCTCAAACCGGCCGAAACCGGCGCGCCCCATGGCGCCTTCTTCGCGCGGCTGAGCCAGGCGCTGCGCCAGGCCGGACTGAACCAGCCCACGCTCGTGATCGACCGCGAGCGGCTGCACGCCAACGCCAGGCAGGTGCGAGCCAACCTCGACCAGGGCCTGGCCCTGCGCCTGGTCAACAAGTCCCTGCCCAGCCTGCCTTTGCTCGACGAGGTCGCGGGCCTGACCGGCACGCGCCGGCAGATGGTCTTCAACCTGCCTTACCTGCGTTGGCTGGCCGAACAAAGGCCCGACAGCGACGTGCTGCTGGGCAAGCCCTTCCCCGTGGCGGCGGCGGCCCAGTTGCTGACCGAGCCGCCTCGCAGCGGATTTGACATGTCCCGGCAGGTGCAATGGCTGGTGGACTCGCCCTCTCGGCTGGCCCAGTACCGCGACCTGGCGCGCGGCCAACGCGTGGCGCTGCGCATCAACCTCGAGATCGACGTGGGCCTGCATCGCGGTGGCGTGCCCGACGAAGCCACGCTGCAACAGGTGATCGCCCTGCTGCGCGAAGAGCCCTTGCTGCGCTGGTCGGGCTTGATGGGCTACGACGCCCACACACAAAAGATCCCGGACCTCGCCGGCTCACGGGCGCGCGCCCACGAGCACGTGCTGAGCACCTACCGCGAGCGACTCACGGCCCTGCAAGGCAGCGGCCTGAGCCCGGTGGACGGCGCCCTCACGCTCAACACCGGCGGCTCGCCCACCTATCGCCTGCACCGCGCAGGCGGGCCCGCCAACGAGGTGGCGGTGGGCTCGGCCCTGGTCAAACCCATTGACTTCGACACCCCGCTGCTGGCCGACCTGCAACCCGCCGCCTGGATCGCCACGCCGGTGCTCAAGGTGCAAGGCTTTCGCGCGCCCGATGGCGTGCAGGCGCTGGGCCGGCTCGCGCAGGGTTGGGACCCCAACCAGCGCACGGCGCACTTCATCCACGGCGGCCACTGGCTGGCCCTGCCGGAGTCGCCCGAAGGTTTGCAGGCCAGTGGCCTGATCGGGCCCTCGTCGAACCAGCAGCTCTTCCTCGGCTCGGGCCGACAGGGCCTGCAACCCGACGACCTCGTCTTTTTCCGCCCGACGCAAAGCGAGGCGGTGCTCCAGCAATTCGGCGACATCGCCGTGGTCGAAGGCGACCGCGTCGTGGCGATGTGGCCCACCTTCCCTGCGCGCGGCTGAAGCCGCCACTTTGGTTCACGAGCCGATGACGCGATCCGGTGGGCCAGGCCCGCCGGGCCGGCACTCGCCTGCTCGCATGTGTTTGCCCTTGTCCGCCGTCCACCCACCGACCGGAGTCTCACCCGTGTTGCTTCGCCCGCTTTTGCCACCTTCTGGCCCAACAACCACCACAGCCGTGCCTGCGGTCACACCACGCAGGCGCCGAGCGACCTGCGCGGCGCTGTGGGGCGCGTTCGCCATCGCCACGGTGGGCGCCAGCACCCAGGCACACGCCGCCACACCGCAAGACGCCCAGGGACTGTGGCGCAGCGCCGACCAACGTGCCGTCATCGCCTTCGCGCCTTGCCGCGACAACCCGGCCCACCTGTGCGGAACCATCGCCTGGGACGCCGACGTCGGCACACCCGCCGACACCTGTGGCGTGGTCATCGCCCGCCTCAAGCGCTTCGAAGACGACGCCTGGCGCGACGGCTGGGCCCACGACCCGCGCAGCAAGAAAACCTACAAGGCCGTGCTGCGCACGCAGGGCGACACCCTGAAGCTGCGCGCCTTCATCGGCACCGAGCTGCTGGGTGAAACCGAAGAGATGAAACGAGCCACCGCGCTGCCGGCGGGCTGCCCCGCCCAACCCTGATCCCACCCCGAACCCCGAGCCCACGAAAGAGGAGACCCCATGAA
>SCMV01000095.1 GCA_005502875.1 Comamonadaceae bacterium 2PF | reverse complement strand
GGAAGGTCTGCACAAATGAGCGCTGACCATGGTTGAGGGCACTGACATGACCGGATTGGCGGTTGAGCGCTCTTCCGGCAGGCGTTTTGCGCGCGTTTCGCGCCCATTTCCCATGCTTTGGGCGCACTCATGCCAGGCTCCCGCTCAAACGCTTGCGCACCATCCACAAATTGGCCAGCGCGAACAGCGTGTGCAACTGCGCCGTGTTCTTGGCCAGACCGCGATAGCGCACCTTCACATGGCCGAACTGGCGCTTGATGACACGGAACGGATGCTCCACCTTGGCGCGGATGCTGGCCTTGATGCGCTCGATCTGCTCGGTCAGCGCATCCACCGGGTCGGTTTTGTCCAGCAACTTGCGCTTGCCCGGTCGCATGGCCACATGCCACTTCACATCTTCTTTTGCATCAGGCCGCTTGTGCGCCCCCTGATAGCCCGCATCTGCAAACACATCCGTCTCTTGCCCGTGCAGCAAGCTGTTGGCCTCGACCACATCGTTGACGTTGCCCGATGTGCCACGAACGGTGTGAACCAGGCCGGAATCAGCATCCACGCCGATGTGCGCCTTCATGCCAAAGAACCACTGCTGGCCCTTCTTGCTTTGATGCATCTCCGGGTCGCGCTCACCGCTGGCGTTCTTGGTCGAGCTCGGCGCCGAGATCAGCGTGGCATCGACCACCGTGCCGCTGCGCAGCATCAGGCCCTTGGCGCCCAGCAGCAGGTTGACCGTTGCCAAGATTCGCTCGGACAGCTTGTGCTTCTCCAGCACATGGCGGAAACGCAAGATGGTGCTCTCGTCGGGCAGCCGGTCATCCCAGCCGCCCAGACCGGCGAAGTCACGGAACAGCGGCATGTCGTGCAGCGCTTCTTCCATGGCCGGGTCGCTCAGCGTGAACCACTGCTGCATGAAGTGGATGCGCAGCAGCGACTCCACCGGGAACGGCGGGCGGCCGCGTTTGCCTGCAGGCATGAACGGCGCGATCTCCGCCACCAGGTCGGACCACGGCACCACCCGGTCCATCTCGTCGAGGAACTCCCGACGGCGCGTGCGCTTCGTCGATGTTCCCAATCCAAGGCTGCTCTGCTTCATGGGCTCAATGGTCTCAGGCAATCAGGCCGCCGCCAAGCACGCGTTCCGGCGATTTATGCAGACCTTCC
>SCMV01000094.1 GCA_005502875.1 Comamonadaceae bacterium 2PF | reverse complement strand
CCACCCACCCCTTGCCCGAGCTCGCCGTGGAAATCGTGTGGGCCCAGCTCAGCGCACAAGGTGTCGAGGACATGGGTGCCACGCTGGGCTGGTGCTACCTGACGGACGAGCTGGCCCACGGCTGCGAGCAGGTGCTGCGAGCCCTGCGTGAGCGGCTGCCCCACGTCAGCTGGGTGGGTGCGGTGGGGGTCGGCGTGCTGGCCACCGGCGTCGAATACATGGACGAGCCCGCGCTGGCGGTGATGGTGTGCAACCTGCCCCCAGCAGATTTCAGGGTCTTCCATGGTCGAAAGCCGCTGCCCGCTTTGACGGAGGGTGCGCCACCCCATGGCAGCTGGCGGGCCCACACCGCCCAGGTTCACGCCGACGCGCGAAGCCCCGAGCTGGCCGAGCTGATCGGTGAGCTGGCCGCCCGCACCGACACCGGCTACTTGTTTGGCGGGCTCAGCGCCGGACGCCATGGCAGCCCGCACCTGGCGTGGTCACCCGACGCTGGTGCCGAAGACGGGCACGGCCCCGGTTCCGGTTCCGTTTCCGAATGGGCCGGCAGCGGCGTTTGGCACGGCGGACTGTCGGGTGTGGCGTTCTCGCAAGGGGTGCGGCTGGTCTCCCGCGTGAGCCAGGGCTGCACCCCGGTGGGGCCTCGCCGCGTGGTGACCCGCGCCGAACGCAACGTGGTCTACGAGCTCGATGGCCGCCCCGCCCTGTCTTGTTTGCTCCAGGACCTGGGCATGACGGCCACCACCGCAAGCGAAGGCTGGCAGCGACAAGCCTTGCCCAAGGTGCGCGCCACCCTCGCCGGGGTGACCGATGCCGGCAGCGACCTGCTTGAGCACGGTCGCCACTTCGGGGCCGACACGCGCGTGCGCCACCTCATCGGGCTGGACCCGGCCCGCCAGGGTGTGGCGCTGGCCGACAACGTCGAAGCGGGCATGCAATTGGCGTTCTGCCAGCGTCATCAGCAGGCGGCCAGGCAAGACCTGGTGCGCGCCTGCGCCGAGGTGCGAGAAGAATTTGACCCCGACGAGCACCCGGGACGCGAGGCGGTGGGCGCGGTCTACATCAGCTGCGCCGGACGCGGCGGCGCCCACTTCGGCGGCCTCAACGCAGAGATGGAGCTGGTCTCGCATGCGCTGGGCAACCTGCCCGTCGTCGGTTTCTTCGCCGGCGGCGAGGTGGCCCGCCACCACCTGTACGGCTACACGGGGGTGCTGACGGTGTTCGGGCGTTGAGCCCCCTCGTAACACCCCCTGCCCCCCCAAAAAG
>SCMV01000093.1 GCA_005502875.1 Comamonadaceae bacterium 2PF | reverse complement strand
TGAAGCGCCCCGGGTTTCGCGGAGGCTCCAACACTGGAGAATGGAGCCATGAAGAAGTCCGCCAAGTTTTCACCTGAAGTCCGTGAGCGTGCCGTGCGCATGGTGCTGGAGCATCGGGCAGAGCACCCGTCGCAATGGGCGGCCATCGAATCGATTGCCGAGAAGATTGGCTGCGTGCCGCAGACCCTGCACACCTGGGTGCGTCGGCACGAGGTCGATGCCGGCCAACGTGACGGCATCTCGACGGCAGATGCCCAGCGCATCAAAGACCTCGAGCGTGAGAACCGCGAGCTGCGCAAGGCCAACGAGATCCTGAAGCTGGCCAGCGCGTTTTTCGCCCAGGCGGAGCTCGACCGCCGCATCAAGTCCTGAAGACCTTCGTCGACCAGCACCGCAAGCAGTTTGGGGTCGAGTCGATCTGCCGTGTCTTGCAGATCGCCCCATCCGCGTATTGGCGTCATGCCGCACGTCAGCGGCAACCTGCCTTGCGCTCGCTTCGTGCCCAGCGCGATGCGGAGCTGGCGCCGCAGGTTCAACGTGTGTGGCACGCCAACCTGCAGGTCTATGGTGCGGACAAGGTCTGGCTTCAGCTCAAACGGGAAGGCGTCAGCGTGGCACGCTGTACCGTCGAGCGGCTGATGCGCCTGCAAGGCATGCAGGGCGTGCGCCGGGGCAAGGCTCAGCGCACCACAATCGCTGACCCCAAGGCGCCATGCCCACTCGATCGCGTCAATCGGCAGTTCCGGGCTGAGCGGCCCAATCAGCTGTGGGTCTCGGACTTCACCTACGTCTCGACCTGGCAGGGCTGGGTCTATGTGGCCTTCGTTATTGACGTGTTCAGCCGCCGCATCGTGGGCTGGCGTCAAAGCAGTTCCATGCACACGGACTTCGTGCTCGATGCGCTGGAGCAAGCGCTGTACGACCGCAAGCCCTCAGAAGACGATGGTCTGATTCATCATTCCGACAGAGGCTCGCAATACCTCTCAATTCGCTACAGCGAACGACTGGCTGAGGCGGGGATCGAGCCGTCAGTGGGCTCCAAAGGAGACAGCTATGACAATGCCCTGGCCGAGACCATCAACGGCTTGTACAAGGCCGAGATCATCCACCGACGTGGCCCATGGCGAACCAAGCAGGCTGTCGAACTGGCAACGCTGGAATGGGTCTCTTGGTTCAACCACCATCGATTGATGGGGCCGCTGGGTAATGTCCCGCCTGCCGAGTTCGAGGCAAACTACCACCAACAACGCGCTAGTCAGGCCGCGACCGTCTGACTTAAACCAACTGGCCTCCGCGAAACCCGGGGCGCTTCA
>SCMV01000092.1 GCA_005502875.1 Comamonadaceae bacterium 2PF | reverse complement strand
GCGAGGCAGCGCTTGAGCCGCACCGAGCCCCTGCCCACCCCGGCCGCGCCTGAGCCCGAGGCCGCATCCGAAACCAAGGGCCTGCCCCGGCAGGCGGTGGTGCCACAAAGCCGTGTGTCGCGCAGCCTGCACCTGGGTCGGCTGGCGGGTGAGCTGCTCGCTGGCGCGGTGGCGGCGGGCGCCGGTCAGCTGGCGCGGGGCCAGCGGCCTTCGTGGGCCAACAGCCTGCTGACGCCGAGCAACGCGCATCGCCTCACCGAGCGCCTGGCGCACATGCGCGGCGCGGTCATGAAGGTGGGGCAGATGCTGTCGATGGACGGCCACGGTGTGCTGCCCGCGCCCTTTGCCGACCTGCTCGCCCGCCTGCGCGACCAGGCCTACGCCATGCCCGCCACCCAGCTCGCCGAGGTGCTCGAGCGCGAGTACGGCAACGGCTGGCACAAGCGGTTCAAGCACTTCAGCTTCGAGCCCATCGCGGCGGCGTCCATCGGGCAGGTGCACCGCGCCGAAACCCACGAGGGCGAGCGGCTAGCGCTGAAGATCCAGTACCCCGGCGTGCGCGCTAGCATCGACAGCGACATCGCCAACCTGGGCCTGCTGCTGCGCCTGCCGGGCCTCACGCCGCCGGGCATGGAGGTCGACAGCGTGCTGGCGCAGCTGCTGCCCAAGTTGCGCGCCCAGCTCCACGCCGAAACCGACTACGCCGCCGAAACGCTCGCCGCCACCACCTACCGCGAGCGGCTGGGTGAGGTGCCCGAGCTGTTCGTGCCGCGCGTGCACCCCGAGCACAGCACCGCGCACATCCTGGCCATGGCCTTCGCGCCCGGCCAGCCCGTGGCGTCGCTGATGCAGCCGGGCGTGCCGCAAGCCCAGCGCGACCGCGTGGCCGCGGCGCTGTGCCGGTTGGCCGTCAAAGAGCTCTTCGGCATGCGCCTGGTGCAGACCGACCCGAACTTCGGCAACTACCTGTTCGATGCCGACAGCGGCCGCATCGGCCTGCTCGACTTTGGCGCCGCGCAAGCGGTGGACGACGCCCGCGTGGCGCAGGTGCGCGAGCTGGGCCGCGCCTTGCGGCAGGCCAGCCGCCAGCGCACGCACCTCGCGGCGCTGGCCCTGGGCCTGGTGCACGCCAGCGACACGCCCGCGCAGCAAGCCTCTGTCGTCGACCTGCTGCTGACCGTGGGCGAGCCCTTGCGCACCCGTGGCCCGTATGACTTCGGTGCCTCCACCCTGGTCAAAGACGTGTTCGAGCAGGGGCAGGCGCAGTTCTTCGAGACCGGCTACGGCCAGCCGCCACCCGCCGAATTGTTGCTGCTGCAGCGCAAGTTCGTGGGCACCTTCATGCTGTGCGTGCGGCTGGGCGCGCGGGTGGATTTGGGCGAGGTGTTCGGGGCAGAGCTGGAC
>SCMV01000091.1 GCA_005502875.1 Comamonadaceae bacterium 2PF | reverse complement strand
GACCCGCCCAAGTTCGACGATCCTTCGAACCCCAACTACGACCCGGTCACCGGTAACTACAAGGCCACCACGCCTGAAGACACCGCCGTCTCCGGCACCGTCAAGGCCAAGGACGCAGATGGCGATGCGCTGACCTTTGCCAAGGGCACCGACCCCAAGAATGGCACCGTCACCGTCGACGCCCAGGGCAACTGGACTTACACCCCGTCCAAGGACTACAACGGCTCCGACAGCTTCACGATCACCGTCAGCGACGGCAAGGGTGGCACGGCCACCTCCACCGTCAACATCGGTGTCACGCCGGCCAACGACCCGCCCAAGTTCGACGACCCGTCGAACCCGAACTACGACCCGGTCACCGGCAACTACAAGGCCACCACGCCTGAGGACACCGCCGTCTCCGGCACCGTCAAGGCCAAGGATGCCGATGGCGATGCGCTGACCTTTGCCAAGGGCACCAACCCCGCCCATGGCACCGTCACCGTCGACGCCCAGGGCAACTGGACTTACACGCCATCCAAGGACTACAACGGCTCGGACTCGTTCACCATCACCGTCTCCGACGGCAAGGGTGGCACCGCCACCTCCACCGTCAACATCGGTGTCACGCCGGTCAACGACCCGCCCAAGTTCGACGATCCTTCGAACCCGAACTACGACCCGGTCACCGGCAACTACAAGGCCACCACGCCTGAAGACACCGCCGTCTCCGGCACCGTCAAGGCCAAGGATGCCGATGGCGACGCCCTGACCTTCGCCAAGGGCACCAACCCCGCACACGGCACCGTCACCGTCGACGCCCAGGGCAACTGGACGTACACGCCCAGCAAGGACTACAACGGCTCCGACTCGTTCACCATCACCGTCAGCGACGGCAAGGGTGGCACGGCCACCTCCACCGTCAACATCGGTGTCACCCCGGTCAACGACCCGCCCAAGTTCGACGATCCTTCGAACCCGAACTACGATCCGGTCACCGGCAACTACAAGGCCACCACGCCTGAGGACACGTCCGTCTCTGGCACTGTCAAGGCCAAGGATGCCGATGGCGACGCGCTGACCTTCGCCAAGGGCAGCAACCCCGCCCATGGCACTGTCACCGTCGATGCACAGGGCAACTGGACTTACACGCCGTCCAAGGACTACAACGGCTCCGACAGCTTCACGATCACCGTCTCCGACGGCAAGGGCGGCACGGCCACCTCCACCGTCAACATCGGTGTCACGCCAGCCAATGACCCGCCGAAGTTCGACGACCCGTCCAACCCCGACTACGACCCCGTCACGGGCAACTACAAGGCCACCACGCCTGAGGACACCGCCGTCTCCGGCACCGTCAAGGCCAAGGATGCCGATGGCGATGCGCTGACCTTTGCCAAGGGCACCGATCCCAAGAATGGCACCGTCACCGTCGATGCCCAGGGCAACTGGACTTACACGCCCAGCAAGGACTACAACGGCTCGGACTCGTTCACCATCACCGTCTCCGACGGCAAGGGCGGCACCGCCACCTCCACCGTCAACATCGGTGTCACCCCGGCCAACGACCCGCCGAAGTTCGACGACCCGTCGAACCCGAACTACGACCCCGTCACCGGCAACTACAAGGCCACCACGCCTGAAGACACGTCCGTGTCCGGCACCGTCAAGGCCAAGGACGCCGATGGCGATGCGCTGACCTTCGCCAAGGGCACCAACCCCGCCCATGGCACCGTCACCGTCGATGCCCAGGGCAACTGGACTTACACGCCCAGCAAGGACTACAACGGCTCGGACTCGTTCACCATCACCGTCTCCGACGGCAAGGGCGGCACCGCC
>SCMV01000090.1 GCA_005502875.1 Comamonadaceae bacterium 2PF | reverse complement strand
GTGGTGGGGGTGCGTGGTGTGGGCTGGATGGGCGTTTCAGGCTGTTGACGGAATTCCATCGCTCTGACTGCTTTGACGTAGCACATTTGTCGTACTCCGTGCCCAGCAACGTGGGCTCCGTCAGCGGTAAATGGTCCGCCATGCAAGCCATCTTGTGGCCTACGCTAACTGGGGCCGTAAGAATGATTTTTGAACCGCAGCATTTTCGATGTCGGTTTTGAACCAACGGAGAATCTCCAAGATGTCCGTCACCAGGCCATCAAATCTCGCAACATCAATCATCAAATATTCGCCGTGTGCGATACCGTTGCGCGCCTCAAGCAGAGATTTGTCGATGAGCGCGAATCGTGTCTCGTATTGGGTTGGATCGATGCCAATCCATTCAGCTATATTCGTGAATACTGTTGAGCTCAAGTTGCTCTGGGCGCTAATCGCATCAGTCGCCGGAAGCTTGATTGGTTTGTCGAGATCATCAATAAGAAATGAGACCGTCGATACCGCGATTGCGGCCTTGCCGGATTCATGTGTTGAAGACAATTTCGCCTTTAAGCCCAAGGCGACGAAGCATGGTTTCAAATCACGCATACGGTCGGCTCGAGCTGAAATATAGCCAACGTAAGCGTTCGCCGCCCCCTTTACGAAACCTTCCCAGTGTGCATACAACATGGAAATCCCTGCCCGAATGTGCGTGTCAACATTCTTGCCTTTCGCGCCATGAACTGCGGAACGGAGCTCGTGTATCTCCTTCACGCGCCAAGCCATGTCGTCATCCAAATGACCTAACAGCTGATCTGCGGAGCGGATTTTCATGGGGCGAAGTAGGCGGCACCAAACGGTAACAAATTTGTCAATCGAGTAGTACCGCGGACACCCTGACCGCTGTTGGCCTGGAAATAGGCGTCTTGCCACATGTTCCGCACCTTTCCTGTCAGCCATTGCCTTCTGTCGCCAGCATCCATTGCCTCAATACTTGCGCGATTCACAGCTACGCCGTAGGCGATGGCATCAAAGCCAGAAATTAGGAATTTGCCACTAAATTGCGCACCATTCCAACGCTTGAAGACCCCGGCATCCACTTCGTTTACAAGCAGACTAAGCGTCCAGTCGAGTAATTCGTGCTCGCTGGCTCGAACTTCATCAGGCATATTTGAGAGCTGTCGAGCAGCCGAGTCCAAATACTCGTTTACGTCGAGACCACGAACGTACGGGCACCTACGATAAGCCACAAATCGAAGAGCTATTTCGACGTGTTGCTGCTCACTGCGTTGATCGGGCGTTAGCAAGACTGACTGCTTGAATGAAGGGACTTCGGTTAAAGACTGCAGCCATTGATAGAAGCCGGGATTTAGCATAACAAGAACGCTATTTCTAACTTCCTGTTCACTCAGCTTGGATCCGCCCGTGTTAAGTCGCTGAAACAACTCAAATTTGGCATCTTCATCGCTCTCTTTGCGAAGAATTTCAACCCGTAACCGCGAACGCTTTATCTCCAAGTGTTGGGTTGTATCGAATGCATTTACATCCTCTTGATCCAACTTTGACCACTTCATCCCATCAAGGCTTGGGAGTAGATTCGTTCCGCTAAGCACGAGGGGCTCATACAGCCCGCCGTCTGGCAATCGCAACTCACCCATGAGTTGCAGGATCGTGGAAATTCTTTGAAGCCCGTCGATAAGTTCCCAGACGCCAGAGTCACGTTGGAAAACGAAGATGGGAGGGACTGGGATTCCAAGCAGCAATGATTCGACAAAGCGCGTCTTTTGGGACTCCTCCCATCTAAAAAGTCGCTGATAGTTAGGATCGATGACAAGTTCACCGCTCTTGTAGAGGCTGGCGATCTCTCCCAGCGACATCTCATAGCCGTCGGTAACGACTTTGCGTCTTGCAGAACCTAGGGAAGGTCTGCATAAATCGCCGGAACGCGTGCTTGGCGGCGGCCTGATTGCCTGAGACCATTGAGCCCATGAAGCAGAGCAGCCTTGGATTGGGAACATCGACGAAGC
>SCMV01000008.1 GCA_005502875.1 Comamonadaceae bacterium 2PF | reverse complement strand
CTTCGACACGCTGCCGCTGGACAAGAAGATCCTCAGCGCCATCAAGTACCCCACGATGACGCCGATCCAGGCCAAGGCCATCCCCTTGGTGCTGGCAGGCCGTGACGTCATGGGGGCCGCGCAAACCGGCACCGGCAAGACCGCCGCCTTCTCCATCCCGCTGCTTCAGAAGATGATGAAGCACGAGAACGCCAGCATGTCGCCGGCGCGCCACCCCGTTCGTGCCATCGTGCTGGCGCCCACGCGCGAGCTGGCCATCCAGGTGGCCGACAACGTCAAGACCTACGCCGGCAAGTGCAACCTGCGCTCGGCCGTGGTGTTCGGCGGCATGAACATGAAAGAGCAGACGATCGAGCTCAAAGCCGGCGTCGAGGTGCTCATTGCCACCCCGGGTCGCCTGATCGACCACATCGAGGCCAAGAACTGCAACCTCTCGCAAGTGGAGTACGTGGTCCTCGACGAAGCCGACCGCATGCTCGACATCGGCTTCCTGCCCGACCTGCAGCGCATCCTGAGCTACCTGCCCAAGACCCGCCAGACCCTGCTGTTCTCGGCCACGTTCTCGCCCGAGATCAAGAAGCTGGCGCAAAGCTACTTGCAAGACCCGGTGCTGGTCGAGGTGGCCCGCCCCAACCAGACGGCCACCAACGTCGAGCAGCGCTTCTACAAGGTCGACGACGACGACAAGCGCCACGTGATCCGCCAGATCCTGCGTGACCGCGGCATCACCCAGTCCATCGTCTTCGTCAACTCCAAGCTGGGCTGTGCCCGCCTGGCGCGCACCTTCGAGCGCGACGGCCTGCGCACGGCCGCCCTGCATGGCGACAAGTCGCAAGACGAGCGCATCAAGTCGCTGGACGCCTTCAAGCGCGGTGACGTCGACCTGCTCGTGGCCACCGACGTGGCCGCGCGCGGCATCGACATCGCGGCCCTGCCGGCGGTGTTCAACTACGACATCCCCTTCAACGCCGAAGACTACGTGCACCGCATCGGCCGCACCGGTCGCGCCGGCGCTTCCGGTTTGGCGGTGTCGCTGGTCACGGGGGCCGATGCCCGCCTGATGGCCGACATCGAAAAGCTCATCAAGAAGAAGCCCGACGTCGAGCCCTTCGAGCTGGAAGGGCGCCGTGACCGCGAGCGCCCGAGCTACCGCCGCCGCGAAGAGTCGGACGACCGCCCGGATGTGAGCGCGGGTGTCGCGCCTTCGCGCCCCAGCTCGTCGCCGCGTGCCTCGGCCCCGCGCCGCAACGAATCCCGCGACCCCTTCTTCGACAAGCCCTACGAGGCCTCGGCGAGCGCCGAGCTGGCCTCATGGGACAAGAAGGACGCAGCCCCCGCTGCAACGTCTGGCGGTGGCCTGTCGCGCTTCATCAAGCCCAAGCGCAAGGTGGCCACCTTGCTGGGTGGCTCGGGCACGGGTTCAGCTCGCCGATGAGGTTCGGACGGCCTTCATCCAGGCCGCGATGACCGAGTCCCGGATGCCATGACGCCGCAGGCGGGTGCCTCGGACAGGCGCCTCAGGCGGCTTCCTGCCGGGGCGGCATCTCGGTGCCACCGTGCGCGGCGCCCTCGCTCAGCCGTTGGGCACGCCAGGCCGAAGGCGACAAGCCGTGTTCGCGCTTGAAGGCCTGGCTGAACGCCGCCTCCGAGGCGTAACCCACCTGTTCGGCGATCTTGCCCACCGACAGCGCCGATGTGCTGAGCTGGCGCGCGGCCAGTCGCATGCGGTGCCGCGTGAGGTAGGTCAGCGGTGGCTCTCCCAGCGTCTGCGTGAAACGGTCGGCGAAGGCCGAGCGCGACAGGCAGGCCTCTTTAGCCAACTCGGGCACCGTCCAGTTGCGCTGCGGCTCTCGGTGGATGAGCGCCAGCGCCGTTGACAAGGCGCGGTCCTTGAGCGCCGACAACCAGTTGCCAGAACCTTCGGGCACCGATTCGACGTGATCGCGGATGCACTGCATGAACAGGATGTCGCCCATGCGGTTGAGGATGGCCTGTTGTGCGGGGCGCTGCTGTGCCACCTCCAGCGCCAGGAACTGCAGGCCCACAGCCAGCCAGGGAGGCGGTGCTTCGCCCAGGCCGCGCACGTGCAGCACCGGTGGCAAGGCCTTGACCAGCGGCGCAGCCATGTTGACGTCAAAGCGCGCGTGCGTGCTGATCAGGTGGCACGACTGGGGCGTGTCCTCGCCGCCCAGGCGGGAATCGGCCAGGTCGCGGGCCATGAGCGGCAGCAGGTCGCGTGGCTTGGCCGAGGTGTTCGGGCGGTCCTGGATGGTGTGCGGCACGCCGCCAGGCAGCACGATGAGGTCACCGGTTTCGAGCAGCAGCGGCTCGGCACCGTCGCGCAGCAGCCAGGCCTGACCTCGGGTGATGACGTGCGCGCAGCCCAGGCCATCGACGGCCAGGTGCCAGGACCAGGGGGGCGCGTTGACGGACGATGCAAACACCACACCGTCGAAGTGCATGTCGTCCAGGATCAGGCTGAGGGTGTCCATGTTGTCCACAGCTTGCCACGGAAGTCGAGCAATGGATCGCGGCAAAAGTCCGGATATCCATTGTGAAAAGCCAAGCTTGGATCGGGCTTGTTCCACCTCGGGTAGACCCTGATCGATGGCCGGCGGATCGCGATGGTCCTGCGGTCGATCCGGGCTTCCCGTCTTTGCGTCAAATCAAGACACTTGCGTCATCCCCAAGGAGTTTCGAGATGTCCCAAGCCACCCTGTCTCCCACGCCGGCTGCCCGCTGGTCCGACCCCAAGCGCTACCTTTGGCTGCTCGGGCCCGCCATCCCCCTGATCGGCGCCGCCGTGCTGGCCGGCTACTGGCAGACGCAGCAAAGCTGGTTGCTGTGGGTGGCCTTCGCCCTCGTGCACGCCGTGCTGCCTGTGCTGGACTGGGCGTTCGGTGAAGACGCTTCGAACCCTCCTGACAGCGCCCTGCAGGCGCTCGAAAACGACCGTTATTACAGCTGGGTGCTGTACGCCTTCGTGCCCATCCAGATCGCCGTGACCATCGGTGGCGCGGCCATGATCGCCCTGATCGACATGCCCTGGTATGACATGGTCGGCCTGGCCATCAGCGTGGGCGTGATCAACGGCATCGCCATCAACACCTCCCATGAGCTGGGCCACAAGAAGGACAAGCTCGATCGTTGGTTGGCCCGCATCTCGCTGGCCCCCACCTTCTACGGTCACTTCTACGTCGAGCACAACCGCGGTCACCACAAGAACGTGGCGACGCCTGAGGACCCGGCCACCTCGCGATTCGGCGAGTCGTTCTGGGCCTTCTGGCCGCGCACCGTGATCGGCAGCCTGCGTTCGGGCTGGGAGCTCGAAGCCGAGCGCCTCAAGCGCTTCAACAAGGGCGTCTGGAGCACCGACAACGAGAACCTGCAGTCGTGGGCGATGTCGGTGGTGCTGTTCGGTGGCCTGCTGATCGCCTTCGGTGTGGTGGTGCTGCCATACCTGCTGATCCAGGCGGTGTACGGCTTCTCGTTGCTGGAGGTGGTGAACTACCTGGAGCACTACGGCCTGCTGCGCCGCAAGAACCCCGATGGCCGCTACGAGCGTTGCCAGCCCGAGCACTCGTGGAACAGCAACCACACGGTGACCAACCTGTTCCTGTACCACCTGCAGCGCCACAGCGATCACCACGCCAACCCGACGCGCAAGTACCAGACCCTGCGCCACTTCGAAGACAGCCCGCAGCTGCCCTCTGGCTACGCCGGCATGATCACGCTCGCTTACCTGACGCCGCTGTGGTTTGCCGTGATGAACAAGCGTGTCATCCGTCACTACAAGGGCGACCTGGAGCGCATCCAGTTCGCACCGAACAAGCGCGAGGCCCTGATGAAGAAGTACGCTTCGTTCGCGGCCGATGTGAAAGCAGGTCGCGCCTGATTCAGCAGACGGCACCGAGGAGAACCGACAACATGAAATACCGCTGCCCCAATTGCGATCACGTGTACGACGAAACCGCGGGTGACCCGCATGAAGGCTTCGCGCCAGGCACGCCCTGGAAGCTGATCCCGGACGACTGGTCTTGCCCCGGTTGCGCGGTGCGCGACAAGGTGGACTTCGAGCCGGTGGTTGAACCGGGTTGATGGCCACGGGCCTCGATGAGTGAAAAGGGCTTCTGATCAGAAGCCCTTTTTCATGGCAGCTCCACCGAACCCATGCGCGCCGCGATGGTGCCGGCGCGCCCGCTCACGTAGGGTGACCTGGGCGATTTCTCGAAGCGCTTGGGCGCCGGCAGCATCACCGCCAGCCGGGCAGCCTGGACCGGTGCCAGCCGCGCCGCGTCCACGCCGAAATAGTGGTGCGAAGCAGCCTGCGCACCGAACACACCTTCGCCCCACTCCACGTTGTTGAGGTAGATGTCGAGGATGCGTTGCTTGCTCAGCAGGCCCTCGAGCATGAAGGTGATGGCGAATTCCTGGCCCTTGCGCAGGAAGTTGCGCTCGCTGCTCAAAAACAGGTTCTTGGCCAGCTGCTGCGTGATGGTCGAGCCTCCGATGACCTTGGCCGTGACTTGGGTGGCGTCGGGTGCCGCGGGCTCCGGGCGGCCGCGCTTGCGGGCGCGTTCGACCGCCCTTTGGTGGCGCGCCATCGCGTCGGCACGCTTCTTCTCGGCGCGAGCCTGGGCGGCGCTGTTCTTCTTCCAGGCATTTTCCAACGCGTCCCACTCCACGCCGTTGTGGTCGGCGAAGTTGGCGTCTTCCGAGGCGATGACTGCGCGGCGCAGGTGGTCAGACACCTGCTCACCCGGCACCCACTCCTGGGCCCAGGCCACGCGGCCCTCGGTGCGCAGGATGCGCACGAACTCGCTGCGCTGGAAGGTGGTGGACTGCGGGTCCAGCACGTTCATCAACGCGATGCGTGCCGCAAAGAAGATTTGAAGGCTCAGGCCGCTGAGCACGAGCAACACGGTGATCCGCCAGACAGCGCGCATCTTGGGGTTCCTGGGTTGGGGCGGTGGGAATCGGGGTTCTTGGCTTGGTGCCGTGCGCGAGCGGGTGCCACTGGCTGGCGCGCCGGCTCAGTGAGCCGAGGCTGCGTCGACCAGCGCGCGCATGTCCGCCAGCACGGGGGCGGTGTCGGGGCGAACGCCGCGCCAGACGGCGAAGCTCTCGGCCGCTTGTTCGACCAGCATGCCCAAGCCGTCGCGGGCCACGCCGCCATGCGCGCGAGCCCAATCCAGGAAGGCCTGGGCGGCGGGGCCATACATCATGTCCAGCGCCAGGCAGCCAGGCTTGAGCACCTCGGGGCCGACGGGCACACCGCTGCCCGCCAGGCTGGCGGCGGTGCCATTGATGAACACGTCGAAGCCGGTGCCGGTGCCGGCGTCGGCCAGGCCTCGGGCGCTGAGTCGGACGCCGTGCTGCGCAGCCCAGTCGGCATGGCGGGCCACGATGGCTTGGGCCTTTTCAACGGTGCGGTTGGCCATGACGATCTCGGCCGGGCGGGCTTCGATCAGCGGGCCAAGCACGCCGGCGCTGGCGCCCCCTGCGCCCAGCAGCAGCACGCGTCGCCCTGCCAGGGGCACGCCCGCGTTGACGGTGATGTCGCGCACCAGGCCCACGCCATCGGTGTTGTCGGCCAGCCAGCCGCCTTGGGTCTCGGGGTCGAACCGCAGGGTGTTGGCCGCCTGGGCCAGCTCGGCACGTGGGCTGCGGCGGCTTGCCAGCTGGAACGCTTCGAACTTGAAAGGCACCGTCACGTTGCAGCCTTTGGCGCCCGACGCAGCGAAGGCTTTCACCTCGGGCACGAAGCCATCCAGCGGGCAGAGCAGGCGGCCGTAATCGATCGTTTGGCCCGTTTGCCGGGCGAACAGGCTGTGGATGTGCGGCGAGCGGCTGTGGGCCACGGGGTTGCCGGCGACGGCGTAGCGGTCGGGGGCGGTCATGTGCGCGTCAGGTCAGGTCAGGGCTGGGGGGCGGGTTGCGCCGAGGTCGGGTTCGCTGCCTGGGTGGTGGCTTCGAAGCCGGCTTCGCGTGTGAAGCGAAAGCGCGAGGTGATGAGGATGAGGTCGTGGCCAGCGCTGACCTCGGGGGGCACGGGCTCGAACTGGCCCATGCGCAGCACGATGGCGCGCGCGCGTTTGTCGAGCAGGGACTTGCCGGAGCCTTGCACCACGATGGCATCGACCACCTTGCCGGCGCGGTTGATCCAGACCTCCATGATCAGCTCGCCGTACAGCTTTTGGCCGTTGTTCGTGGGGAACTGCTCGGTGCCCGCGCGCTCGACCCGGGTGCGAAAAGCGCTGTAGTAAAGCGCGTCGGCCGACTTCAGCGTGGCAGGGCTGAGGTAGCGCTTTTTGGGCCGGGCGTTTTCTTCCTGGATGCGCTTTTCAAGCTCGGCCAGCAGCTTGGTGAGCTGACGGCGCTTCTCTTCTTCGGCGCGCGCCAGCTCGGTCTGCGAGGGGTTGCGCGGCTGGGGCGGGGGCAGGGCGGCCAGTTCGTCTCGCATCTGGGCCAGCAGTTGCTGCTGCTCGCGCTGCATCTGGTCGATCATGCGCGCGGTCTGCTCCAGCGACTCGCCGACTTCGTTGGTGGGCGAAGGCGGCAGGGGCGAGGTGGCTCGGCGGTTGTCGGTGGCTTCGCCGCCACCGGCCAGGTTCTGCTGCGCCAGGGCCTGTGCCTTGTCGGGCTTGGCCTCGCTGCCGGCGTTGACCAGGATGACTTCCAGCGGCGTGTCCTGGAAGGTGCGGTTGAAGCCCTCCGGGTCGACGAAGCGAAAGCCGAACAGCGCGGCGTGCACCGCCACGGAAACGCCGAGGCAGGCCTGCAGCAGGCTGATGGTCTTCAGGGACTTCCAGAGGGCGGTCAGGCGGCTGGGCATCTCGGCTTGGGGCGTTGTGGCGCGTGATTCGGTTGCGCCTGCCGGCGCGCGGGTGTCGGGGCCCGGTCAGGCCGCCGCACCCCCTGTACTGCCCTGTGGTGCGCTCGCGGCTTCGCCCGGTTCCGCATCGGCCAGGTCGATGGCCAGCGTCAGCGGTCCCGCATTGTCCAGCACCTCGGTGTCGTCCTCGTCTCCGGCATCACCCTGGGGTGCTTCGCCGGCCTCGGCTTCGTCCAGGCGAGCGATGACGCTGGCGTGCACGTCCAGCGTCAGCAGGTCGACACCGGTGATGCGCACGCGCACCTTGGCGTGGCGCGGCAACGGATCGGCACCGATGGCCTTGAAGACCAGGGGCAGCGTGTCGGCGCGCACCAGGCCGTTGACCATGACGGCGGCATCGAGCTCGGTGATGCCGGCCTGGCCCAGGTGCTTGATCGTCCAGTAGCGCTCCATGCTCGACTGGAAGCCGTTGTAGGCGCTGTAGGCCCCGTCGAAGTTCGAGATGATGGCGAACAGCTCGGCGTCCTTCGGTTTGAAGGGCGCGACCAGGGCGGCGGTGCGGCCGTTCTTGGCGCAGGCGATGATCTGCCACTGGTTGACCAGGTCCACGTAGCGACGCAGTGGCGAGGTGGCCCAGGTGTACTGCGCCACGCCCATGCCGGCGTGCGGTGCGGGCTTGGTGCCCATGCGCACCTTGATGCCGGGCTGCAGGCTGGCCTGGCTGCGGTAGATGCCGGGCACGCCCAGCTCGGCCAGCCAGCCGCCCCAGGTGCTGTTGGCCAGGATCATGGCCTCGGCCACGATCAAATCGAGCGCAGAGCCGCGTGCGCGGGTGCCGATGTGCACCTGCTCGTCGCCCTGGGGCTCGATGCCGTCGCTCATGGTGTTGACGCCGTTGGCGCCGATGAGCTTGAAGCTGTAGTCCGGGCGGTTGAAGTTCTCGGGCTTGCCGCGCACCACCTCGCGCTGGGCCTTGAGGTGCTTGGCCAGCCGGAAGGCAAATGCCAGTTCGGGCGCGAAGGCGTAGTCGGCCGGGGCCTCGCCGCTGAGTGTGGCATCGGTGATGACGCCGTCGAGCTGGTCGTGGCGCAGGTTGGCGGCGATCGGCACGCGCTCGAGCTTCGTTTCGCTGCCGGTGACGGCCAGGGTGGCTTCGTCGAACGTGACGTACAGCGAGGCGGCCGGGCAGTCGCGCCCTTCGATCAGCGTGTAGGCCTGCACCACGCTGTCGGGCAGCATGGTGATCTTGTGGCCGGGCATGTAGACCGTGGACATGCGCGCGCGGCCGAGCTGGTCGACCGGCGTGCCGGGGGCGATGGCCAGGCCGGGCGCGGCGATGTGGACGCCGTAGGTGACGCTGCCCGTGCCCAGGCCCTGCACCGACAGCGCATCGTCGATCTCGGTGGTCATCGAGTCGTCGATGGAGAAGGCCTTGACCGAAGCCAGGGGCAGCTCGTCCTTGACCGCAGGCGCTTCCAGGGCCGGGAAGCCCGTGCCCTTGGGGAAGTGCTCGAAGAGGAAGCGCTTGTAGTGGAACTGGTAGGGGCTGTCGATGGCGCCCGCGTCCTTGAGCAGGTCGAGCGGGGCGCGCTGCGTGGCCTTGGCCGCTTCGACCACGGCCTTGTAGGCGGGGCCGTTCTTGTCGGGCTTGAAGAGGATCTTGTAGAGCTCTTCCTTGATCGGGGCCGGGCAGGTGCCTGCGGCCAGCTCCTGGGCCCACTGCTCGATCTGCAAAGCCTGCTGCTTCTTGCGCTCGATGGCGACCAGGGCTTGTTTGAGGATGTCCTCGGGCGCCTTTTTGAAGCGGCCCTTGCCACGGCGGTGGAAATAGTGCGGCGCCTCGAACAGGCGCATCAGCATGGCGGCTTGCTGAACAGCGTCGGCCGATTCGCTGAAGTACTCGCGCGCCAGCTCGTCGAAGCCGAAGTCTTCGGCCGGGGCGACCTCCCAGATCAGGTCGAGGTCGATGTCGCTCGACTGGACGGCGGCCTGGGCCAGCAGCTCGGCTGGGGCCGGCTTGGCGAATTTCAGCAGCACGTTGGCGGCCTTGGCCTTCACGCGCTTGCCGGAGTCGAGCTCGATCTGCATCGAGGCGTCGGCTTCGGACATCACGCGGCCTGCCAGGAATTTGCCGGCGTCGTCGAACAGGGCGTACATGGGGGATCGGGGTCTTGAGCGTTTTCGGTGCGCGATTGTCCCACTTCGGGGCTGGGCGCCCGAGCCGCGTCATCGGGCCCCAGCCGCCGATCCCATTCGCATGGTGAAAAACCCGCACGGCGTGATGCACTTTGGGCAACTTGGGGGTGCCCAAAAGACCATGGTCGTGTGAGAATTAAGTCACAGATGCGGTGGAGAGCAGGTTGTGGCCTTTGACAAGGCTCGTTTGCCCCCAGACGACGCATCGCGTCCCACTTTGGAGGTCTTCACCATGAAATTCGCTTTTGTTGCCGCAGCCCTGGCTGCTGCCGTGTCTTCTTCGGCCGCGTTCGCGGCTCAAGAACTGGATCCGAACGTCGTCGCTGCGCAGGGCAACCTGCCGGTGGTCTCGCCGGTGCCCGAGGCCGACACCTGGGCCATGCTGGTCGCTGGCGTCGCCGTGGTGGGTGGCGTGCTCCTGCGCCGTCGCAACAAGAAGTGATGCGCGCGGCGGGCTTGGTCCCGCCTGAGGCAAAAGCCTCCGCATGAAAGCAAACGGGCCCGAGTGGCCCGTTTTTTGTTTTGGCTGCGTCTCAAGGAAACAGCCAGCGCATGAGCAGCGGCAGGTGCTCGTCGAAATCGCTGACTGCGTGGTCGCTGCCATCGAGCAGGTGGATGCGCGCCCCCTGGTAGTGGCTCACCATCTCGCGCCAGTCCAGCACCTCGTCGCCCTCGGCGATCAGGGCCCAGCAGCGCTCAGGGTGGTCGACGGGGTAGGGGTCGAGCGCGCGGAACTGCTCGATGAATTCTTCGCGAAAGAAGAACCTGGCTTCGGGGTCGTGGAACGACGACTGCTCGCCGATGTGGCGGGCGAGGTCGCGAGCGGGCTGCACCGCCGGGTTGATGACGGCGAAACGGCAGCCTCGCTCTTTGGCCAGCGCCGTGGCGTAAAAGCCCCCCAGCGAGGAGCCGATGACGACCATCGATTCGCTCGGCCAGTGCAGGGTCAGCTCGCGCAGCTCGGCCATGGCCTGCTGCGGGGAAGGCGGCAGCTGCGGGCAGCACCAGACCAGTTGCTGTCCGCTCGCCTGCAGGGCCTGCACCGCACGGGCCAGTCGCTGCGCCTTGAAGGACTTGGGTGAGGAGCGGAAGCCGTGCAGGTAGAGCAGGTGGGTGGGGGCGGGCATGCCCCGATTGGACCTGCGCCCCGCCCCTCGGTCAAGCTCACTCGCCGGCCACGAAGGCGTCGCGCGCCTGCTTGCCCAGGAAGGGGTGGTCGGTGAAGAAGCCGTCCATGCCGAGCTGCAGGAAGGCCTTGACCTGGCCGGCCAGGTCGCCCAGGTCGCCCGGGTTGGCGCTGCTGTCGAACTCGTTGGGCAGGAAGGTGTTTTCAGCGCGGAAGGTCCAGCCGTGCACGATCAGGCCGGCGGCGTGCGCGTCCTGCACCAGCGAAGTCGGCGTGCCCAGGCGGCCACCCACCAGCGGGATCATCAGGTTGGTGTTGGCGCCGATGCCGCTGGCGTAGCGGGCGATCTCCTTGAGGCCCTCGGGCTTGGCCAGGTCGGCGTAGCTGCGGGCGTCGCCCTTGATCACGAAGTCGTAGGGCTTGCCAGCGGCGCTGAGCAACTGGACCAGGGGCACGCGGGTCATCTTGGCCAGGTCCTGCAGGTTGCTGACCTCGAAGGACTGGATGAACACCGGCGAGGTCTTGAAGCGGTAGCCGTGCTTGTGCAGCGTGCGCACCAGCGGCTCTTCCAGCGACAGGCCGATGCCGTCGAAGTAGGTGGGGTGCTTGGTCTCCGGGTAGACGCCGATGGGCTTGACCTTCAGCGCGGCCTTCCAGCCGCCCTTGGCCAGCGCTTGCTGATGGCGGCGCTCGTTGGCCTGGGCGACCAGTTGCAGCACCTCTTCGAAGGTGGGCACTTCGAGCATGTTGTCAAAGCGGGTGTTGGCGGTGCGCAGCTGGGGCAGGCGCTCGCGGGCGCGCAGGGTCTTGAGCTCGGCCAGGGTGAAGTCTTCGGTGAACCAGCCGGTGATGCTCACGCCGTCGATCAGCTTGGTGGCCTTGCGGTCGGCGAACTCGGGGCGGTCGGCCACGTCGGTGGTGGCTTCCTTGACGGCACCTGCGGCATCGACGATGGCGATGGCGTTTTCATGGCGGGCGACCAGCACACCGTCCTTCGTGATCACCAGGTCGGGCTCGACGTAATCGGCGCCTTGCTCGATGGCCAGCCAGTAGGCGGCCAGGGTGTGCTCGGGGACGTAGCCGGAAGCGCCGCGGTGGGCGATCAGCAGGGGCTTGGCGGCAACGGGCGGTTGGGCGCCGTGGCGGGTTGCTTCGGTGGCGGTGGCGACGGTGGGGCTGCTCAGGGCCATGACGGTGATGGCGGCCAGGGCGAAGGCGCTCAGGGTGCGGACGAACATCTCTGGTGACTCCTTGGGGTGTTGGGCAGACCAGGCGCAGGGCCACGGTCTGCTCAGCAGGCTAGGGCGGTCGTGTGTCCCTCGCATGAAGGGGGCATGGTCGGGGTGGCTGTCACAAAGCTGTCAGGGATGGGCCAATAGGATCACGCCTGTCGCGTTGACCGGGCCTGCATCAGGCCACGGGCCAGCGCAGGAAGGATTGCCCCGATGATCACGCGTCAAGCGCCCCGCCGTGGGGTGCAGGCTGAACTCGTCCCTGTTGTTTCGGTTGCCGATCGGTCGGTGACGGGTTCGGTTGCACGCGTGGCCCTTGTGGGACAACGTGCGGGCTTCACGTTGTTGGAACTGCTGGTGGTGCTGGTCATCATTGGCCTGCTGGCAGGCTACGTGGGGCCGCAGTTTTTCAAGCAGATCGGCAAGTCCGAGAGCAAGACGGCCACGGCGCAGGTCGATGCGCTTGGCAAGGCCCTGGACCAGTACCGCCTGGACACCGGTCGCTACCCGAGCACCGAACAAGGCCTGGGCGCGCTGTGGGTGCAGCCCAGCGGCGAGACTCGCTGGTGGGGGCCTTACTTGCGCAAGGCGCCGCCCAAGGACCCATGGGGCCGCGATTACGGCTACCGCGCGCCGGGCGAGCATGGCGAGTACGACCTGTTCTCGCTGGGCAAGGACGGCCGCGAAGGCGGTGGCGGCGAAGACCAGGACATCACCAGCTGGTGAGTGCAGGCCCGCCGATGAACCGCCCCATCCAACCCGTGCACGCTCAGCGTGGCGCGACGAAGCAGCCCTGGTGGCAGCAGTCGCTGGCCCGGCGTCCAGCGGCCTTTCCGCGCCGCCTGTTCTGCCAGGAGTTGGCCGTGCTGCTCGACGCTGGCATCCCCTTGTTCGAAGCCATCGCCACGTTGCGCGAGAAGGAGTCGTCGCCCGATGTGGCGAGGGTGCTGTCGAGGCTGAACATGGCGTTGTCCGAAGGCCGCCCATTGGCGCAGGCCATGCGTGAGCAGCCAGAGGCCTTCAGTACGCTGCTCATCGCCTCGATCGAGGCCAGCCAGCGCACCGGCCAGACGCCTCAGGCGTTGCGCCAGCACGCGGCCTACCTGGCCTGGGTGACGGGCCTGCGCGACAAGCTGGTGGGCGCGGCCATCTACCCGCTCATCCTGATCGCGGCCAGCCTGTTGGTGATGGCCTTCCTGACGGTGTTCGTGGTGCCGCGTTTTGCCGAAATCTACGAAGGCATGGGTGGCGATCTGCCGGTTTTGTCGGGCTTGTTGCTCAAGCTGGGCACGGCGGTGGGGGCGCACCCGTGGTGGTTCGTCATGGGGCTGGTGGGCATGGTGGTGATGGCCCTGGCGGCCTGGCGTTCGCCCACGGTGCGCGCCGCAGCGGCCGATCAGCTCTGGCGCACGCCGGTGATCGGGCCGCGCCTGCGTTTGATCGAGCTGGCCTCGCTGTACCGTACGCTGGGGTTGCTGCTGCAGGCCGGTGTGGCCGTGGTGCCGGCGCTGGAGGCCACGCTGGAGTTGGTGGGCCCATCGCTGCGGCCCTCGTTGATGAGCGCAAGGCGCAAGGTGCAGGAAGGCACGCGCCTGTCGGATGCGCTGCAGGCGAATGGCCTGTGCACGCCGGTGTCGCTGCGCATGATCCGCGTGGGCGAGCAGACGGGTGAACTCGGCCCCATGCTCGAGCGGGCGGCCACCTTCTACGACGAGGAGCTGGCGCGTTTCACCGAGTGGGTGGGCAAGGTCATCAGCCCGGCGCTGATGTTGATCATGGGTGTGCTGATCGGCGGCATCGTGGTGCTGATGTACCTGCCGATCTTCCAGGTGGCGGAGCAGATCCAGTGAACGCGCGACTGTTGCCGGCGCAAGGCGCGTCGATGGGTTCATCGCTGCCCGACCCTGCGGCAGCGCGATCGGCCCCCCGTGTGGGCGCCGAGGTGGCAGCCGATGCCATGCTGGCCTGGCAACCCGACTGGCGCAACTGGCCGCTCAACCGTGCCATGCGCCTGAAAGTGGTGGTGGTGCGGGACGAGGCGGGTGCACCGTGGGCCCTGGCACGCGATGCCGCGGACGCGATGTTGCGCGAGGCGGTCAGCCGCGCGGTGGCGGCCCCGGTGCGCTGGCGCGAGGTCGACGAGGACACGCTCAGCCTGTGGCTGGCGCGTGGGGAGCAGGCCTTCGAGGCCCGGGGCACCTTGTTGCCCATCGCTTTGGCTGCGGATGCTGCATCAGGTCAGGCGGGGCAGGCCCTGTCGGTGGATACCATCTCGCGCGAAAGCAGCCCGGTGGTGCGCATGCTGGATGCGACGTTGTTCGACGCGCTCAAGGCCCAGGCCAGCGACTTGCACCTTGAATCCACGGCGCAGGGCATGGTGATCCGTCACCGGCTCGATGGCGTGATGGTGCACGTGGGCGACATCGGCTCGCGCGAGGTGGCCGAGCAGCTGGTCTCGCGCCTGAAGGTGATGGCCGAGCTCGACATCGGGGAGCGCCGCCTGCCGCAGGACGGGCGCTTCAAGCTGCGGGTGCAGCAGTCGGCCAACGCGGGTGCCGATGGCGTGCGCGAAGTCGACTTCCGCGTCTCCATCATGCCCAGCAGCTTCGGCGAAGACGCGGTGTTGCGCATCCTCGACCGCTCTCGGCTGGCCGCTGAGCAGCAGGCGCTCAGCCTCGAAGGCCTGGGCTTTGAAGCCGATGACGCGGCCGTGGTGCGCAGACTGGCGCGCAAGCCTTACGGGCTGCTGCTGGTGACCGGCCCCACGGGCAGCGGCAAGACGACCACGCTGTACGCCGTGGTGCAGGAAATCAACGACGGCGCCGACAAGATCATCACCATCGAAGACCCGGTGGAGTACCAGCTCGGAGGCGTGGTGCAGATCCCCGTCAACGAGAAAAAGGGCCTGACGTTTGCGCGCGGCCTGCGCAGCATCCTGCGCCACGACCCCGACCGCGTGATGGTCGGTGAGATCCGCGATGCGGAGACGGCGCAGATCGCCTCGCAGGCGGCGCTCACCGGTCACCTGGTGCTGTCCACCATCCACGCCAACAACGTGTTCGATGTGGTGGGGCGTTTCATGCACATGGGGGTCGACCTGTACAACATGGTCTCGGCGCTCAATGGGGTGGTGGCGCAGCGCCTGATGCGCAAGCTGTGCATGCATTGCGCTCAGCCTTGCCAGCCCTTGGCCAGCGACCTGCGTGCCGCGCAATTGCCCCTCGATGCCAAGGGGCGCTTCATGCGCGCGGTGGGCTGCACGCATTGCCGTGGCACAGGCTACCGAGGTCGCCAGGCGATCGCCGAGATCTTGCTGATGGACGACACCTTGCGCGACCTGATCGTGGCGCGCGCACCCCTCACGCAGGTCAAGGCGCACGCTCGCGCCAGTGGCACGCGCCTGCTGCGTGAAGCGGCCCTGGCCGCCGTGCTGCGAGGCGAGTCCACCATCGACGAACTCAACCGCGTGACGCTGGTCGAATGAAGGCGCGCACCCACATCCCTGCCATGCTGGAAGTGGACGCCGTCACGTCGAAAAAGGCGGTCGTGTCCAGGTGGCTGCGGCGCTGGCGACAGCGCTTGGCAAGCTGGCGCCGTCCGCTGGCGCTGACGTTGCCGGCCGATGCGCAGGCAAGGGGTGGGGCGCAGGCGGTGGCCGAGCTCACCCAGGCATTCGAGGCCTGGGCTGCGGCCCACGAAGGCGCGGCCGTGGAGCTGTTGCTGTCGTCGCACATGCTGTTGATGCTGGCCGATGGCGACCTGACCGATGCGCAGGTCTTGCGCGAGCGAGCGGCCGATCGTTGGGCGCATTACCTTGATTTGCCTGCGGGCGACTTTGACACCGACTGGTTGGTGCAGACCTCGCTGGACCAGGGGCGCGCACCCGTGGCTGTGGCGTGTGCGCTGCCGCGCGCGCTCGCCGAGGGGCTGCAGGCGGTGGCGCGGCGACATGGCCTGGCCTTGCGTGCCTTGCAGCCCTGGTGGGCCGGGGCCTTGGCCAGCGCCTGGCGGGACCTGCCGCCGTCCTCCGATGGGCACGCGCCGCGCCTTTGGTCATGGCGCGAAGGAGGCTGGCAGACCCAAGCCCGGGTGAGCGCCGAATCGGGGAAGTGGGTGTTGCGTTCGCTGGCCTTCGTGGCCGCTGACCCCTCGGACGGCACCGAGTCGGCAGACCTGGTGTTCGAGGCGTCCGAAGTTGCTGGCGCGGGTGAATCGAACCAAGCGGCCGAAGCGGCCGAAGTGGCCCAAGCGCTCAGCCGGCGGCCGCGTGCATGGAGGGCTGGCTGGTTTGATCGGGCTGATCGGACAGACTGGGCCGAGTCGCTGAACTTCAGCGGCCCGCGCGTGCGCACTTCCTTCTGGTCCTGGGCCTTGCTGGCCCTGGGGGCCATCGCGGTGGTTCACGCCATGGATTTGTCCTCTCAGCTTGTGGCCAGCGAGCAGGCCACCGAGGCCGAGCTGTCGCGGCTGCAGGCGCATGCCCGAGCCACGCCAAGCGCCGCGCCTTCGTCGTCGCTCGATCAGGCAGGAGCGGTGTCAACCAAGGCGCAGGCTCCGGTGCTGCAGCCCGAAGGCTGGCGTTCGGCGTCGCAACTCGCGGCCTGGCTGGGGCACCCCTGGGCTGCTGCGCTGGATCACGCCGACGCCACGGCGCATGAGCGCGGCATCTCGCTGACGGGCTTTCAGGTGGACCTGGCTGCATGGGGCGCCCGCCCAGGGCAGCCGCTGGCATGGCGCCTGCAGGCTGCCGTGCCCGATGACGCCGCTGCGCTGCAATGGGTGCAAGAGCTGGGGCCCCAGGCCGAGTTGCAGCGGCGCGATGCCCTGCTTCAGCCGGTGCCCAGTGAACGTGGCACGCTGTCCTGGCGCGTCAACGTGAGCTCGGGCGGGGGGCAGCCATGAGCGCTTCAACGCACTCGTCGCCGATGTCGCCATCGTCAACCGATGTGGCGGTGTCTCGGTCCCGGTCGGTGCCGCTGCCCCGCTGGTTGCGCCAATGGGGGTGGCCCGGCCTGGTCGGCGCGGCGCTGCTGTTGGCCTGCGCCTGGTTCACGCAGCTGGAGCTGCCCAGGCGCCACGAGGCCCTGGCGCAGGCCGAGTCCGATGTGCGGCGACTGCGGCACGGGCTCATCGCGCGTGCCACGCCAGGCAGCGCGGTCGCCTCCGAGGCCCAGAGCTTGAACGAGCCGGGGCAGGCCTGGGCCAGCCTGTGGTCTGGCCTGCCCGATGAGAGCCAGCGCATGGCCCGGCAGGCGCGCGTGCTGGCGTCCGCTGAGCAGGTGGGTGTGCCTTTGCAGTCGGTGCAGTGGCAAGGCGAGGCCGTGAAGTGGCTGGCACCTGCTGGACCTGGCTCCGGCTCCGATGCGCTGCCCAGCGGCCTGTGGCGACAGCGCATGACCATGCCCCTGCAGGCGCCTTACCCCGCCTTGCGCACGTGGCTCGATCGCCTGCAGCGAGAGCCAGGGCTGACGGTGGACGCCATCGACATCCAACGCAGCGACGTGCAGTCCGACCAGGTGCGTGCGCAGGTGAGCCTGTCGTTGTGGTGGCGGCTGTCGGCGCCGCCGCGCAAAGGGGAGTCGCCATGAGGCCTCCATTGCTGATCGCCCTTGCGGTGGCGCTGGGTGCGACCTTGTGGTTGCAGCAAGGCGAAGAAGACCCTGGTGACATCGAGGTGGCCGAGCGGCCGGCTTCGGCCCGATCGCCTGCAGGGACTCGGCCTCAAGCCCGTGTCGATGGCCGCCCGGATGCCTCGGCCGTGCCTGTTCGCCAGGCTGGTCGGGTGGCGCCACAAGGTGTGCTGGGCCATGACGCCGAACCGGCGGCCACGCAAGCCTGGCTGGTCGAGCGCGTGCGGGCCCTTCAGGCGCAGCGCGCACAGGTTGACGCCTTGCCCCCTGCGCGAGAGATGAACGCGGCCACGCCATCGGCCTGGGCCATGGCTGTGCCGCCTGCGCCGCCGGCCCCCAGGCAGGCGCGTCCTGTGGACGCTGCACCCGTGGCGCCGCCCTTTCCGCACCAGTGGGTGGGCCGCTTCGACGACGACGCCGTGGGGGGACAAAAGGCCCTGCGCCGCGCGGTCATCAGCGGCCCGGTCTCCACCTGGGTGGCCCGCGAGGGCGATGTCATCGAGGGGCAGTGGCGCGTCGACAAGATCCAGGAGCGGCTCATGCGGCTGACTTACCTGCCGCTTCAGCAGAGCCAGACGGTGGCCATGAAATGAACATGCGTGATCCCATCCTTTCGATCTTGTTGGCTGCGACGCTGCTGGCGGGTTGTGCCGGCCCTCAGGCCCTGAACGAGGCCGATGAACTGGCGCGCTTTGGGCAGCACGAGGCCGCGGTGCAGCGCCTGGAGCAGGCCAGCTTGCAGGACCCGGCCGATGCCCGATTGCGCCTGGCTTTGATCCAGGCCCGCGAGCGAGCCGTGAACCAGCTGCTGGCCCAGGCCCCGCAAGGGCGCAGCGACGAGAGCCTGGCGGCCTTGCGAGGCCTGTTGGAGCGCTTGCAGGCCGTGGCGCCGCAGCACCCCCGCACCCTGGCCTTGCAAGCCGAGGTGCAACGCCGTCAGCGCCACACGTTGCGACTGGGCGAGGCCCGTCAGGCCATCGAGGCGGGCCGGCTCGATCGCGCCGAGGCCACCTTGCGCGAGCTGCTGGACGAAGACGCCGGCCACCCCGCAGCGCGCGACCTGCTGACCGACATCGAGTCGCGTCGCCAGGAGCAGGTGCGCCAGCAGGCCACCCTCACGCTGGGCACCGGCGTCAAGCCCGTGACGCTCGAGTTCCGTGAAACCCCGCTCAAGACGGTGTTCGAGGCCCTGGCCCGCGCGGCCAACCTCAACTTCGTCTTCGACAAGGACGTGCGCGGCGACGCCAAAACCACGGTCTTCCTGCGCAACATCTCGGTGGAGGAGGCCTTGCGCGTGATCCTGAGCACGCAGCAGCTCGGCCACCGCCTGCTCAACGAGAACACGGTGCAGGTCTTCCCGGCCACGCAGCAGAAAAACCGCGACGTGCTCGAAACCGTCACGCGCACCTTCTACCTGGTCAACACCGACCCCAAGCAGGCCCAGGCCCTGGTGCGCACCGTGGCCAAAACGCGCGACGTCTTCATCGACGAGCGCCTGAACATGATGGTGGTGCGCGACACGCCCGAGGTCGTGCGCCTGATTGAGCGCCTCATCCAGGGCCTGGACGTGGCCGAGCCCGAGGTGGTGCTCGAACTCGAGGTCATGGAGGTCTCCAGCAAGGTGCTCGACAAGGTGGGCATCGACCTGCCTGCATCGGCCTCATATGGTTTGCCAGGCGCGGTCAGCACGGTCTCGTCGGCCAGTGGCCTGAGCTGGCTGGTGCCCAACCCCGTGGCCGTGGCCAACCTGCGCAGCACGCGTGGCAGCAGCAACATCCTGGCCAACCCGACCATCCGCGCGCGCAACCGCGAAAAGGCCAAGGTGCTGTTGGGCGAGAAGCGGCCAGTGTTCACCACCACGTCCACCGCCAACGTGGGCGTGTCCGCATCGGTCACCTACCTGGACGTGGGCCTCAAGCTCGAGATCGAGCCCCAGGTTCAGCTCGACAACGACGTCACCATCAAGGTGGCGCTCGAGGTCAGCAGCGTGACCAACGAGGTCACCGGCCCGCAAGGCTCGATCGCCTACCAGATCGGCACGCGCCAGGCCTCGACCACGCTGCGCATCCGCGATGGCGAAACCCAGATCCTGGCCGGCTTGCTCAACGACAGCGAAAGCCGCACCTCCACCGGCCTGCCTGGCCTGCACCAGATCCCCGGCCTGGGCAAGCTCTTTGGCACCGACATCGACACGCGCGACAAGACCGAGGTCATCTTGTTGATCACCCCGCGCATCGTGCGCAACGTGATGCAGCCGACTTCCACGGCGGGCTTCCTGCCGTCGGGCACGGAGGCCCAGCCAGGCCTGGCACCTTTGAGCCTGAGGCCCGGAGCCAAGGCCAGCACCATGCAGGTTCGCGGCATGTCGACCTCCTTGTCAGCCATGTCGCCGGCCAACGCCCGCTCAGCCGCGCCGGCTGCGGGACCTCAGGAAGGCATCACCGGGCCCGAGGTCGTGATGTCGGGCGCTTCGTTTCAGGTGATGGTGCACAACCCCGGTGACCAGCCGCTGAGCACCAGCGTGCTGGTGGACACCAGCGTGCTGAGCATCGTGGCACCGGGTGGCGAGTCGGGGCGCATCGCGCTGACCGTGCCCCCCCGTGGCTCGGCCCCCGTGATGCTGCGCGCCCGCAAGGACGTGCGCTCGTCCGACACCGAGGTCACCCTGGACGCCGGTGGACAGCCTTTGCGCCTGAAGGTGCGCGACCCGTCTTTGGGCGACGCGGGGGAGTCGCAGGATGTCGGTGTGGGCGCTGCACCCGATGCGACGGATTCGGGTGGCCCGGCTGGCTCGCAGCCTGAGCGTTGAAGGCGATGATCATGCGCGCAAGGCCATTCCACCCACGGTCAAAGTGGCGACCCACCACCGCTGGCTTCACCCTGATCGAGATGGTGGTGGTCGTGATGATCGTGGGCATCCTGGCCAGCGCGGCCATGCCCCTGGCGGCGCTGAACAAGCGCCGTGGGCAGGAGGCCGAGTTGCGCCAGGCGCTGCGCACCTTGCGCATGGCCATCGACGAACACAAACGCGCCTGGGACACCGGCCGCATCGAGAAAAAAGCCGATGCCTCGGGCTACCCGCCCAGCCTGGAGGCGCTCGTCCAAGGCGTGCCGGACGCCAGCAGCCCGACGGGGCAGCGCATCTACTTCCTGCGCCGCTTGCCGCGCGACCCCTTTGCCGACCCGCAGCTGCCCGCCGCGCAGACCTGGGCCACGCGCAGCTACGCCAGCCCACCCGATGCGCCCGCTGCCGGGGCAGATGTGTTCGACGTGGCCTCGCGCACACCGGGCGTGGGCCTGGACGGCCAGCCGTACCGGCAGTGGTGAGGAGCGAGCGCATGCGCCCCGCAACACATCGCATCCGCCATGTCGGCTTCACCCTCATCGAGCTCATCGTGGTGCTGGCCATCGTCGGCCTGCTGGCCAGCATCGTGGCGCCCCGCTACGTGCGCACGGTGGACAACGCCCGCGAGGCTTCGCTCAAGACCTCGCTCAACGTCATGCGCGACGCCATCGACAAGTACGCAGCCGACAAGGGACGCTACCCGGATTCGCTCGACGAAATGGTGCAGCTGGGCTACCTCAGGCAGGTGCCCGAGGACCCGATCACGGGTCGCCGTGACAGCTGGCAGATGCTGCCTGCCCGGGTGGACAGCGCGGTTCCGGGGCAGGTGGCCGATGTGCGAAGTGGTGCGGCAGGGCGGGCGCAGGATGGGCGCCCCTACAGCGCCTGGTGAGGTTTGAAGGCAGGCGCATGCAAGTGCTTCGACGAACCCATCGGCGCGCTTGCATGGGCGTGGGCACTGCGCAGGCCGGCTTCACGTACCTGATGCTGCTGTGGTGGGTGGCGCTGTCCGGCCTGATGCTGGCGGCCATGGCCCAGAGCTGGGTGCTGGATGCCCGCCGTGCGCGCGAGGCCGAGCTGGTCTGGCGTGGCGAGCAGTTCCGCTTGGCCATCGAGGCCTACGCCAGCGTGCCGGTGGGTGAAGGCCAGTCGCAACTGCCCCGGCGGCTCGAGGACCTGCTGGAAGACCGGCGCAGCGGCGAGCTGCAGCGCCACCTCAAACGCATCTGGCCCGACCCGATGACCGGGCGCGCTGAATGGGGCCTGGTGCGCGAGGGCGATGGCATCACGGGGGTGCACAGCCTGTCGACGGCCCGCACGCTGAACGCGCCCGAAGGGGTGCAGCGCTACGAGCAGTGGACCTTTGTGCTGGGTCAGCCACAAACGATGCGCCCTTGATGCGCGGGTGAAGTTTCGTCAAGAAACCGTCACGGGCGGTCCCTAGACTGCTGCGGTTCACCCTCACACACCATGACGACCACAACCATCGCCCCAGACCAGTCGGAAGTGCTCCTTCGCGTCATCGAAGCCGCTCCGCAGGTCTGCCGCAGGCACCAGTTCTTCGTCTGGACGCAGGGCGACTTCCAGCGCTGGCTGCCGCACAAGCTCAGCCTGTGTGGCAGCTACGACCGAGATCAGCGCGAGCTGGTGTTCGACCTTTTCAACAGCCTGCCCATGCCTGACGCGGTCACCCGCGCTTTGCGCGATCGTCGCAGCGTGCTGGTGTCGGCGGCGCTGGCGAGTTGGCAGCGTGGGCGAGGGCAGGCCGTGGTGCTGGACATCAGGCAACTGCCCGCTCACGACGTCGTGGTCAGCGAACTCGTGGCCTTGGGCTATGGCCGTTTCATCGTTCATGGGCTCACGCGGCCGGGTCGCCCTGACGAGGTCGAGAGCGTTTTCCTGTTTGGCCAGCCCGGGCCGGATGGCGACGACAACGCCAGGCAGGCGCTGGACATGCTGCTGCCCTGCGTGCACCTGGCCTACCAGCGCGTGTGCGTGACAGAGCGGCAGATGAGCCAGCCTCGACCTGGGGCTTCGGCGGCGCTCAATGGTGTGGCGCTCAGGCCCTCGCCGATCACCGAACGTGAGCGCGAAATCCTGGTCTGGGTTCGCGATGGCTTGAGCAACCAGCAGATCAGCGAGAAGCTGGGCATCAGCGCGCTGACGGTCAAGAACCACGTTCAGAAGATCCTGCGCAAGCTGGGCGCGGCCAACCGCGCGCAGGCGGTGGCCAAGGCCATGAGCATGAACGCGCTGGGGGCGGCGAACTTCCACCTGGATGAGTCCTCGGTGTGATCCGTTCGGCTCATTGGTGAGCCGCCATGGTCTGCCCGGCTCACGGGGAACCACCGGGGTTGATCGCACGCATGTCACACGCCCCCAACACACTGCGTGCAACTCGGGATCAGGTTGTCCATGGGCCTGAGTGAAACCCACAAGTTCTGCCTAACCTTGAACGGAGAGACCCCAATGAAACTGCAACACATCGTGGCCGCTGTGGCCCTGGCCGCTTCCGGCACCGCTTTCGCCAACGTGCTGGACCCGCTGGCTGCTGGCGGCCTGGGCGGTGAAATGTCCTTGACCGTCTACAGCGCCCAGGCTCAAGCCTCGGTGCTGATCGACACCGGCATCATGCTGGGCGACTTCCGCAGCCTGTTTGCCTCCGGCGCCAAGGAATACACCCTTGACCTGGGCTCCAATGCCGCCTTCAACAGCTTCCTGGCCCTGGCCGGTGATGCCACCGACATCCGCTTCAGCTTCTTCGGCGGCGACAACTCGGGTCCTCAGGCTGCTGCCCGCACCATGATCACCACCGTGAGCGGTGACGCCACGGCCGTGACCAACGGCAACATGGTCGACTCCCTGAACCAGATCAAGAACAACTACCTGGACGCTGCCAACCTGAAGCCGGCCATCAACGTCACCCTGGGTGGCGAGGCCAACGGCTCGCTGCTGGCTCAAAAGGGCACCGACGGCAACGCCTACTTCCTGGAAGTCGTGGGCCCCACGTTCGGTGGCAAGTTCGTGGACACCAGCGCCGCCATCGGCACCTCGGTGGCCATCTATGACTTCGTGCGCAGCAACACCAGCGCCGGTATCGGTGCCACCGAGTCGGCCCTGATCGGCCAAGGCGGCGGTGCTGCCGAAGCACGCCTGACCAAGAACGCCGCTGGCGCCTACGTGTTCAACGTCTCGGCCATCCCTGAGCCCAGCAGCTACGCCCTGGCCCTGGCCGGTCTGGCCCTGGTCGGTGCCGTCGCCCGCCGCCGCGCCGCCAAGTGATGCCCCAAGGGGGCAAGGCCTGAACTTGCCCTCACTTTGATCCCGGGCGCGCGCCCGGGGTCCGCTCCTGCCCGCTCCTTGCCCAACCCTCACGAGGTTCTCATGAAACTGCGTCTCCTCTCGCTGGCCGCCATGGCCGCTTTCGTTGGCCAGGCCCACGCCCTGAGCCCCACCCAAATCGACACCGCTCGCGCCGACGGCAGCCTGCTGGAAGTCACCATGTCCGGCGCCACCGCGCTGTCGGGCACCATCGGTGGCCTGTTCACCCAGAACTGCAAGTCCGGCACCCAGGACATCTACCTGAACGACGCTGCCCTGTTCTCGGGCGAAACCGTCAACGGCAACATCGTCAAGGCCTACAGCTGCGAGCTGAACGCCACCAACGACTTCGGCGCCGCCTACGCCAACAAGAAGGTGCTGTTCCAGAAGTCGGACCAAGGCGGTTCGGGCAACGGCGTGTTCCCGGTTGCCACCAACAGCCTGATGCCCTTCCTGAACGTCAGCGCTGCCACCTGCAACGCCACCACCAAGGTGTGCTCGACCATCGCTCAAAAGCGCCCTGACGGTGGCGTTTCCGACGTTGCTCCCACCGGCTTCAACCCTTCGGCCAACCGCCCCCTGAGCCCGATCGACTTCTCGGCCAACGCCGAAGTTGCCAACAGTGACTTCCAGCAAGTGCAAGGCGTGCTGCAGATCATCTTCGGTCTGGCTGTCAGCAACGAGCTGTACACCGCCCTGCAAACCGACCAGGCCACCACCGGCCGCCCCGTCGTGTCCAAGGCCGTGATCGCTTCCATGCTGTCCAACGGTTACAACCCTGAACTCGGCTGGGCCCCGCTGTTCCGCAACGCCGCCAACATCAACGGCAAGACCCAGGTCAACATCTGCCGCCGCGTCAACGGCTCGGGCACCCAGACCTCGGCCAACCGCTTCTGGCTGGAATACGGTGCCAACGGCGGCGCCCTGACCCCGGCTGACAACGCCAACAACTCGTTCTTCCCCAACGACTTCAACAACGCCAAGCCTGCCGACGACCTGTTGATGATCTACGAAGGCTCCACCACCGGCAACGTGCGTGACTGCCTGAGCAAGGCCAACGACAACGGCGCCTTCGCCATCGGCCACGTGTCGCTGGAAAACGCCCCGACCGCCAAGTGGAAGTTCGCCGCCATCGACGGTGCCGAGCCTTCGCGTGACAACGCCAAGCGTGGTTTCTACGACTACGTGTTCGAGTCGACCGTTCAGGTCGCCAAGACCGGCAACTCCGCCGCTGGCCGCGCCTTCCTGGTCGAGTTCACCAAGGCCGCTCAAAAGTCGAGCAACCTGAACGCCCTGAGCGCCAACAACCAGGCTGGCGTGATGACCCTGCCGTTCGCCGCTGACTGCCCTGCCGCCTTCACCTTCGTGGCCGCTGGCACCGCTGGCGAAACCTCGGTCAACAAGTTCTGTGGCCGCGTCAGCCGCCCGAACGCTGCCGACGTGCTGACCATCGTCAAGTGATGGGCCTGAGGGCCTGAGTCCCGCAAGGGCTCGCGTTCTCCCAACCCGGCGTTGCCTTGTGCAGCGCCGGGTTTCTTTTTGCCTGCTCGCACGCCATCGTTCATCGGGGCCATCTCGACGTGACCACCCAGGTGGGTGTCTTTGAGCCATTCGGATCATGGGTTTCCACGGCCCTTTCACGGCGCGTCGCCACACTCGCGCGCACCATGCCTCAACGCCCCGCCGTCCCCTTCGCAAGCCGCCTGGCCTTTGGCCTGATCCTGGCTGTCATCGCCTCATCGTCCTCGGCCCAGACCGGCGCTGCCGCAGCACCTGAAACCACCGAGTCGACCCAGGGCGCGCGCTTTGACGTGCTGGAGTTCGAAGTCGATGGCAACACCGTGTTGCCGGTTGAAGCGGTCGAGCGCGCCATCACGCCCTACCTGGGCCTGGGCAAGGCCTTTGCCGATGTCGAAGCCGCGCGCGCCGCACTCGAGAAGACCTACCAGGATGCCGGTTACGTCACCGTGTTCGTGGACCTGCCCGAGCAGGAGGTGTCGCAAGGCGTGGTGCGCCTGCGCGTGCTCGAAGGGCAGATCAGCCGCCTGAAGGTGACCGAGGCCAAGTACCACGACCCCGGTCTCATCCGTGAGCGCGTGAGCGAGCTGGCGCCGGGCAAGGTGCCCAATTTCAACGTGGCGCAGGCCCAGCTGGCCGACCTCAACCGCACCGAAGACCGCCGCGTGCAGCCCATCCTGAGCCCGGGCCCGGTGCCCGGCACGGTCGAGGCCGAGCTCAAGGTGTCCGACAAGCTGCCGCTGAGCTTCACGGTTGAGCTCAACAACCGCCAGGTGCAGTTCACCGACCCGCTGCGCCTGCAGGTCATGGGCCGCTACGGCAACCTCTTTCAGGAAGACCACACGCTGTCGTTCATCGGCATCGTCACGCCGCAGGACCCCAAGCAGAGCAAGGCCTTTGGCCTGAACTACCTCATCCCGCTGCCCGAAGGCAGCTCCTGGCAGGCGTCGCTGCTGGTGTCCGACAGCTCGGTGCAGCCGCTGGGTGGCACCAACGTCGTGGGCAAGGGCTTCAACGTGGCGCTCAAGCGCACATGGGGCCTGCCGGCAGGGCAGGGCTTCTATCACGGCCTGACGGTCGGGATCGAATACAAGAACACGCGCGAGCGCATCAACGCGGGCGCAGACGGCAGCACCTTGTCCAGCCCGCTGCGTTATGCGCCCTTGGTCATGGACTACAGCGCCACCTGGGTGCGCGGCGAGCAGGTCACCACGCTGACGGCGGGCGGCACTTTTGCGCAGCGCCGCGTGGCCCGCCGCAACGTCGATTGCTTTGGCCAGGAGGACCAGTTCGGTTGCAAGCGCGAAGAGGGCGACGGCAGCTTCGCTGCCTTCCGCGTGGACGCCACCCACACGCACCCTTTGCCTGCTGGCCTTTCGGCCCGCTGGCGCCTGGGCGCGCAGTTCGCCAACCAGCCCCTGGTGGGCGCCGAGCAGTTCTCGGTCGGGGGCTTTGACACCGTGCGCGGCTACTACGAGGCCGAGATCCTGGGGGATTCGGGCTCGCACCTGGGCCTTGAAGTGTCAGGCCCCAACTGGGGCGGCGGCAACGATGGTTCCTGGCGCGGCGCCTTCACGGAGTTGCAGGCCTACGGCTTTGCCGAAGCAGGCCGCATCAGCACGCAGAACGCATCGGACGGCAGCCCCACGCAGGTGGCGGGGGCAGGCCTGGGTTTGCGCTTGAGGATGCCCTCGAGCCTGGCCGCCAGCATCGACGTGGCCTGGCCCCTGAAGAGCACCACCGCCACCCAGAAGGGCCACCCCCGTGTGCATGCCCGACTGATCCACGAATTCTGATCGCCCCCGGTCACCCCCGTTGCATGAGGCCCGCCATGGTTGTTTTTTTCCGCGCCTTCGTTCGCCGTCGCTCCGCTCTGCGTGAGGGCCGTCGTGCAGCGTTCACCCGCCGCTTGAAGGCCTGGGCGGGCATCCGGCGGGATCGCCGCTGGAGCATGCGTCCGCTGGCGGGCGCTTGTGTTGCCATGGCGATGGGGCAGGCCGCGTGGGCCGCACCAGACAAGTTTGTGCTGCCCGTTGATTTGCAAGGCACCCGCACCATCCGCGGCAAGACCTTCAGCTTCCAACCGGCGGGGCAAAACAGCAAGCTCGGCCCGAAGGTCGAGTTCCGCGACGCCGAGGGCAAGCTCCAAAGCGTGTCGATGAAGCTGGTGCAGACCAGCAAGGCCGGTTTGTACAGCTGGTCGTCGTTCGACATCGGTTCGTTGGCCACCTTCGAGATCGAGACGCCCGGATCGGGCTCGTCGTCCTTGCACCGCGTCATCGGCAGCACCAAGCTCAGCGAGATCTACGGCACGCTCAAGTCCAATGGCTCTGTCTACCTCATCAACCCCAACGGCGTGATGTTCGGTCAGGGCGCGCAGGTCAACGTGCAGGGCCTGGTGGCCAGCACCTTGAACATCTCGGATCAAGACTTCCTGAGCCTGACCGACCTCGACAACCGCACCACGCCTGTCTACGCCTGGGAAGACCTCAGCGGCGAAGACACCCCGGTCACCTTTGACCACCCGACCAACTACGTGCGGGTGGCCCCGGGCGCCAGCATCACCACCCCGTCGGGCGGCAGCGTCTTCCTGATGGCCCGCAAGGTCGATAACGCCGGCACCATCGCCACGCCAGGTGGGCAGACGGCCCTGCTGGCTGGCGACGCCGTGTACCTGAAGTCGCCGGACAAGGAAGCCAAGATCTACGCATCCGAGGTCAACACCAGCCAGCCGGTGCTGCGCGGTTTCCTGTTCGAGGTCCGGGGCAACGAGGGCGAGGCCAGCAACCTGGGCACCATCCTGACCGAGCGTGGCAACACCACGCTGATGGCCAACACGGTTCGCCAGGGCGGCACCATCCGTGCCACCACCAGCGTGCAGGAAAACGGCTCGGTCTTTTTGCTGGCGCGGTCTGGCGTCATCAGCGACGACACCACCCGCGCCAGCACCACGGGCACGCTGGTGCTTGGCAGTGGCAGCCGCATCGAGATCACGCCCGACAACAGCGTGACCGCAGGTGGCTCGGTCAAGATGACGCAGTCGCGCGTGGAACTGCAGGGCCAGACCATCGTGATGGAAGGCCAGGTGCGTAACGCGCAAGGCCAGGTCGTGACGCAGGGTGCCAGCATCCAGGCACCGGCGGCCAACGTGAACGTGCGTGCCGAGACCGCACCGAGCTACAACGCCATGGCTGCAGAGCCAACCTACGTGTCCGGCGCAGCAGCCGACGGCGCACGATTTGTGATGCAGGAAGGCGCTCGCATCGACGTCTCCGGCACCACCGACACCACGGTCTCGGTGGCCCGCAACTTTGTGCAGACCGAGTTGCTGCGCAATGGTGACCTGGCCAGCAACCCCTTCCTGAAGGACGGCGAGCTGCTCAATAAGAAGGTGGTCTACGACGTGCGCAGCGCGCCCGCCGTCATCGAAGCTGCCACCCATCAGGGCTACAAGGACTCGATCCAGACCACGGCTGGCGAACGCATGGCCCAAGGTGGTCAGGTCAACATCGTCTCCACGGGTGCCGTGCTGATGCAAGGCGGCAGCCAGGTGGACGTCTCGGGCGGCAAGGTCACCTTCACCGAGGCGGTGGTGGCCCCCACCCGGTTGCTGGGCGCCGACGGCAAGGCCTACACGCTGAACAACGCCCGCACCGATGTGCAGATCGTGGGCGTGTCGGGTTACCAGGACGCCGACGCCACCCGCTATGGCAACGTCTACCAGGGTCAGGCCAACCCCACCAAGGTGGAAGCCGGCTACACCCAGGGCGGCAGCGGCGGCGGCCTCCTGGTGCATGCCCCCTCCATGGTGCTCGACGGCCAGGTGCGCGCCGATGTGATCCAGGGTGAACGCCAGCGCACGGGTGTCGATGCCCGCGCCAGCCTGGCCACCATGAAGTTGGGCCTGGACATGCTGAGTAACCTCGTCGGGGGCCTCACGGTGCGTGCACCTGGGGCAGCGGCGCCTGCGGTCGACTGGGTCAACCCGCTGACGGCGGCCCTGCCAGATCGCAGCAGCGTGTCCGTGGACTGGTTCAACGCCAGTGGTGTGGGCGACATCACCGTGTCCACCCAAGGTGGATTGAAGATCGAGGACGGTGCCAACTTCGCTTTGCAGAGAGGCGGCAGCCTGACCCTGTCGGCAGCGGGTGAAGACGGCATCTACCTGGGTGGCGACATCAGCGGGGCTGGCGCGTCGGTGTCGGTCACCACGAAGTCGGCTTCTGGCTCCCCGCTGTTTGCGGGTGGCATCACGCTGGCGGCCGGTCGACGCATCGACGTCGCCGGTGACTTGGTCAACCAGCGGCGCGATGGGGGGCTGGCTGGCACGGCCGTGGCGGGCGGCAAGGTCACGATCAGCTCTGCCGCAGGCCTGGACCTGCAAGCGGGCACGGCCATCGACGTCTCGGGCGGGGCCACCGTGTCCACCACAGGCGGCATCACCGGCACGCGCGCCGGCAGCATCAGCCTGACGGCCAACACCGAAGCCAAGGAGCGAGGAGGCTTCAAGGCGGTCGAGTTGGGCGCCAGCCTGCAAGGCCACACCTTGGCCGGCACCGCCACCAAGGCCTTCAACGACGTGGGCGACGCCAACACGGGCAAGCTGACCCTCAAGGTCGGTGAGGTCGACATCGTGGGGCCGGACGCCCCGGCGCTGCAAAAGGGCGCAGCGATCGACGGCTTCGTGCTGGGCAGCGGCTTTTTCAACCAGGGCGGCTTCAGCCAGTTCGACATCGACGGCGTGCGGCGCCTGACGGTGGACGGCAGCGCCCGCATCAAGCCCCAGGTGGCGCAGTGGCTGGCCAAGGCCAGGCTGTTGAACGCCGCGACCGGCAGCAAGCTGTCGGCCAACGTCAGCACCGGCGTGCAGGCGGACAACCTGTTACCCAAGCGCAGCCTGACGCTCAGTGCCTCAGGGGTCAAGGATGTCAAGTCCGATCAGAACGGTCGCCTGCGAATTCAATCGGGCGCAGAGATTGACGTGGGTCCGCGTGGCAGCGTCACACTCCTCGGTGGCGTTGGCCTGGAGGTGGATGGCGCCGCGCGGGCAGCAGGCGGGAGCATCACCACGAGGCTGGTCACCCCTTTCGAAGGGGGGGAGCTGGATGAGCGGCTCGGAGGCATCTACCGCTTTGGCGCTGGCGCGGTGCTCGATGTGTCTGGCGTCACGGTTCTGTCAGCCAGCAACGTCGGCTCGCAGCGTTTTGGCTCGGTCCTCGATGGGGGTGTCATCAACGTGATGACGCCGGTTGCACTTCAAACCACCACGCCCCTGGTGTTTGAGCGTCAGGTGGACAAGGACGGAAAGGTGGTCAAGCAGGCCACGCTGTTGGCCAATGGCGCAGACGGCGTGATTGACGTGCGCAGCCAGAGCGCCACGGGGCAAGTTCGTGTTCAGCGCACCGAGGTGGCGTCCAGTGGCGGCACCATCAACATCCAGATGGGCGCACAGGGCGGGGTCCTGGCCGCTGACCTGCAAGCCAAGGCAGGTGGTGCGGGGGCGCAGGGCGGCACGCTGAGCGTCGGCATCAACGACTTTGGCAGCAAAAAGCTGCCGATCGCGACCCTGCTGATTCAGCAAGCGGTGGCGCCTGAGGATTTGGTGGCAGGCGAGGCCGTGGTCTCAGCCGACATGGTCCAGGCGGGTGGCTTCGCCCACCTCAAGCTCAAGTCCAATGACGAGATTGCCACCGTGGGCAAGGTGAACCTGTCGGTGCAGGGCGACATGACGCTCGACTCGCCGGTCCTGGCTGCACGCGAAAACAGCCAGGCCGTGCTGGCCGCAGCAGGTCGCCTGGCGCGCACCAACACCGACCAGGCCCTCGGCGCGCAGCGCGTGGCCACGGGCGGGCAGGGCAGCGTCACACTCCGTGGTGCCGTGGTGGACCTGTCCGGCCACCAGGTGACCCAGGGCATCGACCAACTGACCCTGCAGGCACGTGACGAGATCCGTTTTCACGCCATCAGCCAGTCGCGAAACACTGGCAGCCTGAACACTGGCGCCACCCAGGTCACCCTGGACGCCGACCAGGTCAACGTGGCCACGGCCACCGACTTCACCGTGCAGCTCAGCGGCGTGGTCACCGATGGCAACCGCTTGACCATCACCGGCGGCAACCGCGCGGCGCCTCAGCCGCTGTCCGCAGGCGGCAACCTGACGCTGGCGGCCGACCACATCACGGTGGACGGCGTGGTGCGCGCCCCGTTCGGGCAGATCACGCTCAAGTCCAAGGACATCACCCTCACCGAGAACGCCGACTTGTCGGTCTCGGGCGCGGGCCTGTCGGTGCCTTATGGCACCACCACCGAAGCCGGCACCAACTGGCAACTCAACGGTGTGGCCATCACCACACCGCCCGCCAAGACGGTGACGTTCGACGCCGAAGGCGGCGAACTGTCGGTTGAGTCGGGTGCGAAGGTGGACCTGTCGGCTGGCGGCAACCTGCTGGCCTGGGAGTTCGTGCCGGGCCCGGGCGGCTCGTCCGACATCTTCCATGGCACCTACGAAAGCGGCACCTTCGCCGTGGTGCCCAGTGTCAAGGGTTTGGGCGGTGTCGATGCTGGCCTGCTGGCCGGCTCGGGCCTGGACAGCAGCGTGCTCGACACCTCGGCCACGCGCACCATCACGTTCGGTGAGGGCGGCCCTGTGCCGGCGGGCACCTACACCATCCTGCCGGCACGTTATGCGCTGCTGGCTGGCGGTTACCTGGTTCGCCGCACCAGCAGCAGCACGCCCCTGAACTTCGGCGACGCCCTGACCCTGGCCACGGGCGCGGTGCGCGTCGGCGCCACGGTGGGGCATTCGGGCGGCGCTTTGGCCACAGCCCCAGCAGCCACCTTCGAGGTGCTCAACCGCGAGCAGGCCCTGCGCTTCAGCGAGATCAAGACCACCACCTTTGACGACCTGGTCAACGCCAAAGCTGCTCGGCAAGGCGTGGCGCCCGCTCGCCGGGCCGTGGACGCGGGCACCCTCAACATCGCTGCGCAAAAGATCAACCTGGAGGGAGACCTCGCTTTCGACCGCCTGGCTGGCGGGCGCGGCGGCGAGCTCAACATCTCGTCCGACAAGGTTCAGGTTGGCGGGGCCTTGAGCCCGGCTCAGGTTGCGGCGAAAGACACGCTGCTGCTCAACGTGGCCCAGCTCAACCGCACCGGGGTGGACTCGCTGTTGATCGGCGGCCTGCGTTCGAGCCAGGCTGCGGACGGTTCCAGGTTGATCGACGTGAAGGCCAAGGAGGTGACCCTGGCCAATGACGCCAGCAACCCGCTGGCCCTGAACGACGTCATCCTGGCGGGCACCTCGAAGGTGACGGTCAACGCCGGGGCGGCGCTGAGCGCGCCCGACGCCACCCAGGCCAGCTTCGTGGCCGAAGACAGCACCACGCAAGGCAATGGCGCCCTGGTGCGCGTCAGCAGCGACGCCCAGGTGCAGACCCGTCGCGTCAGCACCGAAGGCGCGCCCATCGACCGATCGGCTGGTGACGTGAGCGTGGGCGCAGGCGCCGTGCTCAAGGGCGGCACCGTGGTCGTCGAAGGCACCCGCAGCACGGCCTTGGACAAGGCCAGCAGCCTGCAGGCAGACAGCCTGACGCTGGGCGCAGACCGCGTGGTGCTGGGCGACGCAGACGTGGCCGCGGCAGCGGGGCAGGCTGCACCGCTGCAAGTGGGCAGCGCCTTGCTGGCCCAGCTCGCACAGGTCGATCGCCTGACCCTGAGGGCCTTCGGCGGCGTTGAGCTGCAAAGTGGGCAGAACCTGACCGTTCAGCAAGCCCTCACGTTGGACACGCCCGAGCTCAAGCAAGCCAGTGGCGCCACCAACAGCGTGACCGCCGGCTCGCTCAGCCTGCGCAACACCAGCGGCAAGGCGGGTTCGGCCCAGGGTGGCACCGCCACGTTGAACCTGAACGCCACCGGCGCAGGTGGCCAGGACGGCCACATCCACTTCGATGATGGCATCGTGGCCACGCAGGGTGCGGGCCAGGTGAACCTGGCTGCGGCCGGCAGCGTGGTGCTCAGCAGCCGCCGCGAGACCACGACGGTGACGTTGGCGACCGACCCGGACAACTACGCCGACGCCACCAGCGAAATCGTGGACGGCACGACGCAGACCACGGTCAAGACCTCCTCGCGCGCCATCGCCTCCGGCCTGCAGGCCGATGCGGCGGTGAACCTGCGCGCCCAGTCCGTGACCACCGGCCACGGCGCTGTCGCCCAGATCAAGTCGGGCCAGGGCGCGCTGACCGTGGAGCAGGCCACTGCCCCCGGCGCGGTGAGCAAGGTCAGCGTGGGCACGGGTGGCCAGATCGAGTTGGCCGGCGCCTCGCTGCGCCAGCAAGGCCTGGTCGAAGTCACCTCAGGTGCCATCAAGCTGGAAGCCAGCGCCGGCGACGTGACCTTCTCATCGGGCTCGCGCACCCTAGCCGACGGCAGCAGCTGGCAGGTCGATGGGGTGACGGTGCCCATCTCTGCTGGCCTGATCCAGGCCAAGGCCGCCCAGGGCGGCATCGACGTGCAAGCAGGCAGCCTGCTGAGCGCCTCGGCGCCAACGGGCCTGGCGGGAGCCGAAGCCGGCGACGTCCGCCTGCTCGCACCCAAGGGCGAGGTCAAGGTGGCGGGTGACATCCGCCTGCTGTCGGATGCCAACCAGCGTGGCGGGGCCTTGCGCATCGACGCACGCACCGCGCCTTCGCTCGATGGCCTGGTGGACCGGCTGAACGCTTCGGCCCAAGCCGCCGCCACGCAGGCAGGCCAGGCGACTGCACGCGCCAACGCATCTCGTGCCTTCGACCTCCAGCAGCGCGATGGCCAGGACATCACCCTGTCGGCGGGCAAGAAACTCGTGGCCCAGGACGTGCGCCTGGTGGCAGACCGAGCTGCCGACGCCACCTCGGGCGGCAACGTCAACATCCTGGGGCAGGTCGTCGCCTCGGGCAGCACCGGCGGGCGCATTGCCATCAGCGCCGCAGGTGACCTCGACATCGGTCAGGACAACCTCCCCGCTGGCCAGGCTCGCGCCTCGCTCGATGTGTCGGCCCAGGGCGCTGGCAAAGCGGGCGGTGACATCACCCTGGCCAGCCGCTCGGGCGCGCTGCGCCTGAACGAGCAGGCCGATGTGCGTGCCTCGGGCGGCGCGGCAGGTGCCGGTGGCAGCCTGACCTTGCGCGCCGGTGTGCGCGAAGACGGCGCGGCCGATGGCGACCAAGGCGTGGGCAACACCCGCGTGGCCGCGATCCAGTCCACGTTGATTGGCGTGGGCACGCTGACCGTGCAGGGCGAAGAACGCACCACGGTCGATGACCTGTCGGCCCAGGTCCTGACGGACGCCAAGGCCCGCAGCGATGCCTTCCAGCAATCGGCGGTGGCCCTGGACACGCTCAACAAGGTGGCCAACGGGAAGTTGGACGCCAGCACCGTGGCCAAGGTCCAGTCCGCCCAGGTGCTGCAGTCGGAGGGCGACCTCACCTTGTCGACCGACTGGAACCTGACCCAACTGGTCAAGGAAGCCAGCAGCAGCCAGTTCGTCGTCAAGCCAAGCACTCACGCGCCGATGAGCCTGAGCATCGTCAGCGCGGGCAACCTGAACATCCAGGCCAGCTTGTCGGGTGGGTTCGTGAACGTGCCTTTGCCCGGCACCGCGCAGGCATCTTCGGCCGCCAACACCACCCTGTCGAATGCCATGAAGGTGGGCGCAGCCGACCTGCCCCTGATGGCCGGTTCGGACATCACCCTGGTGGCCGGCGCCGACCTGGGCAGTGCCGATGTGGCCGCCACCGCAGCGGGCGCCGCGGCCGATGTGCGCATCGGTGACCCGGCTGATGAGCCCACTTCGGCCAGGCAGGTCTTCGTGCGCAGCACCATCGGTGACCTGCGCGTGGTGGCCTCTCGCGACGTGGTGCTCGAAAACGAGCGCGCCACGGTCTACACCACGGGGCTCTTGGCCAGTGCCGAAGAGGCGCCCGGCGCCGAAGGCTTCGGCAAAGGGTCTGCGACCAGCACCAAACTCCACGCCAACCTCATCACCCGCGGCACCGGCGTCAACACGACCCGCCAGCTGCCCTTCATGCTCGGCGGCGGCAGCGTGAGCCTGCAGGCCGGTCGTGACCTGCGCACCCAGAGCGTCGGCAAAGCCAGCTTCGTCAGCGACTGGACCTTCCACAAGTCTGAAGTGAACGCCGACAAGAGCCAGTCCTGGTGGGCTCGCTACGACCTGTTCGACATGGGCGTGGCCACCTTTGGCGGCGGCGACATCACCGCCCGCGCGGGTGGCGACGTGGTCGACATGGGCTTCGTGACCGCGACCAGCGGCTACAAGGACGATGCCGGCTATGTGCATCGATTCGGCGGCGGCGATGTCGAAGTCAGTGCCGACGGCAACATCGCGGGCCTGCTGGCCAAGGTCGGGGGCAGCACCGGTCGGGTCGATGCCGGGCTCAACATCGAAGGCACGGCTTCGCGGGGTGCCGCCTCGCTGTTCTATGAGAACACGCAGTTGCAGGTGCAGGCAGCGCAAGATGTGCTGGTTGACCTGATCACCGAGGCGGGTTTGCAGGGCAGGGGCAACAGCACATCGGCATTGGACTCCGCTGACACCTCTTACGGCATCGCAGGCCTGGGGCGCGATGCTTCGTTGAACCTCCTCTCTGCGTCTGGGGACATCCTCGTCAACGCAGTCATGCCGCCAGGAGTGAGCACTGCCAACCGGGGTACCGCTGCGGTGCTGCCGTCTGACAGCAGGCTTTCAGCCCCGCTTGGCGACATCACGGCCGCTTACCTCAACCAGATGCCGCAGTCCGGTGGTGCCAGCCTCGATGTGTTGGCTGGTGGGGACCTGAAAGCATCCGGGGTCACGGTGTGGGCCAATTCACCCTTTGGCGAAGGGGTGCAATGGGCGCGCGCAGATGTGTTGAGCACCTTCACCATCCAGAACTCACCCGGCAGCGGTGGCGCCCTGACCGCAGGCAGTTCCGAAAGCGCTCGCCGCGAACCCGTCCGCCTGATCGCCGAAACCGGCGACGTGACCCTGCGCGCCGAAGTCGGCGACGCCACCCGCATCATCGCGGGCGGAGACGTGAACCTGCTGGGCCTGCTCGTGCAGCAGCAAGACGGCAACGAGCTCTCCCTGGTGCAGGCCGGTCGCGACCTGAACATCATCGGCACCACCCGCGTTCGCGGCCCTGGTGACGCCTTGTTCGTGGCCGGCCGCGATGTCAACCTCACGGCCGCAGACGGCATCGACACCAACGGCAACCGCGAAAACGGCGCCTTGCCCGAAGGCAGCGCCAACCTCACGGTCATGGCCGGTGTGCAGCCCGGCGCCAGCGACTTCGGCGTGGCCGAGCAACGCTTCTTCCACCTGCTGGGTGGCGCGGGTGTGGCCGACCGACCGGCCGACCTGTATGCGCAGTTGCTGGCGGCCAGGGGTGGTCAGGTGGTGCCGGGTCTGGGTTCGGCGGCTGCACAGGCTTTTGCCGGCCAGGGCTTTGCCGAGCAGCTCGTCGCAGCCCGCGACCTGGTGGGCGCGCAGGCCTTCGAAGCCGCGGTGCTCACCTACATGCAAGGGCGCGATGCCAAGCCCAACCTGACCACCGCACAAGCCATCGCCGCCCTGGCCACCCTGCCTCAGCGTGAACAAGCCGCGCTGCTGGGCAACGTGCTGGCCCCGGCGTGGTCCCAAGCCGTGGCACCCGAGGTGCAGCGCAGCACGGCCTTGGACATGGCCAAGGCGCGTGGTGGCGCTTACGCGCTGGCCTTGTCCGAGTACCTCAAGCTGCGCACGGGCACCCAGGACTTGGGCGACGCACAAGCCCTCCAAGCCTTCGAGCAGCTGAGCACGGAGCACCGCCTGTTGTTCACCAACCAGGTGCTCAAGCGCGAGCTGACCGTGGCTGGCATCAACGCCACACAACAAACAACCCCCGACGCCAAGCTGGACGCCTACCAGAGCGGCTTCAACGCCCTGGCCACCGTCTTCCCGGGCAGCCAGGACACCAGCAGCCTGCTGATGGGCGCCAGCAGCATCAAGACGCAGCAAAACAGCCAAATCAACGTCTTCACGCCGCATGGGGGCATGAACGTGGGCCGCTTGACCGGCCTGGCCGATTCGGCGGCGGCCGCCAAGCTGGGCATCGTGACCACCTCGGGTGGCGACATCACGGGCGTGGTGCGCGACAGCATCGAGGTCAACCAGTCCCGCATCTTCGTGGTCGAAAACGGCGACATGCTGCTGTGGGCCTCGTTCGGCAACATCGATGCAGGCAAGGGATCGAAGACGGTCACCGGGGCGCCGGCACCGGTGGTCCGCGTCGTCGATGGTCGACTCGTGGTCGACACCACCGGGTCCTTCTCGGGCTCCGGCATCGCCGCGCTGGACCCTGACAGCAAGCTCTACCTCTTCGCACCGCGCGGCGAGATCAACGCTGGTGAGGCTGGCATCCGCGCTGGCGGCGCCATCACCATCGATGCCCCCACCATCGTTGGCGCCAACGACATCCAGATCGCCGGTGGCGGCAACCTGGCGCCGCCGCCCACGGTGGGCAACGCCTCGACCAACGTCGGCAGCCTGGGTCAGTCCGCCACCGCGGCGGGCCCGAGCCAGGCCGAATCGCGTGGCACGTCAACGCCCAAACGCCGACTGCTGCTCGACTTCCTGGGCTTCGGCTCGGACAAGGATGAAGACAGCGAACGCGACGACAAGAAGAAGTGACGCGAACCTGTCGTGATGCTGTCACGTGAACACGCGAACATGCCGGGTTTGTCCGTGATCCCGACGGACCCGGCGGTGTGACACCTCCCCTGAATTGAATTGATCTGGATGACGCCAACCATGCGCAAACACCTTCTGTCCCTTCTCGCTGCCGCCGCGCTGTTCCCCGGCGCCGCCCAGGCCTGGTGGAACGCCGACTACACGCAGCGCACCAAGGTGGTCCTCAACACCACCGCCGCCGGCGTTGAAACCAAAGAGGCCCTGTCCGGTGTCGTGGTGCCGGTGCGCCTGCATTCGGGCAACTTCGACTTCCTGGGCGCCAAGCCCGATGGCACCGACCTGCGCGTGGTCGCCGCCGACGACAAGACGCCCCTGAAGTTCTGGGTCGAACGTTTTGACGGCGCCAACGAATTGGCCGTGGTCTGGGTTCAACTGCCCAACACCCTGCCGGGCACCGACAAGAACGTCGTGCATGTCTACGCGGGCAACGAAGCCGCCGCAGCCGAAGCCACCAGCCCTGCGTTGTTCGATGGCGCCATGGCCGCTGCCATCACCTTCGCGGGCAAAGCAGGCGAGCCCGCCACCGACGCATCGGGTCAGATCGCATCGTCAGGCCCCGTGGTGCGCGAGGTCAACGGCCTGATCGGCGTGGCCGCTCGCCTCGATGGCGAGCCGCTCCAGTGGTCCTCCGACAAGCTCAAGGCTGCAGGCAGCGGCCCCTACAGCGTCAGCCTGTGGTTCAAGCCCGAGGCGCTCACCGGCACCTTGTTCAAGCAAGGCGCGCTGAGCTTGAACCTCGATGGCGGCAAAGCCTTCGCGCAACTCGACGCGGTCGTGGCATCGGGTGGCGAGCTGCCCCCTTCGGCCTGGGCTCACCTGGCGGTCACCGTGGGCAACGGCAAGCTCACCCTCTACATCAACGGTGCGCAAGCCGCACAGGCCGACGTGCCCGCTGCGGTCACGCCCATCGAAGGCCCGGTGTCCGTGGGCCAGGGCCTGAGCGGCCTGGTGGACCAGCTGGAAGTGGCCACCTCCGTGCGCAGCGCCGACTGGTTGAAGTTCGCCCACGCCGCTCAGAGCGCCGACGCCAAGCTGGTGTTGGCCAACACCCAGACGCCTGAGACCGCCGAAGCCGGTGAAGGCCACGGCGAGGCCGGCCACTTCGCCATCCTGGTCGACAACCTCACGGTCGACGCCTGGGTCGTCATCGTCATCCTGGCCGTCATGTTCGTCATCGCCGCCTGGGTGATGTGGGACAAGGCCGTGCTGGTCGGTCGCGCCGACAAGGACAACCTGAAGTTCCTCGAGAACTTCCGCAACGCCAAAGACGTGCTTGCCGTCGAGACCACAGGCATGAAGCACTCGCAGCTCGCGCGCCTGTACCAGGCCGGCCTGCGCGAGCTGAAAAAGCGCGAGGTGGGCCAAGCCGGTGCGCCCAAGCTCTCCGGTGCCTCCATCGACGCCGTCAAGGCCGCGGTTGACGCCGACCTCATCCGCGAAAGCCACACCCTCAACAGCAAGATCGTGTTGCTGACCATCGCCATCTCAGGCGGTCCCTTCCTGGGCCTGCTGGGCACCGTGGTGGGTGTGATGATCACTTTCGCGGCCATCGCAGCAGCCGGCGACGTCAACGTCAACGCCATCGCCCCCGGCATCGCAGCGGCGCTGCTGGCCACCGTGGCCGGCCTGGCCGTCGCCATCCCGGCGCTGTTTGGCTACAACTACCTGGCCGCTCGCATCAAGAACATCTCGTCGGACATGGGCATCTTTGTCGACGAGTTCGTCACCCGCGTGGCCGAAACCCACGGAGCGCGCTGACATGGCCGGTGACGTCAAAGGCGACCTGCAGGCGTACGACGACATCAACGTCACGCCCATGCTCGACCTCGCCTACGTGCTGCTGGTGGTCTTCATCATCATGACGACCGCCTCGGTGCAGGGCGTGAAGGTCAACAGCCCGCTCACGCAGGCCGCCAACAACCTGGCCAAGCCGCAGACCAAGGGCATCACCATCACCGCCGATGGCCAGGTGTACCTGGACGCCTACCCGGTCAGCCTGGATGAGCTGCAAGCCAGCCTGGCCCAGCACAAGGCCGCCAACCCGGCGCTGCCCGTCGTGCTCAAGGCCGACGCGGCCGCCCAGTACGACAAGGTCATGCAGGTGCTGGAGATCGCCAAGCGCCTGGACATCACCGAAATCGGCCTGGCCACCAAACGCGCGCAATGAGGCAGTGAAGGCAGGCCATGCAAGTCCAAGACGAAACCAAACCCTACGACAGCATCAACGTCACGCCGATGCTCGACCTTGCCTACGTGCTGCTGGTCGTCTTCATCCTGATGACGACCGCCTCGGTGCAGGGCTTGAGCATCAGCATGCCCAAGCCCAGCAACACCCCCAGCACCGAAAAGCACGACCTCAAGGTGGTGCAGGTGATGCCGGGTGGGCAGCTGCTGCTCAATGGCGTGCCCGTGAGCGTGCAGCAGCTTGAAAGCGAGCTGCTGCAGGCCAAACAGCGCGACCCGAAGATGAGCGTGGCCATCAAGGGCGACGCCCGTTCGCACTACGCCGAGGTGGTCACCGTGATTGACCTGTGCAACAAGCTGGAGGTGTCCATGGGCCTGGTCACCTCGCGCATCGGGGCCTGAACATGTCGCTCAACGCTTCCAACGACGACGATCAAAAGACCGGCCTGGCACGCTTCATCGTTCCCGGCGGCATCACCCTGGGCCTGATCGGCGCGGTCGTTCTGGTGTACAGCCTGATGGGCTCCGGCCCCACCGCACCCAAGCGGCAGACGGTCAAGATCTCGGTGCTGCCCGACACGCCTCCACCGCCTCCGCCCAAGCAGGAAAAGCCGCCCGAGCCCAAGCCCCAGGACAACACCCCGCAGCCGCAAGACCAACCCAAGGTGGCCGAAGCCCCGCCTGAGGTGCAGCAGCTGAAGATGGAAGGCGCCGCAGGCGACGGCCCCAGCGCCTTCTCGGCCGGCAACGTCAGCAGCGACTACAAGGGCGGCGCCATCGGCGCGGGCAATGGGGCCTCCGCGCCTTCGGCGGGCGATCGCGCCAAGTTCAACTTTTACGCCAAGAGCGCGCAGCAGGTCTTGCGCGCCGAGCTCGATCGCACGCTGGCTCGCGACGTCATCCGCCTGGGTGCCAGGCTGCAGATCTGGATCGACGCATCCGGTCGCATCGACCGTTACGAGATCGCCGGCCTCACCGACGCTGCGGCACAAAACCAGGTTCGTGCCGCGATGCAGGACATCAGCAAAGGCTTTCGGCTCGTGCCGCCAGCAGGCTTGCCTCAGCCGCTGGAGATGCGCCTGTCCGTGAACCCGCTCAACGGTTGAGTGCCCACCTGAATCACCTCCCTGAACGATTGATCACCATGCCTGAAGTCATCTCCACCCGTCGCCTCGGCATGAGGCCCATCACCGTGGCGGCGGCCCTGCTGTGCGGCCTCTTGTCTGCCCCGGCCGTGGCCAACGAGCGTGCTGAGCTCGAGCGACTGCGCGGCACCACGCTCAACCTCATCAAGCTGTTGGTCGATGGCGGCCTGCTGTCACAAGACAAGGCCGAACAACTGCTCAAGCAAGCCCAGCAAGATGCCGCGCCGGCCGACGCTGCATCGGCGCAGCAAGCTGCACCCGCACCCGCCACCGCCGGGGCCCCGCGCGGCGGCGTCATCCGCGTGCCCTACGTGCCCGAGTCGCTGCGCAACCAGATGCGTGACGAGATCAAGCAAGAAGTGCTCAACCAGGCCCGCTCCGAGCGATGGGGCGAGCCGGGTGCGCTGCCCGCCTGGGCGCGGCGCATCAACTTCGAAGGCGACGTGCGCTTTCGCCTGCAGTCGGAAGACTGGGACCGCCGCAACGTCTCGGCCGCCGAAGGCGAAGGCCTGGCCTTCCAGAACGACGCCGCTTACGAGGGCCCCATCGCCTGGTCGCCTGACCTGACCAACACCCAGGACCGCCGCGACCGCATGACCCTGCGCGCCCGTTTCGGCCTGACCAGCGACCTGGCCTTCGGCTTCAAGACCGGCTTGCGCCTGAGCACGGGCAACGCGCAAGCGTTGTCCACCTCGCAGACCCTGGGCGGCAGCAACGGCAACTTCAGCAAATACAGCGTGCTGCTCGACCGCGCCTGGATCCAGTGGACGCCGCACCAGCCCGACGTCACGGCCACCGTTGGGCGCTTCAGCAGCCCCTACTTCGGTGGCGACCTCATCTGGCCCGACGACATGAACTTCGATGGCGTGGCCGTCAAAGCCACGCACGCCTTCAACGACGCCAACAAGGTGTTCGTCAACGCCGGCGCCTTCCCGCTCAGCGAGTTCCAAAGCGACGCGGCCGATGCCTGGCTGTATGGCGCTCAGGTGGGCGCCATCTTCAAGCCCGACGCCAGCAGCCAGTTCGACATCGGCCTGGGCTACTACGACTTCAACAACATCGAAGGCAACTTCGACCCGATGTACCGGGACACGGCCAACACCTTCAGCGCGGCCGACAAGAGCTACCTCTCCAGCGAATACAAAAAGGCCGTTCGCCAGCGCGGCAACACGCTCATCCGCATCAACCAACCGGTGGCTGCTGCGGGTTCAGCCACGGCGGTGGCGCCCGTTTGGGGCCTGGCCAGCAAGTTCAGGCCCTTGACCTTGAGTGCGGCCTACAACCACCAGGGTTTCGAAGGCCTGAGCATGCGCATCAGCGCCGACTTCATCCACAACACCGGCTTCAGCCAGGCCGACATCCGCCGCCGCGCCCAACCCGGCGCCAACATCGACTTGGCCAAAAAGACCAACGCCTGGCAAGCGCGCGCGCAGATCGGCTCGACCAAGCAGGAGCTGCTGGGCGACTGGTCCGCGTACCTCGGCTGGCGCCGTTTCGAGCGCGACGCCTGGGTCGACGCCTTCACCGACACCACCTGGCACCTGGGCGGCACCAACTACGTGGGCTGGACGCTGGGCGGGGCCTACTACGTGGGCCCGCGCACCTCGCTGGGCCTGCGCCTGACCAGCACCCGCAACCTCACCGACGGCCGCACCGAGACGCTCAGCGACGGCGCCGAGGTGCCCAACCTCAGCAGCATCCGCCAGCGCGTCGACGTGCTGCAGGTGGAGCTGAACTCGCGTTTCTGATCGGAGCCTCGACATGAACGCACACCCCCATCACACCGCGATCAGGCGGTGGCGCCCGAGGCTGATGACTGCGCTGGTGCTGGCGTCCTGCGCGCTCGCCTCAACAGGCTGGGCCCAGGACAAAGGCAGCCGCGAGAAAGAAGCGCTGCGCCGCGCACAGCTGGCGCTGCGGGCCGCACAGGACGAGGTCGCCACGTTGCAGCGCGAGCGCGCGCAATGCGCCACCGATCGCGACGCGGCGCTCAAGGACAAGGCCGAAGCCCAGAAGTCATCGGGCTTGCTGGCCAGTGCCCAGGCCCAGTCGCGCCAATCCCAGGGCCGCGTCAAGCAACTCGAAGGCGAACTCGAAGCCCTGCAGCAGCAGCTGGCGCAAGCCAAGGCGCAGCAGGCCCTTCGAGCCAAGGAATTGACTGAAGGTCAGCGCAGCCTCAGGGCCGTCAGCCAACTGCTCGAAGCCAGCGAGCAGCGCCAGCGCGTCCTGCAAGAGCGCAACCAGCAGCTCTACGACACCGGTGTGGCCGTGGTGGAGATGTACCGCAGCCGCAAGCCTGCCGAAACCGCCGCACAGCAGGCGGTGGTGCTGGGCTTTGGCCTGGTGGAGGTCGAGAACATCAGCGAGAAGTGGCTGGACCGGCTCAACGCCGCGCGCTTTCATCAGCAAGACCGCTTGCCCCCGCCATGAAGCCAGCGTGGCAGCCGTTGGTGTGCACGTCACAAGCCTTCAAGTCGGCGCACAATGGCCACATGCCAGTCACCTTCAAATCCCAGGCCACCGGCAACCTCGTGATGCTCTCGGCGCACGCCGAAGCCTTGTTGAAACTGCTGGGCAAGACCGCAGCAGAGCCAGGCATCCTCGAGGTGGCCGACATGCCGCGAGCCCTGTCCACCTTCCGCGCACTCGAGCCCGATCAGCTGCCCGGTGCGCCTGACTCACCCGCTGCGTCCGAAGCCGCTCGTGCCAGCGATGGCGCGCATGCCCACGACGCCGAACGGCGCCAGGACGACAAGCCCCCCGTCGGTTTCCAGGACGAGCCCGTCAGCCTGCGCCAGCGCGCCGCGCCCTTCATCCGCCTGATCGAGCAGGCCCAGGCTGGTGGCAAGCCCATCGTCTGGGGCGTGTGAGCTTTCGCGTCTGAAAAACCCGATCTTGTGCAGTGCAGCATGCCTGGTGCATGATGCCGGCATGACCGACGCCGTCACCCGACTCATCGCTGTTCGCCATGGCGAAACCGCCTGGAACCGCGAGGCCCGCATCCAGGGGCACACCGACATCCCGCTCAACGACACCGGTCTGTGGCAGGCCGAGCGGGTGGGGGCGGCGGTGGCGCAAGAGGCCATCGAGGCCATCTACAGCAGCGACCTCCAGCGCGCTCACCTGACGGCGCAAGCCATCGGTCGTGCGGCAGGCGTGGCGGTTCGGCTCGACGATCGCCTGCGCGAGCGTCACTTCGGTGAGCTCGAAGGCCTCACCCACGAAGAGATCCACAGCCGCTGGCCCGATCAGGCTCGGCGCTGGAAGCAGCGCGACCCGGCCTATGGCCCCGTCGGTGGCGAAACCCTCACCGAGTTCCACGAACGCTGCGTCGGCACCCTGGTGCGCCTGGCGCAGCGCCACCTGGGCCAGACCATCGTCGTCGTGGCCCACGGTGGCGTGCTCGATTGCTTCTACCGCGCGGCCAATGGCATCGACCTGACGGCGCCGCGCAGCTGGACCATCGGCAACGCCACCATCAACCGCCTGCTCTACAGCCCCGATGGCCTGACCATGGTGGGCTGGGCCGACGACGGCCACCTGGCGGCCAGTGGCGGTGCGCTGGACGAATCGTCCGACGGCGCATTGGCCCCAGCCTGAGGCGGGGTTTTTCCGCCAGCTTTCACGAACCCTCTGCCATTTGTGGGTACATTGGCAGGCTAACAATTGACTAGGCAAGTAATTGTCGAGGTGACCATGACGCGACGTTTGGGCATGTGGGTGTCTCTGGTGGCTGCAGCCGCTTTGTTTTCGGCTTGCGGCAAGCAGGAGGGCGGTCAGCAGGCCGCTGCCGGTTCCGCGCCACCTGCGCTGCCGGTTGGCGTGGTCACCGTGCAACCTGGTGAAGTGCCCCTGATGGCCGAGCTGCCGGGCCGCCTCGAAGCCCTGCGCACCGCCCAGGTCCGCGCACGCGTGGCCGGCATCCTGCAAAAACGCCTGTTCACCGAAGGCGCCGACGTCAAGGCCGGTCAGCCCCTGTTCCAGATCGATGCGGCCACCTACCAGGCCACGGTCGAAAGCGCCCAGGCCACGCTGGCCCGCGCCGAAGCCAACCTGGCCCAGACCACCGCCCTGGTGCAGCGCTACGAGCCGCTGCAGGCCGCCAAGGCCATCAGCCCTCAGGAGTTCCTCAACGCCCAGGTGAGCCAGCGCGCCGCCCAGGCCGACGTCGCCGCCGCCAAAGCCGCGCTGCAGACCGCGCGCATCAACCTGGGCTACGCCAGCGTCACGGCGCCCATCTCGGGTCGCATCGGCCGTGCCCTGGTCACCGAAGGCGCGTTGGTGGGGCAGGGCGAGGTCACGCAACTGGCTTTGATCCAGCAGGTGCACCCGCTGTACGTGAACTTCACGCAGTCGGCCACCGAGGTGCTCAAGCTGCGCCAGGCCTTGCAGGCCGGTGCGCTCAAGAAGGCAGGTGCCAACGCCGCCGAGGTGCGCGTGGTGCTCGACGATGGCCGCGAGTACCCGCTGCCCGGCCGACTGCTGTTTGCCGACCTGAGCGTGGACAGCACCTCGGGCCAGGTGTCGCTGCGCGCTGAGCTGCCCAACCCGCAAGGCCTGCTGCTGCCCGGCATGTACGTGCGCGTGCGCCTGGAGCAGGCGCAGGTCGATGGCGGCGTGCTGCTGCCGCAGCAGGCCGTCACACGCGGCGCCCAGGCCGACACGGTGCTGGTGGTGGCGCAGGACGGCTCTGTCGCGCCTCGCCCCGTCAAGCTCGGGGGTGCGCGCGGCAACCAGTGGGTCGTGCTCGGTGGCCTGCAAGCCGGTGAGCAAGTCATGGTCGACGGCTTTCAGAAGTTCATGATGGCCGGCGGCAAGGGCCCCGTGAAGGCGGTGCCGTGGCAGGCGCCGCCGGTGAGCGCCGGCATGGGCGGTGGTGCGGGTGCCGAAGGTGTTGACTCGGCTTCGGCAGCTTCGGCAGCCTCCGCCCCGGCTCCTGCTGCGCCGTCTCCTGCCGCAGCCGCCTCTCGCTGAACGGGGGCCCCGCATGGCACGTTTCTTCATCGAGCGCCCCATCTTCGCGTGGGTGATCGCGCTGTTCATCCTCGTCTTCGGCGGCGTGGCGATCACGCAGCTGCCGATTGCGCAGTACCCCAACGTGGCGCCGCCGGCCGTGGTCATCAGCGCCACCTACCCCGGTGCCTCGGCCCGCACGCTGGATGATTCTGTTGTCAGCGTGATCGAGCAGGAGCTCAACGGCGCGCCTGGCCTGGCCTACATGGAGTCGGTCAGCCAGGCCAACGGCACGGCGCAGATCACCGTCACCTTCGAGACCGGCACCAACATCGACCTGGCCCAGGTCGAGGTGCAGAACCGCCTCTCGCGGGCCACGCCGCGCCTGCCCTCGGCGGTGACGCAGCAGGGCGTCAAGGTCGACAAGTCGCGCAGCAACTTCCTGATGTTCGTGATGCTGTCGTCGACCAACCCGGACTACGACCCCATCGCGCTGGGTGACTACGCTTCGCGCAACGTCGTGCCCGAGATGCAGCGCGTGCCTGGCATCGGCCAGGCGCAGCTGTTCGGTACCGAGCGCGCCATGCGCATCTGGGTGGACCCGGCCAAGCTGGTGTCGTTCGGTTTGAGCGTGGCCGACGTCAACGCCGCCATCCGCGCACAGAACGCGCTGGTGCCCGCTGGCGGCATCGGCGAGCGCCCCAACCTGATCGACCAGACCATGTCGGCCACGGTCGTGGTCAGCGGGCAGTTCACCAAGGTCGAGCAGTTCGGCAACATCGTGCTGCGCGCCAAGGCCGATGGCGCCACGGTGCGCCTCAAGGACGTCGCCCGCATCGAGTTGGGTGCCCAGACCTACGGCACCTATGCGCGCCTGAACGGCAAACAATCGGTGGGCATCGGCCTGCAGCTGTCGCCCTCCGGCAATGCCCTGGCCACCGCCGAAGCGGTGCGCACGCGGCTCGACGAGCTGCGCCGCTACTTCCCTTCGGGCGTGGACTACTCCGTGCCCTACGACACCTCGGGTTTCATCGCCATCTCGATCGAGCAGGTGGTGCACACCCTCATCGAAGCCGTGGTGCTGGTCTTCCTCGTGATGTACCTGTTCCTGCAGAACATCCGCTACACGCTGATCCCGACACTGGTGGTGCCCGTGGCGCTGCTGGGCACCTTCGGGGTGATGTCGGTGATGGGTTTTTCGATCAACGTGCTGACCATGTTCGGCATGGTGCTGGCGATCGGCATCCTGGTGGACGACGCCATCGTGGTGGTCGAGAACGTCGAGCGCATCATGGTGGAAGAGGGCTTGAGCCCGCTGGCCGCCACGCGCAAGGCCATGGGCCAGATCAGCGGCGCCATCGTGGGCATCACGGTGGTGCTGGTCTCGGTCTTCATCCCGATGGCCTTCTTCTCGGGCTCGGTGGGCAACATCTACCGGCAGTTCTCGCTGTCGATGGTGGCCTCGATGCTGTTCTCGGCTTTCCTGGCCCTGTCGCTGACGCCCGCCTTGTGCGCCACGCTGCTCAAGCCGGTGGCCGATGACCACCACGAAAAGCGCGGCTTCTTCGGCTGGTTCAACCGCTTCTTCAAGTCGACCACGCACGGCTACGAAAGCTGGGCTGGCAAGTTGGTGCACCGGGGTGGCCGCGTGCTGCTGATCTACGTCGCCCTCATCGCGGTGGTGGGCTGGTTGTACGTGCGCATGCCCTCGTCCTTCCTGCCCAGCGAAGACCAGGGCAACCTGATCGTCAACATCCAGCTGCCGCCGGGCGCGACCAGCAACCGCACGGAAGAGGTGGTCAAGCAGGTCGAGGACTGGTTCCTCAAGCAGCCGCAGGTCAAGTCCATCGTCGGCGTGGTGGGCTTCAGCTTCTCGGGCACGGGCCAGAACGCGGCCTTGGGCTTCGTCACCTTGAAAGACTGGCACGAGCGGCCCGGTGCCGAGAACTCGGCGCAGGCGCTGGTGGGGCGTGCCTTCGCGGGCCTGGGCAGCATCCGCGATGCCTTCATCTTCCCGCTGAACCCTCCGGCCATCCGCGAGCTCGGCAACGCCACCGGTTTTGCCGTGCGCATCCAGGACCGCGCCGGCCTGGGCCCTGACGCCTTGCTGGCTGCGCGCAACCAGGTGCTGGGCATGGCCATGAAGAACCCGGTGCTCACCGGCGTGCGCCCCGATGGCCTGGAAGACGCACCTCAGCTGCAGGTCGACATCGACCGCGACAAGGCCGCAGCGTTGGGCGTGGGCTTTGACGCCATCAGCACCGCGCTGGGCTCCTCGCTCGGTTCGGCCTACGTCAACGACTTCCCCAATGCCGGGCGCATGCAGCGCGTGGTGGTGCAGGCCGACGCGAAGGACCGCATGCAGCCCGAGCAGATCCTGCAGATCAACGTGGTCAATGGCAGTGGCCAGAGCGTGCCCCTGTCGGCCTTTGCCAGCACGCGCTGGATCAAGGGGCAGATGCAGGCGGTGCGCTACAACGGCTACCCGGCCATGCGCATCTCGGGTGACGCGGCGGCGGGCTATTCCACCGGCCAGGCCATGGCCGAGATCGAGAAGATCGCGCAGCAGCTGCCACCGGGCATCGGCATCGAGTGGACGGGCCTGTCGCGCGAAGAAAAGCTCTCGGGCTCGCAGGCCACGATGCTGCTGGCCTTCTCGCTGCTGGCGGTGTTCCTGTGCCTGGCCGCGCTGTACGAAAGCTGGTCCATCCCGATGGCCGTGCTGCTGGTGGTGCCGCTGGGCATCTTCGGGGCGCTGGTCGGGGCGCTGATGGGCGCCATGCCCAATGACGTGTACTTCAAGGTCGGCCTCATCACCGTGATGGGCCTGTCGGCCAAGAACGCCATCCTGATCATCGAGTTCGCCAAGGAGCTGCAGGAAAAAGGCATGGACCTGTTCGAGGCCACGCTGCAGGCCTGCCACCTGCGTTTCCGTCCCATCATCATGACCTCGCTGGCCTTCATCCTGGGCGTGCTGCCCCTGGTGCTGGCCAACGGCGCCGGCTCGGCCGCCCAGCGCGCCATCGGCACCGGCGTGATGAGCGGCATGATTTCCGCCACGGTGCTGGCCGTGCTCTTCGTGCCGGTATTCTTTGTGGTCATCCGTCGATTTTTCCCTGGCAAGCCCGTGTCGAAAGACGCCGCTGACCTGGAGTCCAACCATGCGTGAGTCCTTGGTGCCCGTGGCGCCCACCGTTTCTGTCGCTTCGTTTTTCGAGCGCTTGCCAGCTCGTCGACTGATCAGTGCTGCGGCCGTGCTGGCGCTGGCGGGGTGCTCGCTGGCGCCCACCTACCAGCGGCCCGAGCTGCCGGTCCCGACCGCATTGCCCCAGGCTGCTGCTGCCTCGCAGGCAGCGACTGCACCGGGTGCCCAGGCGCAAGCCCCGGCCACAGACATCGCCGCCGTGCCCTGGCGCGAGTACTTCCCTGACCCGCGCCTGCAGTCCCTGATCTGCGAAGCCCTGGCCAACAACCGCGACCTGCGCGTGGCCATCCTGACCATCGAGGCGCAGCGTGCGGCCTACCAGATCCAGGCTGCCGACCGCGTGCCCAATGTCAACGCCAGCATCAGCGGCACCCGCCAGCCGTCCACCCAGCCGCCTTATGCCTTGGGCACCCAGGTCACCGGTGGCCTGGTCATCCCCTCGTTCGAGCTCGACCTGTTCGGCCGCGTGCGCTCGCTGACCGAGGCCGCGTCGGCCCAGGTGCTGGCCTCCGAAGAAGCCCGCCGCGCCGCCCACATCAGCCTGGTGGCCGCCGTGGCCAACGCGTACTACACGGTTTGGGCCGACCGCTGGTCGCTTGCGCTGGCCGAACAAACGCTGCAGACCCGCCAGGACGCGCTCAAGCTCTCGCAACTCAAGTACGACAACGGTGTGCTCAACGAGCTGGACCTGCGTTCGTCGCAGTCCCAGGTCGAAGGCGCCCGCGTGGCACGCGCCCAGGCGCAGCGCCAGCTCGCGCAAGACCAGCAGTCGCTGGCCGTGCTGGTGGGCAAGCCCGTGCCCGCCGAATGGCTGCCGCCTGCGCCCGAGTCGCTGGCCAAAGCCGCTGCGAGCGCCGCGCCGGCTGCGTCAGGCGCGCGCGCTGACACGCGGCCGACGCGCGGCAAGGCCGCCGAGCAGTTCGTCGAAGCCAGCCTGTGGCCCGGCCTGAGCGAGTTGCCCGTGGGCCTGTCCTCCGAGGTGCTGCTGCAGCGCCCCGACGTGGCCCAGGCCGAGCAGTCGCTGATCTCGGCCAACGCCAACATCGGTGCGGCCCGCGCCGCGCGCTTCCCGCGCATCAGCCTGACGGCGAGTGCCGGCGCCGTGAGCAACTCCCTGAGCGACCTGTTCACCGACGGCCGCTTCGCCTGGAGTTTTGGCGGATCGTTGCTGGCGCCCATCTTCGACGCCGGCCGCACCGCCGCTGGCGTGGACGCCGCCGTGGCCCGTCGCGACATCGCCATCGCCCAGTACGACAAGGCCATCCAGTCGGCCTTCAAGGAAGTCGCCGATGCGCTGGTGGCCCGCCAGACCTACGCCGAGCAGGCCGAGGCCCAACTGGCGCAAGCCCAGGCCGAAGCGGCCCGCCTGAGCCTGTCGACCTTGCGCTACGACACCGGTGTGGCCAGCCAGCTCGATTTGCTCGACGCCCAGCGTGCGCTGTTCGCGGCGCAGCAGGCCCACATCCAGGCCCAGCTGGCGCGCCAGCAGGCGCACATCGGCGTCTACAAGGCGCTGGGTGGCGGCTGGGTGGAAGGGCAGGGCCAGGCCAAGCGTGCCGAACCCTCGGGCGCACAGCCTGCGGCGCAAGTGGCGCAGGGCGAGGCGGCCGCCCGATAATCTCGGCGTGAACACGAGCACCCTGACCTGGCGCGAGCGCGGCTCGCTGTACCTCGACCTGATCCGCTGGAACCGCCCTCAGGGCTGGTTGCTGCTGCTGTGGCCCACCTGGATGGCGCTGTGGCTGGCGGCGGGCGGCTTTCCCGGCTGGCACCTGCTGGCCGTTTTCACGCTGGGCACCATCCTCATGCGCAGCGCCGGTTGCGCCGTCAACGACGTGGCCGACCGCGACTTCGATCGCCACGTCGAGCGCACGGCGCAGCGCCCCGTCACCAGCGGGCGCATCTCGGTCAAAGAGTCGTTGGCCGTGGGCGCGGCGCTGGCGCTCATCGCCTTCGCGCTGGTGCTGACCACCAACTGGCCCACCATCGCCATGTCCTTTGGCGCCCTGGCGGTGACCATCGTCTACCCCTTCACCAAGCGCTTTTTCTCGATGCCGCAGGCCGTGCTGGGCGTGGCCTTCAGCTTCGGCATCCCCATGGCCTTCACGGCCGTGCAAGGCAGCGTGCCGACCGCCGTTTGGTGGATCGTGCTGGGCAACCTGGCCTGGGTGCTGGCCTACGACACCGAGTACGCCATGGTCGACCGCAACGACGACCTCAAGATCGGCATGCGCACCTCGGCGATCACGCTGGGTCGCTTCGACGTGGCCGGTGTGATGGCGTTTTATGCCACCTGCCTGGCGTGCTGGTGGCAGGCTGGCCAGGCCTTCGGCCGTGGCGGTGTGTTCAACGCCTCTTTGCTGCTGGCCGCCGCCCAGGCGCTGTGGCACTTCAAGCTGATCCGCCACCGCGAGCGCATGGCGTGTTTCCAGGCCTTTCGCCTGAACCATTGGCTGGGGATGACGGTGTGGCTGGGCGTGGCGCTGGACGCAGCCTTGGCGAGCCGCTGAGCGCCCGAACTTCAGCGTCCGAACTCGTCGCCCAACTCGCCGGCGCGGCGTTGGGCCGCACGCATCGCGGCCACGAACGCCGCCTTGACGCCCGCCGCTTCCATCGATGTCAGCGCCGCGTGCGTCGTGCCGCCTTTGGACGTCACCCGTTCACGCAGCGTGGCCGGGCTGTCGGCCGACTGTGCCGCCAGCGACGTGGCCCCGCCGAAGGTGGCCAGCGCCAATTGGCGGCCCTGTTGCGCGCTCAGCCCCATGTCCTCAGCGGCTTGCACCATGGCCTCGATGAAATAGAACACGTAGGCCGGGCCCGAGCCCGACAGCGCGGTCACGGCGTCGAGGTCGGCTTCTCGTTCGACCCACACGTGCTGGCCGGTGGGCTCGATCATCTGGGTGATGGTCGCCTTTTCTTCGTCCGTCACCTCGGGGCGTGCGAACACGCCGGTCACGCCTTGCCCGACCAGGGCCGGGGTGTTGGGCATGGCCCGCACGATGCGCGGCGTGCCCAGCAAGCGAGCCATGTCGTCGGTGCGCAAACCGGCCATCACGCTGTAGTGCAGGGCCTGGGGGCATTCGGCCGCGCAGGCGGCAGCGGCCTCCTTGAACTGTTGGGGCTTGACGGCCCACACCACGGTGCGCGCTTGCGACAGGGCGGTGTCAGGGCCAGCGGCGGTTTGCACGCCCAGCGAGGTTTGCAGGCGCTCGCGCTGCTCGGCCACCGGGTCGATGACGAGGATGCTGGCGGCGGCGCGGCCCTGGCGCAACAGCCCGCCGATGATGGCGGTGGCCATGTTGCCGCCGCCGATGAAGGCGATGTCGATGGATGGAGAGTTCATGGCCGAGATCATGCCGCATCCATCGGGGCCTGGGCGCGGGCGGTGGCTTGGGTGAGCCGCGCGATCAGGCCCTCGGCGTCGATGGGCTTGCTCACCAGCTGCACACCGGCTTCGGCGGCGTCCTCGGTCAGGCCGGCGGGCATCTCGCCCGTCAGCAACAGGGCGGGCAGGTCTTCGCCGAATTCGTAGCGCAATTGCCCCAGCACCTGCAGGCCGGTGACGTCCAACCCCAGGCGGTGGTCGCTGACCAGGGCCACGGGCATCTCGCCGTCGATGAGGCGGCCGTCGTCCTGCATGGCCGCCATCTCGGCCATGACCCCATCGGGGTGGGCTGAAGCGGCCACCTGCCAACCGGCCTGGCGCAGCACGAGGGTGGTGCTCTCGCGCACCTGCGGGTCGTCCTCGATCAGCAGGATCAGGCCAAGGCCGCTGCGCGTCAGCCCCTCGGGCTCAGCGGTCCTCGAAAGCGAGGGGTGCCCGTCAGGCTCGCCAGGTTCGGTTTTTTGGGCGCGGTCCGCGTGCAGTCTGGCGGATGGGCTGGACGTGTCGTCCAGCGCTTCGGCGGGCGTGGCTGGCACCAGTCGCGGCAGCCGCACGCTGAAGCAGGTGCCCAGCCCGGGCCGCGACAGCACGCGCACCGGAGTCGGGCCGAGCATGCTGAGCCGGCGAACCACGGCCAGGCCCAGCCCCAGCCCTTCGCTGCTCAGGCGACCGTCGTTGTGCGCCTGGAAGTAGTCGTCGAAGATGCGGTGGCGGTACTGCTTGGGGATGCCCACGCCCGTGTCCCACACCTGGCAGATCACCCAGGGCCCGCGCTTGCGCGCGCGCAGCCGCACCTCGCCCGACTCGGTGTAGCGCACGGCGTTGTTGAGCAGGTTGCGCAAGATGCGATCGAGCACATGATCGTCGGCTTGGGCCCATTCGGTGGTGGGCTCGAGGTGCCAGCGAAGGCCCTTGCTCTGGCACAGCACCGAGAACTCGCTGTCCAGCCTTTGCCACAGGTCGGACAGGGGCAAGGCGGTGGCGCGGTAGTCCACGCGCTGCGCGTCGATGCGGGCCACGAAGAACATCTTCTCGAACATGCTGCCCAGCGAGCCCAGCGAGGTCTGGAGCTTGCGCAGCAAGTCCATGCCCTCGGCACCCTGGATGGCAGGTTTGAGCGCGCTGCTCAGCAGCATCATCACGTGCAGGGGCTGGCGCAGGTCGTGGCTGGCGGCAGCGAAGAACTCGCCCTTCTGGCGGTCGGCGGCTTCGGCGCGCGCCTTGGCCTGCGTCACCTTGTTGATCTCGTCGCGCAACTGCAGCACCAGGCCGGCGTTCTCGTGGCGCAGCAGCACGGCCTCGCGCAGGCGGCGGTTCACGCCCAGGGCCACGCCCATGCAGGTCAGCAGGGCGGCCACCAGCACCAGTGCCAGGAAGTGCGAGCTGTCGCTGCCATCCATCAGCAGGCGGCCAGCCACGAGCAGCAGCACCGGCACGCTGCCGGCGAAAGCCACGGCCCAGTCGTGGATGGTCACCAGCATGATGGTGAAGCCGTAGACGATGGCCGCCGTCACGATGGTCATGCGCCACTCGCTGCCGGCCACGCCGAGCAAGGCGATGGCGATCAGGCCCCACAGCGATCCTTCGAGGATGTGCCAGGTCAGCAGCCGGGTGCGCCAGGTGCCGTAACCGGACTCGGTGATGCCGAAGCGGTTGAACTCGCGCACCAGCAGCACGACCACGCTCCAGACGATGAGCAGGCCGAAGGCCGGCACGGCCCAGCGCCAGTGCGGCATGTGCCAGCCGTGCACCATCCAGCCCAGCAGCATGAGGCCGGCGAACTGGCCGATGAGCGAGCCGGGTGAGTGGCGCCAGCTGTCGTGCAACAGCTGCAGGTCGATCCGCGCCTCGATTGGCGACAGCCCCCTGAGTGACCGTCGCAGGAGGCTCACGCCAGGGCTTTCCTCGGGCCGCTGTCGAGCCCGCCGCCGCCTGCATCAGGCAGGGGCAGGGGGCTGGTGGCCTGCGGGCTGCGTGAACACAGCAGCACGAGCTGGGTGCGGCTGTGCACGCCATAGGCGCGGAAGATGGCGCTGACGTGCAGCTTCACGGTCTCGGCGCTGATGCCCAGGGCCGATGCGATGGCGAGGTTGGTGCAACCCTTGAGCAGCCACTCCAGCACGTCCTTTTGACGCGGGGTCAGGCGGATGGTGCGGCGCGCGGTTTCGTCGTCCGGCGTCGGGAAGTCCACCTCGCTGGGTGAGAGCAACTCCGAAGGGAAATGCAGGCGGCCTTCGACCAGGGCCTGCAGCGCGCTGGTGAAGCCGTCGATCTCGGCGAGCTTGGGGATGAAGCACGAGGCGCCGTGGTGGATGCACTCCAGCGCGATCTGCACGTCGGCGTGGCCCGTGATGATGCCGATGCGCTGCATGGGCGCGGCCTGGCGCACCGTCTGCAGCGTGGCGATGCCGCGGCTGTCGGGCAGGCCCAGGTCCAGCAGGACCACGTCGATGGGCTCGGCGGACTTGTCGTCGATGCGTGCCAGGGCGGTCGCCAGCGAGTTCGCCTGCGAAAAGCGCGCGGAGGGATCCAGGCTGCGGATGGCCTGCATCATGCCTTCGCGGATCAGGCTGTGGTCATCCACCAGCAGGTAATGGGAGGGGCCAGGTGCGTCCATGACGGGTCTCTTTTCAATCGCCCATCTTAAGTGGGCATCAACGTTGTCCGAATAGGGCTGTTCCCACCCTCACCATGGTGGAGCCCTGCGCCACGGCGGCTTCCAGGTCGGCGCTCATGCCCATCGACAAGGTATCCAAGGGAAGACCCTGAGAACGCAGGCGCTCATAGGCGACACGCACCTGCGCGAGTTGGCGGTTTTGCTCGGCGGGGTCGGCGGTGGGGGCGGGCAGGGCCATGACCCCGCGCAGCGTCAGGCGGGGCAGGGCGGCCACCTCGCGGGCCAGCGCCAGGGCCTCGTCGGGTGCGACGCCGCTTTTGCTGTCCTCGCCGCTGGTGTTGACCTGGATGCAGACCTGCAGCGGTGGGAGGTGCGCAGGCCGTTGATCGCTCAGGCGCTGGGCGATCTTGAGGCGATCGACCGTGTGCACCCAGTCGAAGTGCTCGGCGACGGCGCGGGTCTTGTTGCTCTGGATGGGGCCGATCATGTGCCACTCGATCTGCTCGCGCAGGTCGGCGAGCTCGGCCATCTTGTCCAGCGCCTCCTGGACGTAGTTCTCACCAAATCGGTGCTGACCCGCGGCCACCGCCTCGCGCACGGTTACCGCTGGAAACGTCTTGCTCACCGCCAGCAGGTCAACACAGCCCTCGGGGCGTGCGGTTTGGGAAACAGCGGCGTGAATCCTGCCCCGAACGAGTTGTAGCTTCTCCGAGATCGTCGCCATAATGGTTCTTCACACGTCGTATCAAACCCGCATCATCCATGGATATCACCCAGCTGCTCGCGTTCTCGGTCAAGAACAAGGCATCCGACCTCCACTTGTCTGCGGGTCTGCCGCCCATGATCCGCGTGCACGGAGACGTGCGCCGCATCAACGTTGACGCGCTGGACCACAAGCAGGTCCACGACATGGTGTACGACATCATGAACGACATGCAGCGCAAGCACTACGAGGAGACGCTCGAGTGCGACTTCTCGTTCGAGATCCAGGGGCTGGCGCGTTTCCGGGTCAACGCCTTCAACCAGAACCGTGGTGCCGGCGCCGTCTTCCGGACGATTCCTTCCAAGATCCTGACGCTGGAGCAGCTCAACGCGCCCAAGGTGTTCCAGGACCTGGCCCTCAAGCCGCGCGGCCTGGTGCTGGTCACCGGCCCCACCGGCTCGGGCAAGTCGACCACGCTGGCCGGCATGGTCAACCATCTCAACGAAACCGAGTACGGCCACATCCTGACGGTAGAAGACCCGATCGAGTTCGTGCACGACTCCAAGAAGTGCCTGATCAACCAGCGCGAAGTCGGCCCGCACACCCTGAGCTTTGCCAACGCCCTGCGCTCGGCGCTGCGCGAAGACCCGGACGCCATCCTGGTGGGTGAAATGCGTGACCTGGAGACCATCCGCCTGGCGCTGACCGCCGCCGAAACGGGCCACTTGGTCTTCGGCACGCTGCACACCTCCAGTGCCGCCAAAACCATCGACCGGATCGTCGACGTCTTCCCCGCGGCCGAGAAAGACATGGTTCGCGCCATGCTGTCGGAGTCGCTGCAGGCCGTCATCTCGCAGACCTTGTGCAAGACCAAGGACGGCAACGGCCGCGTGGCGGCGCACGAGATCATGATCGGCACGCCCGCCATCCGAAACCTGATCCGCGAAAACAAGATCGCGCAGATGTACTCCTCGATCCAGACCGGCAATGCCATGGGCATGCAGACGCTCGACCAGAACCTGTCGGACCTCGTGCGCCGCAACGTGATCTCGCCCGCCGAGGCCCGCGCCAAGGCCAAGATCCCCGAGAACTTCCCGGGCTGACATGAAGCGTTTCCTCGATCGTTTTGTCGGCGGCCCCCGCAACCCGGGTGCCGACACCCCGGCCGAAGCCGACGACGAAGGCTTCTTCGCCACGCAGTTCATGGAGCGGCCGGAAGACTTCCGCTCCACCTCCGCCTGGAACGCCCGCGGCCTGGCTGTGGGGGCCCACGGGCTCGACCCCGAAACCGGCCTCAAGCTGTTGATCAAGTCCTGGGGGCAGGACGCCCTCATGGCTTCGCTCTCAACCGAAGACCAGCGCAAGCTGCTCGAACACCTCGACTTCGTCACGGTGCCGCCGGGGCGCGAGCTCATTGCGCAAGACGAGAAAGGCGACTACGCCCTGATCGTGCTCGAGGGCCTGGTGGCCGTGGACCGCGTGCAGCCCACCGGTGCCCGAGCCCGCCTGGCCGAGGCCCGCGAAGGCGATGTGCTCGGCGAGATGTCGCTGCTCGACGCGGGCGCGCGCTTCGCATCCTGCGTGACGCTCAGCCGGGTCTCGCTGGCCGTGGTCACCGCCAGCGCCCTGGACGAGCTCGCCATCGAAGAGCCTCGGCTGGGCATGGCGCTGATGGCCTCGGTCGCGCGGCGGCTGTCGCTGCGCATGCGCCAGCTCAGCGCCCGACTGGGCGCCTTGCTGACAGCAGGCTGAAGCGCCGGCGCACCCCACCCAACACACACCAGAACTCACCACAGGCAGACACCTCATGGAACGCGATCAGGCCTCGAAATTCATCAACGACCTCCTGCGCCTGATGGTCTCGCGCGGTGGCTCCGACCTGTTCCTGACGGCCGAGTTCCCGCCGGCCATCAAGGTCGACGGCAAGGTCACCAAGGTTTCGCCGCAGCCGCTGACGCCCCAGCACACGCTGGCGCTGGCTCGCTCCGTCATGAACGACAAGCAGGCCGCCGAGTTCGAGCGCACCAAGGAGTGCAACTTCGCCATCTCGCCTGGCGGCGTGGGCCGTTTCCGCGTCAACGCCTTCGTGCAGCAGGGCCATGTCGGCCTGGTCATGCGCGTGATCCCGCAGGTCATCCCGACCATCGACAGCATGGGCCTGCCCCAGGTGCTCAAGGACGTGGTCATGACCAAACGCGGCCTGGTGATCCTGGTGGGGGCCACCGGCTCGGGCAAGTCGACCACGCTGGCGGCCATGGTCGACCACCGCAACGAGAACTCGCACGGCCACATCATCACGCTGGAAGACCCGGTCGAGTTCGTGCACCCGCACAAGAACTGCATCGTCACCCAACGCGAGATCGGCATCGACACCGACGGCTGGGAGATCGCGCTCAAGAACACGCTGCGCCAAGCCCCCGACGTCATCCTGATGGGCGAAATCCGCGACCGCGAGGCCATGGAGCACGCCGTGCAGTTCGCCGAGACCGGCCACCTGTGCATGGCCACCCTGCACGCCAACAGCGCCAACCAGGCGCTCGACCGCATCATCAACTTCTTCCCCGAAGAGCGCCGCCCGCAGCTGCTGATGGACCTGTCGCTGAACCTGCGCTCGCTGGTGTCGCAGCGCCTGATGCCGCGTCAGGCCGGCAAGGGCCGGGTGGCCGCGGTCGAGATCCTGCTCAACACGCCCCTGATCGCCGACATGATCTTCAAGGGCGAGGTCGGCGAGATCAAGGAGATCATGAAGAAGTCGCGCGAGCTGGGCATGCAGACCTTCGACCAGGCCCTGTATGACCTCTTCGAGGGCAACGACATCACCTACGAAGACGCGCTGCGCAACGCCGACTCGGTCAACGACCTGCGCCTGCAGATCAAGCTCAACAGCCAGCGTGCGCGCAGCCAGGACCTGGGTGCGGGCACGGAGCACATGCACATCGTCTGAGGCCTGCGCGATGACCTTGGCCGACAAGACCTACGAGCCCACCGAGGCCCGCCGCGTGGCTTTCATCGGCCTGGGCACCATGGGCGCGCCGATGGCCGCGCACCTCCAGCGTGCTGGCCACGACGTCACCGTCTACAACCGCACGACCGCCAAGGCCCAGGCCTGGGTGGCCGAGCACGGTGGCCGCCACGCCGCCACGCCGCTCGAAGCCGCGACGATTGGACCAGGCGCCGACATCGTGTTCACCTGCGTGGGCAACGACGACGACCTGCGCGAGGTTTGCTGCGGTGAACAAGGGGTGCTGCACGGCCTCAAGCCGGGTGCCGTCATCGTCGACCACACCACCACCTCGGCCGAGGTGGCCCGCGAGATCGCCGCGCTCGCCGCGCAGCAAGGCGTGGCCTTCATCGATGCCCCCGTCTCGGGCGGCAACCTCGGTGCGCTCAATGGCGTGCTCACAGTCATGTGCGGTGGCGCCCCGGTGGCGTTCGATCAGGTCAAGCCGGTCATCGCCGCGTTCGCGCGAGCCGTGACCCACCTGGGCGACAGCGGCTCAGGCCAGCTCGCCAAGATGGTCAACCAGGTCTGCGTGGGGGGGCTGCTGCAAGGCCTGGCCGAGGCCCTGGCCTTTGGCGAAAAGGCCGGGCTGGACATGCCGCGCGTGCTCGAGGTCATCTCGCAGGGCGCGGCCAGCAGCTGGCAGATGGTCAACCGTGGGCCGACCATGGTGCGCGATGAGTTCGATTTCGGCTTCGCCGTCGACTGGATGCGCAAGGACCTGGGCCTGGTGCTCGACGAGGCCCGCCGCCTGGGCGCGCGCGTGCCCGCCACCGCCTTGATCGATCAGTTTTACGCCGATGTGCAGGCCATGGGGGGCGGTCGGCAGGACACTTCCAGCCTGATCCGCCGGCTGCGCTGACGCGTCGGTGTCAACGCAGGGCTGGCCCGCCAACGCGGGGGATCGCCAGCCATCGCCCGAGATCGAGGCTCGGGCGCCGTGGGCTCAGTTGCTCGGGGCGGCGCCACTGCCGTTCGCCGGCTGACGCGGCAGCTTGTTGGCCAACTCGTCCTCGGTGATCACCTCAAACGCCTTGACCACCTTCTTGACCCCGGGGATGCTGGCCGTCAGTTCGGCCGCCCGGTTGGCTTCGCGCTCGGTGACCAGGCCCATCAGGTAGACCTCGCCCCGGTCGACCACGATGTCGAAAGCGTTGCTCATCAGGTCGCGTGCGTCGACCAGCGTGGCGCGGACCTTGCCAGCCAGCAGCACGTCGCTCGAGCGCGTGCTCAGCGAGGCGGCCGGGCCCACCTGCAACTGGTTGATGACCTTGACGACGTTCTCCACGCGGGCGGCGGCTTGCTCTGCTGCGGCGCGGTCGGCGTCGGAGTCGACCTCGCCGGTCAGCAGCACGGTGCGGTTGTAGGCGTTGACGTTGACCCGGCCGCGACCGCCCAGCGCGTCACGCAGGCGGCTGCCGGCCTTGATCTGGATGCCCTGGTCCTCGACCTGCATGCCCGAGGTGCGGCGGTCGGTGGCGACGAAGGCGCTGGCGGCTGCCCCGCCGAGCATCAGCGGTGCGCAAGCGCTCAGCGTCGTGGCACCCAGGGCGGCCACCAAAGCGGCCAGCGCCAGTCGGTGGGCGGTGTGGCGAGAAGGTTGGCGGGTCATCGAGCGTGTCTCCGGCAAGGGTGTCAGGGGGCCTCAGGCGGCCTCTCCCAGCAGTTGGTTGTCGACGGTGGCACACAGCGCGTGCAGGGCCAGCCAGCCGATGGCGAAAAGGGTGGAGGGTTGGGCGCCCGGCAGTGGCACCCAGACATCGGTGTCGCGAAGCAGGGGGCCCAGCACGCTGGCGGCCTCGCCTGTGAAAGCCACCAGGGTCATGTCCTGCTCGCTGGCCGCTTCGCTGGCCGATTTCAGGTCGGCCTCGTTGCGCTCCATCGAGAAGGCCAGCCACAGGTCACCCGGGTGCCCCAGCGCGCGCACTTGCTGCGTCAGCGTGGGCTGGCCCGCGTGGGCCGCAGGCGACAAGGCCTGCGCAGCCAGTGGCGGGCGATCGCGCCCGGTGCCGCAGATCAGCAGCTGAGCCGCTTGCTGCGCCAGCCAGGCGGCCTCGCCTTCGCCGGCGCACAGCACCCGCCCACCCGTGGTGATCGTGTGCAGGATGGCCTGGGCTGCGTAATGGAGCTGTTGTGCCAGCCGCTCCGAGGACTGGTAGAGCCAGTCAGCGGTCTCCAGCAGGGGCTGCTGAAGCTGCGGAGACTGATAGGACGTGTCCGACATGCGGGCGATGATAAGCCAGGGGGCCGGGTCAACCCGCGATCAGCAGGTGAACACAAGTAAACGACGGTGCCCCCAAGCTCATCCCCACGCCCATCAACTGGCGTCGAACGCCGCAGGCAACCACGTCAGCTCATGACCGTCGATCGCCACCACATCAAAGCGGCAAGGTGGCCAAACGCTCAACTGTTGCAGGTAGAACTTCGCCCCGAGGATGCAGCGCCGTTGCTTGCCCCGTGTGACCGAAGCCGCCGCGCCGCCGTGATCGCCATCCGCGCGCTGGCGCACCTCCACGAACACCAAGGTGCCGTCGCGATCGCGCATGATGAGGTCCACCTCGGCGCCACGTGCGCCGGGACCCCGCGCGACCCGATAATTGCGCTCCACCAACGCCAGGCCTTGCTGCTGCAGGTAGAGCAGGGCGCGTTCCTCCCCCTCATCGCCCCGGGATTTTGTCGTGACCCTCGATGTCAATTTGCTGCTCCAGGCGGCACAACAGGTGGCCGGCAGCCAGCAGTATCCCAAAGGCACGCTCTACCTCGTGCCCACGCCGATCGGCAACCTGGCCGACCTGAGCCTGCGGGCCGTGCACGTGCTGGCCCTGGTCGACGCCGTGGCCTGCGAGGACACCCGCGTCAGCGGTGGCCTGCTGCGCCACCTGGGGCTGGACAAGCCGCTGATCGCCTTGCATCAGCACAACGAGCAGGCGGTGGCCAGCCAGGTGGTGAGCCGCCTTCAAGCTGGCGAGCGCATCGCCTACGTCAGCGATGCCGGCACGCCTGCCATCTCCGATCCGGGGGCGCACCTGGTGGCCGCCGCGCAGGCGGCAGGTTTGCCGACCGTGCCCCTGCCTGGCCCGAGCAGCGTCACCACGGCGCTCAGCGCCTCGGGGGACGCGGCCGCGCATGGGTTCCTGTTCGAGGGCTTCCTGCCTGCCAAGGGCGCGGCCCGCGTCAGCCGCCTGCGAGAGGTGCTGGGGCAGGCCCACAGCACCGTGCTGTTCGAAGCGCCGCACCGCATCGAGTCCCTGGCTGCCGAACTCAACGAGGTGCTGCCCGAAGGCCGCGTCACGCTGTGCAGGGAACTCAGCAAGCAGTTCGAGAACATCGCCACCCTGCCGGTGGGCGAGCTGGCTGGCTGGTTGAAGGCCGACGCCAACCGCCTGCGGGGTGAGTTCGTGCTGGTGGTGCACGCGCGGCCCGCGTCGCACGAGGTGGCCGGCATCTCGCCACCAGTCGAGGCGCTGCTGGCCGAGCTGGTGGCCCACGCGCCGGTCAAGCAAGCCGCGGCGCTGGTGGCCGACGTGCTCGGCTTGCCGCGCAAGGCGCTCTATGACGATGCCTTGCGCCTTCGTCAGGCGCGTGACGCCGCCGATTGAGCACCTCCCCCTGCTGGCTACCCCGATCAGGTGATCTGATGCAACCGCACACCGAATTTCGGGTGCGTTGGTTCTGCGTGCGTCGCGAATCCTTCCTGATGCGGCAAGCGCGCGTTGGTCGACCCCCCCCCGTGAACCAGGGGGATCGGCGCTTTTCTGCGTCGATCGACCGCTAACCCACCATGGGGAGAGTGCTTTCCCCTTGCCGAGGGTATGCCCGTGATTTAACGGATTTCGTTGTTTGGATACTGACCCTGTCTGCCCCGCAGCCCGTCCAACCACCTGCCAAACCGCAGGCATCACAGGAGTTCAGCATGATTTCCAAGTTCGCTCTCAAGGCCGTTTGCGTCGCCGCTGTGGCGGGCGCCGCCTTCGTCGCCCCCGCCGCCCACGCAGGCACCACGGCCAAGACCAAGCACCCCATCGTGCTGGTCCACGGCTTCATCGGTTTTGACAACATCCTCGGCGCCGTCAACTACTTCTACGACATCCCCGGCAACCTGCGCAAGGAAGGCGCCACCGTCTACGTGGCCTCGGTCAACCCCTCGCAGACCACCGAATTCCGCGGCGAAGAGCTCATCCAGCAGATGAAGCAGTGGGCCGCCAAGGACGGCGTCAAGAAGTTCAACCTGATCGGCCACAGCCATGGCGGCCCAACCGTCCGCTACGCCGCTGGCACCGTGCCCGGCATGGTCGCGTCCATCACCACGATGGCTGGTACGCACTTCGGCTCCAAAGTGGCCGATGACCTGGCCCCGACCTTCTCCGAAGGCAGCACCCTGGACAGCCTGGCCACCAGCGGCCTGAAGCTGATCTCCTGGCTGACCGGCAACAAGACCACCGACAGCACCAACCTGCAGGCCGCCCTGTCCTCGCTGTCGACCGAAGGCTCGGCCGCGTTCAACGCCAAGTTCCCGGCCGGTGCACCCACCACCCCTTGTGGCGAAGGCCCCGAAGTGGCCAGCGTGGCCGGCAACAGCATCCGCTGGTACTCGGCCTCGGGCACCGCCGTCAAGACCAACGGCTGGGACATCTCCGACCTGATCCTGGCTGGCACCGCCTCGTACTTCGGCACCGAAGAAAACGATGGCCTGGTCAGCCGCTGCTCCAGCCGCTGGGGCAAGGTCCTCAAGGACAACTACGCCTGGAACCACCTCGACGAGGTCAACCAGGTGCTGGGCACCATCGGCAAGAACGCCCCGAGCCCCGTGGCGTTCTACCAGCAACAAGCCAGTCGCCTGAAGCTGGCTGGCCTGTGACGAGGCGCCCAGGCCGGATGCCGGTCGTGGGCTGACCTCACCCTCGCGCCTCGGGCCTTCCTCCGGGGCGCGCTCTCCCTCCTCCTCTTGGCGATGCCAAGCCCTGTTCCGGGCCGGCACGGTGGAGCTTGCTCGCCTTTTTTCCATCCCCTGGAGACAACATGAAAATTCAAACGTCCCCCATTTCCCTCAAGGCCCTGTGTGCCGCCGCCGTCGTGGCTGGCGTCGCCCTGACCGCCCCGGCCGCTCACGCGGGCGTGCAGGCCAAGACCAAGTACCCCATCGTGCTGGTCCACGGCTTCATCGGCTTCGACAACATCCTCGGCGCCGTCAACTACTTCTACAACGTCCCCGGCACCTTGCGTGACGAAGGCGCCACCGTCTACGTGGCCTCGGTCAACCCCTCTCAGACCACCGAGTTCCGTGGCGAAGAGCTCATCCAGCAGATGAAGCAATGGGCCGCCAAGGACGGCGTCAAGAAGTTCAACCTGATCGGCCACAGCCATGGCGGCCCCACCGTGCGCTACGCCGCCGGCACCGTGCCCACGATGGTGGCCTCGGTCAGCACGATGGCTGGCACGCACTTCGGCTCCAAGGTCGCCGACGACATCCTGGCCAACACCACCCCGGGTGGTGGTTTCGACCAGGCCGCCACGGCTGGCCTGAAGCTGATCTCCTGGCTCACCGGCAACAAGACCACCAGCGACACCGACCTGCTGACGGCCCTGAACGCCCTGAGCTCGGCCGGCGCAGCCAAGTTCAACGCCAAGTTCCCCGCTGGTGCGCCCACCACCAACTGCGGCGTCGGTCCGGACAAGGCCACCATCTCTGGCAACAGCATCCGCTTCTACTCGTTCTCTGGCACCTCGGTGAAAACCAACGCCTGGGACGTGTCCGACGCGATCCTGGCCTACACGGGTGACTACTTCAAGGGCGAGGCCAACGACGGTCTGGTGGGTCGCTGCTCCAGCCACTGGGGCAAGGTCATCAAGGACAACTACACCTGGAACCACCTGGATGAAATCAACCAGGTCCTGGGTACCATTGGCAAGGACTCGCCGGACCCCGTGGCTTTCTACGTCCAGCACGCCAACCGCCTGAAGTGGGCGTTCCTGTGATGTGAGTCACGCTCGCCAACTGGCGAGCCCAGGCGGCCCAGGCCTCACGAGGGCCTCGGCCGCCTTTGTTGTACCGGCCCTGTGCCGATTCCAGAAGACGCAGGCCTGCCAGTCAGGCCGCTGTCACCCGCTCCCTGGGCGGGTGAGCCAAGAGGTGTTTGATGCAGATGCAAGCTTGGAAGATGGCCGGTGTGGCCGCCTTGGTGCTGGGGGGCGTCGCCGCCGCCTGGATGGGCTTGAACCGATCAGGCGAAGCCGACAGCGCGTCGGCCGAATCCGCTTCCGGTGGCTGGGGCATGATCCGTCCCGGCGTGGGGCAGGGCGACGCCCGATTGCCTGAAGGCCAGTCCGCGCTCACGGCCGAGCAGGTTCGCGCCAAGCTCTTTCAGCAGGGCTCCTTCCAGGGCACCGAGCCCAATGGCGACTGGTGCACGTCCACCGGCAAGCTCAGCCCCTGCAACGGGCTGCGCCGTCGTTTCGAGTACTACCTCCTCGGCATGGGCGAGGTCACCGTTGCCGACATCCGCACCCTGGTCAACGACGAAGCCCGCCGCGCCAACGGCGAAGAGCTGGGCGACGGCATCATGGCGATCTGGGACAAATACTGGCGCCTGCGCACCCACGAGTTCCGCAACGCCTTCGTGCAGTCGGATCGCAACACCTGGATGCCCGCCTTCGAAGAGCAGCGCATGGTGCGTCGCCAGATCCTCGGTGATGACTGGGCCCGCGCCTTCTTCGACGACGAAGAGGCCAAGTTCAAGCAATACGTCGCCCAGGCGGAGTCCGGCCAGCCGCCGCCGCCCGACCCGGGCGAGCCCGTGCCCCAGATGGCCCCGGGCAAGGACCCGGCCGCCGTGCACGCCGAACGTGTGGCCCGTTATGGTGTGGACGCCGCCAACCGCCTGGCCAAGGCCGACGAAGAATGGGCCGACTGGGAACGCCGCCTGGCCGCAGCCCGCGGCGAGTGGGAGCGCCTGAAATCTTCGCAAAACCTCTCCGAGGTTCAGCGCAAACAGGACATGCAAGCCTACGTCAACGCCAACTTCAAACCCGACGAGCACCTGCGCGTCAAGGCCCTGCTCAACCTGTGAGCCCACTGGCGTGCCAGAATGCGCCCATGATCGCCGTCGAAGCCACCCTTGCCCGCCTGCAAACCGCCCGTGACCTGCTGCTCACGCCGTATGGTCTGGACGAATCGACCCTGCTGAACGCCTTGCGCGTCATCACGCAGCACCGCGTTGACGACGCCGACCTGTACTTCCAGTACACGCGCAGCGAAGGCTGGAGCCTCGAAGAAGGCATCGTCAAGTCCGGCAGTTTCGGCATCGACCAGGGTGTGGGCGTGCGCGCCATCTCCGGCGAGAAAACCGCCTTCGCCTACTCCGACGACATCTCCGAGGCCGCCTTGCTCGACGCCGCCCGCACGGTGCGCACCATCGCCGCCGCCGGCCAGAGCCGTCGCGTCAAGGTTGGCTCGCACCAGGTCGCGCCCAGCCGCAGCCTCTACGGCGGCTTCGATCCCATCGCCTCCATGGACAGCGCCGCCAAGGTGGCCCTGCTCGAAGACGTCGAGCGCCGCGCTCGTGCCAAGGACCCGCGCGTCGTGCAGGTCATGGCTGGCCTGGGTTGCGAATACGACGTCGTGCTGGTGGCCCGCGCCAACGGCGTGCTGGCCGCCGACGTGCGCCCGCTCATCCGCCTGTCTGTCACCGTCATCGCCGAACAGAACGGCCGCCGCGAAGTCGGCTCCTCCGGCGGCGGTGGTCGCCACGACCTGGCCTACTTCACGCAGGAGGTGACCCAGGGCTACGTCGACCAGGCCGTGCACGCCGCGCTGGTCAACCTCGAATCGCGCCCCGCGCCCGCTGGCGAGATGACCGTGGTGCTCGGCTCCGGCTGGCCCGGCATCCTGCTGCACGAAGCGGTGGGCCACGGCCTGGAAGGCGACTTCAATCGCAAGGGCTCGAGCGTGTTCTCCGGCCGCATCGGCCAGCGCGTGGCCGCCAAGGGTGTGACCGTGCTCGACGACGGCACGCTGCCCGACCGCCGCGGCTCGCTCAACATCGACGACGAAGGCCACGTCAGCCAGCGCAACGTGCTGATCGAAGACGGCATCCTGCGCGGCTACATGCAGGACGCCACCAACGCCCGCCTGATGAAGACCGCACCCACCGGCAACGGCCGTCGCGAAAGCTACGCCCACCTGCCCATGCCGCGCATGACCAACACCTACATGCTGGCCGGCGACAAGCACCCCGACGAAATCGTCGAGTCCATCAAGCGTGGTGTCTACGCCGCCAACTTCGGTGGCGGTCAGGTCGACATCACCTCGGGCAAGTTCGTCTTCTCGGCCTCCGAGGCCTACTGGGTCGAAAACGGCAAAATCCAGTACCCGATCAAGGGCGCCACCCTGATCGGCAACGGTCCCGACGCCATGACCCGCGTCAGCATGGTCGGCAACGACCTCAAGCTCGACAGCGGCGTGGGCACCTGCGGCAAAGATGGCCAGAGCGTGCCGGTCGGTGTGGGTCAACCCACCCTGCGCATCGAAGGCCTGACGGTGGGCGGCACGGCCTGATTCCTCGCATCGGGCTCGGCCTGCACCAGCGGCTCGGCTCTTCCCCCTGCTTCGGCCGCCTTGCGCGGCCGTTGTCTTTTTTGCCTGTTGGGCGCGGCTCCACCTTCTTTTTGCCTGCCGCCTGACTTTGTGCATCAGGGTGCTTGACGGTGCACTGAAAACTCGTGCATAATGCAAGGCTTCGCTGTTAGAGCGTTTCTGTTTTCGGCTTGCCACCCTCTCGGCGAGATTCTTCGAGAACAAAACTTCTTTCAGATCCGCCCGTTCTACGGGCCCAAGACTGATGGTTCGTTGTTGTGCAGTGGTTTGTGCAGCCGAACGGTCAAGTTGGGATACACCATGATCCAAATGCAATCGCGACTTGACGTCGCAGACAACACGGGTGCCAAGAGCGTCATGTGCATCAAGGTGCTCGGTGGCTCTAAGCGTCGTTACGCCGGTATCGGCGACATCATCAAGGTCAGCATCAAAGAAGCTGCACCGCGTGGCCGCGTCAAGAAGGGCGAGGTTTACAGCGCTGTGGTCGTTCGCACCGCCAAGGGCGTTCGCCGCCAGGACGGCTCGCTGATCAAGTTTGATGGCAACGCCGCCGTGCTGCTGAATGCCAAGCTCGAGCCCATCGGCACCCGCATCTTTGGCCCCGTGACGCGCGAACTGCGTTCCGAGCGCTTCATGAAGATCGTGTCGCTGGCCCCCGAGGTCCTCTGATCTCGGTCTCGACAGTTCAGTAAAGGACAGCTCCATGAACAAGCTCAAAACCGGCGACCAGGTCATCGTCCTGACCGGCCGTGACAAAGGCAAGCGCGGCACCGTGTCCGCTCGCGTCGACGCCGACCACCTGTTGGTCGACGGCGTGAACGTGTCCAAAAAGCACGTCAAGCCGAACCCCCTCAAGGGCACCACCGGTGGCATCGTCGACAAGACCATGCCCATCCATCAGTCCAACGTGGCGATCTTCAACCCTGCCTCTGGCAAGGCTGACCGCGTCGGTGTCAAGCTCCTGGCTGACGGCAAGAAAGTGCGCGTCTTCAAGTCCAGCGGCGAAGAAATCAAGGCTTGAGGTCACAAATGGCTCAACAACAAGCTCGCCTGCAGCAGATCTACCGCGAAAAGATCGTCCCCGAACTGATGAAGCAGTTCGGCTACAAGTCGATCATGGAAGTGCCGCGTCTGACCAAGATCACCCTGAACATGGGTGTCTCGGAGGCCGTCTCCGACAAGAAGGTCATGGAACACGCCGTTGGCGACCTGACCAAGATCGCCGGCCAAAAGCCCGTGGTCACCATGTCGAAGAAGGCCATCGCCGGCTTCAAGATCCGCGAAAACATGCCCATCGGCTGCATGGTCACCCTGCGTGGCGTCACCATGTTCGAATTCCTGGACCGCTTCGTCACCGTGTCGCTGCCCCGCGTCCGTGACTTCCGCGGCATCTCGGGTCGTTCGTTCGACGGTCGCGGCAACTACAACGTGGGCGTCAAAGAACAGATCATCTTCCCGGAAATCGAATACGAGAAGATCGACGCTGTCCGTGGTCTGAACATCAGCATCACGACGACCGCCAAGACCGACGAAGAAGCCAAGGCACTGCTGACGGCTTTCAAGTTCCCGTTCAAGAACTGAGGCCCGCCATGGCAAAAGTCTCTCTGAAGCAACGCGAAGAAAAGCGCGAAAAGCTGGTTGCCAAGTACGCCAAGAAGTACGCCGAACTCAAGGCCATCATCGATGACGCCAAGAAGTCGGAAGAAGAGCGCTACGCCGCTCGCCTTGAGCTGCAAAAGCTGCCCCGCAACGCCAACCCGACCCGTCTGCGCGCACGCTGCAACCTGACTGGTCGCCCCCGTGGCACCTTCCGTCAGTTCGGCCTCGGCCGTTCCAAGATCCGTGAATTGGCTTTCGCCGGCGACATCCCCGGTGTCACCAAGGCAAGCTGGTAATCCGGCCGGGCACGAACAGGAGTTATCCCATGAGCATGAGTGATCCCATCGCCGACATGCTGACGCGCATTCGCAACGCCCAAATGGTCAACAAGACCAACGTTGCTCTGCCGTCGTCGAAGCTGAAAGTCGCGATCGCCCAAGTCCTGAAGGACGAAGGCTACATCGACGGATTTGCCGTCACCGGTGAAGCCGCCAAGCCCACCCTGGAAATTTCGCTGAAGTACTACGCTGGCCGTCCGGTCATCGAGCGCATCGAGCGTGTTTCCCGTCCCGGTCTGCGCATCTACAAGGGCCGTCACAGCATCCCTCAGGTCATGAATGGCCTGGGCGTTGCGATCGTGACCACCCCCCAAGGCGTCATGACCGACCGCAAGGCTCGCGCTGCCGGCATCGGTGGCGAAGTCATCGCGTACGTCGCCTGATAGAGGAGCAATCGCAATGTCCCGCGTTGGAAAAATGCCGATCGCCGTCCCTCAAGGTGTGGACGTCAAGATCTCGGCCGAAGCCATCACCGTCAAGGGTGGCAACGGCACGCTGAACCTGCCGGCCAACGGCCTGGTCACCGTCACGCAAGACGGCGCCACGCTGAAGGTCGCCCCGGTCAACGACACCGCTGCTGCCAATGCCATGTCCGGCACCTTCCGCGCCCTGCTGGCCAACACCATCAACGGTGTGTCCAAGGGCTTCGAGAAGAAGCTGACCCTGGTTGGTGTGGGCTTCAAGGCCCAGGCTGCTGGTCAGAAGCTGAACCTGTCGATTGGTTTCTCTCACCCCGTGGTGAAGGACATGCCCGCCGGCATCAAGGTCGAGACCCCGTCTCAGACCGAAATCGTGATCAAGGGTGCCGACCGCCAGGTCGTCGGCCAGATCGCTGCTGAAGTGCGTGCGTTCCGTCCGCCTGAGCCTTACAAGGGCAAGGGCATCCGCTATGCGGACGAGCGCGTGGTCCTCAAAGAGACCAAGAAGAAGTAAGGAGCTGATTCATCATGGCAATGAGCAAGAAGGAACAGCGCCTGCGTCGTGCGCGCCAGACCCGCGCCCGGATCGCCCTGCAAGGCGCCGTGCGTTTGACGGTCACTCGCAGCAACCTGCACATCTACGCCAGCGTGATTTCTGGCGACGGCAGCAAGGTCATCGCCACCGCGTCGACCGCCGAGAAGGAAGTGCGCGAGCAAATCAAGAACGGTGCCAACACCGAAGCTGCTTCGCTGATCGGCAAGCGCATCGCCGAAAAGGCGAAGGCTGCTGGCGTCGAGAAGGTCGCCTTCGATCGCGCTGGCTACCAATACCACGGTCGCATCAAGGCCCTGGCTGAAGCCGCGCGTGAAGCCGGCCTGCAGTTCTAAGCCTCGTCGGCAACCGGAAGGAATCTCAAATGGCTAAGTTTCAACCCAAGGTGGCAGACGAAGGTCGCGACGACGGTCTGCGCGAGAAAATGATCCAGGTGAACCGCGTGACCAAAGTGGTCAAGGGCGGTCGGATCATGGGTTTCGCAGCCCTGACCGTGGTCGGTGATGGCGATGGCCGCATCGGCATGGGCAAAGGCAAGGCGCGTGAAGTGCCCCTGGCCGTTCAAAAGGCCATGGACCAGGCACGTCGCAACATGCTGAAGGTCTCGCTGAAGAACGGCACCGTTCACCACAACGTGACCGGCGAACACGGCGCAGCCAAGGTGCTGCTGGCTCCGGCTCCCGCCGGTACCGGCATCATCGCCGGCGGCCCGATGCGCGCTGTCTTCGAAGTGATGGGCATCACCGACATCGTCGCCAAGAGCCTGGGTTCTTCGAACCCGTACAACATGGTTCGCGCCACGTTCGACGCCCTGGCCAAGGCCACGACGCCGGCCGAAGTCGCTGCCAAGCGCGGTCTGAACGTTGAACAGCTGTTCAACTGATCGCTGGAGAGCAGACATGAGCGAAAAGAAAACCGTCACCGTCAAGCTGATCCGCAGCGTGATTGGCTGCAAGGCCGACCACCGCGCCACCGTGAAGGGCCTGGGCCTGCGTCGCATGAACAGCACCGCTGTTCTGGAAGACACGCCCGCCGTGCGCGGCATGATCACCAAGGTCCGTTACCTGGTCCAGGTGCTGTAAGGCACTCGGCAGTCAGAGGAACATCATGGAACTCAACAGCATCAAGCCCGCATCGGGTGCCAAGCATGCCAAGCGCCGTGTCGGCCGCGGCATCGGCTCCGGCCTGGGCAAGACCGCCGGTCGCGGTCACAAGGGTCAGAAGTCGCGTTCGGGCGGCTACCACAAGGTCGGCTTCGAAGGCGGTCAAATGCCTTTGCAACGCCGCCTGCCCAAGCGTGGCTTCAAGTCTCAAAGCCTGAAGTACAACGCTGAAATCACCCTGGGCGAGCTGCAAGCTCTGGGCGCCGCTGAAGTCGACGTCCTGACCCTGAAGCAAGCCGGCCTCGTGCCCCAGTTGGCCAAGGTCGTCAAGGTGATCAAGTCTGGCGAACTGTCTGCCAAGGTTGTGCTCAAGGGCATCGGCGCCACCGCCGGCGCCAAGGCCGCGATCGAAGCAGCCGGCGGCTCCATCGCTGAGTAATTCAGCGAGCAACGCGAACACGAAACGTCAAGCCTGAACAGGACTCAGCGTGGCAACTTCTCCCTCTCAACTGGCACAAAGCGGAAAGTACGGCGACCTCCAGCGTCGCCTGGTTTTCCTGCTGCTCGCGCTGGTCGTCTACCGCATCGGGGCCCACATCCCCGTGCCCGGTATCGACCCGGCGCAGCTGCAACAGTTGTTCAAGGGCCAGCAAGGCGGCATCCTGAGCTTGTTCAACATGTTCTCGGGCGGTGCGCTGTCGCGCTTCACCGTGTTCGCGCTGGGCATCATGCCCTACATCTCCGCGTCCATCATCATGCAGATGATGGGCTACGTGATCCCGCAACTGGAACAGCTCAAGAAAGAGGGCGAAGCCGGTCGTCGCAAGATCACGCAATACACGCGTTACGGCACGCTGGGCCTGGCTTTGTTCCAGTCCTTCGGCATCGCCGTGGCGCTGGAAGGCACGGCCGGCCTGGTGATCAGCCCTGGCTTTGGCTTCCGCATGACCACCGTCATCAGCTTGACGGCGGGCACGATGTTCCTGATGTGGCTGGGTGAGCAGATCACCGAGCGCGGTCTGGGCAACGGCATCTCGATCCTGATCTTCGGCGGCATCGCTGCGGGCCTGCCTGGTGCACTGGCTGGCTTGTTCGAGCTGATCCGCACCGGCGCCATGAGCATCCCCGCGGCCATCTTCATCGTCGCCCTGGTGGGCCTGGTGACCTACGCTGTGGTGTTCGTCGAGCGTGGTCAACGCAAGATCCTGGTCAACTACGCCAAGCGCCAGGTCGGCAACCGTGTGTACGGTGGTCAGTCCTCGCACCTGCCGCTCAAGATCAACATGGCTGGCGTGATCCCCCCGATCTTCGCTTCGTCGATCATCCTGCTGCCGACCACCGCTGTGGGTTGGTTCGCCACGGGCGACAGCATGCGCTGGCTGAAGGACATCGCCGCCATGCTCTCTCCAGGTCAGCCGATCTACGTGATCCTGTATTCGGTGGCCATCGTTTTCTTCTGCTTCTTCTACACGGCCCTGGTGTTCAACAGCCGCGAGACCGCAGACAACCTGAAAAAGAGTGGCGCTTTCATCCCCGGGATCCGTCCTGGCGACCAAACCGCTCGATACATTGATAAAATTCTGGCCCGCCTGACGCTTGTCGGTGCCGTCTACATCACCGCGGTGTGCCTGCTGCCCGAGTTCCTCGTGCTCAAGTACAACGTTCCCTTCTACTTCGGTGGGACTTCGCTGCTCATCATCGTGGTCGTCACGATGGACTTCTGGGCCCAGGTGCAGTCCTACGTCATGTCTCAGCAGTACGACTCTCTGCTGAAAAAGGCGAATTTCAAGGCAAGCTGAACGCAGTGGCCTACCACTGCCAACACGCCGGGCGGCAACGCCCAACGTGCGAAGCTTGAAACAGGTTTGAGTCGGTGCTCGCATCGTGTTCCGGGCGAAGTGAGCTGGAGTTTTTGACCCCGGAAACGTGGGCGAATTTCCGCTGGGCAACTGGCGGTTCAGGAGAAGACCATGAAAGTCTCGGCATCCGTCAAGGTTATGTGCCGCAATTGCAAAATCATCCGTCGCAAGGGTGTGGTTCGCGTGATTTGCACCGACCCGCGTCACAAGCAACGTCAAGGCTGATGGCCTGACCAAGCGACGACACACGCGTTCAGAGGACAGTTATGGCACGTATTGCTGGCATCAACATTCCGCCGCACAAGCACACCGAAATCGGTCTGACTTCGATCTACGGCATTGGTCGCACCACCGCGCAGAAAATCTGCTCGGCTGCAGGCATTCCCTTCAACAAGAAGATCAAGGAATTGACCGACGGCGACCTGGAAAAGATTCGGGAAGAAGTGGGCAAGCTCACCATCGAAGGTGACCTGCGCCGCGAGCTCTCGATGAACATCAAGCGCTTGATGGACCTGGGCTGCTATCGCGGCTTCCGTCACCGCCGTGGCCTGCCGATGCGTGGTCAACGCACCCGCACGAATGCCCGCACCCGCAAGGGTCCGCGCAAGGCCATCGCTGGCAAGAAGTGACCTGCGCTGGTTGACTGAGTTCGAAAGAGAAACATCATGGCAAAAGCACCCGCGAACAGCGCTGCCCGTCGTGTGAGCAAGAAGGTCCGCAAGAACATTGCGGACGGCATCGCCCACGTGCACGCTTCGTTCAACAACACCATCATCACCATCACCGACCGCCAAGGCAATGCTTTGTCGTGGGCTTCGTCGGGTGGTCAGGGCTTCAAGGGCTCGCGCAAGTCGACCCCCTTCGCTGCCCAGGTGGCTGCTGAAGTGGCCGGCCGCGCCGCTCAAGAGCAAGGCATCAAGAACCTGGACGTCGAGATCAAGGGCCCCGGTCCTGGTCGCGAGTCTTCGGTTCGCGCCCTGGCTTCGCTGGGCATCCGGATCAACTCCATTTCGGACGTGACCCCGGTGCCGCACAACGGTTGCCGTCCTCAGAAGCGTCGCCGCATCTGATGCCAGCCTGATCGGTGCCTCGCAGAGGTGCCGAACACACACCTCGCCCGAGTCTTCTCGGCGAGGTGTTGCCGCTCCATGATCCCGACTTCGATGTCGGGTTATTTGTGGTGCGGCGCACCTGCTTGCTACAATCGCAGGTTCCCCGATGCTGGGTGGCTTTTCGCTGCCCAGTTTTACTGAAGCCCACCGTCTGTGCGCCCCAGGCCCGCAGACTCGCGCCGGTGCCCCTTGTGGGCTGGCGTCAGATAAACCAGGACACACAAAGTGGCACGTTACCTCGGACCCAAGGCCAAACTGGCCCGCCGCGAAGGCACCGACCTTTTCCTCAAGAGCGCCCGCCGCCCCATCAGCGACAAGGCCAAGTTCGACACCAAGCCTGGTCAGCACGGCCGCACCTCCGGTTCGCGCACCTCCGACTTCGGCCTGCAACTGCGTGAAAAGCAGAAGGTCAAGCGCATGTACGGCGTGCTGGAAAAGCAATTCCGCCGCTACTTCGCTGAAGCCGAGCGCCGCAAGGGCAACACCGGCGCCAACCTGCTGGGCCTGCTCGAATCGCGCCTGGACAACGTGGTCTACCGCATGGGCTACGCTTCCACCCGCGCTGAAGCCCGCCAGCTGGTCGGCCACAAGGGCATCGTGGTCAACGGCGAAGTCGTGAACATCCCGTCCTACCTGGTCAAGACCGGTGACGTGGTGGCCGTGCGTGAAAAGGCCAAGAAGCAACTGCGCGTGCAGGAAGCCTACAAGCTGGCCGAGTCCATCGGTCTGCCTGGCTGGGTGCAAGTGGACGGCGCCAAGCTGGAAGGCGTGTTCAAGAAGACCCCGGATCGCGACGAGTTCGGCTCCGACATCAACGAATCGCTGATCGTCGAACTGTATTCGCGTTGATGCGATCGCTGGCTGCGTGATGCGCCCTTCGGGTGCGTCTCGCGGCCCCTCGCCGTTGGGCTTTCGAGTCCGGCGGCGTGTGTTTTTCAGGGCCGGAGCATGTTGCTCCGGTTGGTCCAGCAGCCTTATCGGTGTAACGAGCCGAGGGTATTGACAGGAAGACCTCATGCAAACGAATTTGCTGAAACCCAAAGCCATCCAGGTGGAACCGCTCGGCGGTCACCGTGCCAAGGTCACGCTCGAGCCGTTCGAGCGTGGTTATGGCCACACCCTCGGCAACGCGCTGCGTCGCGTGCTGCTGTCGTCGATGGTCGGTTTCGCACCCACGGAAGTCACCATCGCCGGTGTGCTGCACGAGTACTCGTCGATCGACGGCGTGCAAGAAGACGTGGTCAACATCATGCTGAACCTCAAGGGCGTGGTGTTCCGTCTGCACAACCGCGACGAAGTGACCCTGGTCCTGCGCAAGGACGGTGAAGGTCCTGTCACCGCCGCCGACATCCAGACCCCGCACGACATCGAGATCGTCAACCCCGGTCACGTCATCGGCCACCTGTCGCAAGGCGGCAAGCTGGACATGCAGATCAAGGTTGAAAAGGGCCGTGGTTACGTGCCTGGCAACGTGCGCCGCTATGGCGAAGAGTCGAGCAAGGCCATCGGCCGCATCGTGCTGGACGCTTCGTTCTCGCCCGTCAAGCGCGTGAGCTACACGGTTGAAAGCGCCCGCGTCGAGCAGCGCACCGACCTGGACAAGCTGGTCATGGAAATCGAAACCAACGGCGCCATTTCGCCCGAGGAAGCGATCCGTGCTTCGGCCAAGATCCTGGTCGAGCAACTGGCTGTGTTCGCTCAGCTGGAAGGCTCCGAGATCGCCGCGTTCGATGCGCCCGCCAAGTCGGCCCAGCACTTCGACCCGATCCTGCTGCGTCCGGTCGACGAGCTCGAGCTCACCGTGCGTTCGGCCAACTGCCTCAAGGCAGAGAACATTTACTACATCGGCGACCTCATCCAGCGCACCGAGACCGAGCTGCTCAAGACCCCGAACCTGGGTCGCAAGTCGCTCAACGAGATCAAGGAAGTGCTGGCTTCCCGTGGTCTGGCCCTGGGCTCGCGCCTGGAAGCCTGGCCGCCCCAAGGTCTGGACAAGCGTTGATTTTTTGAAAGTGGATGCACCCAGGTCACTGGGGCATCCGGTGCACCCGGCGGTACCTTGAACCGGCCGTCGGTTTTGATAATGAAAGGAAAGCACCATGCGTCACGGTAACGGTCTCCGTAAACTCAATCGCACTTCGGCTCACCGCGCCGCCATGTTCCGCAACATGGCCAACTCGCTGATCGAGCACGAAGCCATCAAGACCACCGTGCCCAAGGCCAAGGAACTGCGTCGCATCGTCGAGCCGCTGATCACCCTGGCCAAGGTCCCGACCGTCGCCAACCGCCGCCTGGCTTTCGACCGCCTGCGCAACCGCGACAACGTGGTCAAGCTCTTCGACGTGCTGGGCCCCCTGTTCGCCAAGCGTCCTGGCGGCTACACCCGCATCCTGAAGATGGGCTATCGCGTGGGTGACAACGCCCCCATGGCCTTCATGGAGCTGGTCGAGCGCAGCCACGCTGACGAAGCCGTCGAAGCTGGCGAGTGATCTTGGCTTGACGCCCACCCCAGGTTGACCTGGTCGACCGGTGGGGGGGATCACAGCCCAAAAGCCCGTTGCGAAAGCAGCGGGCTTTTTTCTTTGGTGTTCTTGGCTGATTCTGTGTCCAGAGGTAGGCACAGCGTCAAAAACGTGCCATAATCTAAGTCTCAGTCGCGGGGTGGAGCAGTCTGGTAGCTCGTCGGGCTCATAACCCGAAGGTCGTTGGTTCAAATCCGGCCCCCGCAACCAAAGAACACATGGGTTCAAGCCACGCACACCAGTGCTTGGGCCCTGGCATCAAAAGCAAGCTGATCATCGCTTGATTTTGCAAGTGCCATCACCTCATCTGGCGCGGGGTGGAGCAGTCTGGTAGCTCGTCGGGCTCATAACCCGAAGGTCGTTGGTTCAAATCCGGCCCCCGCAACCACTTCAGAAACGCATGCTTCCTTGATTGGCGGCATGGCAGGTTTCACAAACAAAGGTCACTCGGCAACGGGTGGCCTTTTTTGTTTTCTGCGGTCTGTTTTCCCAGCCAGGCGGGCGGTCCCGAATGCTGGTTTGGCGAGCCAACAAAAAAGCCCGACCGTGGGTGGATCGGGCTTGGTTGCCACTCAAACGTCCAAGCCCCTCACAGACGGCTGCTGAGGCCATGGCTGTGGCGAGGCCCGGGGGGGTGGATGTGGCGGCGCTGACGTTCGCGCCGCAACACAACACAACCCCACGGTGTTTTGTCAGGCCAGCGCCGGGTAGTCGGTGTAGCCGTGCGGGCCTTGGCCGCCGTAGAGCGGGGCGTCTTTGAACAGCTCGTTGAGCGGCGCGTTTTCTTTGAAGCGGCGCACCAGGTCCGGGTTGCTGATCGTCAGGCGACCGAAGGAGATCAGGTCTGCGCGGCCAGAGGCCACGGCTTCTTGCGCCATTTCCTTGGTGTAGCCGTTGTTGAGCATCCACACGCCGCTGTAGAGCTTGCGCAGCGCCTCGTAGTCAAAAGGTGCGTTGTCACGCGGGCCGCCCGTGGCGCCTTCAACGACGTGGATGTAAACCGGGTGCAGCTTCTCGAGTTCGCGCACCACGTGTTCGAACAGCGGCTGCGGGTTGGACTCGTTGGAGTCGTTGACCGGCGAGACGGGCGAGAGGCGGATGCCGACCTTGCCGGCACCGATTTCGCCGATGACGGCGGTCATGACTTCGACCAGGAAGCGGGCGCGGTTCTCGATCGGGCCACCGTACTGGTCGGTGCGGTGGTTGGAGCCGTCGCGCAGGAAGGCGTCGATCAGGTAGCCGTGAGCGCCGTGGATCTCGACGCCATCAAAGCCGGCCTCGATGGCGTGGCGCGCAGCGGTGCGGAAGTCGTCGACGATGCCTGCGATCTCGGCGGTCTCGAGCGCGCGAGGCAGCGAGGTGTCGACGTAGCCGGCACCAGGGATGTAGGTTTTGGCGTTGGCGCGGATCGACGACGGCGCCACGGGGGCGTTTTCACCGGGTTGGAAGGCGGTGTGCGACATGCGGCCGGTGTGCCACAGCTGCACGAAGATCTTGCCTCCGCGTGCGTGGACCTCGTCGGTGACCTTGCGCCAGGCGGCGATCTGCTCTGGGGTGTGCACGCCGGGGGTGGACACGTAGCCTTGGGCCTGGGCCGAGACCTGGGTGGCCTCGGCGATGATCAGGCCGAGGCTGGCGCGCTGGGCGTAGTACTCGATGGTCATGGCGCCGGGCACGTTGCCGGCTTCTGCGCGGTTGCGCGTCAGGGGGGCCATCACCATGCGGTTGGCCAACTGGATGTCGCCCAGTTTGAAGGGTTGGAAGAGGTCGCGTGTGGTCTCGGTCATGAGGGGCTCCGGTGAACAGGGGCGAAGGGCGCGCCCGGTGGGCGCACAAGGGGTTGAACGGGGGGGGGTGAGGCCGTGTCAGGTTGAGGGCCTGGGACCGCCGGGTTGGCGTGCTTCAGGCGATGCGCTGGGCGCCAGCAGTTTGTCGAGCAGCAGCGCGACGGTGTCGCTCAGTGGCCCGGTGTGGCGTTCGATCTTCATGCGCAGCAGGGCGCCTTCCCACGCGTCCCAGAACAGCAGCGAGAGGGTGCGGGCGGGCAGGTCGCGGCGCATGCTCCCTTCGGCCTGGGCGCGTTCGATGAGGTCGGCCAGGCGAACCCGCCATGCGTCGAGGCTGGTCTGGAGCACTTCGCGGCAGGGGGCGCTGGACTCCGCCACTTCGGCCGCGAAGTTGCCCACCAGGCAGCCCTGGCACTCGGTGCGGGCATGGTGTTCGACGAAGCGCGCGAAGGTGTGGCGGATGGTGCCCAGCGCGTCAGGGGGCGCGTCGCTCAGGCACTGCTCCCAGGCTTGGTCCACCCAGTCGGCGTAGTGACGGATGATCTGGGCGGCAAAGGCTTCTTTGCTGCCAAAGTGGTTGTAGAACGAACCCTTGGGCACGCCGGCCTGGTCGGTGATCTGCTGGATGCCGGTGGCGTTGTAGCCGTGCCGGTTGAACAGCAGGTAGCCGGCGTCGGTCAGGCGCCGGGGGATGTCGGTGGGGTCGGCTGTGCGGGGCATGGGCAAAGAATATGACCAGTCGTCTTGGAATGTCGAGTGGCCGCGAATGTCCGTGCAAAGCAGGTGGTTTTTGTTGGGGCAGTGCGTTGCGCGGGTTGAACCTGGATCAAGCGTGCGCGTGCTCGCGTGCGCCCGTGCGCGTCGGTTTCACACTCTGGCCCTATGCTTGAGCCACACCTGGGCGGCGTCCGCCTCGGGGGCAAGCAAAACATGGAGCGCCATGACCGCCTACCGCAACCACACCTTCGATCAGATCGAGCCAGGCGCGGGCTTGGTCGTGCACCACACGGTGACCAGCCAGGAGGTTGAGCTGATGGCGCTGGTCTCTGGCGAGGCCGATCCGTTCGCTGTCGAAGGCGACGGGGCCGCACGCTGTGGCCCGGCTTGTGAAGGGGTCAGCGCCGAAGCGCTCGTGCACGGCATGCTCAAGCGCCAGCTGCCTGGGCCCGGCACGGTGATCATGGCGCACCAGCTCAGCTACTCGGGCCATGCCTGCGTGGGAGACGAGTTGGTGGCTTCCGTCACCGTGCTGGAAAAGCAGGCGCCCGATCGGGTGTTGTTCGACTGCCAGGTGCGTCGCGGAGACGCGGTGCTGCTGGCCGGCACCGTCACCGTGAGGGCGCCATTGACCAGCCAGGTGGTCGATGGCCGCGAGGCGCCCAACGTGGTGCTGCGCCGCCACGATGTGTTCGGGCGCCTGTTCCGCGAGTGCGAAGGCCAGCCTGCGGTGAGGTGCGCGGTGGTTCACCCTTGCGATGAAGCCTCGCTGGGCGGGGCGCTGGAGGCCGCCCGGCATGGCCTGATCGAGCCGGTGCTGGTCGGGCCAGAGGGCAAGATCCGCGCGGTGGCGAAGGCCGGCGGCTGGGACCTGTCCGCCTACCGGGTGGTGCCAACCGAGCACAGCCATGCTGCAGCCGAAGCCGCGGTGGCGTTGGCGAAATCTGGCGAGGTGCAGGCCTTGATGAAGGGCAGCTTGCACACCGATGAACTCATGGGTGCGGTGGTGGCATCGGGCACGGGCTTGCGAACCGGTCGCCGTGTCAGCCATGTGTTCGTGATGGACGTACCGGCTTATCCGCGCATGTTGTTGGTGACGGACGCGGCCATCAACATCGCCCCCAGCATCCGCGACAAGGTCGACATCGTGCAAAACGCCATCGACCTGGCGCACGTGCTGGGTGTGGTCGAGCCCAAGGTGGCCATCCTGGCTGCGGTCGAGACCGTCAACCCCGAGATGGTGGCGACCATCGATGCGGCCATGCTGTGCAAGATGGCGGACCGAGGGCAGATCACCGGCGGTTTGGTGGATGGTCCGCTGGCCTTCGACAACGCCGTGAGCGTGGAGGCGGCGCAGACCAAGCACATCGTCTCCGATGTGGCGGGCCGAGCCGACATCCTCATGGTGCCCAACCTGGAGGCGGGCAACATGGTTGCCAAGCAGCTGCAGTACCTGGCGGGGGCGGACAGCGCGGGCATCGTGCTGGGCGCGCGCGTGCCCATCATCCTGACCAGCCGGGCCGACAGCGTGCGCACCCGGCTGGCTTCTGCGGCGGTGCTCAAGTTGCTGGCGAGGGCTCAGCAGCAGAAGGTCGAGCAGCTGCAGGCGCAGCGTCTCGAACAGGAGTCTCAAAAAGACGGCCGCGTGGATGGGGGCTCGGCATGAGCCAGGCCATCGTTGTCTTCAACGCGGGCTCGTCGAGCCTGAAGTTCTCGCTGTTTCCCGCCGACCTGAGCGAGCCCTGGTTGCACGGGCAGATCGATGGCCTGCAGGGCCGGCCCCGGTTGAAGGCGCACGCGCCCGATGACACCGAGGTGCTGCAGCACGCGTGGCCCGATGGTCAGGCGCTGGCGCACGACGAGGCCCTGGCCTTTTTGCTGCAGGCGCTGCAGCCCTTTCTCAAGGGTCACACGCTGTGCGCGGTGGGTCATCGCATCGTGCACGGCGGCAACCGATTCAGCGCACCGGTCAGGCTCGATGACGCGGTGCTGGCCGAGCTGGATGCGCTGGTGCCCCTGGCGCCGCTGCACCAGCCTCACAACCTCTCAGCGGCTCGGGCGCTGCAGCGCGTGGCTCCGGGCCTGCCGCAGGTGGGCTGTTTCGACACCGCCTTCCATGCAACCTGCCCCCCTTTGCACCAGCGCTTTGCCTTGCCGCGCGAGCTGCACGATGCGGGTGTGCGGCGCTATGGCTTTCACGGTTTGTCGTACGAGTACATCGCCAGCCGCCTGCCTGACGTGGACCCTCGCGCCGCGCAAGGTCGCACCGTGGTCATGCACCTGGGCAATGGCGCGAGCATGTGCGCCATGCAGGGTGGGCGCAGCGTGGCCAGCAGCATGGGCTTCACCGCACTCGATGGTTTGATGATGGGCACGCGTTGCGGCAGCCTGGACGCAGGGGTGCTGCTGTGGCTGATGGACGAGCGGGGGCTCGACGCCCGGGGCATCGAGCACCTGCTCTACAGCGATTCGGGCTTGTTGGGGGTGTCGGGCGAGTCGTCGGACATGCGCACGCTGCTGGCCAGCGAACGCCCGCAAGCCAAAGAAGCCGTTGCGTTGTATGTGCACCGCATCACCCGCGAGCTGGGCGCCATGGCGGCCGTGATGGGTGGGCTGGACGCGGTGGTGTTCACCGCGGGCATCGGTGAGCGCGCTGCGCCGATCCGCGAGGCGGTGTGCCGTCAGGCTGCCTGGCTGGGCCTGGCGCTGGATGAAGAGGTCAACCGCGAAGCGCGACCTTTGCCCGATGGCCAGCAGCTTTGCATCAGCGCACCAGGCAGCGCCGTGACCGCCTGGGTGGTGCCGACCGATGAGGAGCGGATGATCGCAAGGCACACGCGGCGCTTGGTGACCGGGCGTTGAGGGGCCGCTGAGGGGCGATCGGCAGGACACGGGCGCCAGCGCGCCAAGGCGGCCACCTGCCTCGCCGCAGGTCTACAATCGCGGGTTCTACACAGGTTTCAACGTGCTGCCGAGCGAAGGCGGCACCGGAAAGGACTCCCCATGTCGATGGACGACCGCGACGGCAAGATCTGGATGGACGGCAAGCTGGTGGAATGGCGCGACGCCAAGGTCCACGTGCTGACCCACACGCTGCACTACGGCTGTGGCGCCTTCGAGGGCGTTCGCGCCTACAACACCGTCAACGGCCCGGCCATCTTCCGACTGCGCGAGCACACCGAGCGCCTGTTCAACAGCGCCAAGATCCTGCGCATGCCCATGCCCTTCACGCTGGAGCAGCTCGAGCAGGCCCAGATCGACGTGGTCAAGGCCAACAACCTGGAAAGCGGCTACATCCGTCCGCTGATCTGGCTGGGTTCCGAGAAGCTGGGCGTGAGCCCCAAGGGCGCCAAGGTGCACGCCATGGTCGCCGCCTGGACCTGGGGCGCCTACCTCGGTGAAGAGGGCATGAAGCGCGGCATCCGCGTCAAGACCTCGAGCTACACCCGCCACCACGTCAACATCACGATGACCCAGGCCAAGGCGGTGAGCAACTACACCAACTCGATCCTGGCCAACATGGAAGCCACGGACGACGGCTACGACGAAGCCCTGCTGCTCGACAGCGCCGGCTTCGTGTCCGAAGGCGCGGGCGAGAACATCTTCGTGATCAAGTCGGGCGTGATCTACACCCCCGACCTGTCGGCCGGTGCGCTCAATGGCATCACCCGCAACACCATCTTCGCGATCGCCAAGGACCTGGGCCTGGAGATCGTGCAAAAGCGCATCACGCGCGACGAGATCTACATCGCCGACGAGGCCTTCTTCACCGGCACCGCCGCTGAAGTGACCCCGATCCGCGAGCTCGACCGCATCGAGATCGGCATCGGCTCGCGTGGCCTGATCACCGAGAAGATCCAGACCGCTTTCTTCGACATCGTCAACGGCCGCAACGCCAAGTACGCCGAGTGGCTGACGCCGGTGCGCTGAAGCTGCACCTTGATCTGCTGACCCCCACGAAAGCAACATCATGAGCACCAGCACCCAAGCACCCAAGAGCGTGATCGAAGTCGGCGCCGCCGACCTGCAAGGCCCGGGCGTGGTCTTCTGCCCGAACCCCAAGATGCCTGTGTGGAGCCACCACCCGAAGGTTTTCATCGACGTGGTTTCCGAAGGCGAAGGCCGTTGCCCCTACTGCGGCACCGTCTACAAGCTCAAGGACGGCGAGCACGTGCACCACGGCCACTGAAGGTCGCGCAGCCCACGTTCGCATACGGCCCATCGGCGCCCGACGGGGCCGGATCGACACAACGAAGCCCGGCTCATGGCCGGGCTTTTTTCATGTCCGCCCGCCACCTGTCACAGCGGGAGGGGGCATCACATGGCGGGCTTGTAGAAGGCGTAGTCGGCGCGATAGGGCACGACCTGCTTCTGGCCGAGCTGCTCGGCACCGCAGGGCAGGGCAGGGGCCACGCCACCGACGGTCTTGAGGCGCTGGATGAAGCTCACGCCCTTCATCGCGCCTTCGCCGGTGGCCGGGTTGGCCTGCACCAGTTGCAGCGGGATGTTGCCGGCGGGCGCGGGGCTCACGGCCAGTTGCTTGCCAGTGACCTTGGAGCCGTCGTTGGCCTCCCAGGTGGGCCCCGCGTGGTACTTGCCCACGACCTGGCCTTTGGCGTTCGTCAACGTGGCCACCGGGGCGACAAAGGCCCACTCGTGGCCACCGCCGGCTTTTTTCTCACGGCATTCGTAGGTGATTTCGCCCGTGCCCGTCGTGTAGAGGGACTGGACCTGGCCTGCTTGCACGCGCACGGCGTCAGGCAGGGCAGCGTTGTCCACGCGGGGCTCGGCGGGCGCCATGCCGGCACAGCCGGCGAGGGCGCTCAGGGCGATGGCGGACAGGCAGGCGGGGGCGAAAGACAGCTTGGACATGGCGGGCTCCGGTTGGTTGAGGCAGGGGCGCTTTCAGGCCCCACACCTCGCACTACGGTTCACGTAGCCCGTTTGGATGCAGTCAGATCTGCAACTTGCCCACGGAGACGATCGGGCCCGTGGCCTTGCCCCCTGGTGCGCCCCCTGGCGGCTCCAGGGTGACCGCGAAGGCCGCCGTGTCGCGCAGCAGTTCGGTGCGCAGCACGGTGGTGGGCTTGTCAGGAGACAGCAGGCCCAGCGACCTGGGCGCACCCTGGGGAGGCACCGCCCACAGCTCCAGCGCGCGGTTGACCGCGATCGTCTGGCCCTCGCTCAAAGGTTTGACGACCAGGCTGCGCCCGTCGCCACTGACGCTGGCCACGAAGGACAGCGGGCGCACCGCGTTGCCCTCGGGCAAGTCCGGCGCGGCCTGCATCACCACGACGATGGGGGGCTGCGCGGGGGTGGGTTGCGTCAAGGCCACCCCCAAGGCGATGGCGGCCACCGTGGCACCCGCCGTCAGAGACTGCCAAAGCACCAGGCGCTGCCACCACCGCACGACCAGGCTGGCCTGTTCTCGGGCGGCTTGGGCGGCAGGGAACAGGCGCTTTTGAATGCCCTCCCAGACCTTGGCGGGTGGGGTGACAGGCTCGGTGGAAATCGCCAACTGCGCCAGGCGGCGTTCCCAGTCCACCGAGGCCTGCCTCAGGGTGGGGTGGGCGGGCAGCAGGGCTTCAAAGCGCCGCCGGGCGCCTCCGCGCAGGGTGCCCAAAGCGTATTCGGCGGCCAGTCGATCGGCCAGATCAGGGCGGCTGTAGTCCATTTCAGCTCAAGGCCAGCGAGGCCCGCTCCAGGCAATTCTTCAAACCCTGCAGTCCGCGCCGCACCCAGCTCTTGACGGTGCCCAGTGGTTGACCCAGCTGATCGGCGACCTCGGAGTGGCTGAGCCCCTGGTAGTAGGCCAGGGCCAGGCTGTGTCGCTGGTCGCCACTGAGGGTGTTCATGCAGGTCGACAAGGCCTTGGCGTCGCTGGCCTGGGCCAGCAGGTCGAGGGGCCCAGGGGCCTCGGATGCGATGTCGTCCAGCATGTCGGTGTCCTCTTCTTCAGGGCCCCCTGAACGGCTGCTGACCGTCTGTGGTGCGGTTTGGCCTCGGCGCAGGCTGTCGATGGCCCGGTTGCGCGCGATGCTGCCCAGCCACGTCGTCGGCTGGCTCACGGCCGGGTTGAAGCCCTGCGCCGATCGCCAGACGTTGACGTAGACCTCTTGCAGCACGTCCTCTGCGAGGGCCCTGTCTGTCTGTATACGCAGGACGACGCCCAACAGATGCGGACTTGTTTCACGGTAGAGCCGCTCGAACGCGCCCTGGTCGCCCAGCGCGACGCGAGAAAGCAGTTCGGCCAGGGCTTGTTGGCGAGGCGTTGGTGGGTTTGACAAGGGCATGTCGCGTGAGGCGGCGTGAAGTTCCAACGCATTCTAGGGACGATGAGAGCCCCTGCTGGGCCACCTACAATGGTTTGCATCATGAAGACCGCGAACGAATTCGTCCTGACCCTCTCGTGCCGGGACACCACCGGCATCGTCCATGCTGTCTCGGGCCTGCTGTACCAGGCGGGCTGCAACATCATCGACTCGCAGCAGTTTGGCGACGTGCAGAGCGAAGACAGCACGGGCCTGTTCTTCATGCGCGTGCACTTTGCGGCGCCGCCTCACCTGGCCAACGCGGACACGCTGGGCAACCTCTTTGGCCACGTGCGCGAACAGTTCGGCATGACCGCGCAGATCCACGCCATGGCGCGCAAGCCCCGCCTGTTGCTGATGGTCAGCAAACACGGCCATTGCTTCAACGACCTGTTGTTCCGCTGGCGATCGGGCTGGCTCAACGTCGACATCCCGGCCATCGTCTCGAACCACCCCGACTACGCGGAACTGGCGGCGAGCTATGGCATTCCTTTCCACCACCTGCCGCTGCCCACGGGCTCGTCCGCCGAGGTCAAGCGCGCGCAGGAGCAGCAAGTCGAAGCGCTGGTGGCCGAGCAGGGCATCGACCTGGTCGTGCTGGCGCGCTACATGCAGATCCTCAGCCCCGAGTTCTGCCAGTTCCTGCAGGGCCGGGCCATCAACATCCACCACAGCTTCCTGCCCAGCTTCAAGGGCGCCAAGCCTTACTACCAGGCGCATGACCGGGGCGTGAAGCTGATCGGTGCCACGGCGCACTACGTCACGGCCGACCTGGACGAAGGCCCCATCATCGAGCAGGACGTTGAGCGCGTGGACCACACCCTGAGCCCGGAAGACTTCACCGCTGTGGGCCGCGACGTGGAATGCATCGTGCTTGCCCGAGCCGTGAAGTGGCACACCGAGCACCGCGTGCTCATGAACGGCCACAAGACCGTGGTCTTCCGCTGAACCCCGCGAGCTTCGATCGGAGTAGCACCATGTCCGACCCCCGCGCCAAGCAGACCGCCGCCGTGCTCATGACCACGGCCGATGAAACCGAGGTCTCGTTCTACGAGGCCATGCAATCGGGCGACGTCGACCGCATGATGCTGGTGTGGGCCGACGAAGAAGACATCGCCTGCGTGCACCCTGGCGGCCCGCGCATGGTGGGCACGCTGGCCGTTCGGGCGGGCTTCGAGGCGGTGTTCGCCAGCGGGCCGGTGCACGTGTCGATCGAGCACGTGCGGCGCATGGAGTCGGCCGTTTGCGCGGTGCACCACGTCACCGAACGCGTCACCGCCAACGGCCCGGACGGCCCGCGCACCGCCTTCGTGATGGCCACCAACGTGTTCTTGCGCACCCCGCAAGGCTGGCGCATGGTGGCGCACCACGCCAGCCCCGGCATGACCGAAGACCTGCCCGACATCACCGAGCCGCGCGGCGTGCTGCACTGAGGTCGGGCGGCATGCAGGCTTATCGCGCACCCCGATGGCTGGCTGGCTCCGGCCTGGTGGCTGGTAATGCGCAGACGATCTGGCCCGCGCTTTACAGCCGGGTGCACCCCGATCGCCGCGTGGGCCCCGTGCCTTACCTGCGCGAGCGCTGGGACACGCCCGATGGCGACTTCATCGACCTGGATTTTTTCCCGGCCGATGCGCAGGCCAAAGGCGCTCATCGGCCGGTGCCGGCGCCCTTGCTGGTGCTGTTCCATGGCCTGGAGGGGTCATCTCAGAGCCATTATTCGCGGGCGTTCGCGCTGTGGGCCCACGCGCGGGGCTGGGATTTCGTGGTGCCGCATTTCAGGGGCTGCTCGGGTGAGTTGAACCGCGCACCGCGAACGTATTTTTCGGGCGACCACGCCGAAATCGACTGGATCCTGCGCCGGCTGGCGCTGCGCAAACCCGGGCCCATGCTGGCCGTCGGCGTCTCGCTGGGCGGCAACATGCTGTTGCGTTGGGCTCAGGAGTCGGGTGGCGAGGCTTCGCGCATCGTGCGAGCGGTGGTGGCGGTGTCTTCGCCGGTGGACCTGACCGCGGTCAGCGAGAACATCAACCGCGGCTTCAACAAGCAGGTCTACACCCGCATGTTCCTGAAGTCGCTCAAGCCCAAAGCCCTGGCCAAGTTGCAGCAGTTCCCGGGCCTGGCCGATGCAGAAGCCATCCGGCGGTCCGAGGATTTCCTGGCGTATGACAATGCGTTCACGGCCCGCATCCATGGCTTTGCCGATGCGCACGACTACTGGGCCCGCTGCGCCGCCAAGCCGCACCTCAAGCACATGCGCGGCGTGCCAGCCCTCGTGCTCAACGCTCGCAACGACCCCTTCATCCCGGCCTGGTGCCTGCCCACGCGCGGCGAGGTGGGCCCTGCGGTGACGCTGTGGCAGCCGCACGAAGGCGGGCACGTGGGTTTCCCGGCGGGCCGCTTCCCAGGGCACGTGGCCGACCTGCCGCAGGCCGTGGGCGCCTGGTTGCAGCAACACCTCTGAGGACCTGTTCATGGACGACATCGTCAAGGCGGCCATCCAGAAATGGCCCAACGTGCCCAACTGCTTTGACTGGCTGGGCCTGGACGCCCGAGGTGACTGGTACCTGCGCGATGCGGCCACGCAGGCCGCCGGGCCTTTTCCGCTATCGAAGGGCAGCCGCGTCACGCATGGCAAGTTGCGCGAGTTCATTCAGCGCAATTACGAGCCCGATGCGCAGGGGGCATGGTTTTTTCAGAACGGGCCCCAGAGGGTGTACGTGGCGCTGGAGCTGGCGCCGCTGGTGATCTGTGTGCGGCGCCGGGTGGGCGATGGCGAGGCGGCAGCTGGCGCTTGGGCCGCGTCGGCGGGTGGGCTGGGCTTCGTGGTCGAAACCCACACCGGCCAGCCCGTGCAGCAGGTGCGCAGCAGCTGGCTCGACGAGCAGGGGCACCTCTACCTGGACACCGAGCTGGGCCTGGGCGTGGTGCGCTCGCTCGACATGGATGCGGCGGCCGATGCCATCGAAGCCGCTGGCTGGGAGCCTGAAGACATCGCGGCAGCCGAGCTGCCTGAGCGTTTTGGCTTTGTGCTGAGGCCGCTGCCGCCAGGTTGAGCGGGCAAAGAAAAACCGGCCCTGCAGGCCGGTTTGTCGTTTCAGGCGGGGCCTGATCAGGGCGCCGATGCGGCGTCTGCCGAGGCCGACGCTGCGGGGACGGCCGGTTCGGCCAGCTTGCCACCCGAGTTGTTGACCATGTAGACCATGGCGCGGTGCACTTCGAGGTCGGAGAAATCGCCGCCGCCTTGCGGGGGCATGGCGTTGAGACCCTTGAGCGCGTGCTCGAGCAGCTTGGCGTCGCCCTGGCCGATGCGGCCGGACCATGCGCCTGCGTCGCCGAACTTGGGCGCGCCCAGCATGCCGGCGCCGTGGCAGTTCACGCACGAGCCCTTGTAGACCTCTTCACCCGAGCGCGGGCCGGTGTTGGCCGAGGCCAATTTGATCTCGACCGAGCCCACGGGCATGATGCGCTGCGACACGGCTTGCGGGCTCAGGGCGTCGCTGCCGGCTGCATCCTTGTTGGCCGAAGAGACGTAGTTGACCAGCAGGGCGATGACGACCACCGGCACCACGAAGGCGGCGAGGACGGCCGCGATCAGTTGCTGAGGGGTGCTGATCGGGCCTTGGTGGCCAGACTCTTGGGATTGAGGCGCTTGGCTCATGGGGTGTTGTGGGCTTGGGTGGAATGGACCCCGAATTATATGGGGTCGCACTGCTAGAATGCGGCACGCGCTGCGCCCGTAGCTCAATGGATAGAGTACTGCCCTCCGAAGGCAGGGGTTGCTGGTTCGATCCCAGCCGGGCGCGCCACCTGCATCGCTGCGATGAAGCCACCCTCGAGGTGTGAAGTAAGGCATTAAATGGCGAGAACGCCACGTAATGCCTTATCGCAAGTTGAGCCACGAATTGCCTTATCCGGCCCTCTGAGGGGGCAACGCTGGGGACGGAGCGGTCAATCCGTCGTGTTCCGTAGACACAGCCCAGCGAAGGTCATGGCTGCCACGAAGCCCAAGTCTCCTCCCCGTCCCCGCCGCATCACTGGCAAAGAGGACGACTTCATGGCGGATGAGGCTCGGCAGATTCTCCGGGCCGAGATGGTTCGCCGGGGGTACAGCTTCAAGATGTTGGCGGAAGCCCTTGCCGAGCAGCAAGGCGGCGGGCCCATCGAGTCGGTTCAGTCTTTGACGAACAAGGTGAACCGGGGGCGGTTCTCTTTCGCGTTCTTCTTGCGGGCGGCCAGGGCGATGGGCGTGCCGTCTGTAGAGCTGGGACCAGCCCAGCCTGAACTCATCGTTGAATCGGCGAAATAAACATGGTCCAGAGATGCTCGGCGGCTCCCTCGTCCGTCAGGCGGGAGTCTCGATTGCCATGGAACATGCCCATCGTTGCCTTCAGGTACATCAGGTGTTGATCGGTTTCGACTGTCAGGAGCTCGTTGAAGCTGTTTTCCGAAACGTTTTCGGACCCGGAATAGGCAATCCCATCCGAGGCAAATCCGCCGCCCAAACGGATGTGACAGCCAGCAACACGCTTGCCATCTCGAAAAACGATGGCGCTGAAGGACCTCGCCGAGATAACGTTCACCCTTACCGAAATGCCTGGGTTACGGGCGCGTAACTCTTCAAGGGATTTGTCGAAGTAGTTGCGGATGTAGTCGAAGCTCTGGGTGAGGAAGTCGTGGCGTTGTTCATCGGTGAACGAGCGTGGAAGTGACAGGTTGCTGGATCTGGGGAGACGGGTGTCCGGGCTGTCTTGAATGACTGCCTGAGGCACTTTCGCGCTCAATGAACTCCGCGCAGGCTGGACAGTTGATTGGCCGCCCTGGCTTTTTGTCAGTAACGTGCGGAGCTGTTGAACGATGTTCAGGAAAGCATCGTCAAGGGATGGCCACTTGGTCACCGGTTTGGCGTCAGTCGGCAGCGCCTTCAGTCGACCAAAGGGCGCCGACATCCAATCACAAGGCCTGATGATGATCGGCACCACGATCGCATCGCCAGCTTGATGGCGTTCTAGTGCGCGCTGTACTTCAATGCTGTAGCAGTAGTCGGAGTGGATGAAATCGGCAGACACGAGCAGGAGTACGAGATCGGCGGAGTCCAGTGCAGCCGAAATTGCGGGGTCGAACTCGTCGCCCGGGCGAATGCAGTGGTCGCTCCAGATTTCGATGAGACCTTGGCGCTTGAGCAGAGCCAAATGCTTGTCAAGCTCCACTCGGTAGGGTTCGTCTTGGTGACTGTAAGAAATGAATGCGCGTGCCATACCTCTATCTTCCACGAAAATGCTCCGCATGCCTTGAAGCTAAATGTCTGAGGAGGACACCTGATGGCTGCAACTGAACTGCATTCTGATGCCTTGGGCGAATGGCCAGACTTTCGGTGGAAGCTGCGCAATTTCTGTGATGACTATGCGCTTCATGGCAAACCTGCGCTGATTTTGCAATGTCGCCCCACCACGCACCAGGAGCTTGATGTGACGAGCAAGGCGCTTGTCGATGCCTTGGCGGCGGGAACTGGTCGCCAGGCCGACAGAGATGGGTGGTGGTATGGCCTCCACGCAGGACGTCGCCCTGTTCCTGTTTTTGACGGACTAGCTGCGTACTCTGCCGAGGATGGGCAAGGTTGGATGACCGAGATCCACTCTGATGGCCATCTCATCGGCGGGCTTTGGAGCTTTCCGGAGATCAGATCCCAGGACGCTGCGTCCTTCCCGCTGATTTCGGACTTCCACACAAAGTTCTTTTCAGACTTCGCAGCCTTGACCGCGAGTGTCTGGGCCGCTGGTGAGATCGAGTATTCAGGGCATGTAACGTGTAGCTTGCTTAATGCTCAGAAGCTTCGTTTTGGCCGTGAACGCTCTCCTTTCTATTCCAAGGAGTTGCGTCGCAATGTCCTTCAATGGCGGGTCAGAGAAATGAGCAGTTCGCAAGCACTGGAGGATGCATTGGGCTTGATGGGTGAGGAACTTCTCCGGGCCTTTGGGCAGCAGGTGCGTCGCTGAAAGCCTACTACCCCGCTGGAGCAATGCCTGGCGACTCTCTTGGCTTGAGCCTGACAGGGCTCATTTTCTTTGGCAATGAACCAGTACATGCAAAGGGGCGAGGCCGGAGAATGCGAAGCGTCATTGGCGGAGCGAGAACTCGCTGACATGTATGCGAACCGTGCCTCCGTCCCGTACAGCATAGGAGATGACGCCGTTCTCATGAAGTCGCACGCGCTGGCTTTTTGGAGTTCCTGGGTAGGCTGGTGCCTCTTGGTAGTCGGCAACGTAGGCTATCCAAGGGATGACTGGGAGGCAGCTCTGTTGAGCTGTCGTGTAGGCCCCAAGCACTGCGGCAGCGCCTAGGGCCAGCATGGCGCAGCCTGTCGCGTGGCCCATGTATCGCGCCAAGACTCTGCGGCGTTCCTCGGTTGTAAGGCGATGTCCAATTGAACTGGGCATCAGACGGCTCAGGAAGTCTATGGATTCGGTGAGCAATGGCCATACTGACACTTGCAGCACGAAGTACGCGAGCATCAAGGCCGCGCATAGGCAACAAGTCAAAAGGCTCACGAAGGCGATCCACACGGCCGGGTATGTAGCGACAGTCCATATCGAAACCGTCATGTCAAAGTCTTGAGGTGGAAGCCCGAGTGCCTTGGCAACGGCAAGGCGTGCAGGGACATGGGCAAGAAACCAGACGCCGACATTGAGCCCGCCAATCACCCATTTGCCTGCCGACGAAGACCAAATGCTCTTCAAGATGGGCGTGATCCGAAAGCAGAACCCTAGCCCGAAGAGGATGCCCGCCAGAAGAAGCAGCCCTTCTGCCCACAGACTTTGGCTCAACAAAGCGCTGATGGTGATTGCCATCACCCCGCACGTGAAAGCCAGGGCATACAAGCGCTGCACGGGGGAGCCCGTTCGCAAGGAGTCGATCAATTTCAACACAGAGGCACCTAAAAATTTAGTTGTTTGCGCCCATTGTGCTGTATATTTGTACATGCTGTACTTTTAAACAGGTAAGGAAATGAAATGACCAAGAAAGATGTTCATGTCGTACCCCATCCAGACGGTTGGGCTACTCAGAAAGAAGGCGCCTCTCGTGCCGGCGTAGTGGTCGACACCCAACGTGAAGCAATCGAGCGTGCTCGTGAGCAAGCTCAACGCGAAAAGGTCGAGGTCGTGATCCACCGTAAGGATGGGACCATTCGGGATAGCGACAGCTACGGCAACGATCCCAGCCCGCCCAAGGACAAAAAGCACTGAGATGTGAAACGGCGCTACTGGGCGCCGTTTTGTTGAGCATGATCTGAGGGGGGCTTCCTACCGGACCAAAACTTTCAGTTCATCGCCGTTCTGTTGAAGGATGACGATCGTTCCATCGGCATGCTCGTTTCGCCGGGCGACATTGAGCAACGCAATGGCCTTTCGAAGAACATCTGCTTTTGACCTGGCTTGATAATGTCGCCTGAGGTTCTCCAAAGTTTGGTCCGTCTTATGGTCGATGTTGAAGCTGGTGGCGGCCATGGCGAACTCCTGTTGTCGGGCGGACATGGTATTTATAGATGCCTTGAAGAGGCTGAGTCAACCAGCACAGCGCTGGCGAACACCAGAACAACCTTTTGTGCTGGTTCACTACACGTTCACCGCACCTTCCCACTTGAAAATCTCCGGGAAGAGTACTTGAAGCAGCCATTGATGCCGGGTGTCTGGTGCAAAAGCGTTGGGTTCTTCGGCCATCAGCCTGCGGTATGCCTGTACCTTCGCCCTCCATTTTCCCGACTGGTCCTGTGATTTGATGAGGGGCGCGCGGTCGTAGGTCTTGAGCGCAGCCCTGAAATAGTGCAAGTAGCCCGGCGAACCTGGCATCACCCGGTGAGCTACCTGGATGAAACTGGTGAAGTCCCACCCAACTACGCGCCCGTGTTTAGTGGAGTAGAGAATCTTCAGCAGCGGTTCGGGTAGCTGAGAAGGATATTCGGGCAACTGAAAGCCTTCGAGCAAGAAGGCATCCATCAGACCATCCCAGCCGTCCAGATGAGCCGCGCGGTCCGTCGCGTAGTTCATGAACCATCGCTCAAACCGCTCGCGCAAGTACTGCAACTTTGCAGCCGTGGCCTGCCAAACTTCACGCATCTGGCGGTCGCGGGCGCCATCAAAATCGTAGAAGAAGACCCGCTGGCTTTGTATGTCCAGTGTCAGGTCGTGGAACGACACAATTTCCCTCTTTTGCTCGGTATGGCCACCGCCTGGCGTCGGTTCTGACCATGCACACACCATTGAGAAATTACCTGATTCGATCGACCTATCTCGGGTTTGTTGGTTGACGATGAAGACGTTCCGGTTGTTGTTGAAGAAGACATCATCCTGAGTCAGTCTTCGCTCTCGATCAGGGAACGATGCGAACACCCAGACCAGCAGCGCGCCTTCCTTCAGGTAGAACTCGCGGCGCTGGGCAATGACGCTGATGTAAGTGGTCGAGAGCTGAACCTCGAATACAACTGGGGTACCGTTGAATGTTGCCCTGACGTCTGGCTTGCGCCAGTCCCTGGTGATTTTTCCGGACCAGCGTTCCTCAACTGCGATGTCTGAAAAGCGGCTGTCCGCCCGCAGACTGGCTGAAATCCAGCGCTTCATTTCGAAGTGGAGTCGGCTCTCCTTTACACCGTTGTACTTGATGGCGTTGATTTCTTCTTGAGACAGCGTTCCTCTGGTGATGGCTGAACATCGCCCATCCTCCAGTGAGTGCCGCAAGAAGAACTTGCGACTGCTGGGGTGCATGACGACGTAGACCGGCACATAGCAAATTGAGCAGCAGTAACGCGAGCTATCGCGAACCCGGTCCGTCTGCATCGGTAATCCCCCCGAAAAGCCAGCGTCGTGAGAAGTAGAGATTTTCGAAGGAAAATTTCTACCATGAAGAAGTCCCGATTCACCGACAGCCAGATCATCGAAGCCCTCAAGCGTGCGGAGGCTGGTCTGGCAGTTCCAGAGCTGTGTCGCGAGCTGGGCATCAGCAATGCCACGTTCTACAAGTGGCGAGCCAAGTTCGGCGGCATGGATGCCTCGCTGATGGCCCGCATGAAGGAGCTGGAGGAAGAGAACCGTCGGTTGCGCAAGATGTACGTCGAAGAGAAGCTCAAGGCGGAGATCGTCACGGAGGCGCTCGCAAAAAAGTGGTGAAGCCATCTCGCCGCCGCGAGATGGCTCAACGTGCGGTCAAGGAATTTGGCGCATCGATCCAGGTGGCCTGCCAGGCGTTTCGAATCAGCCAAGCGTGCTACCGGTACCAGGCCAAGCACCAGGCGGAGAACGACGTGATCGCCGACTGGCTTGTGCGCCTGACGGACAACAACCGCAATTGGGGTTTTGGTCTGAGCTTCCTGTACCTGCGCAACGTCAGGCACTTTGCCTGGAACCACAAGCGCGTGTACCGCATCTACAGGGAGCTGGAGTTGAACCTGCGCATCAAACCACGCAAGCGCCTGGTGCGCGAGAAGCCTCAGCCGCTATCAGTGCCTGAGGCCATCAATCAGGTCTGGTCAATGGACTTCATGCACGATCAGCTTGAAGACGGCCGAAGCTTCAGGTTGTTCAACGTGATTGACGACTTCAACCGCGAAGCACTGGGCATTGAAGTTGACTTCTCACTGCCCACGTTGCGCGTGATTCGAGCACTCACGCAGATCATTGCCTGGCGTGGCAAGCCGCAGGTGATCCGTTGTGACAATGGGCCGGAGTACATCAGCGCAGCCATTGAGGCCTGGGCCAAGCAATGGGGCATTCGCTTCGAACACATCGAGCCTGGCAAGCCCCAACAGAACGCATACGTGGAGCGCTTCAATCGCACGGTGCGCTACGAATGGCTGTCGCAGTACCACTGGACTGACCTTGATGAGGTCCGGTTGCACGCCACCCAATGGATGTGGATGTATAACCATGAACGCCCAAACATGGCCTTGGGCGGCATCACCCCCAAGCAGCGGTTGGCCATGGCCGCATAGCTCTACTTCTCAGAGCGATGGTTTATGGGGGGATTACCCATCTGCATCCGCAGTTGGACCGCTCGCTCGTAGTCGTCGCCAATAAGCTCCCGGTGGCTGACGAATTCACCGGTCTCCTTGTCAAGGACCTCGATGACCTCTGGCTCATCAACTGCTTGAACACCACGTGCGCCAGGTATCGGCGAAATGGATGCCCATTCCAGCGTTGCCCCATCCTCAGAATTGCCCAAAGTGACCTCCTGCGTTTTACGTCTGAGCGTCTAGCGCGCACTTCTATTCGCACGATTATCTATGTGCCGTCGATGACTACGACTTCCGCTGCCTGGCGCACGCGTCTCTAAGGGGCAAGGGCGGGCGACTTCCAAGCGCACGCACCAGATCTGTGTTCTCGGGTCGGTCAGCGATGTGCGTGCAGTCTTTGACGCGCGAGGAGGCAGGCATGGATGTACGGCAACGCAAGCTACTGACGGGCCTCGCTTACGGCATGTTGGAACGACAGTTCAACATCGGTTTGCGAGCCGCGTAACGCGAATGGCGAAAGTTGCCGCTTTCCAACTCAAAAAGCACTCGTCGGGGTTTTGAAGGCTCTGGAGACACGTTGCGTCAGTCAGCGGGACTTCTTGCCTGAAACCTTCAGGCCGATGACTGCCCCGAGTGCTGCCGAGGCCAGCCACGCACCCAAGAAAAGTTGCAAGGCCTGAGGATCTCTGTCGAACAGGCTATCTCGTCGGTCAAGGTTCAATGCCGCCCACGACAACAAGCAGCCCCACGCCAACGCAGAGCCAGCCAGGGTGCCAAGAACAGTGAAGAGCACTCGCTTCATCAGTCGATCGGGAAGAATCGAATCTTCCTCGCCTTTCGCAGGTCGGACCAGACACCGAACGGGATGACGATACCAAAGCGTGCACGAAGCCCTGAACCCGTAGCCGTCATCTTGCTGCCATTCCACAGGTCGATGTGATCGCCGCCCGATCCACCTGACGGGGCATAGTAGTCCTCAAAGCAGATGATGCCTGTACGGCCTGCCACCTTGTCATACCAGTCGGCGCCCGTCACCTGCTCCGCCTTCTTGCAGCCGACGAAGGGCTGCAATTCCAGCCAGTCGCCCAACTCCGCAGCCGACAAGATGTGATCGGCGTCCGGATGGGCCCAGCATTTGCGCTCGGCAGGGTATGACTTAAAGGTCACACCCGACTTCTTCAAAGCGTAGCTCACCCTGATGGCGCATTGATTGGCGAACAGCTTCTTGCCGTCCTTGTCTTTGGCAGCGCACGGATCACTGCCCGGATAGTTCCGCCACAGATCCTCGAACCGAACAGCCTGCACGTTGACCTTGCAGATCGAGCCCTTCTGAGGGTTGGTCTTGATCTTCGCGGTTTGTTTGAGTGCCGTGGTCATGCCTTCGCAAGCTCCATTTCAACCATGGCTGCATCACCCCAGTAGGCCTCGTACTGCTGCTCGCTATCGGTGATGACGCGGGGCAACTGCCCTTGATCATCCAGCCTCCCGGAGAACGTCCGGCCATCTAGCGTTCGAATGAACCAGGGAATGCCGACCAGGGTAGCGGTATCGCCATCCACCACAAGTTTGGTCTGTTCGTCAAACTCGAACGTGACCTCCTCTCGGACAGCGGGGCTTGAGAGGCCTGCGGCCATGGCCGCTGCCTTCTGCGCCTGGCTTGCCGCCGCAGAGCTGAATGCGCCTCCCTCCAGGGTGGTTGACACGACCTGGCCGGCAATCAAGGCCGCACCACACGCACACTTGTCACCATGGCGTGCGGCAGGCATGCCATCAATGATCATGGTCGGATCGCCCGAGACAATCACGGTCGTGCCGTGCCCCTTCTTCGGGCAGGTTACTTGGTCGCCGACGCGGGCGATGCGTTTGCCGTGGGTGTCGGTCGTGCCGGAGGCACCGACCACGATGCCGCCGTGATCGGTCGGATCGCCGATCACGATGAAGGGTCTGGACATTGAACGATCCCTTTGTTTTGTGCTTGTCCCGCACTCTAACAAAGCTACAGGAAACAGCCTCCAGGCTCAATCTGCCGCCAACCTAATGCGATTCGATCGCGTTGAGTGCGCGGCGTACCAATGAGCATCGAACGATGAAGGCTGTTGACTGTTGATCAGGCCGCACACAGAGCTCGTCCGGTTGCTGTGCCTGGCGAGATGAGTTGCGCGGATCTTTCGGCCAGCTTTGGATAGGGCGGAATCTAGGCCCCTCACGCAAAATGCAAGATGTAAAGTGGGATGAAGCGCCCCGGGTTTCGCGGAGGCTCCAACACTGGAGAATGGAGCCATGAAGAAGTCCGCCAAGTTTTCACCTGAAGTCCGTGAGCGTGCCGTGCGCATGGTGCTGGAGCA
>SCMV01000089.1 GCA_005502875.1 Comamonadaceae bacterium 2PF | reverse complement strand
CCCCAGCCCGCCGTCCCCACGCGGGCGCTCACCAACCCACCCCCAGCTTGAGCGCCAGGTACACCACCATGCCGATCACGATCGTGCTGAGCATGTCCTTGCGCCACCAGGCCCAGGCCGCGGCAACTGGGGCCGCCACCCATTTCGGGTCCAACCAGCCCGTCTCGCTGCCAGACAAGGGCAGGGCAATTTCTGGCGCGATGATCGCCGTCAGGGCGGCCAGGGGCGCGTACTTCAACCCCTGGAGCGCCCATGGGGGAAGCCGGATCGGCTCACGCGTGAGGAAGAAAAACGCACGTGTCACACTCGAGAGCCCCATCAGCCCCAGCACGGCCAACACCATCCACAGCGGCGCCCCAAGCCAAACCCAATCCATCACTGCCCCCTAGGTTCAAGCCTGCCACAGGCCCAATTCACCATTGCCTCCGTTGCGCAAGCCCGAGCATGAACGGCGACGCATGCCACGGCAAGGCGCAAGCCTTGTGGGAGCCCGTTCGCCCCAACACGCATCCCGTCATCTGGCTTCATGGCCAACGCGCCCCGGCTTCCACTGGTCCAGAGCCAGCCCGGCCAAGACCGCCACCGCGATGGCGACCACGATGTGCAAGCGCATGGGCATGCCCCAGGCCAACACCGCAGCCACCGCAGCGACCAGCACCGACAACAGCCCCCTTCCGTCTTTGATCAACGTCACCAGCAATGCCAGCAAGGCAAGAGAGCCAGCGAAGCCCAGCCCCCACTCCTGCGGGATCTGCGACGCGAACACGATGCCCAGCAGCGAAGCGACGTTCCAGCCCACCCAATTGACAACTGCCACGCCAAGAAAATAAGCCAGCGGTCCTGGGTTCGCGCCGTTGGCAGGGGCGTCCTCACCGTGACGGTGAACGGTCAACACATAGGTCACGTCCGCACTGAGGTAGCCCGCCACCAGGCGCCAACGCAAAGGCAGCGTCATCATGTGAGGGCGCAACTGCGCGCTGAAGATCACAAAGCGCAGGTTGACACACATGGCCGTCAGCCAGATCAACCACAAGGGAGCACCAACCAGCAACAACGGCACGGCCGAGAGTTGCGCGCTGGCCGCGAACACCAGGACGCTCATGAGGAGCACGATTGGCAAGGGCAGGCCGGAGGTGGTCATGGCCATCCCGGTGACCAAGCCCCACGCAAGCATGCCGGGCAACACCCTGGCCATGTCTTTCATGCCGACGCGAAACGCAGGGTCCTGGCGAAGCCTTGGATCAAGCAGGGAACACAACGGAGCGACTTTGGGGGGCATGTCCACATTGTCCGTCAGCGCGACAAACTCAAGCCCCCGGGGCACCTTCGCCCAAGCAGTTCAGATGCACTGCCAGGATCAATGCCCAGCGCCCTTGTCGCCCTTGCTGGCCTCGCCAGTGCCATGGCCATCCTCGGCGGCGTCTTCGTCTTGATCTGCCGGTGCGGGCCTGGACGCGACCGGAGAAGGCCGAGGCACGACGGGCGCCACCCCCTCCAGCTTGTTCTCGCGCATGTACTCATCCATCTCTCGCCACCCGGCGAAAACCGAAGACTTGTCTGCCTTCGGGTTGAGCACGTAACAATCCTCGATGGCTCGCATGGCGTGCCGGCAAGCACTGCCAATGGCCCTCGCTTCGGCCTGTTTGCGCTCTGCAGCCTTTGCTGGCGTGTCCAGGCCGAGTTGATCGCAACCGGAAAGCCCAAGCAACGCGACAGACAAGGCAAGCGTGATCGATGCTCGGGAGCGCGCGTTGGGCGCCGCACCCAAGCCACGGGCAGGCTGTCGAGAAGGGGAGTTGGTTGGGCCAGATAGCTGCGAGGTCATGGCGGCACTCGGCCTGAAACCGAGCCAGTGAACACCCCCAGGTTTTCGGCATGTGGCAGCTCACCTTGAGCCTGTAACGCTCGTGGCTCGTGCAAACTGGATCAGTGGATCAATCGATCCGCGTCCTCGACGAACAATTCGTCGAGGATGAGCGCATCGGGCTCCTCGCCCAGGCTCCAGAACACCAACAACAACAAAACCTTGAAGTCGTCGAGTGAAACGGGGCCGCGTGGGACAGCCAGGACTCGATCCAGCACCACCTCACGCAGCGCGGCGCTCAGGACACCAGCACCTTCCAGGAAATGAAGAAAACCCAGCGCTTCGGTGCCAAGCAAATCAAGTTCTTGGGAGACATACACCCGCATGGAGCGAGACGCAGGGGGCGCAGCCAAGTTGTGCGTCACGGACTGGAGCCCATCGAGCCAGGTCAGCGCATCGTTGATTTCTTCTGTCTCGAACCCAACCGCCGACAGCTTCTTGGCGAGTTGCCCCGTCTCCGGGCAAGCATCCGGGCGCCAATAGGTTTCGTAAAGGTAGGCGAGGACGTCGAACATGAAGAAGATGATACCCCAGCGAACTCAGGTCTGCCGAACGAGGGAATGGATTGCCGGGTGACAGAAACCAATTCCAGAAATGACAAAGCCCCTGCAGAGCAGGGGCTTTGTTGGAGTAAGTAGCCTGACGATGTCCTACTTTCACACGGGAATCCGCACTATCATCGGCGCTGAGTCGTTTCACTGTCCTGTTCGG
>SCMV01000088.1 GCA_005502875.1 Comamonadaceae bacterium 2PF | reverse complement strand
ATGCAAAGTCAGCCGTACGCCACCATCGGCCTAACTGGTCGTTGCAGGGGACGCCTCCACCACTGCGCGCTTCGGCCATGCCAAGCGCGCGCCCCTGAACTTGGGCGTTAGGCAACACCTATGACGAGACAGCGCCAACGGCAGTTGATTCGCACACCGACCGAGGAAGTCGTCCGATTGAATCTCTCTGATCTAGTTGGAGATGCAGGAACCGTTGATTCCGAGCGTCATACATACGACTGGCGGGAAGATGACCTGCTTATGTGGGTGAGACTCAAGCAGCCCCTTGCAGGCTCCGACCTATCGCTGCTTCAGGGCACGCTAGCGGATCGAATGAAAGTGCTCTTACCCGCCAATAGTCCTATGCACGATTGGCTTATCGTTATCGAATTCAACGGCCAAACTCTAAGTACAGTAGCGTGGCATGAAGATCAAAGCCAAAGTCCAAACTCAAGCGCCTAACTGGTCGGTCAAGCGGACGCCAACACTGGCCATGCCTTCGGCATCTTCATGGCCAGTGTTGGTGCCCTACGCACCTTCGGTGCTCCGGCGCCGCTTACCTTGGTAGTTAGGCCTCGAAAGTTATGATTCGCGAACCAAACCAGAACCAGATCCTGGCATTTGCCTTGTACGAACTACGGCTTCTGCTTGCGGGCCACTTGGGACCGGATGCGGAGAGTGAACCAGCCGTCCGTGCCGCAGCACATCTTGCTTACGCCTTGCACAACCAGGCGCTAGCAGTACTTGAAGGCAGATCCTTTGACACCAGCCAAGCCATTGAGGCCATCGCTCGTGTGGATACCCAGTTTGGCGAGAACTTTTTGCAGCAGTTATCGAAAGCCTTGAACCGTGGCGGCTAAATGGTCCAAACCAGAATTCATTACCGTGCCTTCGCGCCGCGGCCTAACTGGTTGGTCAAGCCGACACCCACAAGTTTCACTTGTGGGTTCCCTACGCGCTTCGCGCTACGGTGCGGCTTACCTGTGGCGTTAGGCCCTCGCGGAATACGCCGCATGCGAGGGCCACACGAGCCACCTCCTCGGTGGCTACCAGCAGCCAGGCATGCGGTTCTTGGCTCGCGCAAGGCGTCGTGTCATGCTTGCATTCAAGCTGGCGTCAGCACAGCAATCAACACGCGGGGGTCTCATGCCAAGTCAGCCGTACGCCACCACCGGCCTAACTGGGCGTTGCAGGGGACGCCTCCACGGCTGCGCGCTTCGGCCACGCCTTATGGGCGCCCCTGAACTTGGGCGTTAGGCAACCCATGACCGCTTACGACCCCGAAGACTTCTTCGAAGTTGAAAGGCTGCATCGCGCGGCAGCGGACGGCGACATCGGAGAGATGCAGCGCTTGGTTAACAGCGGCTACTCGCTAGAACTGTTTGATGACCTCGGTCGAGCTCCATTGCACTATGCAGTCGAAGGCCAACATTACAAAGCAGTGGAGTGGCTTCTTACAGCAGGCGCCAGCGTGAACTCACACGATGAGGAGCACATCGGAGAAACGCCTCTTTGTTACGCGGCGCAATCCGACTACCCTGAACTGGTAGAGCTGCTGCTTCGCAAAGGCGCAGACCCAGACATAAGGGGCTGGATGGCCAACACGGCAAGAACTCGGGCCGCGAAGCGGAACGACGATGAGGGCAGGAAAATCATCGCTCTCATTGAGCAATACAAGCCTTCAAAGCCCAACGCAGGCAAGAAATCCAAGAGGTGAGTCATTCCAAGTCAATCGCGCTCATTCGCAACGTCGCCTAACTGGGCGGTCAAGCGGACGCCAACACAGGCCATGCCTTCGGCATTCTCATGGCCTGTGTTGGTGCCCTACGCACCTTCGGTGCTCCGGCGCCGCTTACCTTGGTAGTTAGGCCAACTGCGTCATGCCCACCTATCGCGTCCAAATCAACGGGAACGGCATACGCCTGCCAGCCCAATCGGCGGGCCAGGACATCGTGGGCTTCTTCACAACTCGTGTTGTGCGCGCCACGTCTGAGGAGCAAGCCTTTCGTGATGCCAAGGAACTCGTCCTAAAACAATGGATCTCGGGGGCCTATGCAGAGACAAACAAGGGAAGCCGACCGGAAATCACCCTGGAGTGGGTCAAACGTACCAACTTCTTAGATCTACTCTTCTTTCGCGGCACAGGCTACTGCTTCTACTCTGGAGAGGAACCCAACTAGTGAATACAAGCACCTCGCCACAGACGCCTAACTGGGCGTTGCAGGGGACGCCTCCACGGCTGCGCGCTTCGGCATCGCCAAGCGCGCGCCCCTGAACTTGGGCGTTAGGCCCTCACGTCAGGAGCCATGCGTGTCGCCATCATTTGAAGGCCGCACATGCGCAAGGCTGGTGTTCATCGCAAGGCTGCATGCACACCATCAGCAAGTGGGCTGCCTGTCCTTGAAGGCAGGCAGCAAACCACCCAGGTTCGCGCAACAACCGCTTGCCATCGCATTGGCCGGCTGCCCGTCCTCAAGGCGGCCAGCTCACCAGCGGCGCACTTCAACCAGGCCTGCGCTATCTGGCAAACTCTGTGCACATCACAAAGGGAGCGCCAATGAATGTCCGTGGCACATCGGCCGGCAGCACGCTCGTCGCGGGCTCTGCGCCCTCTCCTTCGCTCACCAGCCTAACTGTCCGGTCAAGGGGACGCCAATACGTCTGCGCACCTTGCCTTCGCCAAGCGGGCGCCCCTTACCTTTGGCGTTAGGCCCTCGCGTAAATACGCCGCTTGCCCAGGTCAAGCGAGCCACCTGCTCGGTGGCTACAGGCGTCCAGGTCCGCGCTTCCTGGTTCGCGCGAAGTCTCGTGGCAT
>SCMV01000087.1 GCA_005502875.1 Comamonadaceae bacterium 2PF | reverse complement strand
CCCCAACAGCCCCCACCCCAGCCAACGAAGGGTTTTCAGCCCCGTTCGCCCCAGCCAGCGCGCAGGCAGGATCAGCAATCGCCCCGGCCCGCGAGCGGCTTGAGCGGAGCCAACGGGGTCGGCAGGTTGATCGTCGGTCGCATCGTCGGTCGCATCGACCTTCGAATCGGGCATCTGAGGCATGAAATCGGCGCACATCCGTCGAACCACCACCCCACCGAGGCGGGCTTGTGCCCTACCATCGCGTGCAGGTCTGCTGGTTCGACCCAAGGCGAGCACCCTAGCACAGACCCGTTGCACCCTGACCCGGCTCCATGATTGACATCCCATCCGACGCCGCTGCGTCCTCGGCCCCTGCCGACCACTCCCGCTACGTTCAGCGCATCCGGCGCCGCTATGTGGCCGAGGTCCAGGCGTTCGCACAGGCCTGCCCTGGGGTGCCCCGCAGCGCCGACATCGCCCACCTCATCGAGCGGCTGCAGGCCGGTGGCCGCGACCTGCTGTCGTCGCTGCGCGTGGCCCGCCAGTTGGTGATGGAGCGCCTGGCGGTGCAGGACGTCGAAGCCAGCGCACCCATGCAGGCCATCACCCTGGCCATGACCGAGCTGGCCGAGGTGACGCTGGATGTCGCCCTGAAAGCGGCCGAAGCCGAAGCCGACCTGAAGCACGGGCAGCCCCTCAACGAGCAGGGCCAGCGCGTTGACTTCTGGGTCATCGGCATGGGCAAGCTGGGCGGGCGCGAGCTCAACGTCTCGTCCGACATCGACCTGATCTACGTCTACGAGGACGACGGCCAGACCACCGGCGTGAGCGATGCCAGTGGGCGGGTCTCCGGCCAGGTCTCGGTGCACGAGTACTTCGCCTTCGTGGCCCGCAAGCTCAGCACCCTGATCGCCGACACCACCGAAGACGGCTTCGTCTTCCGCGTCGACCTGGCGCTGCGCCCCAACGGCAACTCCGGCCCGCCCGTGGTCAGCATGGCGATGCTGGAGGAGTACTTCCTGGTGCAGGGCCGCGAATGGGAGCGCTTTGCCTGGCTCAAGAGCCGCATCGTGGCACCGCGCCGCTGCATGCCCAAGGGTGAGCACCACGCCCGGGCGCTCGCGTTGCGCAACCTGGTCATGCCCTTCGTTTACCGCCGCTACCTCGATTACGGCGTCTTCGAAGGCCTGCGCCAGCTGCACCGCAAGATCCGCGACGAGGCCACCCGCCGCGCTGCCGGGCGCCCCGACCGCGCCAACGACGTCAAGCTCGCACGCGGCGGCATCCGCGAAATCGAGTTCACCGTGCAGCTGCTGCAGGTGGTGCGCGGCGGCCAGTTCCCCGAGATCCGCACCCGCTCCACGCTCAAGGCCCTGCCCCGCCTGGTCGCGCGTGGCCTCATCCCAGCCGACAAGGCCGAGCAGCTCGCCCACGCCTACACCTTCCTGCGCCGCGTCGAGCACCGCATCCAGTTCCTCGACGACCAGCAGACCCACATGCTGCCCACGCAGGACGCCGACCTGGACTGGATCGCCCGCAGCATGGGCCTGACCCAGCGCAGCGCCGACCTGTCCTCGCACCCCGACTGCCTGTCGCCCACCTGCCAGTTGCTCAACGCCCTGTGCCAGGTGCGCGAGCTGGTCGCCACCGAGTTCGACGCCCTGCTGCACGACGGCAGGGAAAGCGGCGGCAAAGGGGGCTGCAAGGGCTGCGGCGGACCGCCCCTGCCGGTCGACAGCGAAGAATTCGCGGCCAAGCTGCCCGAAGCCATCGCACCGCACGTGCTGGAGTTCGCGCGCCAGCCCAAGGTCGCGATGCTGTCGGACGCAGCCAAGCTGCGCCTGGCCAAGCTCATCGGCCGGGCCACCCAGATCGCGCTGACCGAAGGCCCCGACGGCCAGGAACCCCTGGGTGTCGAAGCCGTGCTGCGTTTCGTGGAATGGCTCAACCCCCTGCTGCGACGCGACAGCTACCTCTCGCTGCTGGCCGAGCGCACCGAGGTGCTCAAACGCCTGCTGCGCCTGCTGGGCCTGGCGCGCTGGTCGATGCGCTACCTGCTGCGCCACCCCGGCGTGATCGACGAACTCGCCGATCCACGCCTGATGGACGGCCGCTTCGACGCCCAGGCCTACCGCGCCGAGCTCGAAGAGCGCCACAACGCCTGGGTGCGCGCCGGCCAGGCCGATGAAGAAGCCTTGATGGACACGCTGCGCCGCGCCCACCACGCCGAGGTCTTCCGCACCCTGGTGCGCGACGTCGAAGGCACGCTCAGCGTCGAGCAGGTGGCCGACGACCTGTCCCTGCTGGCCGACACCACGCTCGACATCACCCTGCGTTGGGCCTGGCGCGAGCTGCAGCAGCGACCGGGCAAACAGGCCCGCTACGCCGTCGGTCGCGAGCCGCACTTCGCCGTCATCGCCTACGGCAAGCTCGGCGGCAAGGAACTGGGCTACGGCTCCGACCTCGACGTGGTCTTCGTCTACGACGACAAGCAGGACGCCCCCGAGCAGGACGCCGGCCCCGACACCCCCAGCCCCATCGACGCCTACCTGCTGTTTGCTCGCAAGCTCATCACCTGGCTGACGCTGCGCACTTCGGTGGGCGAGCTCTTTGACATCGACACCGCCCTGCGCCCGAACGGCAACTCGGGCCTGCTGGTGACCTCGTATCACTCGTATGACGACTACCAGCGCCAGCGTGGCAGCAACACCGCCTGGACCTGGGAACACCAGGCCCTGACGCGGGCACGCTGGTGCGCGGGCGAGCCCGCGCTGGCCGAACGCTTCGAGAGCACCCGTCGGGCCGTGCTGTCGTCCGAGCGCTGCGCCAACAGCCTGGCCCAGGAGGTCGTGGCCATGCGCGAACGCATGCGCGAGGCCCACCCCTGCC
>SCMV01000086.1 GCA_005502875.1 Comamonadaceae bacterium 2PF | reverse complement strand
GGGGTGGGCAGGTCCATGGTGCGGCGGGTGGGGTGATGCACGCTGAGCCGTGATTGTGCGGCGAATCCGAAAGGGCCTTCCTATAATCGCCCTCGTCGGGCTGCAATTCGGCCCCCCATGTGCCTGCACGGGCGCACCCAACCGCTTCCTCCGCGTGACCTCCTCTTCATCCCCCGCCAGCTACCGAGCCCTTGCCGCAGCCGACATGGCTGAGGTCGACCAGGTCATCCACCGTCGGCTCTCCTCGCAGGTCGCGCTGGTCAACCAGATTTCGCACTACATCGTCAGCGCCGGTGGCAAGCGTGTGCGCCCGATGCTGCTGTTGCTGATCTCCGGCGCCCTGGGCAACCGCTCGAGCGAGCGCCATGAGCTGGCCGCCGTGGTCGAGTTCATCCACACCGCCACGCTGCTGCACGACGACGTGGTCGACGAGTCCGACCTGCGACGTGGCCGCAAGACCGCCAACGCCATGTTCGGCAACGCCGCCAGCGTGCTGGTGGGCGACTTCCTGTATTCGCGGGCCTTTCAGATGATGGTCTCGACCAACCGCCTGCGCGTGATGGAGGTGCTGGCCGACGCGACCAACGTCATCGCCGAAGGCGAGGTGCTGCAGCTGATGAACATGCACGACCCCGACATCTCGGTGGACGACTACCTGCGTGTCATCGAATACAAGACGGCCAAGCTGTTTGAGGCCTCGGCACGCCTGGGCGCGCTCATCAGTGACGCCTCGCCCGAGGTCGAAGCGGCCTGTGCCGAATACGGGCGCACGCTGGGCACGGCCTTCCAGCTCATCGACGACCTGCTCGACTACGAAGGCAGCACGGCCGAGCTGGGCAAGAACATCGGCGACGACCTGCGCGAAGGCAAGCCCACGCTGCCGCTGTTGGTGGCGATGCAGCGTGGCACGCCTGAAGAGGCCGCCTTGATCCGCCAGGCCATCGAGCAGGGCGAGGTCGAGCGCATGGCCCAGATCGTCGAGATCGTCAAACGCACCGGGGCGCTGGACGCGACGCGTGAGGCCGCGCAGCAGCAGGCCGAGCGCGCCAAACGTTGCCTGGACCTGTTGCCCGCCAATGAGTGGCGTGAATCTCTGCTAGAATTATCGTTTGACTCGATCCACAGGTCGTCGTGAAGACGACGCATTGATCGCGTTGAGATCGGGGTGTAGCTTAGCCTGGTAGAGCGCTACGTTCGGGACGTAGAGGCCGGAGGTTCGAATCCTCTCACCCCGACCAGGAATCACCAAAAACGCCGCAGCTTGTCTGTGGCGTTTTTGTTTTCTGCGGTCGGATTTCGCCTGATCTCGCAACAGGTCATTCGCTTTGACCGCGGGCGTGCCATCGCCGCCTGCGGTGCACCGAACTGGCTGGGGCCCCTGCGGGTGGCGCTCAGCCCCCGTTGCGCAACTCTTGCAGCAGTCGATCGACTTCCAGGCTGGCACGCTCTCGGTGGCGCTCGACGGCCTGGCGAACGGTGTCAGGGGCCGCGCGGTCGATGTGACCGTGCCTGGCCCGGCTGATGGCCCTCAAGGTGGGTTGCAGGGACTGCAGCGCATCGATTTCGGTCAACGCCTCCTGGCGGGCCTGCATCAGATCCAGGGCTGCGCGACGGGCATCGGCGCTGAGCTCTTGCAGCGCGATCGCCTGGTCGGTGGGTCGGCCCAGGTGGCTGCTCATGGTGAGCTGGGTCGATTGCGGGTCGGCGCGCCAGCCGGTCAGAACACGCGGCGCGGCTTGGGGGTCGGGGCTCACTTCGACGCGCCCATCGGCACGGTGTTGCCATGACAGGCCGCGCGCCAGCGCTTGGGCCCGGGTGACCTGGCCTTCGTTGGCCGACGCGTTGAGGTGCTCCGTGTCGAAACTCAGCCGGGGCAAGTTGGCCAGCGGTGCGAGCAACAACTCGCTGAGCTGCACGCGGCGCAGCCTGTCGTTGTCTCGGGGGTCGAAGTCGGTGTCGTCCGGGATCGAGCCATCGGGCGGCAGGACCTCGGCGATGAACTGCAGCACGTCGGTGACACCGCAGTAGGTGGCGGCGCGCAGGCGCACAGCCATGCTCTCGCCTGGCCGCTCGGGCAGGGCCAGGTGAAACGGGTGTTGCCCCAGCGAGAGCGTCAGGTCAGGCGCCCCAGGGGGCAGCAGCTGTCCGAACTCGATGGTGCGGTCGATGTAGATGTCCATGTGGCAGCACACTCCCAAATCTCCCGTCTGTGCGGGATGCATCTGAAGTGTGCCACGGGCGCCCCTCCCGTGGCTTGCGCATCATGGGATCACCCGGCCAGGGGGGTGAGATCGTCGTCGATGAGGTCTTCGCGGGGAGCCTGACGGCTGCGTTGGCGCGACGAACGGGGCGACTCCGACGGCGCTTGGCGCATCAGCATCGGGCGCACCCAGCGCAGCGACACCGCGATGCCGAAGGCCAGCCCCAATGCGTACAACACCAGGAAGCCCGAGGCGCCCAAGATCGGTGCCCAGGCCTTGGCCACGCCCAGGAACATGGCGTAGCCCCAGGACGTGGCGCTGACGGCACCCAGGATGGCCGCGACCTTGACCTGCTGCTCGGTGGGGCGTTTGCGTCCGCCCAGCGCCGTGAGGGTGTAGCGGTGCAGCAGGAAGCCGTTGGCGGTGAGGATGAGCACCACCGTGAGCTTGGCCTGCAGTTTCGGCGCCTTGGCCAGGGTGAGCGCCACCGTGGACATGTCCAGCGAAATGATGCTCAAGCCTGTGACCCACAGTGCCACCAGCGACCAGGTCACCGCTCGGCTGGCCTTGACCATCAGGTCTCGGTTGACGGGGCGATGCCTGAGGATGGCGTAGTCGCCGAAAGCGATCGAGATGCCGGCAGCGATCATCGCGGCCAGGTGCATGAAGATCAGCAGAGAGCGAACGAGCTCGTAGGCGTGTGGCTGGGTCATGGGTCCTCCATGTGACGAACATCAGCAGGGCTGTGCGCGCCCTTTGCTGCTTTCCGTTTTACCCAAGCTTTGTGCCAACTTTCACGAAACGCGACACATTTCTTCACCCAATGTGTTTCGAGCTGTGAGAAACGTCTGGAAAACCCATGCGGGTTTTCGTGGCAAGGAAAAGCTCGACCTTTTGGGGTCGGGCTTTTGAACGATGGCGTTGCGCGCGGTGGACACGGCTGTGAGCCGATGGTGTGCCCGCACCGTTGCGAGCAAAAGAAAAGCCCTAAGTGTTTGATTACTCAGGGCTTTTGGGTGCTTGGCGAACATCGCCTAAGCTTTGAATGGGCCGGGGTCACTCGAATGTCGCCCCGTAACCACGATGGATAAAGGCGGTCGCGTTTTTTGTGGAGTGAGTTACCCGCAAAGTTACCCGCAACATGAGGCCGCTACCCCTGGCGCCGTGGAGCCCGGGCGGGCCGGGGGAACCCGCCGCGCCGGGATTGTGCACCAGGCCGAAGCGGGCAGCAGCTGTCATGTCAAGCGGTCGGATGTAACCCCCACCCCGAAAACCTGCGCACGCGGAAAAAGCAGGAACCTGTCGGTCCTAGGCGTTCGGACA
>SCMV01000085.1 GCA_005502875.1 Comamonadaceae bacterium 2PF | reverse complement strand
AGCCCACCCCGACCCGAACGACCACCATGGTCCCCTGCGCCCGCTGTGGCGTCCACCTGCCGTCTGGCGAGGCCTTCGTCAACGATCAAGGTCAGCCTTTTTGCAGTGAAGCGCACCTGCGGGCGGCTGGCCGCGGCGACTGAGCGAACATGCGCCCCACGCCATCGAAAGCTCATCCCGGCGGTGCTGCGGCGAACTCCTGGTTCGGCCCACCAGATGGCGTCGACAGCACCCTCGTCCAGGAGGCTTTCGGTGGTCGTGGATGGAGTGGGGTCGGCAGCGCCCCGCCCGCCCAGCCAGCATCCGAAGCTGCGGGAGCACCCTACTTTTTCCGGGTCTACCGTGCCTTCCTCAACGCCCGAGCGGTCCTGGCGCTCACCCTGCTGGGGCTCATCGGGGTGCTCCACGCCGTCGGCACCGAAACACCGGGCTGGATGAAATGGATGACGCTGGGCTACGCCGGTTTGGCCTGGTTGGTGTGGTGGTGGCCCAGTCAACGGCTCCCCGCCCCACCTCAGCAATCGACGTTGCGTCCGCGCCAGGTGCTTGGCAGCGTCGGTGTGGACCTGGCCTTCTTTTCTGCGCTGCATTACCTGACGGGCTCATCGGTCAACTCGCAAGCCCTGCTGGTGCTGCCCGTGCTGATGGCCGGCGTGCTGATGCCGCGCATCATGGCCCTGGGCACGGCGGCTGTGGCCACGCTGAACCTGCTGGGGGCTGCTGCGCTGCAGTTGGTTCAGGGACAAGCCCAGATCACCCAGCTCATGACCCAGGCCGGACTGACCGGCATCGGCCTGTTTGCCATCGCGATCCTGGCCAACGAACTCGCCACTCGCCTGGCCCGAGAAGAGCGCAGCGCCCGGGGCAGCCTTGAGCTGGCTCGCCAGCAGGCTGAGCTCAATCGACTGGTGCTCGACGAAATGACAGAAGGCGTGATGGTGGTCGATCGACGCGGTCGCGTGCGCACCGCCAACCCGGCGGCGCGGCGCCTGCTGTCGGCCCACCGCATCGCCTCGAATGCCCCCTTTCAGCTGCGTGGCGTGCCCGCCTGGCAACCCCTTGTCGAAGCTGTGGAACGCGCCATCAACCACCCGCTGCAGGCAGAAGGCGGGCAGGAAATCCGCCTGCGCTTTGACGATCAGTCCCAGCGCGAACTGCGGCTTCGGGTGCGCTTCACACGCAGCCCGGCCTCCCCCCAGCAGGACGCCCGCCGAGAAGACATGTGCGTGATGCTGCTGGAGGACCTGCGCACCGTGCGCGCACGCCAACGCCAGGACAAGCTCGCCTCGATGGGCCGCATGTCGGCCGGCATCGCCCACGAAATCCGCAACCCGCTGGCCGCCATCGCTCAGGCCAATGCCCTGCTGGCCGAGGACGCCGTCCAGCCCAGCCAGCAAAAACTCACCCAGATGATCGGCTCCAACGTCGATCGACTCAAGCACATCGTCGACGACATCCTCACCGTGGCCCCAGGTGTGCGCCCGCCTGCGCCCGCCATCGACCCGGTTGAAACGGTGATGGCCATCTGCAACGAGTGGCGCAGCACCCACCGCCTCGCCACCGGCGCCGAAAGCCTGCTGGAGATCGATGTCAGCGGGTGCCACCCTGGCCCCAAACAGGTCCCTTTGCGGGTGCGCTTCGAGCCTGAGCACCTGCAACGCGTGCTGGTCAACCTGCTCGACAACGCCCTGCGCTACAACAGCGGCGAGCCTGGCGCCATCCTGCTGAGCCTGCTCTGGCTGGCCTCGGTCACACAGGAGGGTTTGCTGATGCTGTCGGTGGGCAACGACGGCGAGCCCATCCAGCCCGACACCGAGCGCGCCCTGTTCGAGCCCTTCTTCTCGACCAGCAGCCGGGGCACTGGACTGGGCCTGTACATTTCCCGAGAATTGTGTGAGAGGCACGGCGCGAGCATCGACTACCGCCAGCACCCTCCCTCTGTTCGGCACCGCAACGAGTTCTTCATCACGATGCCCGTCGATTCCCCGGCTGAGAGCCCGTTCACCGCATGAGCGCCCCCACCCGCCACCGCCTGCTGGTCGTTGACGACGAGCCCGATCTGCGCACGCTGTACGAGTTGACCCTGCTGCGCGAGGGCTACCACATCGAAACCGCTGGCTGCGTTGAAGACGCCTGGCAGCTGCTCAGCGAGCAGCCCTTCAGCGCCATCATCACCGACATGCGCTTGCCCGATGGCGAAGGCCTGGACCTGATCCGCCGCCTCGACGCCGCAGGGCGGCCCGAAAAGAGCATCGTCATCACCGCCTACGGGTCGGCCGAAAACGCTGTCAGTGCGCTCAAGGCGGGCGCCTACGACTACCTCACCAAGCCGGTTGACCTCAAGCAGTTCCGCAGCGTGGTGGCCTCGGCGCTGCAAGCCCGCGAAGACTCGGCCACCGCCGCGCCCACGCCACCGCAGTCCGAACAGCGCACCCGCTCACGCGTGGGAAGCGAGCCACCAGGCCTGGCCCGGCTGGCCGGCCACAGCCCCGCCATGCAGCAGGTGCGGGTGCTCATCGACAAGGTCGCCCGCAGCATGGCCCCCGTGCTGTTGTGGGGCGAGTCGGGCACGGGCAAAGAGCTGGTGGCCCGGGCCATCCACGACTGCAGCAGCCGTGGCGCGGCCCCCTTCATCGCCGTCAACTGCGGCGCCATCCCGGAGCAATTGCTCGAAGCCGAGTTCTTCGGCTTCCGCAAAGGCGCCTTCACCGGCGCAACCGAAGACCGCGCGGGCTTTTTCCAGGCCGCGCATGGCGGCACGCTCTTCCTCGATGAGATCGGCGACCTGCCACTGGCCATGCAATCGAAGCTGCTCAGAGCCATCCAGGAGCGCGCTGTGCGCCCTGTCGGCGCCACCCAGGAAGTGCCGGTGGACGTGCGCCTCATCAGCGCCTCGCACAAAGACCTGGCCCACGAGGTGCAGGCGCAACGCTTTCGGCAAGACCTGTTCTACCGCCTCAACGTCATCCGCATCGCCCTGCCCCCTTTGCGCGAGCGGCTCGAGGACCTGCCCCTGCTGTGCCAGCGCATCCTCGATCGCATCGGCCGGGAATCCGGCCTCGCCTCGCCACCACAACTGAGCACCGACGCGTTGGCCGCCCTGCTGGCCCACCCCTTCCCGGGCAACGTGCGCGAGCTGGAGAACATGCTGCACCGTGCGGTGGCGCTGAGCAACGCCACCACGCTGGAGGCAGACGACCTGGGCCTGCTGCCCGCACCTGCCAACGCTTGGCAGCCCCCCCTTGCACCTCCCGCGCAACCCGAGGGCGCCTCGCTTGCCTCGGATGGCCCGCTCCCCCCTGCCCAGCCCCTTCCCACGACCTCGCCCATGCCGAGCGACCTGGTCGCCCACCTGGACCAGGTGGAGCGCGAAATCCTCATCCAGGCGCTGGAGAAGCACCGGCTCAACCGCACCGCAGCCGGGGCAAGCCTGGGCCTGTCGCTGCGCCAGATGCGTTACCGCATGGCCCGCCTGGGCGTGCAGGTGAGCGACCAGGGCCTGCTCCTGGGTGAACGCTTCGATCCTGAAACCGATGGCGACTGAGCCTGCTCCCGGCACCCTCCCAGCCCAGGCCCCTGATGCCCCGTCGAGCGCCTGGCAGGCAGGCTGGCAC
>SCMV01000084.1 GCA_005502875.1 Comamonadaceae bacterium 2PF | reverse complement strand
ACTCACCCGAATCCTGCGCGCCACCTTCATCGCTTTGGCGATGAGCCAGGGCCTGGCCCATGCGCAGGCTGAATTGCCCGCCGCGCAGCTCAATTCGCTCAAGCAAAAGCTGTCGCAGCGCATGCCGCAGCTGCCCCCGATCGAAGGCGCGCGCACCACCTCCATGTCCGGCCTGATTGAGCTGCGAGCCGGTGGCCACATCTTCTACACCGACGCCAGTGGCGATCACCTCATCGACGGCCAACTGATCGATGTGCGCAGCCAGCGCAACCTCACCGAGGCGCGGCTGGACGAGATCAACCAGGTTGATTTCGACAACTTCCCGCTGCGTGACGCCGTGGTCTGGAAAAACGGCAACGGCAAGCGCCGGATGGTGGTGTTTTCCGACCCCAATTGCGGCTACTGCAAGCGACTGGAGCGCGACATCCAGAAGCTCAAGGACGTGACCGTCTACACCTTTGTCATCGGCATCCTGGGTGACGATTCGCGCGTCAAGGCCGAGCAGATCTGGTGCGCCAAAGACCGCACCCAGACCTGGCTGAACTGGATGCTAGACGGCGAGGCGCCGCCGCGTGCCCTGGGCCAGTGCGGCTCGCCTTTGCAGCGCAACATGGCGCTGTCGCAGAAGCTGCGCGTCAACGGCACGCCAGCCATCTTCTTTGAAGACGGCTCTCGCTTGCCGGGCGCTGCATCGCAGCAGGCCCTGGAGCAGCGCCTGGCCAAGGCGGCGGGCAAGGGCGGCTGACCTCCGTGGTGGCGGCTCCCGGGGTGTGCATTGCCCGGGGTGGTGCCGTGGTTGGTTCTTGGGTGACGCGCCGACCGGCTTCTGGCAGCTGCCTCAAGGCGCCGACGCGGCGCGGGCCGTGTCGGCGGTGTCCGCAGCTTGCCCAGGCGTCTGTTGCGGCGCCTTGGACAGGTTCATCTCCAGCCAGACGTCGTCCTTCATCTTCATGGCGATGCGCACCGGCAGGTACTGCAAGCCAGGCGCGAACCAGACGTTCGCGGGCAGCGCGCCATCGTCGACGACGGCCTTGCGCGGTCGGACGTGCAGCGTCGGGATGCGGCCCATCGGGGTGTCGAGTTCCACCTCCTCGATCACGTCGAAAACCAGGGGCTCCGGCTTGCGCAGGGTCAGCACCGTCATCTCGAAGCTGCTGCCCGGCCTGGCCTTGCTCGGGTCCAGGATGAACTGGTAGGCGACCTGGATCATGAAGCTGGCCGGGTCTTGCAGGCCAACGGTGCGCGCCTGCAACTTGCCGTCTGGCAGCTTGACCTGTTCCTCACCCAGCTCGATCACCTTGGATCGGGCGCTTCGCACCAGCAAGCGGTTGACGTTTTCGTAGCGTTGGGGATGCAGGCCTTGCGGCCGAATCTCGCCCTCGCTGCTCAGCCGCCACGAGCCCAGCGGCGCGAAGCTCGGGCCCACGCTGGCGTCGATGTGCACCTGGTAGCGCTGGTCTTTTCTGATCCATTCGACGCTGGACTGACCATGCAAGGGCCCCCTGTAGAAGCCTTCCATGATGTAGCTCACGCGCGTGGCAATCGGCCAGACAAAGCGTTCAGGAGGCTGCGCTGCCGTCGATGTCGGCTCGGAGGCGAGCGAGCTCGGAGCCGATGCGGCTGCCGTCGTTTCTGGCGCGCTGGCCGCCTGTGCCGTGCTGGCCGACTCGTGCGCGGGGAAGGCGGGCGAAGAAGCCGATGAGGCATCGGCGAGCCCTGCCGCATCGGCCTGGGACGCAGCCGACGCGGCCTCAGGGGGGCGCACAGCCTTTTTTCGCCGAACGGGGCCAGCCTTGGCCATCGGTGGCGCAGGGGGCGCCACGATCGGGGCCGCAGGAGGGCTCGTCAGCCGAACCTCCGACACGTACTCGGCCTGCATGCGCTCGATGCGTGGTGCGTCCGGCTGCAGCCCCGCCATTTCCTCGAGCACGCTGCCCGTGAGCCACAGGTGCAGCGCCGCCACCAGCGCCGCCAGCGCCAGCAGCCTGGCGGGTGTCCGGGGCGTTGTTGGGCCAGCCAGGCGGGTCATCAGGCCCTCAGCCAGGCCTTGCGGCGCGCCAGCACTGCCGGCTCCGGTGCCGCGCTGGGCAGGGCCAAGGTCACGATGTCATCGGCAAAGGGTGTGGCCGCGCCGCCGCCCAGGGCAGGCAAGGTGAGGGTCTCCAGGCGCTGATCGCGGCTGATGAGCAGCGCCTGTGACTTGCTGCCGTCGTGCCATTGCAGGAGGTCGTCGGTGCGCTTGAGCCGCCAGCCGTCCAGTGCCAGCAACTCATCACCGGCGCTGAGCCCTGCGGATTCGGCCTGCCCGTGGCGCATGACCGCCTGCACCTTCAGCGCGCCGCCTGCTTCGGAAAGGCGCACGCCCAGCCGCTGGGGCGGCGGGGCGGCCTTGCTCTGCCATTGCACGCCATGGCTGGCCAGCAGCTCGCTCAGCGGCAGCTCCTCACAAGTCTCCGTCCAGCGGTGCAACAGATCGGCCCAGCTTTGGGCGGCCGAGCGGGCCTGCAGGTGGCTTGGCGTGTCGGGCGCATGCTGAGCCTCGTCGCTCAAGGCCTGGGCCACATCGGCCTCGGTGACCGAGCGACCCAGCCGCCAAAGCCTTTCCATGACGCCATCGAGCTTGGGTTGGTGGCCATCGCGCATGGGCAGCAGCCGCAAGGCCAGGTCCAGGCACAGCGCCACCAGCGAGCCCTTGGTGTAGTAACTGACCGTGGCGTTCGCGGTGTTTTCGTCCGGTCGGTAGTAGCGCGTCCACGCATCGAAGCTGGCCTGCCCGACGCTGTACGTCAGCCGACCCGGCGTGCCTCGCACCTGGTTGACGGTCTTGCCAACGAGCTTGAGGTAGGTGGCGGTGTCGATCAGCTTGGTGCGCAACAGGAACTGGTCATCGTAGTAAGACGTGAAGCCTTCGAAGAACCACAGCATCCGGGTCATGTTTTCCCGGCTGAGGTCGATGGGGTCGAACCCCGCTGGCTTGAGTCGCTTGACGTTCCAGGTGTGGAAGTACTCGTGGCTGATGAGGCCCAGCAAGGTGGTGTAGGCCTCAGTGGCGACGGCTCGCCCCTTGCGCGGCAGGTCCTTGCGTGCACAGATCAGGGCCGTGCTGCGCCGGTGCTCCAGCCCGCCGTAGCCATCTTCCACCGCATTGAGCATGAACACATAGTGGTCGAAAGCGGCTTTGCGGCGCCCATGCCAGAACTGGATCTGCGCTTCGCAGACCTGGCGCGTGTCGGCCAGCAGGCGATCGCCATCGAAGTCCGGGCTGGCGCCTGCCACCACGAACTCATGGCGGACGCCGCGCACCGAAAACTCGCCACGCCAGAAGGTGCCCAGCTCGACCGGGTGGTCGATCAGCTCATCGTGGTCGGGTGCCTCGTAAAGCCCCCAGCCTGCTGCGTTGACCTTCACGGCTTGCAACGCCGTCGCAACCTGCCAGCCTTTGGGCAAGCCGCCAATGCGCACGCGGTGCGGCTTGGCTTCGAACCCCTCGGCCCGAAGGAACACGCTCGTGCCATTGAAGAAGCCGCGCCTGGCATCCAGGAAGGCGGCGCGCACGGAAGTGTCAAAAGCGTGGACCTCGTAGCTCACGCTCAGCGTGCTGCGCCCGTCGGTGATGACTTCCCAGGTGGCTTTGTCGATCTGCTGGACCTCGCAGGCCGAATCTCCCTGCCGAGCCTGCAGCGGCGTCAGGTGCCTGGCGAATTCACGCACCAGGTAGCTGCCCGGGATCCAAACCGGCAGGCTCAGGCGCTGACGCTGCCTGGGACGGGACACCGTCATCGTCACCTGGAAGCGATGGCGTTGCGGCTCGGCGGCCTCGATGCGGAATTCGGTCATGGCGGGGTTTCTCAGATCTGGGCGGCGGACACGAAGCAGCAAAGGCTGGCCACCACGGTCAGGCGAAAGCGCAGGGTCAGCCAGCCTGCTGCGCCCAGCTCCAGGTAGTGCTTGCGGTCAGCCAGGTAGCAGGCGATCAGCATGCCGCCCAACCAGGCCAGGCCGGCATGTGGGGGCATCAGCAGCCCCACCCACGCGATCAGCGAGAAGGCAATGCCGGTCCACAAGGCGCGGCGCTGATAGCCTGGCACCGGGCCGTGCCATTGCGAGGAGGGCATCACCAGTCCCCAGCGCATGCCGCCCAGGAAGGACAGGATCAGCGCAGCGTAGGTCGACAGTGCCCGCACCACAAAAGCAAAAGGCTCGTCGTCGATGCGGCCCACCAACAGCCACACGAAGAGCGCGCCAGCGATGAAGGGGATCAGCCCCGCGTAGCCCAGTCGCCTGGCCAGCAGGTTGGGGTCGGCATGGATTTGGGGGGTGGGGGCA
>SCMV01000083.1 GCA_005502875.1 Comamonadaceae bacterium 2PF | reverse complement strand
CCCCCACCCTGCCCTCGCCATCGTCGCTCACCGCCCGCATCCCTGCGGCCTATGCGCTGTCGCTCCTGACGCTGATGCTGGAGCGAGGTCACGCGCAGGCGGCCTTGCTGGCTGGCACGCGGCTGACGCACGAAGAGCTCAAGGCCCAGCACGCGCAGATCGACGCCTGGCAGTACGCCGTGCTGCTCGTCAACGCCATGCGAGCCGACCCGGACCACGGCCTGGCCTATGAACTGGGCCTGCGCAGCCAGGTCACCAAGCACGGCTTCGTGGGCTTCGGCCTGATCAGCTGTGCCACGCTGCGCGAAGCCATCGAGTTCAGCGAGCGCTACTTCCGAGCCCGCGTGCCCATTTTCAGCAACGAGATGACGGTGCGCGGCGATGAGGTCGTCATCGAGCTGCGCGAAACCGTGCCCCTGGGGCCCTACCGCGCCTTCGTGATGGACCTGGCCGTGGTCGAGCTGTGCAGCCTGTTCGCCAAGGTGCGCGGGCAGGACCCGGCCACCTTCGGCTGGACCAGCCGCATCCACGTGCCCCACCCCGAGCCCGAGGCCTACGAGCGCTACCGCGACCGGCTGCCGCCCTTCGCCTTCAATCAGCGCGCCGTCGAGATCCACTTCCCCGCGCGCATGCTCGACGAGCCGATCGCCACGGCCGACCCGGTCAGCGTGCAGCTGGCCATCGAGCGCTGCGAGCAGGAGATGTCGCGCCAAGCGGCGGCCGGCGGCATGCGTGGCCAGGTGATCGAACGCCTGCGCTGCGAAGGTGGCCGCTACCCCGAGCTGGCCGAGGTGGCGCAGCAGCTGCACATGTCCGAGCGCACCCTCAAACGCCGCCTGCAGGCCGAAGACAGCTCCTTCCAGGCGCTGTTGGACGAGGTGCGCCAGCGCGATGCCGAACGCTTGCTGGCCGACCCACAGCTCGCCATCAAGCAGGTGGCCGATGCCGTGGGTTACGCCGACCCGGCCAACTTTGCGCGCGCCTTCGGCAAGTGGACGGGCCTGTCGCCCAAGGCCTGGCGAGACAAGCTGGCAGCCAACGGTGGCCCGAAATGACAAGTTTCAGGCCCGTGCGCCCCTCACGCTGACAACGCCGACTCCTTACGCTTGAGCCTCGTCAAGGAAACGCTGCGCCCCGCCCCGACACGCTCGAGACGAGGCCGAAGCAAGCGCCAGAGAAGGCGCCCACGAGGAGCACATGAGCAAGAAGTTGTCCCCCCGGTCACCCGACCCGCGCCGCATGAGCGACGCACAGAAGTCCGAACACATCCGCAGCGTGGTGCTCAAAGCCGGTGAAGACCTGCGCGCGCGCCACCCCTGGCTGCGCCACCAGGACGCCATCGGTGCGGCCATCATGATCGGCTCGCTGCTGGGCATGGTCGCCAGCGGCTGGGCCTACGTCGACGGCCTGATCCCGTGGTGGGTGTGCGTGCCGGCCGTGGCCATCTTCGCGTCCTTCATCCACGAGCTCGAGCACGACCTCATCCACCAGATGTACTTCCGCAGCAAGCCCTGGGCGAACAGCCTGATGCTGCTGGTGGGCTGGCTGGCGCGGGCGTCGACCGTGAGCCCCTTCGTGCGCCGCAAACTGCACCTGCACCACCACAAGGTCTCGGGCACCGAGTCCGACCTGGAAGAGCGCGGCATCACCAATGGCACGCCCTGGGGCCTGCGCCGCTTGCTGATGACCGGTGACAACATGCTCGCCGTGGCCCTGCGCCCTTTCGAAATGCGCCGCGCCACCGCCAAGTTCATCAAGGCGCAAAAGCCAGCCAACGCGAGCGAAGCACGTCGCCTGGCGCTGGAGCAGGCCATGGCCTACATGCCCATCGGCCACGTCTACTACATCAGCTTCCACGCCTGGGTGGTGCTGCACGCCGTGCAATTCGCCGCGCCGCTGCTCGGGGTGGACATCCCCTGGCCGCAATGGATGCCTCAGCTGATGGCTGGCCTGGACACCTTTGGCGTGGTCTACGCCCTGCCCTGCCTGCTGCGCACCTTCTGCCTGCACTTCATCAGCTCGAACATGCACTACTACGGTGACGTCGAAGCCCGCAACGCCATGCAGCAGTGCCAGGTGCTCAACCCCTGGTGGCTGGTGCCGATGCAGCTGTTTTGCTTCAACTTCGGCAGCACCCACGCCATCCACCACTTCGCGGTGAAAGAGCCCTTCTACATCCGCCAGTGGAACGCCGGCATCGCCCACCGGGTGATGCGCGAGATGGGCGTGCGATTCAACGACTTCGGCACCTTCCGCCGGGCCAACCGGTTCAGCCTGAAGGCGGCTTGACCGCCAACCGAGGTCAAATTGAGGACAGCCTGAACGGCGGGCGTGCACAACGTCAGCAATGAACCGCCGCCTTGCTGGATATCAATGCGAATCATTCTCGCTATCGTGTAAGCTCGCGAGCCGTCGGCCATGATGCCGGCCCCGGCCCGCGGGCTTTTTCACATCCACGATTCAGGAATGCGCTCCATGGTTACCTTGCTGCCTCGCCTCAATGTGCTTGCCTTCGCCGCCCTGGCCTTCTCGGCTTCATTGGCCCAGGCCGACGACAAGGTCCTCAACATCTACTCGGCCCGCCACTACCAGACCGACGAGGCCCTGTACGCCAACTTCACCAAGCAGACCGGCATCAAGGTCAACCGCCTGGACGGCAAGGAAGACGAACTGCTCGAGCGCATCAAGAACGAAGGCGCCAAGTCGCCTGCCGACATCCTGATCACGGTCGACGCGGCACGCCTGGAAGTCGCCGACCAGGCCGGCCTGTTCGCCCCCATCCAGTCCAAGGTGCTGGACCAGCGCATCCCCGCCAAGCTGCGCACGCCGAACTGGATCGCTTTCTCGACCCGCGCTCGCCTCATCGCCTACAACAAGCAGGCCGTCAAGGCCGAGTGGGTGCAGACCTACGGTGACCTCGCCCACCCGCGCCTGAAGGGCCAGGTCTGCGTGCGCTCGGGCTCGCACCCCTACAACCTGTCGCTGGGCGGCGCCTTCATCGCCCACCAGGGAGAGCAGCAAGCCGAAGCCTGGGCCCGTGGCCTGGTGCAGAACTTCGCGCGCGCGCCCAAGGGCGGCGACACCGACCAGCTCAAGGCCGTGGCCGCTGGCGAATGCGGCGTGACGATCTCCAACAGCTACTACCTGGCGCGCCTGATGCGCTCGAGCAAGCCGGAAGACCGCAAGGTCGTTGAAGCGCTGGGCGTGGTCTGGCCCAACCAGCAGACCTGGGGCACGCACATCAACGTCTCGGGCGCCGGCATCATCAAGACGGCACCGAACAAGGCCGCCGCAGTCAAGTTCCTGGAGTACCTCAGCAGCGACCAGGCTCAGGCCTACTTCGCCGATGGCAACAACGAGTGGCCGGCGGTGGCATCGGTCAAGCTGAACAACCCGGCGCTGACCACGCTGGGCAGCTTCAAGCCGGACGACATCAACGTGGGTGAGCTGGCCAAGAACGCGGCCAAGGCTCAGAAGCTGTACGACCGCGCCGGCTGGCGTTGAAGCGGCGAGCAGGCCTGGGCCAGTCCGGCTCAGGCCATCGGTTCACGCAGTGCCCGTCGCAACGACCCGGCTCAGCGCCCGCCGCCGGGCAAGCGGCTGCGCGCGATCTCTCGTGAGAGAACGATCAGCGGCAGCAGCCCCACCACCACGATGGTCAGCGCCGCGGTCGAGGCCTCGGCCAGGCGCTCGTCCGAGGCCAGCGTGTAGGCCTGCGTGGCCAGCGTGTCGAAGTTGAAGGGCCGCATCACCAGCGTGGCCGGCAGCTCCTTCATCACGTCGATGAACACCAGCAGCAGCGCCGTCAGCAAGCTGCCACGCAGCAGCGGAAAGTGCACCCGACGCAGGGTGGCCGTGGGCGACAGCCCCAGGCTGCGCGCCGCGTGGTCCATGTTGGGCGTGACCTTGAGCAAGCCGGCGTCGACCGACTGAACGGCTGGCGTCAGGAAACGCACCACACAGGCGTACACCAACCCGGCGATGCCACCCGTGAGCACGAGCCCCCCCTCCCAGCCCACGGCCTGCTCCAGCCAGGTGGTGAGCACGTTGTCCACCCGCGTGACGGGGATCAGCACCCCCACGGCGATGACCGTGCCTGGCAGCGCATAGCCCAGCCCGCCCAGGCGGTGGGTCAGCTGCACCAGCCAGTGAGGCTGCAGGCGCGCGGCGTAAGCCAGCAGCACCGCCAGCGTCACCGCGATGAAGGCCGTCAGGCCCGAAACCGTGACGCTGTTGCGCGCCAGCTCGATGAAACGCGGACCGAACTGCGCATCGCCCTGGCTCAGCGACATGTGCAGCAAGATGCAGGCCGGCAAGATGAAGCCCGCCAACACCGGCACCACGCAGGCCAGCACCGCCAGCACGGCCCGCCAGCCCCCCACGCGGATGCCGCTCAGGCGCGAACGGCGCAAGGTGGTGTCATGAAAACGCGCCCGGCCCCGCGAGATGCGCTCGAAGGCCAGCACCAGGATGACGAACCCCAGCAGGGCCGACGCCAGTTGCGCTGCGGCCACCCGGTCGCCCAACGAGAACCAGGCGCGGTAGATGCCGGTGGTGAAGGTCTGCACGCCGAAGTAGGACACGGCCCCGAAATCGGCCAGCGTCTCCATCAGCGCCAGCGACACCCCGGCAGCGATGGCCGGCCGGGCCAGCGGCAGCGAGACCCGAAAGAAGCTGCCCCAGGGGCCCAGGCCCAGCACGCGCCCCACTTCGAGCATGCCGCCCGCGCGCTCCAGGAAGGCGGTGCGCGCCAGCATGTACACATAGGGGTAGAGCACCAGCGAGAACAGCACCACCGCGCCGCCCAGCGAGCGCACATCGGGGAACCAGTAATCGGCGCGGGTCCAGCCGAAGGCCTCGCGCAACGCGGTCTGCACCGGCCCCACGAACTGCAGCAGGTCGGTGTAGGTGTAGGCCATCACGTAGCCAGGCACGGCCAGCGGCAGCACCAGCGCCCACTCCAGCGCCCCACGCAGCGGGAAGTCATAACGCGTGACCAGCCAGGCCGCCCCCACCCCCATGCTCGCCGTGCCC
>SCMV01000082.1 GCA_005502875.1 Comamonadaceae bacterium 2PF | reverse complement strand
CCCCAGTCCCCCACCGAAAGGCTTCATGGCCTTCGTCTGGGCCGGCACCCAAGGCATGCGTCCCTGGCTGCTGGCCATGACGCTGCTGACCGCCAGCATCGGCGCCTTCGAGGCCCTGCTCTTCAACATGATGGGCGGCATCGTCGAGCGGCTCTCGAACGTGCCGCCAGGCAAGTTCTGGGAGCACACCGAAGGCCACCTGCTCGCCCTGGCCGCCGTGCTCATGGCCAGCCCCTTGGTGGTCTGGCTGCACACCACGCTCAAGCACCAGACGCTGGCGGGCAACTTCCCCATGCGCCTGCGCTGGGTCTTTCACCGCCTGATGCTCAGCCAGAGCCTGAGCTTCTACCAGGACGAATTCGCCGGCCGCGTGGCCGCCAAGGTCATGCAGACGGCCCTGGCCGTGCGCGACACCTGCTTCATCCTGGGCGACATCCTCGTCTTCGTCGTCATCTACTTCTTCACGATGACGGCCGTGGTGGGGGGCTTCGACCTGCTGCTGATGGCGCCTTTCCTGAGCTGGCTGGCGCTCTACGGCCTGGCCGTGCGCTGGTTCGTGCCGCGCCTGAGTCGCGCCGCGCGCAGCCAGGCCGACGCCCGCTCGCTGATGACCGGCCGCGTCACCGACGCCTACACCAACATCACCACCGTCAAGCTGTTCTCGCATGCCAACCGCGAGGCCGGCTACGCGCGCTCGGCCATGCAGGAGTTCATGAAGACCGTGCACGGCCAGATGCGCCTGGTCACTGGCTTCGAGGTCGTCAACCACACCTTGAGCATGCTGCTGATCCTGTCCACATCGGGCGTGGCCCTGTGGTTGTGGACGCAAGGGCAAGTGGGCATCGGCGGCGTGGCCGCGGCCACCGCCATGGCGCTGCGCCTGAACGGCATCTCGCACTGGATGATGTGGGAGATGGCCTCGCTGTTCGAGCACATCGGCACCGTCCAGGACGGCATCAACACGCTGTCCAAGCCGCACACCGTGCTCGACCGCCCTCAAGCGCCTGCATTGAAGGTGGCGCAAGGCGAGGTGCACTTCGACAACGTGCGCTTCAGCTACGGCGGCCAGCGCACCGTCATCGACGGCCTGAACCTGCGCATCCGCCCCGGCGAGAAGATCGGCCTGGTGGGCCGATCCGGCGCGGGCAAAACCACCATCCTCAACCTGCTGCTGCGCTTTTACGACGTCGAGTCGGGTCGCGTGCTGATCGACGGGCAGGACATCGCCGAGGTGCAGCAAGACAGCGTGCGCGCCCAGGTCGGCATGGTCACGCAAGACACCTCTTTGCTGCACCGCTCGGTGCGCGACAACATCCTCTACGGCCGACCTGACGCCAGCGACGCCGACATGGCCCGCGCCGCCGAGCGCGCCGAAGCGATCGACTTCATCCACACGCTGACCGATCCGCACGGCCGCCACGGCTTCGAAGCCCACGTGGGCGAGCGCGGCGTCAAGCTCTCAGGTGGGCAGCGCCAGCGCATCGCCATCGCCCGCGTCATGCTGAAAGACGCACCCATCTTGCTGTTGGATGAGGCCACCAGTGCGCTCGACTCCGAGGTCGAGGCCGCCATCCAGGGCAGCCTCTACAAGCTGATGGAAGGCAAGACCGTGGTGGCCGTGGCGCACCGCCTGTCCACCATCGCCGCGATGGACCGCCTCATCGTGATGGACCAGGGGCGCATCGTTGAAGAGGGCGACCACGCCTCGCTGCTGGCCCGAGGAGGCCTGTACGCGCGGCTGTGGGCCCACCAAAGTGGCGGCTTCCTCATCGAAGAAGACGACGGCGCCCCCGAGCCCGTCGCAGCGAGCGCGCCTTGATCACCAGGGCAAGGGCTCGCCGGTGTGGTCCAGGAACCCGCCGGTGTGCCCGCTGCCCAGGCCGTCGATGACCGTCAGCAATCGCTCGGCCGCCTCGGCCGGCGAACGCACGGTCAGGCCCGAGTGCGAAAAGGGTTGAGACAAACCAGTCTCGACCGTGCCCGGGTGCAGGGCCACGCAAATGGCCTGCGGGTGGCTGCGCGCCAGCTCGATCGACGCCGTGCGCACGAACTGGTTGAGCGCCGCCTTGGCCGCGCGGTAGCCCCACCAGCCGCCCAGGCGGTTGTCGCCGATGCTGCCGACCTTGGCCGACAAGGTCGCGAACACCGCTCGCTGCTGCCGTGGCAACAGCGGCAAAAAGTGCTTCATCAACAGGGCGGGCCCGGTGGCGTTGACCGCGAACTGGTGCGCCAGGTGAGCCGGGTCCAGTTGGCGCCAGCTTTTCTCGGGCATCCAGCCCTGCCCATGCAACCAGCCCGTGGCGTCGATCACCAGTTGCAGCGAGCGTTCGCTGGCCTGCAGGTGCGCCTTCACCGCTTGCGCGCTGGCGGCGATGGTGGCCTCGTCCAGCAAGTCGAGCGCAGGCGTTGACTGGCGTGACAAAGCCATGACCTCGGCCTCAGGCCAGCGCAGCGCGGCCGCATCCACCATGGCCCGGCCCAGCCCACCGGTGGCCCCAATGACGAGCACCAGCCCGCGTGGATCGGTGGCATCGGTCATGCCGACCTCGGCAGGCTCACGCCCTCTGCGATGGCCACGGTCGCCAAGGCCTCTTCCATCATGGCCCTGGCGTGGCCAGCGATGCGGTAGAGGTAAGCGTGCAGGGCCACGTCCGCCGGTTGGCGGCTCTCGCAGTCGGCGCTGTAGGTCTCGAACTGCCCCAGCAAGGTGATGAGCTCGGCCAGGTGCTTGGGGCACTCGCAAGCCACCTTCGGCATCTGGGCAATCAGCGTGACCAGGTCGGCGCTGTCAAAGCGCGGCGCCGGCGCCGGGTCAGGCAAGGCCTGCAGGGCCTGGCCCACGCTGAACCACCCGCGAACCGCCTCCACGACCGTCTGCCTGAACTCATCGGGGTGCAGCGGCGAGCGCCGCAAAACCGCCGCCCGAGCCCGCAGGGCCTCAAGCACCTGCGAGTTGGCAAAACCATGGATGACGATCATCTGCCTGGCACCCACGTGACGCATCAGCCTGCCCAGCCAATCCACCGACTCCATGTGCACGGAGCCCAGGTCCGCCAGGATCAGGTCGGCCCTCATCTGCTGGGCCGCCATCTCCGAAGCCGCGCTCTCGTCCAGCGCACCGATCACGCGCACGCCCTGCAGGCCGCGCAGGCATTCCGTCCAGCGGGCACCCGCGCCATGCCCCACCAGCAACAGGCGCACCTCGTCGGCGATGGCCGGGCTCGGCGCGCGCACGGGGACCATGGCCTGCCCCGTCGAGACCGCCGCCTCCGCCTGCTCGGCCTCGCTGGCCAGGTCCTGCAGCTGGTGGGTCTCCAGCCGCGCCAGCATGCTGATCGCATGGCCCTTGTTCACCAGTTGCTTGATCAACACCAAGCGCCGAACATCCTGACTGGAATACAGTCGGTGCCCGGAGGGCGCCTGAGAGGGCCCCACCACGCTGTAGCGTCGCTCCCACACGCGCAGGGTCGCCACCGGGATGTTCACCATCCGGGCAGCCGCGCTGCTGCGATAACGTGGCAACGTTGCGTCACCGAGATCATGTGCTTCAGCCATTTCGAGACTCCGGTCAGTTGAATCAGGTTTGACCCCAACGAATCTGATTTGACCTCAGACAAGCCAGCACAAATCGGTCAAAAATACGTCAAAGGCAGTTCAACGCCTTTTCTTTTCCTCACCACGGAGAACCCCACCATGACCAGTCGCCGTCAATTCATCATGACCATCGTCCCGGCCGCCGCAGCGCTCGGCGCAGTCACCGGCATGACCAGCGCCCACGCCCAGGCTGCCAAGGTCGATGAAAAAGACCCCGCCGCCGTGGGCCTCGGCTACAAGCACGACGCCACCAAGGTCGACGCCAAGAAGTACCCGCAGTACAAAGCCGGCAACAACTGCGCCAACTGCCAGTTCTACCAAGGCAAGGACGCCTGGGGCGTGTGCCCGCTGCTGGGCGGCAAGCAGGTCAATGGCAAGGGCTGGTGCCAGGCCTGGGCCAAGAAGGCCTGAGGCCCCGGATCCCTGTCCACCGGCCGGGCCCCACACCGGCTGGTGGCCGCCGCCACTGTGGGCGGCGGCCAAACAAAAGCCCGTCCGGCTCACGCCGGACGGGCTTTTTTGATGGATCGCGATCGGCGTGGCTCACGCCACGCGATCAACCCACTCAACGGCAGAGATGATTCAAGCTTGCAGCGGCGTGATGCCGGCAATCGCCCATTCGCGACCACCATCGAGCGGCTTGACCAGGTGCCACAACTCGTTGAAGGGCTCGGCACCCTGGCCCACTTCCTCGCGGATCAAACCGCTGAAGCGCACCGAGGCCACCCACTGGCCATTTTCCTGGGCCGTGTCGACCAGCTCGGCATCGAGCTGCATGACGTCGGTCTGCTGGGAAGACTGACCGCGCTCTTGCAGGTCCAGGCGCAGCGAAGCGAACAGCTCCGGCGTGGTGAACTTGCGCAAGTCGTCGAGGTTGGCGTCGTCGTTGGCGGCCTGCAGTCGGATGAAGATCATCTTGGCGATGCGGGTGAAGCCATCGGCATCGAAACCTTCAGGGCGTGCAGACGCAGCGGCTGCGCCCAGGCCGGCGGCCGAAGCACCCGTTGCCTGACCACCGCCGAAAACCCCATGGGCCTCACGTGCCATGGGCGAGCCTGCAGCCTGCTGCGAACCACCCAGGCCAGCCGAAGCAGGCGACCCTTGCAAGGGCGCACCGGCACCCGCCAGCTGCGGGCCTGCCGGCTGCGCACCACGCATGCGACGCATGATCCAGCCGATGGCGACCATGGCCACCACGGCCAGCAGCGCGATCATCATGAAGTTGGCGAGTTCGTCACCGAAACCGAAGTGGCTGGCCAAAGCGGCCAGGCCCAGGCCCGCTGCCAAGCCCGCGATCGGACCCATCCACGAGCGTTTGGCGGGTTGGGCGGCCGCGGTCGGGGCCGCTGCGTTGGCCGGCGCCGCCTGGGCAGGCTTGGCGGCCTGGTTGGGCGTGGCGTTCTGTGCCGGCGGCGAGCTGTCGGCCTGCTTGGCGGGCATCTGACGCTGCATGCCAGAGGCACGGCCGCTGCCCAGGCGCTTGGCCTCGGACTCGATCGGGGCCACCGACAGGGTGACGCCGGCCAAGGCCACGGCGAACGAAGCAAAGACACTGGTGATGCGCTGACGGATCATCGTTGGAAAGCCCCTTTCTTGGGCGAATCGGACACGCGCCCATTGTGCGGCGCCAGCCCCCTTCGCGCACAAGGCAAGGTGCCACGAGGCATCGGCTTTACAAAAAACAACCCATCGCCCCGGGCAGCCATCGCCGCTTCGGTCACGACATCGGGCGATCGGACAGCCTGAGCACCCGACAAGACCCCGCCTCGCCTGGGGGATCCGCACGCCCGCGAAGTCGCCACCCAGGCGACAATGCCGGGTTGTCTGCGGACGCGCCCACCCGCGTCACCCCCATGCCCGAAC
>SCMV01000081.1 GCA_005502875.1 Comamonadaceae bacterium 2PF | reverse complement strand
CCCCAAGCCCCGTCGAAGATCGCCGTCGTGGGCCTCGGCTACGTCGGCATGTCCATGGCCGTGCTGCTGGCGCGCCAGAACCATGTGGTGGCGGTGGACGTCATGCAGTCGCGCGTTGACCAGGTCAACCAGCGCGTCTCGCCCATCGAAGACGCCGACATCACCCAGCACCTGCAGACCGAACAGCTCGACCTGCGCGCCACCACGAGCCTGGCCGAAGCCTGCGCCGAGGCCGAGTACGTGGTCATCGCCACGCCCACCGACTACGACGCCGACACCAACCGCTTCAACACGAAGAGCGTCGAGTCCGTCATCCAGGCGGTGCTGGCGGCCAACCCCAAGGCGGTGATGGTGATCAAGTCGACCATCCCCGTGGGCTACACCGAAGAGGTCAACCGCAAGTTCAACACCCAGCAGGTCATCTTCTCGCCCGAGTTCCTGCGCGAAGGCCGCGCCCTGTTCGACAACCTGCATCCCAGCCGCATCGTGGTGGGCGAGCGCTCCGCGCGTGCCGAGCGCTTCGCCGGCCTGCTGCGCCAGGCCGCGCTCAAGGCCGAGGTGCCGGTGCTGCTGACCGGCTCGTCCGAGGCCGAGGCCATCAAGCTGTTCGCCAACACCTACCTGGCGATGCGCGTGGCCTACTTCAACGAGCTCGACACCTACGCCCAGACCCACGGCCTGAACACCCGCGAGATCATCGACGGCGTGAGCCTGGACCCGCGCGTGGGCGCCCACTACAACAACCCGAGCTTTGGCTACGGCGGCTACTGCCTGCCCAAGGACACCAAGCAGCTGCTGGCCAACTACTCGCAGGTGCCGCAGAACCTGATCGGTGCCATCGTCACCTCCAACACCACGCGCAAGGACTTCGTTGCCGACAGCATCCTGGCGCGCAAGCCGAAGGTGGTGGGCATCTACCGCCTCATCATGAAGGCCGGCAGCGACAACTTCCGCGCCAGCTCCATCCAGGGCGTGATGAAGCGCATCAAGGCCAAGGGCGTTGAGGTCATCCTGTACGAGCCCGTGCTGGAAGAAGACGAGTTCTTCAACTCCAAGGTCATCAAGGACCTGGCCGAGTTCAAGGCCAAGTCCGACGTCATCGTCGCCAACCGCATCGGCGCCGACCTGCAGGACGTGCTGGACAAGGTCTACAGCCGCGACCTGTTCGGCCAGGACTGAGGCCTGCTCGTTCTGGGGTGGGCCCCGTGCGGCCCCTGAACCCCGGGGTGCCTGCGGCTCAGGGATGACCCCTGGGGGGTGTGCCAGTGGGGGCGTTACACGTGTATCGTGCAGCCGTTGTCCTCACCGCTGTCCCACCGGAGACCCATGGCGCCCCTCAACCCTGGCCCAGCCGACCTGCTGTCCGGCCAAGCCGACGACCCGGCCGCCCTGCGCCGAGAGATCGCCTTGCTGCGCGCGCAGCTGCAGTTGCGAACCCAGAGCCTGGAGCGCCTGCAGACCGTGCTCGACCGCATGCCCGGCGCGGTGGCTTACTGGGATGCCGAGCTGGTCCTGCGCTTCGTCAACCGCAAGCTGGCCGGACACTGGGCGCACAAGGCCCAGCCCCTGCTCGGGCGCCACATCACCCAGGTGTTGTCGCCACGCGGCTGGGAGAACACCCGCGCCTTCGTGGAGCGGGCGCTGGCCGGCGAGGCCTGTTCGTGCGAGCACGTCGAGGCCGGCCTGACGGCCCAGGTCAGCTACACGCCCGACGTGGTCGAAGGCCGCGTGGCCGGCTTCATCGTCATGGCGCTGGACGTGACCGAGCTCAAGCAGGCCCGCGCCGACGCCGAGCAGGCCAGCCGCGCCAAGAGCGACTTCCTGGCCAGCATGAGCCACGAGATCCGCACGCCGCTCAACGCCGTCATCGGCTTTGCCCAGCTGGGGGCCATGCGCCACGCCGGCGAGGCGCCTGCCGAGTCGTTCGCGCACATCCAGCAGGCGGGCCGCCACCTGCTGGGCCTGGTCAACGACGTGCTCGATTTTTCCAAGATCGAGGCGGGCAAGCTCGCGCTGGTGCCCGTGGCCACGCGCCTGGACGACGTCATCGAGCAGGCCACCAACTTGGTCGGACAGCAGGCGCGCGACAAGGGGCTGAGCCTGATTGTCGAGCGAGAGCCCGGCCTGCCCGATCGCTGGCTGGTCGATGGCTTGCGCCTGGACCAGGTGCTCGTCAACCTGCTGACCAACGCCGTCAAGTTCACCGACCAGGGCAGCGTGCGGTTGCGCGTGAAAGCCCAGCCCCAGCCGGGGCGCGCAGGCACGCAGGCTGGCTTGCTGCTGCAGGTGCAGGACACCGGTGCGGGCATGTCGGCAGACCAGCTGACCCGCTTGTTCCAGCCGTTCGAGCAAGGTGACGCCAGCCGCACGCGGCGCGTGGGGGGCACGGGCCTGGGCCTGTCGATCTGCAAGCGCCTGGTCGACCTCATGGATGGGCGCATCGAGGTGGACAGCGCGCCAGGCCGTGGCACGCGCTTCGATGTCTGGCTGCCTTTGCAGCCGGTGGTGCCCGTGCTCGTGCCCGTGGCCGAGTCGGTGGATGGGGGGCAGCCGAGCCCGGCATCGGCCTGGGTGGGCTCGGGTGCGCAGGCGCGCCCAGCCCATCGCCCTTCGGCCGCGCCTGCTGGCACCTTGTCTGGCTTGCGCATCCTGCTGGCCGAGGACAACCCCGTCAACCAGCTGCTGCTGATGCAGTACTTCCGCAACCAGGGCGTGCAGGTGCAGGCCGTGGCGGACGGGCAGGCGGCCTGCGAGGCGGTGGCCGAGGCGGGCATCGGCGCCTACGACGCGGTGCTGTGCGACATCGAGATGCCCGTGCTCGACGGCTTCGGCGCCACGGCCCGCATGCTGGCCATCGACCCGGGCCTGCCCGTCATCGGCCTGACGGCCCATGCCTTCGAGGACGCCCGCCAGCGCGGCCAGGACTCGGGCATGCTCGACTACCTCACCAAGCCGGTGATCTTCGAGTCGCTCAACGCCTGTTTGCTGCGCCACGCGCGTCGGTCGGGCGCTTGAAGGGCCTTCACTTGCGCTTGGCCCGTGGGTGCGCAGCGTCGTACACCTTGGCCAGGTGCTGAAAGTCCAGCCGCGTGTAGACCTGCGTGGTGCTGATCTGAGCGTGGCCGAGCAGCTCCTGCACGGCGCGCAGGTCGCCGCTGGACTGCAGCACGTGGCTGGCGAAGCTGTGGCGCAGCATGTGCGGGTGCACGTGCGTGGGCAGGCCGGCGTCCTGCGCCAGTTGCTTGAGCCGGTTGCGCAACTGCATGGGCGTCAGCCGCCGGCCCAGGCGGCTGACGAAGAGCGCGGCTTCGCCTTCGCGCAGGCCGAGCTCGCCGCGCACCTGCAGCCAGGCACTCAGGGCTTTGCGCGCGGCTTCGCCCACGGGCACGATGCGGCGCTTGTCGCCCTTGCCGGTGACGTGGGCCTCGCCGGCCCGCAGGTCGACCCAGCCCAGCGCGTCCGCGTGGGCTTGTGCATCCAGGCCCAGCAACTCGGCGCTGCGCAGGCCACTGCTGTAGAGCAGCTCGACGATGGCGTGGTCGCGCGCGGCCAGCCAGGGGCCTTCGCGTTCGGCCCGGGTGGCGGCAGCGGGTGAGGCGGCGCGCGCCGCTGAGTCGGTGTCGATGTGCTCGGACAAGGCCACGGCCTGGTCCACCGACAAGGCCTTGGGCAGGGGGCGCGGGGCCTTGGGTGGGCGCACGCCGTCGGTCGGATTGAGCACCGTCAGCCCTTCAATGCCCATCCACTTGAACAGGCCCCGCCAGGCCGACAGCGTGATGGCCAGGCTGCGCGGGCCCAGGCCCTGGCCGTGCAGGCGCGCCACCCAGCCGCGCACGTGGTGGCCGCGCACCTGCGGCAGCGCCAGCCCGTCCTTGTCGCAAAAGGCCTGCAGCCGCTGGAAGGCGTCGCCGTACATGGCCAGCGTGCGCTCGGCCAGGCGGCGCTGCACGCGCAGGTGGTCGAGGTGGCGGGTGACCAGCGGGTCCGGCTCGGCCGGGTGCGGCACGGGCGGTGTGGCGGGCTGGGGTGCGGGCATGACTGCGATTGTGCCGCCGCGCGCCCAACCCGGGGCACTCAAAGAAGGCGTCAGGCGCGGCGGCGGCGCGCGAAGGCCATCACGCCCAGGCCGCCCAGCAGCAGGGTCCAGGTCGAGGACTCGGGCACGGGGCTCAACGTCCCGGTGACGGGCTTTGACAGCAGGAAGGGCGCGACGTAGCGGCCCCCACCAGCGGCACCAACGAGGCCGGGGCTCGTCACGTCGATGACGCCCGATGAGGTGCCGACCGTGCCAAAGAACGCACCACTGACCTGGCCGCTGATGGGCGAAGGCCATTCCGACAGGCGGGCGTCGGAGCCGAAGCGGCTGCCAGAGATGCTTGCCGACGCTTGAAATCCCACCGTCATGACCACCCCGCCCGGGCTGGTCGTCACCACCGTCACCCGGTTCGGGTCCAGACCTGCACCCAGCCGGACATCGCCACCGACGCGCAGCGTCAGGGGACCGCTCTGTGCGCCCTGCCCCATCCCGTGCCCCGATGCATCCAGGCTTGCCCCTGGGCCCACCTGCAACTGCGTTGCGTCCAAGGTGATCTGTGGCGAGATGATGCGCAAGTCGTCGAGCCGCAGGCTGGCGCTGGCGCGCAGCACGATGGCATCCGGGTGCGCCAGGACCGAGTCGGGTCCGCTGCCAAAGACCCGCAAGTCACCCGAGCAGCCCACTTGCAGGCCGCCCAGGTCATTGATCGAGAGCGTGTCCGAGCAGCTGAACCCGATTTCGGGGTTGACCGAAGCATGGGCCCCGGCTGCGCCAGACAACAAAAGCGCCGCAGCGAGCGGCTTGAATTGACCGATGTGCATGAGGGATCCCTGAATGGTTTTGTGGCGCCATTCTCGGGGTCGAGCCACGTTGCCAGCGTGACAGCCGTGGGCCCGTTCAGTGGCCCCATCGGCTCATTGGCGGCCGCCTTGTCAGGCCGACAGCAACCGCGCCAGCGCCGCGCTGCTCACATCCCCCACCTGCAGCAGGAAGTCCACGCCCATGTCGGAGGTGTAGCGGGTGGCGTCGGGCGAGCCCAGCACCAAGAGGCCGAAGCAGGCGCCGCCGTGGTGCAGCGGGATCAGGGCCAGCGAGGTGATGTGGGCGCTGTCTTCCAGCCACTTGCCGGCCTCGAAGCCGGCGTTCAGGCCGCAGTAGGGCTGGTTCAGGCTGGACGCAAAACTGCGCGCGTCTTCGCTGACCTCGGCCGCCAGGGGCAGGTCGGCCAGCTCGGGGCGCAGGGCGCGCTCGGGCGTGGACCACAGGCGCACCGCCACCTGCGGGATCAGGAACTCGTGGCGCAGCGTTTCAACCAGGGTGTCGGCCAGGGCGCGGTCGTCGTGGGCCAGCATCACGGCGCGCACCCAGCGGTGCAGGCGGTCGGCGATGGCCTCGTTTTCCTGGCTGTGGCGGATCATCTCCATGATGCGCTTTTCCAGGCCGCGGATCTTGTCGCGCAGCATCTCCATCTGGCGCTCTTGCAGCGAGACGGCGCGCTGGCCGTGCGGGCTGGTGAGCTGGATGGAGGCCAGCAGCTGGGCGTTGCGCTCGAAGAAGCCGGGCGTGTGCACCAGGTAGTTGGCGATCTCGTCTTCACAACTGACGCTTCCGACGAAGAGGAAAGTGCAGTACACGGTGGTGTGCGCTACCGTAAAACAAAAA
>SCMV01000080.1 GCA_005502875.1 Comamonadaceae bacterium 2PF | reverse complement strand
GCGCGAGCCAAGAACCGCATGCCTGGCTGCTGGTAGCCACCGAGGAGGTGGCTCGTGTGGCCTGCGCATGCGGCGTATTCACGTGAGGGCCTAACGCCCAAGTTCAGGGGCGCCCATAAGGCGATGCCGAAGCGCGCAGTGGTGGAGGCGTCCCCTGCAACGCCCAGTTAGGCCGTGCGTGCAGGACACTGGGTGCAAGGCTTTCACGACGAAGCCCCCAGCTTCGGTTGCTCGATACGCTGATGCAAGGTGTTTTTGCTAGGAACCAAGAGGCGCATGTCAATTTGGATGAGATCACTGCCAGATGGCGGCTGGTTGTTCGGGGCAGGTCGGGTGCTCTGACGCTGTGGATAGACAGCCAGGCCAACGAAGTTGCTGCCACCTCTGAGCCACTGGTAGGTAAGCATGGCCTGTCCATCAGGCATCTCGCGCCAACAGCTTGGCCCCTCGAGCACGCGCCCAACGCAATGAAAGATAACTCTGCAAGCTACCCCAGCAGGTGTTCTCTCGTATGCGTACAGGTCGACGGGGTGATTCAAGTCGATGCGCAGGCGTTGGAGTTCATGAGCCAACTGGCTGGGTAGCGTTTGCGACCAAGCGTTGCGCCATGCCTCGCACTCATTGCACTGACAGCCATACGCTGGCGTGCCTGGCTGGTTCTGTGCGTTTGTGGAATCGGCCAGGTGTGCCGCGATGCGCCAATCAGCGAGAGGAACAGTTGGGCGTCGATTCATTGCGCTCAAGGGCCTAACGCCCAAGTTCAGGGGCGCCCATAAGGCGATGCCGAAGCGCGCAGCCGTGGAGGCGTCCCCTGCAACGCACAGTTAGGCCGGTGGTGGCGTACGGCTGACTTGGCATGAGACCCCCGCGTGTTGATTGCTGTGCTGACGCCAGCTTGAATGCAAGCATGCCACGACGCCTTGCGCGAGCCAAGAACCGCATGCCTGGCTGCTGGTAGCCACCGAGGAGGTGGCTCGTGTGGCCTGCGCATGCGGCGTATTCACGTGAGGGCCTAACGCCCAAGTTCAGGGGCGCGCGCTTGGCATGGCCGAAGCGAACAGTGGTGGAGGCGTCCCCTGCAACGCCCAGTTAGGCCGCGGTTGATATGGGCACAGGTCATAGATGCTCGCACTCCAATGCTTGCGCGCTCCATTTGCCGCCACTATCGAGACACCTGTCGATGGCCAAGGCCCGTTGTGCCGGCGGCACCAGAAGCAAGGAGATGGCCACTAACGCTATTGCCCAGGTGCCTCGTGAAATGCTCGGGACTTGCTTGATAGCGCGAAAGACAGCGACACCAAGCAGCAATGCGCCGATGGCCCGACAGAGACTTGCTTGTGAGCGCAACTCCCAACCAAGCTTATGGTTACTTGGTGGGCCGCCAGCCATCCAAGCGCTGAAGGCAGCGTCATTGAGGTAGTAGATGCAAGCGACGACCCCGATTGCGAATACGGCCCAACGAAATGTTTGTACTCCGAGTCCGTTCACACGCATTGCTCCGTTGAGTGGCCTAACGCCCAAGTTCAGGGGCGCCCGCTCGGTTCAGCCGAAGCGAACGGTGGTGGAGGCGTCCCCTGAAACGCCCAGTTAGGCTGGGGATAGATGCTCGATGGCTCATAAGCCTTAAGAGGAGATGATTCCGCCGATAACAAGTACGGCCAAGCCGATGTACCAAGCGGCTAAGAGGCGCCTGCCTGTTTGACTCTTCTTTGCGTGAACGATGATGTAAAGCGGCACCACCAAGCACAGGACTCCTTTGATCGGGTTGCCGGAGAACGCGTGAATTGCCATGCCAAGCTGAGCTAAGGCGACAAGTGCCATGCCCAGCAAGATGAGAGAGAGGCCAACTGAAGGAATCATTTGTTCGACCGTGACTGGAAGAGGGCCTAACGCCCAAGTTCAGGGGCGCCCATAAGGCGATGCCGAAGCGCGCAGTGGTGGAGGCGTCCCCTGCAACGCACAGTTAGGCCGGTGGTGGCGTATGGCTGACTTTGCATGAGGCCCCTGTGTGTTGATTGCTGGGCTGATGCCAGCTTGAATGCAAGCATGCCACGACGCCTTGCGCGAGCCAAGAACCGCATGCCTGGCTGCTGGTAGCCACCGAGGAGGTGGCTCGCTTGGCCTGGGCATGCTGCGTATTCCGCGAGGGCCTAACGCCCGCGTTAACAGGCGGCTGCCAGCGAAGCTGGTAGGCGTCCTGTTGAACAACCAGTTAGGCTGGTGCGAGAAGACGATAGCTGTTCTCTACAGCGGGACGCCCACCAATTTCGCATGCACTTCTCGTCCAGTGAGTGTTTCCGATAACAGATCATGCAGTAAGAAGTAGATCGCAGCTTGATGCTTTGAAGGTTTAAATTCAGGGTTGTGGCGCACGTAAGAAAGCAGCCGAACAGTGAAGCCTAAGAAGCACTTGCTTTCTGTTTTTTTCTCATTGATAAAGAACGAGATGCCTTTTTCGAACGCGCCTAGAAGTTCTTGGGCCATAGCGCAATCGTCGTGTGGGCCGGAGCCATCTACGACGTTACACACTACTGATTCTGGATTTGGAGAAATTTCCACCTCGAACACCGTAAGGTGCGAGCCGCCCGAAGCAGCCTGATTTATGGAGCGGAACTCTCTGATTACCGAAGATCGAACGATTTGAATGCCATCTGCGGCTAGGTGGCCAAGATCAACAGAAAGAGGTTTGACGCCAAACAGGTCGATAACCTCATGCAAGCTTGCGGGAGCGAGCGCGCCTTTTGTGGAAAAGAAGTCAGAAATTAGCTTCTCTTGCCAGTACATGAGTCGGCCATCTGCGCGGCATTGACCGCGTAGCGTAGCTATGAACTTCGCATACTGCTCAGAGCCGGTATAGCGCTCAAATTGTTCGCTGAACGTTTCCATAGCCAGAGAGCCTAACGCCCTAGTTCAGGGGCGCGCGCTTGGCGAGGCCGAAGCGTGCACTGGTGGAGGCGTCCCCTGCAACGCCCAGTTAGGCCGGTGGTGGCGTGTGGCTGACTTGGCATGAAACCCCTGTTGTTGATTGCTGGGCTGACGCCAGCTTGAATGCAAGCATGCCACGACGCCTTGCGCGAGCCAAGAACCGCATGCCTGGCTGCTGGTAGCCACCGAGGAGGTGGCTCGCTTGGCCTGGGCATGCTGCGTATTCCGCGAGGGCCTAACGCCCAAGTTCAGGGGCGCGCGCTTGGCGTGGCCGAAGCGCGCAGTGGTGGAGGCGTCCCCTGCAACGCCCAGTTAGGCCGGTGCCAGTAGCAGAGCCGATGCGCAGCCAGCGAGCCCGCACACGAGGCGCCAGCCTGGTGTGCGCGATGAGCTGCAGCGGCAGCTTCCGAGACGAACCGTGCCATCACGCCTCCCTTTGCGTATGGCGTCAGCCATGCGCTGACGAAGACCTCAATCTAACGCACCTGCAACCTGAGCGGCAGAGATGCCAGCACACAGACCGCAAGCCATGAGCGATTTGGCGAATGCCCCGCAAGGCCGATGAATACTGGGCATTCGCGCAGAGCCTAACGCCCAAGTTCAGGGGCGCGCGCTTGGCGTAGCCGAAGCGCGCAGCCGTGGAGGCGTCCCCTGCAACGCCCAGTTAGGCGCTGGTTGATAGCGCGCGACCGCATGCTCAGCAGTTGCCCTTTTTGGCTTGGCCGGGCGGACAGAACTTTCCGCCGCCAGAGTCCTGCCGGCCGGCAGGGTCGATGACAACCGAGCCTGATGGTGTGTAGACGGCGCAGCCAGCGACGGACGATGCAAGAACAACCAGTGCGATCAGTGCTCTCATGGGACAGCCTTTGTTGATGAGAAGGCGTTCAGTTTATGCGGCGGTGGTTTGGCCGCCGAGAGGAGGCTCGGTTGGCCTGCGCATGCGGGGTGTTTTGCATGGGCCTAACGCCCAAGTTCACCGGCGCCCATGCGAAGCATGGGCGTCCGTGTGCAACGACCAGTTAGGCTGGTGAACGTAGGCAGAGTGTTGCATTACTGGTTGAGCCTTGGTTGCGGAGTCATTGGTTTGCCCCAGATTCTTGAAGTGCTGTGCACGCTTCATTCACTGATGGAGGCTGGCCCGTAGTGGCTCCGGCGATAGCTGGGGGATTGCTGCACATGTACTTGATTGCTTGAGCCGAGGCATAGGTGATCCGTGTGTTTGCGCTAGCTGCCTTTGCCTTTGCGAGTTGGTTGATAGCGTGCGCAGCCGCCAGCTCCAGCTGTTGAAGGGCGGGATCGGCCTTGCCCTCGCGCAGTGCTTGCAAGGCTGATGCTTGCGCAACGAGCTGCGTTTCGTTGAAATCGATATTCCACTGTTCGACTGGCTTGGCCAAGTACATGAACGTGGCGCCAGATCCCGCGAGTGCTGACACAGCTACCAAGCCGGTACAGAGGGCAATGAGAGCAATGGTGCGATTCATAAGGCCTAACGACCAAGTTCAGGGGCGCGCGCTTGGCGTGGCCGAAGCGCGCAGTGGTGGAGGCGTCCCCTGCAACGCCCAGTTAGGCCGGTGCAAGTAGCAGAGCGCTTGCGCGACCAGCGAGCCCGCACACGAGGCGTGAGCCTGGTGTGCGCGATGAGCTGCAGCTGCAGCTTCCGAGATGAACCGTGCCATCACGCCTCCCTTTGCGTATGGCGTCAGCCATGCGCTGACGAATGCCTCAATCTAACGCAGCTTCAACCTGCGCGACAGAGCCGGCGGCGCACCAACTTGGTGGCAAGAACGAATGTGCGACTGCCGCCGAGGAGGCGGCTCGTGTGACCTTGGCAAGCGGCGTGTTCCGCGAGGGCCTAACTACCAAGGTAAGCGGCGCCGGAGCACCGAAGGTGCGTAGGGCACCAACACAAGCCATGAGAATGCCGAAGGCATGGCCTGTGTTGGCGTCCGCTTGACCTGCCAGTTAGGCCACGGTTGCAAATACTGCGAAGCGCAGCCACTTCAGGTGCGACGTTGCTCATAGGTATGTTCTGCATTTTTAGCGCTTTGAGGGACGCACGGTTTGCCACAACTGAAAAGCAATGGCGATTGCCCCTCCGATCACGATGATGGCCCAAGTCGGCACATAGAACCCTCGCCTACTTTCGTAGGCCACGCTCGGAGCCGCAAGCGTGTGCACGTTTGGATTCTCGGGGTCTACGTGTACCGTCACCTTCGTCCCAACGCGAACATCGCTGCAGTACTTTGGGGCATCGGGCTCATTGATGCCAATGTGCCGCTTGCCTTCGAAGTAGAACTCATACCAATACTGGCCGTGGTTGTGGCAGTTCAACGAGTAGACCGTGCCCTCGATGGGAATGCTTCGCTCTGCCAGTGCTTTGAACTCGGATGCGTTGTTGTAGCAACCGGCTAGGGCTGCGGCCAAGACGATGATCGTGGTGGCGCGCGTATGAGCTTTGGTCTGCATCCGGTGAATCTTCGTGGGGCCTAACTACCAAGGTAAGCGGCGCCGGAGCACCGCAGGTGCGTAGGGCACCAACGCAGGCCATGAGAATGCCGAAGGCATGGCCTGTGTTGGCGTCCGCTTGACCGCACAGTTAGGCGATGGTTAGTGGCGCGAGGTGGATTGAAGTTGCAGCGTTTCATGAAGCCTGTAGCGTTCAATCAGTGACCCGGTGACTTTGCTCGACGAAACGGGATGGCGAGAAGCAAGCCGACGAAGATCGCGATTGCAAAGAGCATGGCTGCCATTGAGGCGGCAACGATCGCGAACAGCAGCAGCGAGACATGCTCGTCGCTATTGTTCGATCCTTCGTATGCGCAGCAGATGGCCAGAAGACACGGAATCGATAGTGCCAGCAAGAGTTGCCGTACGGCCCAACCTTTCGACAGTAGGCCTCGTGCGAGCCCTGCGATAAGCCCTATGCCCAGTGCAGAGCAGAAGCTCAGAAGTAGCAGAAGTGGAATGCGCACGACATGTCTTCCTGGGGCCTAACGCCCAAGTTCAGGGGCGCCCATAAGGCGATGCCGAAGCGCGCAGCCGTGGAGGCGTCCCCTGCAACGCACAGTTAGGCCGGTGGTGGCGTACGGCTGACTTGGCATGAGACCCCCGCGTGTTGATTGCTGTGCTGACGCCAGCTTGAATGCAAGCATGCCACGACGCCTTGCGCGAGCCAAGAACCGCATGCCTGGCTGCTGGTAGCCACCGAGGAGGTGGCTCGTGTGGCCTGCGCATGCGGCGTATTCACGTGAGGGCCTAACGCCCAAGTTCAGGGGCGCGCGCTTGGCATGGCCGAAGCGCGCAGTGGTGGAGGCGTCCCCTGCAACGACCAGTTAGGCCGATGGTGGCGTACGGCTGACTTTGCAT
>SCMV01000007.1 GCA_005502875.1 Comamonadaceae bacterium 2PF | reverse complement strand
CCCTCCCCCTGACCTGCCCACCTTCGCCGAAGCCGACGCGCCGCGCCGGCAGCGAGGGGGACGGCAGCGCGCCCTGGAGGTGCTGGATGACTTCCTGCACGACCGCTGCGCCCGATACCGGGGCGGCATCTCATCGCCCCTGTCGGCCCCCACCGCCTGCTCGCGCCTGTCACCGTACCTGGCGCTGGGTTGCGTGAGCCTGCGCGAGGTCGTGCAGGCCACCCACCACCGGCTGTCGGAACTCGCTGAACCAGCCAGCCAGGCTTCGCCCGAGGGGCAAGCCCGGGCAGCGCGCCAGCAAGCCGGCCTGCACGCCTTCATCAGCCGCCTGCACTGGCATTGCCATTTCATTCAGAAGCTGGAAAGCGAGCCCGAGATCGAGTGGCGCAACGTGCACCAAGGCTACGACGGCCTGCGGGAGGGCGAGTTCAGCGCCGAACGCTTCGCGGCCCTGCAAAACGGCCGCACGGGCTGGCCCCTGGTGGACGCCTGCGTGGCCATGCTGCGCGAGACCGGCTGGATCAACTTCCGCATGCGCGCCATGCTGGTGTCGGTGGCCAGCTACCCGTTGTGGTTGCACTGGCGGGCCGTGGGCGAGTGGCTGGCGCGGCAGTTCGTCGACTACGAGCCCGGCATCCACTGGAGCCAGATGCAGATGCAGGCCGGCACCACGGGCATCAACACCACACGCGTCTACAACCCGATCAAGCAGGCCCGTGACCAGGACCCTCGCGGGGTGTTCGTGCGCCGCTGGCTGCCCGCCATGCGACGCGTGCCCGACACCTGGTTGTTCGAGCCCTGGCGCATGCCAGCCGACGTGCAGGCGCGCTGTGGCCTGCGCGTGGGCGCCGACGACCAGGCCGACATTCCCTTGCCCCTGGTTGACCTGGACGAAGCCTTGCGCAGCGCCAAGGCCCGATTGCACGCGCGCCGCGCCGACCCCGACGTGCGCGCGGCCAAGCAGGCCATCGTGCACCGGCACGCCTCGCGCGCCCACCGGGGCGACCGGGCTCGGCGCGAAAGCCAGCCTCGGCAGGCGCGAGGGGCCGCCACATCCAACGACGATCAGCTGTCCCTGGGGTTCTGATGCCACGCATGAAAAAGAAGTCGGAACTGCCCACCAAGGCCTGCGCCTGCTGCCAACGCCCCTTTGCCTGGCGCAAGAAGTGGGCACGCGACTGGGACAACGTGCGCTACTGCTCTGACCGCTGCCGGGACCAGGGCCCGGGTCAACCCGCGTCGCCCCGGGCAAGCCCATGAAGCCCGTGATCCACTGGTTTCGCCAGGACCTGAGGCTGTCGGATCACCCCGTGTTGCGCGCCTCTTGTGCATCGGCCTTGGCACAGGGCGCGCCTTGGCTGGCGGTTTTCGTCTGGGACCCGGCGCAAACCCAGGCGACCCGGTGGGTGGCTCAGCGCATGGGCCCGCACCGGTTGCTGGCGCTGCATCAAGCGCTGAGCCAGCTCTCTGAAGGCCTGCGCGCCCATGGGCACAGCCTGGTGGTGCTTCAGGGTGAACCGACACAAGTCATCGAGCAACTGGTGGCCAGCACAGGCGCGGGCGAGGTCTGGAGCGAGCAGTTGCCAGCACCAGAAGAAACCGCTGTCGACCGGGCCCTGGCTCAGGCGGCGCTGCGAGCTGGCTGGCGATGGCAAACCCACCACCAGGGCGGCCTGTTCGAGCTGGGTGAGCTGCCCTTCAGCCCGGACCAGACACCCGATGTGTTCACGGCCTTTCGTCAGGCTGTGCAGCGCTCGGGCTTGCAGGCAGCCGCCCCCCAGGCTTGCCCCACGGCGTGGCCACGGCCACTGACCGATGTTGCGCTGGGTGCCCCAGGCCACCCTTGGCCCCAAGCCTTGCTCGAGGTGCCCTCGCAAGTGCATGGCGACCCCAGGTCTTCGTTTCCCCTGACCGAGCCGGCCTGGCACATCGGCGAGCATGCGGCCCAAGCTCACTGGGCGAGCTACCTGGCGCGAGGGCAGGCACACCACTACAAAGCCACGCGCAACGGCCTGCACGGCACGGCGTTTTCCACCAAGCTCGCACCCTGGCTGGCCTGGGGGGCGATCTCGGCTCGGCAAGCTCAGCATTCACTGCGGTCGTGGGAGGCCGAGCACGGCGCCAGCGACAGCAGCGGCTGGGTCACTTTCGAGCTGCTGTGGCGCGAGCACTTCCTGCTGCTCCACCTCAAGCATGGCCGACGCCTTTACCGCGCCAGGGGCCTCAGCGAGCTGCCAGCCCCCCCTCACGACCCCGCTGCCTTCGCGCGCTGGTGCCAAGGCCGAACCGGTCACGCCCTCGTTGACGCCGGCATGCGAGAGCTCCACGCCACGGGCTGGCTGTCCAACCGCATGAGGCAGATCGTGGCCAGCCACCTCATCCACGAGATGCGCTGCGACTGGCGCGCCGGTGCCGCCTGGTTCGAGTCCCGGCTGATCGACTTCGACGTGTTCAGCAACCAGGGCAACTGGGCCTACATCGCCGGGCGCGGCACCGACCCTCGCGGCGGTCGGCGCTTCGATGCCGACAAACAGGCCCGCGAGCACGACCCCGATGGCGCCTACCGCCGGATGTGGAGCCAGGCATGACGACGCTGCGACTGATCCTGGGCGATCAACTCAACCCCGACCACAGCTGGTACCGGCAGGTCGACGAAGACGTCGTCCACGTCATCATGGAGGTCAAGCAAGAAACCTCGTACGTGCTGCACCACGCCCAGAAGGTGCTGGCCATCTTCGCGGCGATGCGGGCCTTTGCAGAGCGCTTGCGCGCGCAGGGGCACCGGGTGCGCCACATCGCCATCGACCACCCGAGCAACCGCCAGGAGATTGTGGCCAACCTGGACGCGCTGATCGCCCACCACCGGGCAGACCGAGTGGCCTACCAGGCCCCGGACGAATGGCGCCTTGACGAGGAGTTGGCGCAATGGGCTCAGGCCAGGCGGGCGCAAGGCTTGACGGTGGAGATGGTCGACACCGAGCACTTTCTGACCGCACGAGACGAGGCCGCCGAGCTGTTCGCCGGCCGCAAGCAGTGGCTGATGGAGCACTTTTATCGGCACATGCGCCGTCGCCATGGGGTGCTGATGTCGGCAGACCGGCAACCTGAAGGGGGCCAATGGAACTTTGACGCCGACAACCGCAAGGCCTGGTCGGGCCAGCCGCCCGAGCCCATTGACTGGCGCACGCCGCACAACCATCAGGCGCTGTGGCAGGCCATCGTGGCCGCAGGCGTGACCACCTTCGGCGAGCCGCAGGCCGATCGCCTGCCTTGGCCGGTGAGCGCCGACGAGGCGCGTGCGCACCTGCGAGCGTTCGTCGAGCACGCCCTGCCCCATTTCGGCGATTTCCAGGACGCGCTCAGCCAGCGGGCCAACCGTCTGTTTCATTCGTTGCTGTCGTTTGCGCTCAACGTCAAGATGCTTCACCCACGGGAGGTGATCGACGCGGCCGAGCAAGCCTGGCGAGACGGCCATGCGCCCCTGGCCGCAGCCGAAGGCTTCATCCGGCAGATCCTGGGCTGGCGCGAGTACGTTCGTGGCGTCTACTGGGCCCACATGCCCGGCTACGACGAGCGCAACCACTTCGGCCACGACCTGCCCCTGCCAGCCTGGTTCTGGACGGGCCAAACGCGCATGGCCTGCGTGTCGCGCGCCATCGGGCAATCGCTGCAAGACGCCCACGCCCACCACATCCAGCGCCTGATGGTGATCGGCAACTTCGCGCTGCTCGCGGGGCTGGATCCGAAAGCCCTGCACCACTGGTACCTGGGCGTCTACATCGACGCCTTCGAGTGGGTGGAGCTGCCCAACACCCTGGGCATGAGCCAGTTCGCAGACGGAGGGCTGTTGGCCACCAAACCGTATGTGTCCAGCGCCGCCTACCTCGACCGCATGGGCGACCACTGCCGCCACTGCCCCTACCAGCGCAAGGAACGCCTGGGGGACCAGGCCTGCCCGTTCAACGCGCTGTACTGGGACTTCCACCTCCGCCACGAAGACACGTTGTGCCGCAACCCTCGCATCGGCATGGTCTACCGCCAGCTGGACCGCATGACACCGCAAGCCAAGCAAGCCATCTCCCAGCAAGCCATGCAACTGCGGGAAAACCTCGAGCGGCTTTGACGCCTGGATCGGTCGCACGGATGTCGTAACCTCGGGGCTGATTCACTGCCCAGGAAATCCCATGCCCCGATGGATGCGCTCACTGCGATGGCTGGTCTGGTTGCCAGCGCTGTGCTGGCTGAGCGCCTGCATCCAGGTCGATGTTCGCTTCGAGATCCAACCAGACGGCAGCGGTCGGGTCACGGAGACCTACCGCGTTCGCGACGATGCCACCTGGCTGCCGCCGGGCACCAGCCCGCTGGCCGCCTACCTGAACCCCTCGAGCTTGGCAGAGCGGGCCATGAACATGGCCCCGGGCGTCGCGGTGTCCGGCGAGGTGCTGCCCAAGGAGGGGCGCATCCATGTGGCCCAGGTCACCTACGCGGTGCCCGACTTCCAGGGACTGGTCTGGCGCTTTGGCCAACGCCCCATGCCGGACAGCCTGACCTACCGTTTCGAGTTGAACCGCCAGGCCGGGCAGCCCCTGCGGGTGGACGTCCTCAACGACCCCTTCGTGGCGAGCCTCGGTCGGCTCACTCCGCAGGACGCTCCGGCCATGAAAAAGGTGGTGGAGGCCATCGAGGGCATGTCTGGCGTTGCGGTGAACGTGCTGGTGGTCAGCCAGGGCGAGCTGCTGAAATCGACGGGCCGCTGGCAATCGGGGCCGCATACCACCCTGCTCAACGTGCGCGCCAATGAGCTGCTGACCCGCACAGGCTGGCAGGACAAACTGCGCCCCGATGGCACCCGCCAAGGCCTGGCCGCCTGCCAGGCGGCCGTTGACCCGGCACTGAGCCTGGACTGCCAGCCTCGCATCAGCCTCTGGTTGCGCTGAAACGAACAACAGGACACCACCATGAGCGGCCCCACGCCAGCCTTCTGGCAAGAACGATTCGAGAAACAGGAAACCCGCTGGGACCGAGGTGGCCCCAGCCCCGGCCTGCTGGCCTGGCTGGACAGCGGTGCGCTCAAGCCGTGCCGCATCGCGGTGCCGGGCTGCGGCGGCGGGTGGGAGGTGGCCGAGTTGGCGCGCCGTGGCTTCGAGGTGATCGGTCTGGACTACACCGAGGCCGCCGTGGCTCGCGCTCGGGCCCTGCTGCAGGAGCAGGGCCTGCGCGCCGAGGTGGTCCAGGCCGATGTGCTCACCCACACACCGCAGCGCCCCTTTGACGCCATCTACGAGCAGACCTGCCTGTGCGCCGTCCACCCTGACCATTGGACAACCTATGCGGCCCAGTTGCACCAATGGCTGCAACCGGATGGCGTCCTGTGGGCGATGTTCATGCAGCGCCCCCGTCCTGAGGCGGTCGAACAGGGGCTGATCGAGGGCCCCCCATACCATTGCGACATCAACGCGATGCGCGCGCTGTTTCCGTCGCGGCAGTGGTCCTGGCCCAAGCCGCCCTACACGCAGGTGCCCCATCCCAGCCTCATGCACGAGCTGGCCGTGCGCCTGCCCCGGCTGCCCGGATAAAAACCGCCTCATCACCCCTTTTGTCTGCCCTTCGGCCCAGATCAACAGGCTTACCTTGACGGGACATGAACCACGCGCGGCCCACCGCTGCGCCGAACCACCATGGCCCGTTTCAAACACCCCCTGTCCGCCGCCCTCCTGAGCTGCCTGCTTGGCACGGGCAGCGCCGGCGCACACGCCCGAGAACTGGCCACGATGGAGCCGCTGCGGGTGACGCTGGTGAGCCTGGCCAGGCAAGCCACCTCGTCGCCATCGGCACCGGGCGCGAAGCTCTCCGTGCGTCGAGCCTGGGCCACCGATTCCGTCGCGCAGCTGTGCGCCCTGACCCTTGACGCTCAAGGCCGCCCCGTGCTGGACCGCGGCCGCTTCCAGTTGCAGCGGATCCAGTTCCAGCGTCAAAAAGGCCAATGGCGCGTTCAGCGAAGCGACACCAGCTGGCTGCCGGCAGGTGGGTCACTGGATGCCGCATGCCCCAAGACCAGCGACCCGATGACCTCGCCCACCCAGCTGGCCAAGGCATCGCCCACCGACATCAACCTGGCCCTGGCCGAGATGGAGCGCCACCCGCCCACAGCTGGCCTGCCAGGCTCGCTTCGCGATCAACGCGCCGAGGCCCGCTGCACGCTCAAGCCCCTGCAGCCCGTCGAGCCAGCCGACCTGGCGGATTGGCGAGTCGGCCGCATCGAGGCCGAGGGCCGCACCCACCTGTTCACGGCACCTGACCAGGCGTGCCCGCTGGGCAAGCACCTGGTGCAGCACGACAAGGTCCGGATCGGGCCCACCCAAGGCGCGTGGACCCCGGTCCAGTACACCCACCCGATCACGCAGGTGATCACCTTCGGCTGGCTGCCCAGCCAACGCGCGATCGCCATCGACACGCAGGTGGCAGGTTCCGCGCGCTGAGCGCAGCCGGTTGACTCGGGCCCGAGCAGGCCCTCAGACGTCGATCTCGATGGCGTCGCCGTGCAGCTCCATGAGCTCGCGACGCGATGCCGCCTCGCCCTTGCCCATCAGCTTGTTGAACGCGACTTCGGTGTCGCCAAAACCCGGCTCGCCGTAGGCCACCGGCAGCAGGCGGCGGGTGTCCGGGTTCAGGGTGGTGTCCCACAGCTGCTCGGCGCTCATCTCGCCCAGGCCCTTGAAGCGGCTGATGCTCCAGGCGCCTTCGCGGCAGCCTTCCTTGCGCAGCTTGTCGAGGATGGCGGTGAGCTCGCCCTCGTCCAGCGCGTAAAGCTTGGCAGCAGGCTTCTTGCCACGCGCCGGCGCATCGACGCGGAACAAAGGCGGGCGCGCCACGTGCACGTGCCCGGCCTCGATCAGCTTGGGGAAGTGGCGGAAGAACAGCGTCAGCAGCAGCACCTGGATGTGCGAGCCGTCGACGTCGGCGTCAGAAAGGATGCAGACCTTGCCGTAGCGCAGGCCTGACAGATCCGGTGAATCATTGGGGCCGTGCGGGTCCACGCCGATGGCCACCGAGATGTCGTGGATCTCGTTGTTCTTGAAAAGCAGGTCACGCTCGACCTCCCAGGCGTTGAGCACCTTGCCGCGCAAGGGCAGGATGGCCTGGGTTTCCTTGTCGCGGCCCATCTTGGCCGAGCCGCCGGCCGAGTCGCCCTCGACCAGGAAGACCTCGTTGAAGGCGATGTCGCGGCTTTCGCAGTCGGTCAGCTTGCCGGGCAGCACGGCCACACCGGAGCCCTTCTTCTTTTCTACCTTCTGGCCAGCGCGCTGGCGGGCCTGGGCCTGCTTGATGACCAGCTCGGCCAGCTTCTTGCCGTGGTCGACGTGCTGGTTGAGCCACAGCTCCATGGTCGGCTTGACGTAGGTGCTGACCAGGCGCAGCGCATCGCGACTGTTCAGGCGCTCCTTGGTCTGGCCCTGGAACTGCGGGTCGAGCACCTTGGCGGAGAGCACGAAGCTGGCGCGACCAAAGACGTCATCGGGCATGAGCTTGACGCCCTTGGGCATCAACGCGTGCATCTCGATGAAGCCCTTGACCGCCTGGAACAGGCCATCCTTCAAGCCCGCCTCGTGCGTGCCACCCGCCACCGTGGGGATCAGGTTGACGTAGCTCTCGCGCATGGGCGAGCCGTCTTCGGTGAAGGCCACGCACCAGGCGGCGCCCTCGCCTTCGGCGAAGTTCTCGCTCTCGTTGCCGCCGGCGTACTGCTCGCCCTCGAACAGCGGGATGACCGGGTCGGCCGTGAGCGTCTGGCTCAGGTAGTCGCGCAGGCCGCCCTTGTAGAGCCAGGTCTGGACCTCGGGCTCCTTGCCCGCCTTCTCGATGGTCAGCGTGATGGTCACGCCCGGCATCAGCACGGCCTTGCTGCGCAGCATGTGCACCAGCTCGCCCCGGGGCAGCTCGGCGCTTTCGAAGTATTTGGCGTCGGGCCAGGCGCGCACGGTGGTGCCGTTCTTGCGGTCGCCCGACGCCGCCGGGCGCACGGCCACGGGCTCGATCACGTCGCCACCACCGAAGGCCAGCGTCGCCACCTGCTTGTCGCGGCAGACGGTGACCTGCAATCGCGTGGACAAGGCATTGGTCACGCTCACGCCCACGCCGTGCAGGCCGCCCGAGAAGCTGTAGGCGCCGCCCGAGCCCTTGTCGAACTTGCCGCCCGCGTGCAGGCGGGTGAAGACGATCTCGACCACGCTCACGCCTTCTTCGGGGTGCAGGCCGAAGGGGATGCCCCGGCCGTCGTCCTCGACGCTGATCGAGCCGTCCGTGTGCAGGGTGACCGCGATGCGCTTACCGAAACCCGCCAGGGCCTCGTCGGCGGCGTTGTCGATCACCTCCTGGATGATGTGCAGGGGGTTGTCGGTCCGGGTGTACATGCCCGGGCGCTGCTTGACGGGCTCCAGGCCCTTGAGGACGCGGATGGAGCCCTCACCGTAGCCGCCCGGCGAGCCAGGGGCGGCGGCGGGCGTTGCAGGGGACTTGGCGGCGGGAGTGGGCGACTTGGCAGACATGGGGAGGGATTCTAAGGAAGTCCGCCCCCACCCTCCGCGCAGCTCACATGAACAGCGCCAGCATGCGCTCGATCGCCATGGTGAAGGGCACCTGCATCATGGGCAGCGTCAGCCACAGGCCGGTCAGGCCCACACCGATCGTGATCGGGAAACCGATCGAGAAGATGTTCATCTGGGGCGCCACGCGCGCCACCAGGCCCATGACCAGGTTGGTCAGCGCCAGCATGGCCACCACGGGCAGCGACACCCACAGCCCCAGCTTGAACACCTCGGCACCCCACACCTGGGGCTGCACGACCTGCAAAAAGGCCAGTGGCTCGGGCGAGACCGGGAAGGCCTGGAAGCTCTGGATGAGCGCCGCCGTGAGCATCAGGTGCCCATTCATGACGATGAACAGCCAGGACGCCACCGTGCCGTAGAGGCGGCTGACGGCGGTGATCTGCCCGCCGCTGAGCGGGTCAAAGAAGGAGGCGAAGTTCAGGCCCATCTGCAGGCCCACGAGCTCACCGGCGAACTCGATGGCCGCGAACACGACCCGGGCTGCGAACCCCATGGTCAGACCGATCAGCACCTGCTGGATCAGCACCATCAGGGCCTCGGGCGAGTTCAGCGCGATGGGCGGTGGCGGGGGCAGGCTGGGCTCGGCGGCGATGACCACCAGGGCGGCCAGGCCGATGCGCACACGGCGCGGCACCACGCGCATCGACAGCACCGGCGCCGAGGTGAACAGGCCCAGGATGCGAAAGAAGGGCCAGATCCAGGCGCTGACCCAGGCCAGGATCTGGGCTTCGGTGAAGGAGACCATGTGCGCCTGGTGCAGCGGGTGCTCAGCCCACCACCGACGGGATGGACTGCAGCACCTGCTGGATGTACTCGACCAGGGTGTTGAGCATCCAGGGGCCGGCCACGCCCAGCGTGGCGAAGGCCGCCAGCAGCTTGGGCACGAAGGACAGCGTCTGCTCGTGGATCTGCGTGGCCGCCTGGAAGATGCTCACCACCAGGCCCACGGCCAGCACCACCAGCATCAGTGGCGCGACCACGGTGATCAGCGTGAGCAGCCCGTCGCGGCTGATGGTCAGAACCTGTTGGGGATCCATGTTTGGGCTCCGGTGAGGCGCGCCGTCACTGCGCGAAGCTGGCGGCCAGCGAGCCGAGCAGCAGGTTCCAGCCATCGGCCAGCACAAACAGCATCAGCTTGAACGGCAAGGCCACCATCACGGGCGAGAGCATCATCATGCCCAGGCTCATCAGCACGCTGGCCACGATCATGTCGATGACCAGGAAGGGGATGAAGATCAGAAAGCCGATCTGGAAGGCCGACTTCAGCTCGCTGGTCACGAAGGCCGGCACCAGCACGCGAAACGGCACCTGCTCGGGCTTGAGACCCGGCTCGATCTTGGCCAGGCGGCTGAACAGCGCCAGGTCGGACTGGCGGGTCTGCTTGAGCATGAAGCCGCGCATGGGTGCTTGGCCCTTGTCCAGCGCTTCGACGAAGGTGATCTGGTTGGCGGCGAATGGCTCGTAGGCTTCCTTGTAGACCTTGTCCAGGGTCGGGCCCATGACGAACAGGGTCAGGAACAGCGACAAGCCGACGATGACCTGGTTGGGCGGCGCGGCCTGCGTGCCCAAGGCCTGGCGCATCAGGCCCAGCACGATGACGATGCGGGTGAAGCCCGTCATCATCAGCAGCACGGCCGGCAAAAAACTCAGTGCCGTGAAGAAGAGCAGGGTCTGGATCGGCACCGAGTAGTTGGTGCCGCCACCGCCCTGCCCGATCAGCAAAGGCAGCGAAGCCTGGCCACCCGGGGCCGCCTGGGCCCAGGCCAGCGGGGCCAGCAGGCTCAAGGCGAGGGCCAGCAGGGCGCGGTTCATGGGGCGCATCATTGCTCCCCCTGCCGGGTGCGGCGCAGCAGCGTGGCGAAGGCTGGGTGCACACTCGGCGCGCCGGCGGCGGCTTCAGCCGGGGCCTGCGGCGCCATGGTGTGCAGGGTCTGGATGTTCTGCCCGGTCACGCCCAACACGAGCCAGGTGCGCTCGTCGCCCTGCCCCACCTCGACGGTGACCAGCCGCTGCCCCGGCCCCAGGCCGAGTTGCCCCACCGTTTTCATGGGGGCGATGGGGCCTGCGCCAGCCAGCCCGTTGGCCAGGCCATTGGCCAGGCCCGAGCGCTTGAGCAGCCACAAGCTGGCCGGGATCAAGGCGATGACAAAAACGAACCACAGGAAGGATGCGCCGCTGGCTGCCATCGGGGTGCCCCTTGTTCAGCCGCCGCGGCTGAGGCGCCGCATGCGTTCGGACGGCGTGACGATGTCGGTCAGGCGGATGCCGAACTTGTCGTTGACCACCACCACCTCGCCCTGGGCGATCAGGAAGCCGTTGACCAGCACGTCCATCGGCTCGCCGGCCATCGCGTCCAGCTCCACCACCGAGCCCTGCGCCAGTTGCAGGATGTTCTTGATGGGGATGCGCGTGCGGCCCAGCTCCACCGTCAGTTGCACGGGGATGTCCAGGATCATGTTGATGTCGTTGCCCGCACCCGCCACCGAAGAGCCCGAAGAGCCGAAGTTGGCGAACGCCGCAGGCGTCATCTGCGCAGCCGGGTTGGCCACCTCGCTGGCCGTGCCGGCCGAGGCGCCGTCGAACATGGCGTCGGCGGATGCCCCACCAGAGCTGGTTTGCTGAGCCAGCGCGGCTTCCCATTCCGCTGCCATGGCGTCCTGTTCGGCGCCACCGGCCTGGCCGCCTTCGGGCGGGAACTCTGCTGCGGATTCAGACATGTTGGTCTCCAAGCCAGCCGGTGCTGCCGGTGGTCAAAAGCTTCTCGACGCGAAGCGCGTATTTGTTGTCGGAGGTGCCGTAATAGGCCTCGAAGACGGGCACGCCATCGACCTTGGCCTGGATGATCTTTTCCAGGTCCAGCTCGATGAAGTCGCCCGGCTTGAAAGCCAGCAGCTGCTCGACGGTGGCCGGTGCGTGCCCCAGCTCGGCCACCAGCTCGACCTCGGCAGACTGGATCTGCTGCGTCAGCAACTTGACCCAACGGCGGTCGGGCTCGGCCGAGTCGCCCTGGATGGAGCTAAACAGGATGTCGCGGATGGGCTCGAGCGTGGCGTAGGGGATGCAGAAGTGGATGGTGCCGCTGGTGTCGCCGATCTCCAGCGTGAAGGAGCAGCACACCACGATCTCGCTGGGCGTGGCCACGTTGGCGAACTGCGGCTGCATCTCCGAGCGCTGGTAGTCCAGCTCGACCGGGTAGATGCCTTGCCAGGAGCGCTTGTACTCTTCGCACACCACCTCGACCAGGCGGCGGATGATGCGCTGCTCGGTGGCCGAGAAGTCACGACCTTCGATGCGGGTGTGGAACTTGCCCACACCGCCGAACAGCGAGTCGATGACCGCGAAGACCAGGGTCGGGTCGCAGACGATCAGGCCCGAGCCACGCAGCGGGCGAACGGCCATGATGTTGAAGTTCGTGGGCACCACGATCTCGCGCAGGAAGGCGCTGTACTTCTGGACCTTGATGCCGCCGACCGAGACCTCGGGCGACTTGCGAATGAAGTTGAACAAGCCGACGCGGATGTTGCGGGCGAAGCGCTCGTTGATGATCTCCATGGTGGGCATGCGCCCACGCACGATGCGCTCTTGCTGCGCCAGGTTGTAGTCGCGGATGCCTTCCTTGGGCGCGTCGTCCTGCTCGAGCTTCTGGCTTTCGCCAGTGATGCCCTGGAGCAGTGCATCGACTTCGTCTTGCGAGAGGATCTGCTGGTTCATGGTGGACTTCTCAGACCTGGAGCGGGCGGCAGGGCTCGGACATCACTGGATGATGAAGTTCGAGTAGTGCACGTGAACGATCGGGTTGTATGACTCCTCGACCTTCTTCTTTTTCTTCTTCTTTTTCTTGGGCGCCTCTTCTTCCTCAGGCTCTTCTGCTTCCGGCTCCTCGATCTCGTAGCCCATGGCGCGGGCGGCCTCGCGGCGGATCTCCTCGGCGAGCTTTTGCTTGCCTTCGGTGGACAGGATGTCGTCTGCGCTCTTGTGCGACAGGATCAGCAGCACGGCGTTGCGGATGGCGGGCATGTAGGCCTTCATCTGCTCGCCGATCTTGGGGTCGTCGACCTGCAGGTTGATGCCCACCTGCGCGTAGCGCTCGACGTCCTTGTCGGCCAGGTTGACCACGAACGGATCCAGCGGCACGAAGGTGGGTGGGCCGGCGTGCTCGTCCTTCTTGGGCTCGGGCTTTTTGGCCTTTTTGGCCGGCTCGGCGTGCTCGGCGTCGTCGCCCTCTTCGGCGGCGGCCTCGGCGTCGGCCTTGCTCTTCATCATCATGAAGGCCGCCGCGCCACCACCGAGCACCAGCACCAGCAGCGCCGCAACGATGATGATGATGAGCTTTTTCTTGCTCTTGGGGGGGGCTTCGCCTTCGGCCGGGGCGGCGGCGGGTGCTGACATGCTCGAATCTCCTGCGGTTCATGCCCCCGGGTCATGAAAAGCTCGGGGGCATGGGTGGATTATTCGAAGCCAGCCAGAAACCGAAGAGGCGATAAGAGATGTGAAAAACCGGCGATTTCCGCCGGTCTGTCACGCTCACGATGAGAAACGCCTGACGGGCAGCCTCAAGCGTAGAGGTCCAGGCCGCCCAGGCGGCTCGCCTTCGGGGCGCTGACCTGGCGCAGGCCGGCGGCGTCGTCCGCATCGGCTGCCTCGCCCCGGTTGCGATCGTTCGGGCCACGACCACCGCGTCCATCCTGGCCTGCGTTGCCACCTTGCGCCAGGGTCTGCTGAGGCGTCTGAGACGACACGCCACCGCCAGTCAGGCTCAGCCCCGCATCGCTCAAGGCGCTGGAGAGCATCGACAGGCTGGCTTCGATGGCCTGTCGGGTTTCCAGGGCTGCGGCGGCGAAATCAACCTGCGCGGCCGTGCCATCGAGTGAAATCTTCACGTTGATGGGCCCCATCTCCGCCGGGTTCAGGTGCAGCTCGGCCGTCATGGGGCCATCTTGCTTGACCTGCCCCACCCACAGGCTGACCTGGTCAGCCAGTTTCTGAGCGAAGTCGGGGGCGTTCAATGGCACGGGGATCGAGGCCTGCTCGTGGCGCGGCGCAGCCACCTGCGAAAGGGTCTGGCCAAACGAGGCCCGACCGCCATCGATCGGTACCAACAACGCCAGTGGGTCGTCGGCTTGCTCGGCCGATGCGGCGCCACGCCCCAGCAAGGCGTCGACCTGCAAGGCTGCCGCCGAAGACGACGCCGTCGCACGGGCGTCCAGGCCCAACTCGCGCTGCCCCACGCTCCACCCCTGTGCCAGGCCTCGGCCACGGCCCTTGTCGCCCTTGTCGGCATCCTGTCCCAACAGGGTCAGGCCCGACTCGGCTTCCAGCAAGGTCCCCTCGCCCGAGGCATCGCCATCGACCGATCCTTCGGCAGGCAGGGCCGGCGCGCTGGGTTGGGTCAGGCTGACCAGCCAGGCCATCATGCTGGCCGAGTCGTTGGCCTGCACGTCGGTGGGCGGCGTGAGTTCGCGCACCTCGGCAACGCCCTCGCCCATGGCGGTGGTGAAGCGGGTGGCGTCTTGCGCCTTGTCATCGATCAGCTCGGTCCGGCCCGTGGCGTCGCTGCGCCCGGCGTCCTGGGCCTCGTCGGTGGGTTTGGCTTGGTTCGAAGCAGGCTGACGGGCGGCGGGCTTGGGCGCCTGCTCGGTGCGAGCTTTGGCCGAGCGCGCTTCCTGCCGCGCACCCTGGTTTGACACAGCTCGCTCGGGCTCGTGGGCCGCCGCGGGTGTGCTGGCGCGGGCACCCTGCAGGCGTGCGCCAGCCATGTTGGGCAGGGCATTGGCAACGGGTGGTCGCACCGGCGTGGCCAGCGTGGTGGGCCGGGTGGCCTGGGCGGCCGCCAGGTTGCCCGGCTGGGCGCCCTGGTGCTGACTCATCCAGCGCGCGAAGCTCTCGGAGCCCGATTCATCGCCCTGCTTGCCCGAGGCCATGCGCGAAAGCATGTCCGAGAGCTGGCTGGCGTTGCTGGCCTGGTTGCCGGTGTTGTTGATCGCGTTGCCCATGTGATTCACCCCTTCAGATGGCGCCGGTCGCCAGGCCAGTGGCCGAAGCGCCGAGGCTTTGCTGCAGGCGCACGCTGCGTGCGGCCATTTCATCGGTGGCTTTCTGGTCCTGGCGAGCCTGCTTGTGCATGGCCTCTGCCTGGCGACGATCGATCAGTTGCGAGACCGCCGCCACCCGGCGCTCCCGCTCGATGAGCAAGGCCCGCGCGCGGGCCACCTGCTGCTCGGCGTTGCCAACGCGGCGGTCCTGCTCGGACACGGCGTCGCCCAGCCGGGCCATGAAATCCTGGTAGCAGCGCACGATCTCGACGCCGCCCGATTGCTGAAACTGTGTTTGCCAGCGCCTTTGGTAGTCCTGCCGCCAGTCGTTGAGCGACTGTGCCTGCTGACGGGCCGACTCATGGGCCTTGCGGGCCGCCTCGTGGGCCGACAGGGCCGCATCGCGCTCTTTTTGCGCCGCCTCCAGCACCAACAGCAGGGACTGAATGCCACTCATGGGTCAACTCCGATTCAACAACCATCAGGCCGACACGATGCGGTGCAGCTCGCCGACGGCATCGCCCAGCCAGGCCGGGTCGTGCATGTCCTGCTGCAACAGGCGCACCATGTGCGGGTGCACGCGCACCGCCTGGTCCAGGTCCATGTCGCCGCCGGGCACGTAGGCACCGAGCTGGATCAGGTCCCTCGCCTTGCTGTACTTGGACCACAGCTGGCGAAAGCGTCGCGCGTCCTCGATATGTTGCCCATCGGCGACGTTGTGCATCACCCGAGAAGCACTGCGTTCGATGTCTATTGCAGGGAAATGGCCGGATTCGGCCAGCTCGCGCGAGAGCACGATGTGGCCGTCCAGGATGGCGCGGGCCGCGTCGGCGATCGGGTCCTGCTGGTCGTCGCCCTCGGACAGCACGGTGTAGAACGCGGTGATGGAGCCGTGGCCATTGAGGCCATTGCCACTGCGCTCGACCAGCTGTGGCAGCTTGGCAAAGCACGAAGGCGGGTAGCCCTTGGTGGCTGGCGGCTCGCCAATGGCCAGCGCGATTTCACGCTGTGCCATGGCGTAGCGGGTCAGAGAGTCCATCAGCAGCAGCACGTGCAGGCCCTGGTCGCGGAAGTGCTCGGCCACGGCCGTGGCGTAGGCGGCGCCCTGCATGCGGGTCAGCGGCGGCGCGTCGGCGGGGGCGGCCACCACCACCGAGCGGGCCAGGCCCTCTTCGCCCAGGATGTCCTCGATGAATTCCTTGACTTCGCGGCCCCGTTCGCCGATCAGGCCCACGACGATGACATCGGCCTGCGTGTAGCGAGCCATCATGCCCAGCAGCACCGATTTGCCGACGCCCGAGCCGGCGAACAGGCCGATGCGCTGACCACGGCCGACGGTCAGCATCGAGTTGATGGCGCGCACGCCGGTGTCAAGGGGCAGGCGCACCGGGTCGCGCTCCATGGCGTTGATGGCGCGACGCGCCAGCGGCTCGCTACGGATGTGCTGCAGCGGGCCCTTGCGGTCCAGCGGCACGCCCTGGGCATCGACCACGCGGCCCAGCAGGCCGGCGCCCACAGGCAGGTGCCGGGTGCGGTCTTCGCTGCGGCGCCAGGGGTGGTTGGGGCGCCCCAGCAACGGGGTGTTCATCGGGATCGGGCAAGGGATGACGCGTGCGCCGCTGGCCAGGCCGTGCACCTCGGCGGTCGGCATCAGGTAGGCGCGGTCACCGGTGAAGCCCACCACCTCGGCCAGCACCGGGGTCGATTCCAGGCGGGTTTCGGAGTGGATCTCGCAGACGGCGCCCACAGGCAGGCGCAGGCCCGTGGCCTCGAGCACCAGGCCCGACAGGCGCACCAGCTTGCCCTGGTTTTCCAAGGGCATGCGGGTGCTGGCGCAGGCGTCCAGGTCATCGAGGAAGCGGTTCCAGCGGTCCATCGCCACGTCGGTGCGGGCGCTCATGGGCATGTTCATGCGGGGTCCTCCTCATTCGGTTCGCGACGGGCATCCGGCCAGGCATCGGCGTCCTCTTCGTCCAGGTTTCGGATGGGGTGCGCATCGGCCAGGCTGTGGGCCTCGTGGCCATCGTGCCAGGGGGCCTCGTAGCCCATGGCCGCGGCAGCGCGGTCCCAGCGGGCTTCGATGGCCGCGTCGATCACGGCGATGTCGGACTCGACCACGCAACCACCGCGGTTGAGCGTCACGTCGGGCACCATGCGGGCACCGCGGGCGCTGAGCATCTCGCTGAGGTGAGGCAAGGCCATGGCGTGGTCTTCCGGGTGCAGGCGCACGATCACCTGACGGGCCGAAGCCAGCAAGGCGCCCAGGGCCTGCTCGGCCACGTCCACCACCAGCTCAGGGTGGATCTTCAACTCGGTGCGAACCACCTGGCGGGCCAACTCCAGCGCCACACCGGCGATGCGGCCGGCCAGCTGCTGCTCCAGCGACTCCAGGCGCTGGTGGAAGTCGGATGCCAGCGCGCCGACCTGGTCGCTCATGTGGGCGGCCATCTGCGCGGCCTGGGTCTGCTTGTAGCTCTCCAGGGCGGCCAGGCCGTTGCGATAGCCGTCCTGATACCCCTCCTGACGCGCCTTGTTCACCAACTCGTCCACGTTGGGTGCGGGCGGTGGCGGCGGGGCCTCGGCCTCGCGCTGTTGGGCCTCGGCCTGGCCGGGCATGCCGCCCACAACGGGGCGACGCACGGCGGGCTTGGGCGCAGCGGCGGCACCCGCGCTCGCGCCAGCGGGCTTGGGCGCCACCGGCTGACCAGTGGCCTGGGGCGCGTGCTGGACCGGCTGCGGCTTCATGCCGGGGCGCATCTCGGCTGCGGCGCGCTCGGCCAGCGTGGGCTTGCGAACCCCGGATTCCATGGGAGGGGCCGGCGGGCGCTCGAAGGTCTGCGGCGCCCACGCGGCCACGTTGCCCCCCAGCTCCTCGCGCGGGATGAAGCGGGCGTAGGCGTTGGGCGCTGGCGTGCTCGGGGGCGTGGCCGTGTTGCCAGGCGCCTTGGCACCAGGCTTAGACGTACTCATCGTCGCCTCCGCTGCTCAGCATGATCTGGCCCTCGTCGGCCAGGCGGCGCACGATCTTGAGCATTTCCTTTTGCTCCGTCTCCACATCGGAGAGCTTGACAGGGCCCCGTGCCTCGAGGTCTTCGCGCAGGGTCTCGGCCGCGCGGCTGGACATGTTCTTGAACACCTTCTCGCGGATCTCGGGGCTGGCGCCCTTGAGCGAGATGATGAGCGACTCGGTCTGCACTTCCTTGAGCAGGGCCTGAAAGCCTTTGTCGTCGAGCTTGCCCAGGTCGTCGAAGGTGAACATGTTGTCCTGGATCTTCTGAGCCAGGTCGGAGTCGGCCTCGCGGATGTAGTCGAGCACCGACGTCTCCAGGCTCGAGCCCATGAGGTTGATGATCTCGGCCGCCGGCTTGACACCACCCAGCGAAGACTTGCGCACCTGAGAGCCCCCAGAGAGCACACGGGAGAGCACCTCGTTGAGGTCCTTGAGTGCCGAAGGCTGGATGCCATCGAGCGTGGCGATGCGCACCATCACCTCGTTGCGGTGCCGCTCGGTGAAGGCCTTGAGCACCGACGAAGCCTGGTCCGGGTCCAGGTGAACGAGGATGGCCGCGACGATCTGCGGGTGCTCGTTGCGCAACAACTCGGCCACCGAGACGGCGTCCATCCACTTCAGGCTCTCGATGCCCGTCACGTCGCTGCCCTGGATGATGCGGTCGATCAGCAGGTTGGCCTTGTCGTCACCCAGCGCCTTGCGCAGCACCGACTTGATGTACTCGTCGGTGTCGGGCACCAAGGTGCCCACCTCCGTGGCCTCGGCGGAGAACCGGTCCAGGACGTTGTTGATGCGCTCGCGAGAGATGGTCTTGAGCTTGGCAATGGTCTCGCCGAGGTGCTGGACCTCCTTGGGCTCGAGGTGCTTGAAGACCTCTGCGGCCTCCTCTTCACCCAGCGACATCAGCAAGATGGCTGCATCTTCCAGACCTTGTTCATCCATGGCAGCTCACCTCGATCAATTGTTCATCCAGCCACGCACCACGGAGGCCATGGCCAGCGGGTTTTCCTTGGCCAGCTTGCGGGCGTGCTCCAGGCGCAGGTCCGGGCCGCTGCCGCCTGGGCCTTCCAGGGCCGCAACGCCGCCCTCCGCACCCGCCACGACCGGGCCGTTGCCACCCGCGATGACCGACAACTCCTGCGGGTCGTCCACCACCGCGTTCAGGCGCTTGGCTTCGGACTCGGGTGTCGCGACCGGCTTGGCCGCCTGGATGGCCGGGCGGATCGCGCCGAAGACCACGATCAAGGCGGCGAGGGTCAAGGCGCCGGGCACGGCCAGGGTGCGGATCAGGTCCACCGTCTCGGGCTTCTTCCAAAGCGGGGTGTCATCGACCTCTTCCTTGGGCACCTGGAACGGGGCCGACACGACCTTGATCGAATCCCCGCGCTTGTCGTCGGCACCGATGGACTCGCGCACCAGCGACGTCAGCTTGTCGAGCTCTTCCTGGGGCAGCGGCTCGGTGCTGGTCTTGCCCTTGGCATCGGTCACCGTGCGGTGGTTGACCACCACGGCCGCGGTCAGGCGGCGGATGTTGCCGGTCGAGCTGCGCACCACGCGCACCGTGCGATCGACCTCGTAGTTGGTGACGTTGTCGCGGCGGTTGTTGCCGCCTGCGCCTTGCATGCCGGCTGCCTGCAGCGGAGCCGATGCGCCGTTGATCGGGGCCGTGGCCGGCACCGGGGGCTGGTTGCTGGCCGCGCCGGGCACGCCCGACGGCGTCGCGCTGCCCTGCCCCGAGCTTTCGCTGGTCTGCTGGCTGCGCACCGTGGAGGCTGCGTTCGGGCCCTGGTTGGGCTTGAACTCCTCGGCCGTCTGCTCGACCTGCGAGAAATCCACGTCGGCGGTGACCTGGGCGCGCAGGTTGTCCGACCCCAGCACCGGCTCGAGGATGTCGCGCACGCGCTGGGTGTAGCTGCTCTCGATCTGGCGCACGTACTGCAACTGCTGCGCGTCCAGCCCAGCCTGGTCGGTGCCGCTGTCTTGCTGACCGGCCAGCAGCGTGCCGCTTTGGTCCACGACGCTGACCGCCTTGGTCGACATCTCCGGCACGCTGGACGACACCAGGTGCACGATGCCGGCGAGCTGGCCGCGATCCAGGGTGCGGCCCGGGTAGAGGGTCAGCACCACCGAAGCGGAGGCCTTCTGCTGCTCGCGAAAGAAACCGTTCTGGTTGGGCAGGGCCAGGTGCACGCGGGCGCTCTGCACGCTGGAGATGGCCTGGATCGAGCGGGTCAGCTCGCCCTCCAGCCCACGCTGGAAGTTCAGGCGCTCCTGGAACTGGGTGGTGCCGAACTTCTGGGTTTCCATCAGCTCGAAACCCACCACCGAGCCCTTGGGCAGTCCTGCCGAGGCCAGCTTCAGGCGCACGTCGTGCACCTTGTCGGCCGGCACCAGGATGGCCGCGCCGCCGTCGGCATGCTTGTAAGGCACCTGCATCTGCTGCAGCTGGGCCAGGATCGCGCCGCCGTCCTTGTCAGACAGGTTGGCGTAGAGCACGCGGTAGTCGCCCTCGCGACCCCACAGCGCCATGGCCACGAAGATGGCGATCAGCACGGCGATGCCGCCACCCAGCATGATCTTGCGCTGGGCAGGCAGCGCCATCACGCGCTGGGCGAAGCCGGGTGTGCCCGCCTCCACCACCTGGGCGGGGGCAGCAACGGCGACGTTCTGAGGAGAGGCGACAGTGACTTCCATGTGGGCTGCTGGCATTGGCCGCGCATCGTGAATGTGACGATGCCGCAATACGGCCATGACGGGCCCATTATTCGGAGTCAGAGCAGGCAAAAGTGCCGGGAACAGCCGGCCATTTGCCGACCTCTTCCCAGCTTAGAACTCGGGCCGGTCCAACACAATGGTGACCGTGATGAGATGCATCACGCCCTGATGACCACATCGGCACCATGGACCTGAAACTGAAGCCCTTTGATTTCGCCCAAGCCGCCGCCCGTGCCGGCATGGCCGACGTCGCCCGCCGGGTGGAAGCCAAGACCCGGGCCGAAGGCGCTGCCGAGGCCGGCGGCGCGGTCGAAAAGCCCTCGTTCCAGAACGCCTTCTCGGGTGCGCTGAAATCGATCAGCTCGGCACAGGCCACCGCCAGCTCCATGCAGCGGGAAGTGCAATTCGACAACCCCACGGTCAGCCTCGAAGAAACCATGATCGCCATGCAAAAGGCGCAACTGGGCTTTCAGTCGGCCGTGCAGGTGCGCAACAAGCTGGTTCAGGCGTATACCGATATCATGAACATGCAGGTGTGACGGCGCCCGCCGGGTGCGTTGCGTCCTGAACGCCGCCCCGGTCCGCGCCCGCTGTCCGGCAAACCCAGCCAAACACCCGACTGCTTGCCCCGGCAGGCCGCACCCATGAGCACGAACCAACGTCCCCTGCCGCTTGGGCAGATGCTGCTGTGTGGCGCCCTCATCGTCACCCTGTCGATGGGCATCCGGCACAGCTTCGGGCTCTGGCTCCAACCCATCACCACCGCCCACGGCTGGACGCGCGAAGACTACTCGCTGGCCATGGCCGTGCAGAACCTCGTCTGGGGCGCGGCCGGTCCCATCGTCGGCTGGTGGGCCGACCGCAGCGGCGCCTTTCGCGTGCTCTGGCTGGGCGCCCTGCTCTACGCACTGGGCCTGGCCGGCATGGCCACGCTCGACCAGCACCTGGGTTTTGTGCTCACGGCGGGCATCACCATCGGCCTGGCGCAGGCCTGCAGCACCTATGCCGTGGTCTATGGCGTCGTCGGACGCAACATCGATCCGGCCAAGCGCTCCTGGGCCATGGGCATCACGGCAGCGGCCGGCTCTTTCGGTCAGTTCCTGATGGTGCCGCTGTCCAGCCAACTCATCCACAGCCTGCAGTGGTCTGCCGCGCTGCTGACCCTGGCCGCCACGGCCTTGCTGATCGCCCCGCTGGCGTTCGGGCTGCGTGAACCATCCCGCGATGCGTCCTCATCCGGCGCCGGGCCGATCCACGACGGCGCTCCGGTCAACGCCATGGCCGCCCTGCGCGAAGCCATCGGTCACCGCGACTACCTGCTGTTGACCGCCGGCTACTTTGTCTGCGGTTTCCAGCTCGCCTTCATCGGCGTGCACCTGCCGAGCTACCTGAAAGACCACCAACTCGACCCGCAGGTCGCCACCACCGCCCTGGCGCTGATCGGCCTGTTCAACGTTTTTGGCACCTACGCAGCCGGCTCGCTGGGCCAGCGCCTGCGCAAGACCTGGATCCTGTCCTTCATCTACGCCATGCGCGGCGTGACCATGCTTGCCTTCGTGTTGCTGCCGCTGACGCCGCTGTCCGTGGCGATTTTTGCGGCGGCCATGGGGGCGCTGTGGTTGTCCACGGTGCCGCCCACCAACGCCGTCGTCGCGCAGATGCTGGGCGTGCGGCACCTGTCCATGCTGGGCGGGCTGGTCTTCTTTTCCCACCAGATCGGCTCCTTCATGGGCGTTTGGCTGGCAGGTCGGCTCTACGACGCCACAGGCAATTACCAGCTCGTGTGGTGGCTGGCCATCGGCCTGGCCTTCGCGGCGGCAGCGCTGAACCTGCCCATCCGCGAGCACCTGCAACCGGCCCGCCGACTCGTCACGGCCTGAGGCCCCTGAGAGCCCCTCTCCTCCATCGCCCCAGCCCCCTGCTTCGTCACCGTCCCATGCCGACACCCTCTGATCCGCCGCGCAGCCAAACACCCAGACACCGTGTCTGGCCTTGGCTGCTGAAGGGCTTGGCGGCCGTGGTGCTGGCGCTGGTGTTCACCTGGTACCTCAGCCCCCATTTCGCTGTCGACATGGCGGCTCGTCTGTGGAGTTGCATCTGACATGAGCGTGGTCATCATCACGGGCGCCTCCGACGGCATCGGCGCAGAACTGGCACGGCAGATGGCGCAGGCACAGGGCTCTTCCCTGCAGTTGGTGCTCGCAGCGCGCAGTTGGGACAAACTCGAAGCCGTCGCGAACGGATGTCGCCAACACGGCGCCATGGTGTTGGTGCGACCCACCGACGTCGGCCGAGAAGACGACTGCCGCGCCCTCATTGCCGACACCGTGGCGCGCTTTGGCGGCATCGACACCCTGGTCAACAACGCTGGCATGTCCGGCCACGCCTTGCTCGAAGACGTGACCGACCTGGGCTGGTACGAAGACCTCATGCGCGTGAACCTGTGGGGCAGCATCTGGTGCACCCACGCTGCCCTGCCGCACCTGAAAGCCAGCCGCGGTCGGCTGGTCGCCGTCTCCAGCCTGGCCGGCATCGTGGCCCTGCCAGGCCGCACGGCCTACAGCACCACCAAGTTCGCCATGAACGGGTTCTTCGAAGCCCTTCGCATCGAGTTGGCACCACACGGCGTCTCCGTCACGGTGGCCTACCCCGGCGTGGTGGCCACCGGCATCCGCCTGCGCGGCTACAACGCTCAGGGCCTGCCAGCCGGCCAGAGCAAGCTCGACGAGGCCGGCGCCATGCCGGTCGATGTCTGCGCAAGGTTGATCCGGGATGGCATCGAGCAGCGCCAGCGCGAGGTGCTCATGTCAGCCAAAGGTCGGCTCGCGCGTTGGTTGAAATTGATCGCGCCCGGGCTCGTTGACCGGATGGCCCTGCAGGCCCTCAAACAAGACGCCCGGCCGCACTGAAATCTTCCCTGAGCCACCCGTTTGCCCCCTGGGCACCCCGACTCAGCCCGCTAGAATCGACGGACTGAAGGAATCACCATGAACATCTCTGGCAGCATCGTCGCCCTGGTCACGCCTCTGCATGAAGACGGCAGCGTCGATTACCCCACCCTGCGCACCCTGATCGACTGGCACATCGCCGAGGGCACCCACTGCATCGGCGTGGTCGGCACCACCGGCGAATCGCCCACCGTCTCGGTCGAAGAGCACTGCGAAATCATCCGCGTGGCCGTCGAGCAGGCAGCTGGCCGCGTGCCCATCATGGCCGGCGCTGGCGCCAACTCCACGCGCGAGGCCATCGAGCTGTCCGAGTACGCCAAAAAGGTCGGTGCCGACTGCACCCTGCAGGTCGTGCCCTACTACAACAAGCCCACGCAAGAAGGCATCTACCAGCACTTCAAGGCCATCGCCGAAGCCGTGGACATCCCGGTGATGCTCTACAACGTGCCCGGCCGCAGCGTGGCCGACATGTCGGTCGAGACCACCCTGAGGCTGGCCCAGGTGCCCGGCGTTTTCGGCATCAAGGAAGCCACCGGCAACCTCGAGCGCGCCGCCTGGCTGATCAAGCAGGCCCCCAAGGGCTTCTCCATCTACTCTGGCGACGACCCGACCGCCGTCGCCCTGATGCTGCTGGGCGGCCATGGCAACGTCAGCGTCACGGCCAACGTGGCACCGCGCGGCATGGCACAGCTGTGCGAAGCCGCCATGGCCCGCGACACGGCCCGCGCCATCGAGCTGCACATGCAGCTGCTGCCGCTGCACAAGCACCTGTTCGTCGAGCCCAACCCGATCCCGGTGAAGTGGGCCCTCGCAAAGATGGGCAAATGTGGTGGTACGCTGCGCCTGCCCCTGACACCATTGTCGGACGGCGCGCAGTCCACCGTTGAAGCGGCCCTGCGCGAAGCCGGCGTGCTCTGACAAGCCATTCATCCAACGGGGCCCGCTGACGTCGGGCCCTTTCACTTTGCGTTCCATGCCGATCACCTCCCGTCAACAGACCGCCATCGCCCTGGGCTGCGCACTGTCCGTGACCCTGCTGGGCAGCGGCTGCTCCTCCCTGTCCAACGCCCTCTCCGGCGACAAGATCGACTACCGCAGCAGCGGCTCGCAAAGCGTGCGCCTCGATGTGCCGCCCGACCTGAGCCAGCTCGCGGGCCAGTCGCGCTTCACCCAGGTCTCACCTGCCATCGTGACGGCATCGAGCATGGGCCAGCAGGCACCAGGCGCGGCCAGCACGGGCAACCAGGTGGCCCCGAAAGCCGTTGGCGACATCCGCCTCGAGCGCCAAGGCCAGACCCGCTGGCTGGTGGTCAACCAGTCGCCCGAACAGGTCTACGAGAAGGTGCGCGCCTTCTGGTCCAGCGTGGGTTTCGAGCTCGTCATCGATCAGCCCGCTGCGGGCCTGATGGAAACCAACTGGAACGAAAACCGCGCCAAATTGAACGAAGGCGGCGTGCGAGGCCTCTTGGGCTCGGTGCTTGATCGCCTGTACGACACCGGCGAGCGAGACCAGTTCCGCACCCGACTCGAGCGCACGTCGCAAGGCACCGAGGTCTACGTCACGCACCGTGGCCTCGAGGAAGTCTACGAGGGCGACCGCAAAGACCGCACGACCTGGCGCGGCCGTCCCAGCGACGCCAACCTCGAAGCGGAAATGCTGGCTCGCATGATGGTGGCGCTCGGCGGCACCAAAGAGCAAGCAGACCAAGCCCGCGACGAAGCCGCCAAGCAGCAACCAAGCACGCAAACAGCCGGCGGCACCTTGGCCGTGTTGAACGCAGACGCCACCAGCGTCACCCTGCGAGGCGAGCCCGACCTCGCCTGGCGTCGCGTTGGCCTGGCCCTGGACCGAGGCGGCTTCACGGTCGAGGGTCGCGATCGCGCCAGCAGCAGCTACGAAGTTCGCCTCTCGGTGAACGACCCGGCCGCGGCCCAGCCCGGCTTCTTCAGCCGCCTGTTCAGCCGTGGCAACAAGGAAGAAACACTGGCCCGCTACCGCGTCAAGCTCCAACCCCAGGGCAAAGAGACACTGGTTTCGGTGCTCAACGAAGCCGGTCAGGTCGTGAGCAACGACACGAGCCGCCTGATTGCCAAACGACTGGTGGACGAGCTCAACTGAGCTTGAGCCGGCAGGCAAACAGAAACCGCCCCGAGGGGCGGTTTTTTTGTCCCGATCGACGCGCGATCAGTGGCTTGACGCGCATGACACGCCCAAAACAGGACCGAGCGGCGCACCGCTTCGGCCTTTCAGCGTGAATCGGGCATGAAAAAAGCCGCTCCGAAGAGCGGCTTTTTCGATACGCTTGAAGCGATCAGTTCGAAGCAGCCGAAGCAGCGTCCGAAGCAGCGGGAGCGGCGTCGGAAGCAACAGCGGAGGCGGCTTCCACAACAGCGGAAGCAGCTTCAACGGCGGCGGAAGCGACTTCAGAAGCGGCTTCGGAAGCGGCAGCGGCAGCTTGCTCTTCCTTCTTACCGCAAGCGGCCAGGGCCATGGCAGCGATCAGCGAAGCCAGCAGGAGCGACTTTTTCATGCTTGTGTCCTCAAAAGGGGTGTCAAAAAAGCGGTGGTCTTGGAACTGTATTCAAAGCCCGAGACCCGTATAAAGGGCACAAGGGCAGAGGATGCATCGCAACTGGCGTTGCTCCACATTCAGCCATCGATTATACGACGCATCGGGCTATTCCCTATAGGCCCAAGGTGGTGCACGGCATCCCCTCGCTTGAGCGTTGTAAATAGGCATCAAAATCAGCCTGCCAGAGGGCCAGAACGGCGGGGTCGGTGGTCCATTGCCCCACCGCTGTCACGGAATCGAGCATCCGGATGCCCGCCCGGTCTGCGCCCTGTTCGCGCCAAAGGAACATGGGGCGCACATCCGCCACGATTTCATCGCTCGCCAACCAGCAGGCAACGCGATGCGACCAGGTCTGGCGCCAACCCAGCCAGCGCGGATGAGTTCGCTGCAGCACATCGAATTGCCCGGCCAGCAAGACGACGCTCGCGTTGCCATGCTGAAGCATCCACTGTTGCAGCAGGTCGGTGACGGCCCGCTCCCCCAACGGCCAGCGAGCAAAATCGACATCCGCCCATCGGCACTCGCCCGGGCAAACCGAGGCCATGGCCAGCATGGCGCGGAATCGGTCCTGGAACTCCCGCCAGCCATCGATGCGGCCCGATGCGGGAGGTGTCGATGTCGTGTGTGGGTCCATGGTCTGAACTCCTGGGTCAACTGGGATGCGGCCTCGACACCTCAGCGAGCGGGGTGAAGCCAGCCGTCTTCAGCCCACTGGTCGAGCAACTCGCGCAAGGCGGGGCTGGCCTTGGACACGGTGGCCGCATCGAGCCAGCGCTGATCTGCCAGGGTGCGCAGGTGACGGGCGTCGCGCCCGGCAGTGCGCCAGGACTCACCGTTGGCGAACACCCTTTGACCATCGTAGACCATGCGCGTGCGCGGGTCGAGCTGCACCCCCACGCCATCGGGCAGAGGCTCGCCCGCTTCGAACCAGACACGTGGTTTGGGCTCGGTGAGGATCTCGCCCAGGGCCGAGCGCAGACCTTGCGGATCTTTGAGCAAGCGCTCGATGGCTTGTGCTGCGAAGGCCTCCAGGCCCTCAGGGATCAGACCCGGCGTGGCCGTGGCCAGTTGGCCAGGGTCCTTGTAGAGGCGGCGCGGGCCATCACCATCGAGCTCCTCGGCGAAGCGAATGAGCACCTCGCGAGCCAGCTCGGTGGCTTCGGGCACGCGAAAACCGATCGAGCAGGTCATGCACTCGCCCTCGGCGATGCCGTCGTGGGCCCACATGGGTGGCAGGTAAAGCATGTCACCTGGCTCGAGCACCCACTCTTGTTCCGGCTCGAAATGGCTGAGGATTTTCAAGGGCACGTCGGGCTGCAGGCGGTCGTCATGGAGGCGGCCGATGCGCCAGCGCCGGCGGCCTTGCACCTGCAACAGGAACACGTCATAGGAGTCGTAATGCGGCCCCACGCCGCCTTGGTCCGATGCCCACGAGATCATGAGGTCATCGAGCCGCGCATCGGGCACGAAGCGAAAGCGCTGCAGCAACTCGGTGGCGGCGGGCACGTGCAAGTCCAGCCCTTGCACCAGCAAGGTCCAGCCTGGCTGCTTGAGCGGCGGCAAACTGCGGCGTGCGAGCGGCCCGTGCTGGAGCGACCAGCCTTGCGGCCCCTGCCCACGTTTGCCCGCGACGGCAGCCCCGCCCACCTGGGGTTGAACAATGAGCCTGGACTCGACGTCTTCCTGCTCGGCCAGCGCGAACAGCTCGGCGCGCTCGATGGGCGCGCGCACCCCTGGCACCGCTTGGCGAATCAAGAGTGGCTTCTTCTGCCAATGGCGGCGCATGAAGGCCTGAGGAGAGAGTCCACCCAGCAAGGGCGTGGGTTCATCGATGGGCGGCGGGGCCACGGGCTTGGGAGGCAGGTTCGTCATGCGTGCCATTGTGCCGCTGGCGTCAACACGCCATCGCCGCAGGGGCTGCGTTGGGTCAAGATCAGCCGCCATGAGATGATTCGGGGATGATCATCACCTCTCCCTGTGTCGTGAGCCTGACTTGGCGCCTGGAAGACACCCAGGGGCAGCTCATTGACGAACTGAGCGAGCCGATGGAATTCCTGCTCGGTGGCGACGACCTGCTCGCCAAGGTCGAGCACGCCCTCATCGGCCAAACCACGGGCTTCGAAGCCCAGCTGCACCTCGAGCCCGAGCAAGCTTTTGGCGACTACCGCGCCGAACTGGTCTTTTTTGAAGCCCGCGAGATCTTTCCCGACGCCGTCACGGAAGGCATGCAGTTCGAAGGCCCCCCTGAAGGCAGCGCCACGCCCGACATGCCCAAGGACGCCATCTACACCGTCACCGAGGTCTACGACACCCACGTGGTGCTGGATGGCAACCACCCGCTGGCTGGCATCGGGCTGAACCTCACGCTCAAGGTGTGCGATGTTCGGCCAGCCACCGAAGAGGAGACCGAACAGGGCTCGGTGGCGCTTTCGCCTCTGAGCCTGGGACCCGGCTCCGAAGACGTGCCGGACGGCACCACGCTGCACTGAGCCGGGCGTCACCCGAGCGCCCTGCTCGGGCTGAAGTCAGCCGCGTCCAGTCGAGCCGAAACCACCCTCGCCTCGTGCCGAGGCATCAAAGCTGTCAACCAGGCGGAAACTGGCCTGCACCACCGGCACGATCACCAGTTGCGCGATGCGCTCCATCGGCTGGATGGTGAAGGCCTGCGAGCCACGGTTCCAGCAGCTCACCATGAGCGGCCCCTGGTAATCGGAATCGATCAGGCCAACCAGGTTGCCCAGCACGATGCCGTGCTTGTGGCCCAGCCCCGAGCGCGGCAGGATCATGGCGGCCAGCCCCGGGTTGCCCAGGTGCATGGACAGGCCCGTGGGGATGAGTTCGGTCTGCCCTGGCTGCAGCACGATGGGCTGATCGAGCGCGGCGCGCAGGTCAAGGCCGGCGCTGCCTGGCGTGGCGTAAGCCGGCAGGGCTTCAGCCATGCGCGGATCAAGGATGCGGATGTCAACGGTGGTCATGCGGCTTCGGTGCCCCGCGGGCACCATCTGTCTGTGTCGATGTGAAGGGCGAACGGCGGACGGCGCTCAATGCCGCGCCGCCAGTCGGTGAGCCAGCTCGCCCATCAGCTCGCGAGCCAGCGTGAGCTTGTCGGTGGGTGAGCCGTCGAGCGGCAACGCGCGGGCGTGCTCGGCATCGACCAGCAGCAAGGCGTTGTCGTCCTTGCCGAAGGTGGCGGGGCCCAGGTTGCCGACGATCAGCGGCACGCGCTTGCGTTGCAGCTTGGCCCGGGCGTGTTCGAGCAGGCGCTCGCTCTCGGCGGCGAAGCCGACGCAGTAAGGCGGGCGGGCCAGCGAGGCCACCGCAGCCAGGATGTCGGGGTTCTCTGTGAGCTCGAAGCTGGGGGCCAGCTTCTTGCCCTCTTTTTTGATCTTGTGCTCGGCCAGGCTGGCGGGGCGCCAATCCGCGACCGCAGCGGTGGCCACGAAGACGTCGTGCTGGGGAGCCAACGGCAGCACCGTGTCGAACATCTGCTGGGCCGTCATCACGTTGATGCGCTGCACGCCACGCGGCGTCGGCAGGTGCACAGGTCCGGCAACCAGGGTGACCTGGGCCCCCTGCTCGGCGGCCGCTCGCGCGATGGCAAAGCCCATCTTGCCGCTGGAGTGGTTGGTGATGCCACGCACCGGGTCGATGGGCTCGAAGGTCGGGCCGGCCGTGATCAGCAGTCGCTTGCCCGACAGGTGCTTGGGCTGAAAGAACGCGATCAGGTCGGACAGGATGTCAACGGGCTCGAGCATGCGCCCGTCGCCAACCTCACCACAGGCCTGGTCGCCATGACCTGGACCGAACACGATGGCGCCATCTACCTCGAGCTGCGCGAGGTTGCGTTGCGTGGCCGGGTGAGACCACATCTCTCGGTTCATGGCGGGCGCCACGATGAGCGGGCAGCTTTCGCGCGGGCGGGCCAGGCAGGTCAGGCTGAGCAACTCGTCGGCGCGGCCTTGAGCCAGCTTGGCGATGAAATCGGCGCTGGCGGGCGCCACCAGGATGGCGTCCGCCTCCCGGCTCAGGTTGATGTGGGCCATGTTGTTGGCTTCGCGCGCGTCCCACTGGCTGGTGAACACCGCGCGGCCAGAAAGGGCCTGCATCGTGATGGGGGTGATGAAGGCCTCGGCGGCTTCGGTCATCGCAACCTGCACCGTGGCGCCGGCCTTGGTGAGCAGGCGGACCAGCTCGGCCGACTTGTAGCAGGCGATGCCGCCCGACAGGCCCAGCACGATGTGCCGGCCCAGGAGATCTGCGCGTTCTGACATGGGCCGGACTCTAGCAGGCTCTGGCCCCGCCAGCGCCTGCCGCTGCTTCAGTTGCAGACCTGGGTGCGGTAGAGGCTGGGCGACATGCCCATCCAGCGCTTGAAGGCGAAGGTGAAGGCGCGGCGGTCAGAAAAACCGAGCTCCTCGCTGATCGACTCCATGCTGATCGCGCGGCGGCGCAGCATGATCTGGGCGCGGTGGCACTTGGCCTTGGACTGGATGTCGACGTACTTGACGCCTTCGGCCTGCAGGCGACGCTGCAGGGTGCGCGGGTGCAGACCCAGTGCCGTGGCAGTGGACTCGAGCCCTTCGCGCAGCAGCTCCGGGCGGCGCTCCAGGGCCCAACGGACTTCGTCGACGATGTTGCGCTCGGCACCTTCCTGGCTCAAGCGACGCTCAACGCGCAGGCGGGCCTCGCTTTGCGCGTGCTGGAGCGGGGCGTTGAGCGGCTGGTCGAGCCAGCGGCGGTCCATCACCAAGGCGTCGGCGTCTTCGTTGAAGGTCACCGGCACACCGAAATGGTCGCTGTATTTCTGGGGGTCGGCAGGGGGCGGGCCGGCCATGCGCACCGACAACAGCACGTGTCCATTTCGGGTGGCGCGGCGCAGCACCTGGTAGATCGCGGCCATCACGACCTCGCGCACGTGACGCAACTCGGCTGGATCCTGACCCGGCACGCTCACCACCACGCGCAGGTGGGCCTCGGCGCCGAATTCATCGAGGCGCAACGACATCCAGGGTGCGATGACCTCGCGGGCCCAGCCGGCCAGCTCCAGGATCTCGCGCAAGCTGGCGCAGGAATCGACGAAGGTATCGAACTCCGAGAAGTGCTCGAACACAAAGTTTTCGCCCAGGGCGAAGGGGAAGTGGTGCGTGCGCGCTCGCTCAACGCACATCGAGAATGCGCGGAAGAGGTTCGCAGGGGCCACACGGACCGGCGTTTGGGCGTCGAGGGGGTTGATGCCCACTTCGCGCAGGACCGGATCGATGGTGAACCCGCAGGCCGAGGCGGCCTGACGCCAGCTGCCCAGAGCGGGGACCGGCACGGAAGACGAAAACGACCGAGTGTGCATAGCAGACGACAAGCCAAATGCGATTAACGACAGACCGACAATCGGCCTGGGTGAAATCTAGGCGAGGCTCATCCATGCCGCAAGAAAGGTTCCCCGCCACACAGGGTCAATACACGACACATCCACCCAAATGATGTGCTCGTTGCTACCGATGCCGTGCAGGAAACAGACGCTCAGCCTTGCTGCTCGCGCCAGGCGCTGGGCGTGGTCCCCTCCCAGCGCTTGAAGGCAGCGGTGAAGGCGCGCCGGTCAGAAAAGCCCAGGCGCGCGCTGATGTCGTCGATGGAGACATCGCCCTGCCTGAGCCATTGACAGGCCAGGCGGTGACGCATGCGGGCCTGCACGTGGAGGTAGCTGTCGTCCTCGTCTTTGAGGCGACGCTGCAAGGTCCGCGGGTGCAAGTTCAGCCGATCGGCCATGTCTTCCACACCGAGCGCCAGCAGGTTGGGCTCGCGGGTGATGAGCTCCTCGATTTCAGCGGCGACACCTTGGCGGCGGGCCTCTTTGCCCAGGCGCTGCTCGGCCAGAAACTGGGCCTGCTCATGCAAGGCTGGGAACGCACCTTCGAGGGGCAGGTCAAGGATGCGTCGCTCGAAAACCAGCGCGTCCACCCCTGCGTTGAACGTGACCGGCTGGGTGAAGAAAGCCTCGAACTTGCTGGCGTACGACGGAGGAGGCCCCTTGATCAGGACCCCCGCGAAACCATCTTCGGAGCCCTGCAGGGTCCGACCGAACTTGCGAATGCAAGCCAGGATGGCCTCGCTGACCAGGTGCAAAGGCAGCCCATAGGCATCCAGGTTGGGCACGGGCACGTCAAAACCCACTTCGACGCGCGCCAGATCGCCCTCTTCCTTGACCTCCAGCTTGAGCCAGGGCAGCACCATGCGGCGGGCCAGGTCGGCCACGCGAAGGGCCTCGCGCAAGGAGGGGCTGGTGGTCAGCAGGGTTTCGAACTCGGGCAGGGACTCGAAAGCGAAGGTGTCGCCCAGCACGAAGGGGAAGTGCTTGTCGGGCGACAGGGCGACACACTGCTCCAGCAGCGAGACCAGCTGCAAGGGCGACACGCGGGCGTCTTCCAGGCGGATCAGGTCGATCTTGATGCCGGCCTCTTTGAAGAGGGGCTGAACGTTGAAGCCGCACTTGGCGCCCGCCTTGATCCAGGCCGAAAGCATGAACAGCGGGATGGGCTTGATGCCCAAGGCCTCCAGCATGGCCGCAGGGGGAAGAGGAATGCGCATAAAGGAAATCGGCACACCCGAATCAGGTGTGCCGAAGTCTAACCAACTACGGGGGTGTCACGCAGGGAAAATGCGCGCAGGGCTCACCGGGCTGCGGCCAGGTCGGCGCGCATGAGCTCGCTCGCTTCCACCGGGTCGTTGTGCTTGGCAAAGCCACGCAGCCACTCGTCGTAGCCGGGTTGCTCGGTCTCCTGCCAAGGGTGGTAGCCGGGCTTGTAGTACTGCACGTAGTGCTTGTGCAGCGGGGCCACGAAGCCGCCCGGCTTGAGCAGCCACCAGATGCCCTTGGCAAAGAGCTTGGCGCGCTGCAGCAGGCCAAAGCCGTCGGCCTTGAGCATGGCGTTCGTGAACATCAGGATCACGTAGGGGAACATGAAGGTGGCGTGGATCAAGGCGCCGATGCGCTTGAAGTAGCCCACCTTGGCGTAGTCGATCATGACGTCGTAAGCCACGCCCTTGTGCTCGACTTCCTCGATGGCGTGCCAGGCGTACATGGCGCGCACCTTCGGGTGCGCCGAGCCCATGATGTCGCGCTCGTCGAACATGGCGTGGGCGCCCAGGGCCGTGAAGTGCTCGAGCGCGCCGGTGATGGCCAGGGTGTACTCGCGGCTGTGGCGGCTGCGGTACTTGTCGAACAGCAGCTTGTCGAGCCAGCCGATCAGCTTTTCAACCGGCATGCCTTGCTTGCGCAGCACGTCGTTGTACTGGTTGTGCACGAGGCTGTGCTGGGCTTCCTGGCGGTTGAAGTCCTTGATGTCCTGCAGCAGCTTGGGGTCGGTGATGCGGTCGCGGAAGTCGCGCACCGTGACCATGAAGAACTTTTCACCCGGCGGGAAGATCAGCGACATGGCGTCGAAGAAGCGGGTCTTGAACGCGTCGCCACCGAACCAGTACTTGGGGATGCTGGGATCGTCCAGGCCGAAATCCAGCTTCTCGCGCGGCACGATGGGGTGCTGCTGGTCTGCTTGATGTGTCATGTTGTGGTCCTTCTTGGTTTGTCTCCAGGATGGCTCCATCCTAGGGATTCGGCCCCAGGGACGACAGGATGACAGGTGACAGCAGGGCTTCGGCTGCGACACCTCGCGCGAGGGTTGCGCCAGATCAAAAGCCCCTTTGCACGAGGCTCAGGGGCTTTTGAGGTGCCAGAAGGCGAAGGCTCGCTCGAGCCGGTGCGCGTTCAGGCCAGCGCCAGGTCGCGGCGCATCTGCTCGGTGGCTTGCACCGGGTCGCGGTCGAACTTGTCGAACGCGGCCATCCATTCCTGGTAGCCGGGCTGCTCGGTTTCCTGCCAGGGGTGGTAACCGGGCTTGTAGTACTGGATGTAGTGCTTGTGCATGGGCGCGAGCAGGCCACCCGGTTTGAGCATCCACCAGATGCCGCCAGCGGCCATCTTCAGGCGCTGAGGCAGGGTGAAACCGTCGTGGATCATCAGCTGGCGCTGGATGCGGAAAATGGTCATGGGGAACATGACGGTGGCATGCATCAGGGCGCCCACGCGCTTGAAATAGCCGACCTTGGCGTAATCGATCATGACGTCGTAGGCCACGCCCTTGTGCTCGACCTCTTCGATGGCGTGCCACGAGTACATGGCGCGCACGCGGTGGTCAGCCTCCTTCATCACGTCACGCTTGTCGAACAGGCTGTGGGCGATGATGGAGGTGAAGTGCTCCAGCGCTGACGTGACGGCGATGTTGTAGCCACGGCTGTGGGTGCTGCGGTAGTGGCCATTGAGCAGGGTGTCGACGTAGTCGGTGAGCTTGTCGACATCGACGCCTTGCTTGCGCAGGCGGTCGTTGTCCTGGCGGTGGACCATGCTGTGCTGGGCTTCCTGGCGGTTGAAGTCCTTGATGTCCTGCAGCAGCTTGGGGTCGCTGATCTGGTCGCGCCAGTCGCGCACGCAGTTCATGAAGTACTTCTCGCCCGGCGGGAAGATGAGCGAGAGCGCGTCCCAGAAGCGGGTTTTGAACGGGTCACCGCCATACCAGTATTTCGGGATGTCACCGTCCAGGCCGAAGTTCAGCTTCTCCCGGGGAACGATGGGGTGCTGGGCAACGGGGTGGGTCATGGTGTCTCCTTTTCTGATCGGGCTCGACCGACAACGCCGGCATGGAGACGAATGTCCACCCAGGCCGCGCCCTCACACAGGATGCTGCATGACACGGGGGAATCCGTGCCGACACACCAGGGCTTGCACGCCAGAAACTGGCATGCCTGGTGAATTCGGTCACGTTTGGCGGTGGTCAAGGTGGGGTTCGTTGGATGAGCCCACAACCTTGTCGGATTTATTGAACTTTCAGTATTTACTGAACTTTCAGCAGTACATTGACGGGCATCAAGCATCCACCGATTGGCGCGCACGCCGCGCAGGAGTCACCGTCATGAGCACCCTCAGCCCGCTGGCCGCCAGCTTCGTCACCCACTTCGGCGAAATGGGCAGCCGCTGGGGCATCAACCGCACCGTCGGCCAGATCTACGCCCTGATTTACCTCTCGCCGCGGGCCATCCACGCCGACGACATGGCCGAAACGCTGGGCTTTTCGCGCTCGAACGTGAGCATGGGGCTCAAGGAGTTGCAGGCCTGGCGCCTGGTGCGCCTGCGCCACCTGCCCGGCGACCGCCGCGAGTACTTCGAGCCTTCGGGCGACGCCTGGGACACCTTCCGCCGCCTGGCCGAGGAACGCCGCCGGCGCGAGATCGAGCCCACGCTGAGCATGCTGCGCGACGCCCTGCTGCAGGACCCGAGCGGCCCCGACGACGCCCACGCCCAGGCCCGCATGCGCGAGATGCACGACCTGATCGAGCAACTCATGAGCTGGTTCGACGAGGTCAGCCGCATGGACGTGCAGACGCTGTCCAAGCTGATGAAGATGGGCGCGCAGGTGGGCAAGTTGCTGGAGTTCACCGGCCGGCGCGGCAAGAAGCCAGCCGACGCGGCGCACGGCGGCAACGGCACGGAGGGCTGAGCCATGGACGCCGACCTGTCATCGCTGATGCTGTCGCGGCTGCAGTTCGCGGCCAACATCTCCTTCCACATCCTCTTCCCCACCATCACCATCGCGCTGGGATGGTGGCTGCTGTTTTTCCGCTGGCGCTGGGTGCGCACGCGCGACGAGCGCTGGCTGCTGGCCTGGCGCTTCTGGACCAAGGTGTTCGCGCTGACGTTCGCGCTGGGCGTGGTCAGCGGCATCACCATGAGCTTTCAGTTCGGCACCAACTGGCCGGGGTTCATGGAGCGGGTGGGCAACGTGGCCGGGCCGCTGCTGGGCTACGAGGTCCTCACGGCCTTCTTCCTGGAGGCGACCTTCCTGGGCGTGATGCTGTTCGGGCACGACCGGGTCTCCGAGCGCACGCACCTGATCGCGACTTTCCTGGTGGCCTTCGGCACCACGGTGAGCGCCTTCTGGATCCTGGCGCTGAACTCGTGGATGCAGACACCGCAGGGCCACGAGGTGATCGATGGCATCTACCACGTGCGCAGTTGGGCCGAGGTGATCTTCAACCCCTCCTTCCCCTACCGACTGGTGCACATGCTGCTGGCCTCGGGGCTGACCGCCACCTTCCTGATCGCGGGGCTGACGGCGCTGCGGCAGTTGCGCGGCACCGCCAGCCCGGCGGCGCCGCTGGTGCTGCGCGCGGCGCTGACGGTGGCGGCCGTGCTGGTGCCGCTTCAGATCGTTGCCGGTGACATGCACGGGATCAACACACTGCAACACCAGCCGCAGAAGATCGCCGCCATCGAAGGGGTGTGGCACACGGAGCGAGGTGCGCCACTGGTGCTGTTCGGCTGGCCCGACGAGGCCGCACGCACGACGCACTTCGCGGTGGAGGTGCCCAAGCTGGCCTCGCTGGTGCTGACCCACGAGTGGGATGGCGAGCTGCGCGGGCTCAACGAGTTCGAGGGCATGCACCCGCCGGTGGCGCCGCTGTTCTGGGGCTTTCGCGTGATGGTGGGCGTGGGCTTGCTGATGCTGGCTGTGAGCTGGCTGGGGCTGTGGCAACTGCGCCGGGTGGGCTGGGAGCCCGCGCGCCTGCCACGCGTGTGGCTGCAGGCGCTGCGCTTCATGAGTTTCTCGGGCTGGGTGGCCACGCTGGCCGGCTGGTACGTCACCGAGATCGGCCGCCAACCCTTCATCGTGTTCGGCGAGTTGCGCACGGCCGAGGTCGTGACGAGCACGCCACCGGCACACATCGCGCTCACGTTCGTCGCCTACCTGGTGATGTATGTGCTGCTGATCGCCGCCTACATCGCGGTGCTGCGCTACATGAGCGAGAAGCCCTTGCTGTCGCCTGCGCAAGCGCACCACGACCACCTGGGCAGCACCGCCAAGCTCGGCGCCCACCCACCTCAAGGAGCTCAGACATGACCGCGCTCGCCGAGTTGACCACCACCTTGCCAGCCACCCTCCCCTCCTCCGTCGCGGCCTCGGGCGACTGGCTGCCCGTGCTCTTCATGGCGATCATGGGCCTGGCCATGCTGGCCTACGTGCTGCTGGACGGCTACGACCTCGGCGTGGGCATGTGGATGGCCCGAGCCGATGCCCGCGAACGCGACGTGATGGTCGCCTCCATCGGCCCCTTCTGGGACGCCAACGAGACCTGGCTGGTGCTGGGCGTGGGCATCTTGCTGATCGCCTTTCCGAAGGCGCACGGGGTGGTGCTGGGCGCGTTGTACCTGCCGGTGACGCTGATGTTGCTGGGCCTGACGCTGCGCGGCGTGGCCTTCGACTTCCGCGTCAAGGCGCGCGACGAGCACCAGTTGCTGTGGAACCGCTTGTTCATCGCGGGCTCGCTGGTTGCCTCGCTGGCCCAGGGCTGGATGCTGGGGCGTTTTGTCACGGGCTTTGCACCCGGGCTGTGGCCGCAGGTCTTCGCCGGGCTGATCGCGCTGTCGCTGGTGGCGGCCTACCTGCTGCTGGGCGCAGGCTGGCTCATCATCAAGACCGAAGGCGAGCTGCAACGCCGCGCGGTGGACTGGGCCAAGGCAGTGTGGCCGGTGGTGGTGATCGGCATCGGGTTGATCTCGGTGGCCACGCCGCTGATCAGCCCCGAGGTACGCGAGCGCTGGTTCAGCATGCCGGGCTTCATCGCCCTGCTGCCGATCCCGCTGATCACGCTGGGCGCGCTGGTGGCGCTGCGTTCGGTGCTGAACTCCAAGCTGGTGACCGATCGCTTCAGTGCCCTGCCCTTCTGGGCCACCGTGGTGGTGTTCGCGATGGCGGGCATCGGGCTGGCCTACAGCCTCTTTCCCTACGTGGTGGTCGACCGGCTGACGGTGTGGCAGGCCGCTGCTTCGCGCGAGTCGCTGCAGGTGATCCTGTTCGGCACGGCCCTCACCCTGCCGGCGATCATCGGCTACACGGTGTTCGCCTACCGGGTGTTCCGCGGCAAGGCCAGCGAGCTGAGTTACGGCTGAGCAAGCCCACCTGGGCGCTCGGTCTGCTTGCAGGGGGTTTGGCTGGCGTGGACCCAGGCCAGCAAGGCCGGGTGCATCGCAGGGGCGGCGCCGCTCAGCGGCACGCCGTTGTCGCGGGCCCACGTGCGGGCGGCCTGGCTGCGGTCTTCGTCGGCAGGATGGGTGCTGAGCCACGTGGGCACGTCTCGCGAGGGCTTGCCCGAGGAGTCGGATGAATCAGGTGCGTCGGGTCTGCCGCCCGGTTCACGCTGAGCGGCAGCATCGTCGTCCGAAGCCGAACAGCGTTTGCGCCCCGCTCCACCGCTGGTTTCACCGGCATCGCCGTCCGGCCGTTCGTCGCGTGCACTGGAAATGCGCTCGAACAAGCCGATCACCCCGCCAACGTGCCCGTGCAGCGCGGCCGCAGCGCGCATGGCGCCGGTGTCGGCCTCGCGCTCGTGATCGCGTCCGTAGCCGCGCATCAGCAAGCCGCCCGTCTGCTCCAGCAGAACGCCCGCGGCTTGCCCGCCTGCGTCAGCGGACACCACGCTCAGCACCAGCCCGATGGCCAGGCCTCGCCCGACGCTGGCGGCCACATGCCGATGCTGGACGTGGGCCATCTCGTGGGCCAACAAGGCCGCGAGTTCGTGTTCACCTTGCAGGCGGCGCAACAGGCCGCGGTGGATGACGATGCGCCCGCCGACGGTGGCGTAGGCGTTGAGCACCTCGCTGTCGTCGACCCGCACCTGCACGGTGATGTCATCGGGCATGCCCAAGGGCGTGCGCAAGCGATCGGCCAGGTCCTGCAAGGCCGCGTTCGCCGCTTGCTCTGCAGCGGGCAACTGCGTGGCCTTGCCTTCCATGCGTTCGGCCAGCGCCTGCTCCACCGAGAACGGCAGGCGGGGGGCGAGCCAACGAGCGCCCACATCGGCCAGCACCACCAACAGGATCACGCAGCCGATGGCACCGACGATGAGCCAAATGGCCTCGCGCCCCAGGTTCTCGGGCTGGGCGTTGATGCCTTCATCGGGCGCGCGGTTCTCGAACTGCATGCGAGGCGATGCGCTTGCTTCAGCCGGCCAACGCGGAGGCGGTCTGGGCTGTTGCGCGATCCGGTCGGTGTGCGCCTGACGTTATGGGCTTCAACGCCGTGCCATAGGCCAGCACCTCCATGCAGGGCGTGCCGCGCCCGGCGATCTGCGTGGTCTCGAAACGCAGGCCGATGACGAGTTTGGCGCCCTGGCGATGGGCTTCTTCCTTCAGGCGCAGCACGGCTTCTCGGCGCGCGCGCTCCATCAGGGTTTCGTAGCTGCGCACGTTGCCGCCGAAGATGTTGCGCAGGCCGGCCACGAAGGTCTTGAAGTGGTCGGACGAGATGACCACGCTGCCGGCGACCAGGGTGGTGCGCTGCGAAGCCATCACGTCAGGGGGCCAACGGGTGGAGAACACCAGCACGCCGGCGAGCTGGCGCTCGCGGCGGCGGATGGAGGCGTAATGGCGCTTCTCCAGGATGCGCCCGACGATCAGCCCCAGCAATAGCAGGGCGAGCGGCAGGCCAATCTGGAGGCCCAGTTCGAGCCAGACCATGGGGCCTCCCGCCTCAGATGGCTTCGACCTGAACGGCCGAGCCGTAGGCCAGGATCTCGGCCGCGCCCATGGTGATGGACGTGGTGGTGAAGCGCACGTTGAGCACGGCGTTGGCGCCCATGGAGCGGGCTTCGTCGACCATGCGCTTGACCGCTTCGTCGCGCGCTTCCTTCATCAGCTCGGTGTAGGCCTTGAGTTCGCCACCGACGATGTTCTTGAGGCCGGAGAGGAAGTCCTTGCCGGCGTGCTTGGCGCGCACGGTGCTGCCTTGGGCCAGGCCCAGGTGCTTGACGACGCGCTGGCCCGGCAGGACTTCGAGGTTGCTGACGATCATGTGATGCGCTCCCTGCTGGGGGCAGTGGCAGCGTTGTGCTGCCCCGCCCTGGTTGTGATGCAGACCATCATAAAGGCCGCATCGCAGGTCGCGCGATCAGGTCATGCCCGATGGGCGAGCGCTGTCGGCGGGACGTCACACGACTGGCGCCCCGACCTCACGCATCGGCCATCACAGGCGCTCGGCCGCCCAGGCCTGAACGCCCGCCAGGGCCTGCGGCAGCGCGGTGGCGTCGGTGCCGCCGGCCATGGCCATGTCGGGCTTGCCGCCGCCCTTGCCGCCCACTTGTTGGGCGACAAAATTGACCAGCTCGCCGGCCTTGACCTTCGCCGTGGTGTCAGCCGTGACGCCAGCCGCCAGCTGCACCTTGCCGCCGTCCACCGCCGCCAGCACGATGACCGCGGTCTTGAGCTTGTTCTTGAGCTGGTCCATGGTGTTGCGCAGCGTGGCGGCGTCGGCGCCGTCGAGCTTGGCGGCCAGCACCTTCACACCCTTGACGTCCACGGCCTGGGCCACGAGTTCGTCACCCTGGCTTGAGGCCAGCTTGCCCTTGAGGGCGGCGATTTCCTTTTCCAGCGCGCGGATCTGGTCCTGCGCGGCGGCCACGCGGGCGGGCACGTCGTGCGGGGTGGACTTGAGCAGCGCGGCCAGGCCGTTGACGGTGCCTTCGAGGTTCTGGGCGTAAGCCAGGGCGTTGTCACCCGTGATGGCCTCGACGCGGCGCACGCCAGCGGCCACGCCACCTTCGGCCACGATCTTGAACAGGCCGATGTCGCCGGTGCGCTTGACGTGGGTGCCGCCGCACAGCTCCTTCGAAGAGCCGATGGTCAGCACGCGAACGGTCTCGGCGTACTTCTCGCCGAACAGCATCATGGCGCCGCTCTTTTGGGCATCGTCCAGGGCCATGACCTGGGCCTGCGCGTCGGCGTTGGCCAGGACTTCGGCGTTGACGAGTTGCTCGATCTCGCGGATCTCTTCGTCGCTCAAGGGCTGGCCGTGCGAGAAGTCAAAGCGGGTGCGGTCGGGCGTGACCTGCGAGCCCTTCTGGGCCACGTGATCGCCGAGCACCTCGCGCAGGGCCTTGTGCATCAGGTGGGTGGCGCTGTGGTTGCGGACCGTCTTGGCGCGCAGCTCGGCGTCGACCTTGGCGTTGATGGTGTCACCCACCTTGATCGAGCCCTCGACCACGCGGCCGTGGTGGCCGAACACGTCGGCCTGGATCTTGAGCGTGTCTTCGACCACGAAGCGGCTGGTGGCGTTGCGCAGGTCACCGCTGTCGCCGCACTGGCCGCCGGACTCGGCGTAGAACGGGGTCTTGTCGAGCACGACGACGGCGTCGTCACCGGCGCTTGCTTGCTGCACGGGCGCGCCATCGACGTAGATGGCGGTGACCTGGGCGCCCTCTTGCACCAAGTGCTCGTAGCCCTTGAAATCGGTCGCCACGCCACTGTATTCAAAGCCGGCGGCCATCTTGAACTTGCCGGCGGCGCGGGCTTGTTCGCGCTGGCGGGCCATGGCGGCGTCGAAGCCGGCCTGGTCGACCGTCACGTCGCGCTCACGGCAAACGTCGGCGGTCAGGTCCACGGGGAAGCCGTAGGTGTCGTGCAGCTTGAAGGCGGTTTCGCCGTCGATGACCCTGGCGCCCGCAGTTTGGACGGACGCCAGTGCGCCTTCCAGGATCTCCATGCCATTGGCAATCGTCTGGAAGAAGCGCTCTTCTTCGGTTTTCAGCACCTCGGTGATGCGCTTTTCATTCTGGCGGAGTTCGGGGTAGGCCTCGCCCATCTCGACCACCAGGGCCGCCACCAGCTTGTGGAAGAAGGGGGTGCGGGCGCCCAGCTTGTAGCCGTGGCGGATGGCGCGGCGGGTGATGCGGCGCAGCACGTAGCCGCGGCCTTCGTTGCTGGGGATGACGCCGTCGGCGACCGTGAACGAGCAGGCGCGGATGTGGTCGGCAATCACCTTGAGCGACGGGCTGTTGGCGTCGATGCCTTCGCCGCCCGAAGCTGTCACAGCGGAACGAGCAGCCGCCAGCAGGTTCTGGAACAGGTCGATCTCGTAGTTGCTGTGCTTGCCCTGCAGCACCGTGGCGATGCGCTCCAGGCCCATGCCGGTGTCCACCGAAGGCTTGGGCAGCGGGTGCATCACGCCGTCTTCCGTGCGGTTGAACTGCATGAAGACGTTGTTCCAGATCTCGATGTAGCGGTCGCCGTCTTCGTCGGGGCTGCCCGGGGGGCCGCCAGCCACATCGGGGCCGTGGTCGTAGAAGATCTCGGTGCAGGGACCGCAGGGACCGGTGTCGCCCATCATCCAGAAGTTGTCGGACATGTAGCGGCCGCCCTTGTTGTCACCGATGCGCACGATGCGCTCGGCGGGCACGCCCACCACCTTGTTCCAGATCTCGTAGGCCTCGTCGTCTTCCTGGTAGACGGTGACCCAGAGTTTTTCTTTCGGCAGCTTGAACTGTTCGGTCAGCAGGCCCCAGGCGAACTGGATGGCGTCGTGCTTGAAGTAGTCACCGAACGAGAAGTTGCCCAACATCTCGAAGAAGGTGTGGTGGCGCGCGGTGTAGCCGACGTTGTCCAGGTCGTTGTGCTTGCCGCCGGCGCGGATGCACTTTTGCGAGGTGGTCGCGCGGCTGTAGGGGCGCTTGTCAAAGCCCAGGAACACGTCCTTGAACTGGTTCATGCCCGCGTTGGTGAACAGCAGCGTGGGGTCGTCGCCCGGCACGACAGGGCTGGACGCCACGATGGTGTGGCCCTTGGACTGGAAATACTCCAGGAAGGTCTTGCGGATGTCTGCGGCTTTCATGCGGCGGCTTTCGGTGGACGGCGGTTCGGCTCCCGCTGACGGCGTCAACGGGAACCCGGGGCATTCGGGGGGCTGAGGGGCAACACCACCCGTCTGTGACGGGCGAGGCAAAGCCCTGAATTATAGGCAAGGGGGCATGCGCCACCGCCCTGCCCCACACGGCCGCACCGCCGCGCCCGCCACCGGCAAGCAAGCTGTCCGATGGGGCCATCGCGCCCGGGCGCCGGCCTCACTAGAATGACCCCTTTGCCCGGCGGCGGCCCCGCTTCCACCGGGCCACCGCGCATCGCCCCCCGTCATCAGCTCACACGGCCACCATGCAAACGTCCCCGCTGTCGTCCCCCCTGTCCAGCCTGCAGGACCCCACGCTGCTCAAGACACTGGCCCTCATCGATGGCCAATGGACCGGCAACGGCCAGGTTTTCGACGTGACCGACCCGGCCACGGGCCACCTGCTCGCCCAGGTGGCCAACCTGGGGGCGGCCGAGACCGAATCGGCCATCGCCGCCGCCAACCGCGCCTGGCCCGCGTGGGCCAAGCTGCCGGCCAAGGCCCGCTCGGCCATCCTGATGAAGTGGTTCCACCTTTTGATGCAACACGCCGACGACCTGGCCCGCATCATGACCGCCGAGCAAGGCAAGCCCCTGGCCGAGGCCAAGGGCGAAGTCGGCTACGGCGCCAGCTTCCTGGAGTGGTTCGCCGAAGAGGGCCGCCGCATCTACGGTGAAACCGTGCCCTCCACCGACCCGAGCAAGCGCTTTTTGGTGCTCAAGCAACCGGTGGGCGTGTGCGCGGCCATCACGCCCTGGAACTTCCCCATCGCGATGATCACCCGCAAGGTGGCCCCGGCCCTGGCTGCCGGCTGCCCGGTGGTCATCAAACCTGCCGAGGCGACGCCGCTGTCGGCCCTGGCGGTGGCCGAGCTGGCGCTGCGCGCGGGCATGCCGCCTGGCGTGCTCAACGTCGTCACCGCAGATGGCGACCGCTCCATCGAAGTCGGCCAGGCGCTGTGCGCCAGCGACGTGGTGCGCCACCTGTCGTTCACGGGCTCGACCGAGGTCGGCCGCATCCTCATGAAGCAGTGTGCGCAGACGGTCAAGAAGCTGTCGCTGGAACTCGGCGGCAACGCGCCCTTCATCGTCTTTGACGATGCCGACCTGGACGCCGCCGTCGAAGGCGCGCTGATCAGCAAGTACCGCAACGCCGGCCAGACCTGCGTGTGCGCCAACCGCCTGTACGCCCAGGCCGGCATCTACGAGCGTTTTGTCGACAAGCTCACCGCCAAGGTCGCCGAGATGAAGGTGGGCAACGGCTTCGAAGCCGGTGTGGTACAGGGGCCGTTGATCGATGGCCAGGCGCTGGCCAAGGTCGAGGAGCTGCTGGGCGACGCCCTGTCCAAGGGCGCGAAGGTGCGCACGGGCGGCAAGCGCGCCGCCTTGGCACCCGAGTTGGCCGCTGGCGCCTTCTTCGAGCCCACCGTGCTGTCCGATGTGGACGCCAGCATGCGCGTGGCCCGCGAGGAGATTTTCGGCCCCGTGGCGCCCGTGTTCAAATTCGACACCGAAGCCGATGCCATCCGCCTGGCCAACGACACCGAATTCGGCCTGGCCAGCTACTTCTACAGCCGCGACGTGGGCCGCATCTGGCGTGTCAGCGAGGGGCTGGAGTACGGCATGGTGGGCGTGAACACCGGCATCATCTCGACCTGCGAGGTGCCCTTTGGTGGCGTCAAGCAGTCGGGCCTGGGCCGAGAAGGCGCTCGCCAGGGCATCGAGGACTACGTCGAAGCGAAGTACGTTTGCCTGGGTGGCCTGGACCGCTGAACCTGCCCCGAAGCCTCGCCCCTTGCCACCCCGTCATTGAACCGTTGTCACCGAGCCTGCCCATGAGCCTCGTCCAAGAAATCTGGCCCCTGGCCCCCCGCCACTGGGTGCTGATCACCTTCATCGCCGCCGCGCTGCACGCCCACTTTCGCGGCAAGGTGCGCTTCGGCCTGGTGCGCGCGCTGACCGACTTCACGGTGCTGATCGCGCCCTTCAACTCGCTGATGGTGCTGTTCTCCAAAGTGGGCAGCCAGCCCTACCTGGATCCCAAGCAGTTCCCTGAGCTCAAGGTGCTGCAGGAGAACTGGCAGGTGATCCGCGAGGAGGCCCTGGCGCTGGATGAGGGGGGCCGCATCAAGGCCGCCGATGGCTACAACGACATCGGCTTCAACTCTTTTTTCCGCACGGGCTGGAAGCGCTTTTACCTGAAGTGGTACGGCGTGGATCAACCCTCGGCGGCCGAGCGCTGCCCCAAGACGGTGGCCCTGCTCAACCAGATCCCCGGCATCAAGGCCGCCATGTTCGCCTCGCTGCCGCCGGGCGCGACCCTGGTCAAGCACCGCGACCCGTATGCAGGCTCGCTGCGCTACCACCTGGGCCTGATCACACCGAACGACCCAGGCTGCTACATCGAGGTCGATGGCCAGCGCTACCACTGGAGGGACGGCGAGGTCGTGATGTTCGACGAGACCTACATCCACCATGCTGCCAACACCACGCAGCAGCCGCGCATCATCTTGTTTGCCGACGTGGAGCGGCCGGTCTACACGCCCGTGGTGCGCTGGGTCAACAAGGTGTTCGCAGGCATCGTCATGAAGGCCTCGGCCACGCAGAACGAGCAAGGCGAGCAGGTCGGCGGCATCAACAAGTTCTTCGGCGTGGCCTACCAGCTGCGCGAAAAGGCCAAGCAATTCAAGGCGACGAACCGCACCGGCTACTACGTCGGCAAGTGGGTGCTGATCATCGGGCTGCTGCTGGCGATCTTCTGGTGACCAGGTGATCAGCCCTGGTCGCGGTCGGTGTGGATGTCCATCAGGGACCAGGCCGAGCGGGCCAAAACCGCGTCCTTGAAGGGCCCCTCGGGGCATGACCAGGCCATGGTTTCGTAGGGCTGAGGCTGGTGCCTGAAAAACAGGCGAGAAAAGCGCGCTTCAAGCTCGGGGTCGTAAAGCGTCACGCTCAGGTACTCGGCGCCGCCCCTGAAGCCCCATGCGGCCACGCGCGCCAGCAAGGCCCTGAGCGCCACGTCCTCATGGTGCCTGTCGAGCACCACGTCCATGATCTGAAGGGCGTGGCGTTGTTCTGCGATCTGCGTGCGGCGAACGGCCATCAGCCCCACCACCTCGCCGCCACGGCGTGCCAGCCAGACCTGCGCCGGGCTGCGGGGGTTGCGGAGCAGGCGGCGGCTGAGCCCCGTCGGCGAGCGGATCACCTCGACCCGGCGAGCACGTTGCGCTCGCGCGAGCAGCGATTCGACTTCCGGCCCCAGCACCTCGGCCCGGCTGACCTGCACCGTCGAGGAGGCCAGCCAAAGCGTCGACACCCGAAACAGGACCATGCCGGTGGTGGCAGCCCATGAAGCCAGGGCCGCCAGCCAGCCCAGCGACAGGCGCTTGGCCATGAAGTGGCCGAAGTTCAGCGGGTGGGCGTGGCTGCGGCGATCAGGCAGGGGCTCGAAGGTGCGCGCGATGACACCGCGCGAGTTCGGGTTGGAGCCAACCGCCAGCACGCAGCCCAAGCGCTCGCAAATGGCCTGGTTGATCCACACGCCCAAGCCCACGCCGTCGAGGTCGGGCCGCACCATGATGTCCATCGTCACGTGGGCGTCACAGGCCTGCTCGCCTGCCTGCAGGCGCAGCGGCTCGACCCCGATCATGCCCAACACCCGATCGCCAAGGGTGCAGACCCAACAGGTTGCCAAGCCTTCGCCCTTGGCACCGAACTGGTATCGCCAGCGCAGGTAGGCCTCGTCGTCCCAGTGCAGGTCCGCGCCGATCACCTGGCGGCGCAGCTCCAGCACAGCAGGCAACTCATCGGTGCGGGCCGGGCGCAAGCCAGCGGCGAGCTCCCCAGGCGTGCAGCCCAGGGCCCGCGCCACCAGGCGGGCGGTTTTCTCGATAGGCAACGCGCCGCGTGTGCTCAAGCCTGGCCCCCGGGTGCGATCGCGCCTCGCATCAAGGGGCCAACGCCCCGTTCGCGGCCAGGAAATCCAGCACGTGCTGCACCCGCTTCATCTCGCGCGAGACCTCGGCCTGCAGCTCCAGCCCCAGGCGCTCGTCCAGCTCGGCGATCAACATGAGCGCGCCCATCGAGTCCCAGCCCGGGATGCTGTCGCGAGGGGTGTCGGGCAACAGGTTTTCAATCGGCTCGTTGAAGGCGTCCGCCATCATCTCCAGGGCTTCCTGGGTGGTGAGGGTGCGTTGGCTCATGGCTTGGTTTCCGAAGGATCGGGCGTTGCGGTGGCGGGGCTCGGGGCACAGACACCATGCAACAACACGGCGTCTGCAGGCAGCATGACGATGGCTGATGACCACGACAGGCCCACGCCATAGCCCAGCAGCATCAGGCGCAAGGGCCTGTCGCGTTCGCGCTCGGCCAGCGCGCGCGTCAGGGTCACCGCCACCGATGGACCACCGCAATTGCCCGTGTCTTCGATGGTGAAAGGCACGCGCTCTTCGGGCAGGCCACACTTTTTCATCAGGTGCTTCATGATGAAGCGGTTGGACTGGTGAAACAGGTAGGCGTCGATGTCCGGCACCGCCAGGCCCGCGAAGGCCAGCGTGTCGTTGACCAGCGGCGGCACGCGCTTGATGGTGAAGTTGAAGATGCCCGCACCGTCCATGCGCACGCACAGGTCGCGCGGATCGGCGGGCGTGCGGTCGCGGAAAGCACCGCCACGGATGATCAGGCCATCGGCGCCGCTGCCGTCGGTGAACAGGCAGAAGCTGGCGGGCTCGGCATCGGCGGCGGCCGGCACAGGCGACGCAGCAGGCGCGGCCTCCAGCGCCGTTGCCGAGCCGGCATCGCCGAACAACAAGGTGGTGGCGTGATCGCCTGGGTGGACGAATCGGCTGGGCGTTTCACCGTGCAGCATGAGGATGCGCTGCTGACCACCGGCCTTGAGCATGGTCGCGGCGATGTAGAGCCCGTAGGGGTAGCCAGAGCAGCCCAAGCCCATGTCGAAGGCCGCGCATTCAACCGGCAGGCCCAGCTTGGCGTGCACCACGCAGGCCGAAGAAGGCAGGAAGTGGTCAGGCGACTGCGTGACCATGATCAGGCCGGTGATGCTCTCAGGCGCCCAGCCCAACTGGTCCAGCAGGCGGCGCGCGGCCTCGGTGCACAGGTCAACCGCGGTGAGCTCATCGCCCACCACGTGGCGGTGGCGCACACCGGCCATCGAGACCACTTTGCGGACGTCCTCGGCGCCGTAGCGCTCACCCAGGTCAAGGTTGTCGACCCGGGTGGGCGGCACGCAGGTGCTCACCCCGGCGATGCGGAACCCATCGATGCGGCTGAAGCTCACGGTGCGCTCCCGGCGATCAGGCCGCAGCGGCCTGCTTGCGCTCCACGTAGGCCACCAGACTGTCGATGGAGTCGAGGTTCTCGGGCGCCATCTCGTCGTCGGTCACCTTGAGCTGGAAGGTTTCTTCGACGAAGAGGATCAACTCCATGATGCCGGTCGAGTCGAGGATGCCGGTCTCCAGGAAAGAGTCGGCGTCCTTCAGGGCGGCATCGTCGTCGGTGAACAGGTGGTTTTCCAGGACATAGCGTCGAAGGGCTGCACGGGCGGTCACGGAGGGGCTCCTCGGGTTTCAGTGCGCCAGGGGACGCATGGGGTGGTGGGATTCGATGAACAGGCGGTGCCAGGCTTGCAGCGTGACCATGCCGATCAGGGCCTGATTGTCGCGGGTGCCGAGGGCTTCGGGCTGGCGCGCGGCCTTGCGCAGCAGCAAACCCACCCTGGTGTGCTCGAAGCAGGCCGATCGGGTCAGGCTCTCGGGCGAGAGCAGGTCGGCCACGAACGGCAGGGGTTGGCCCGATGCGGGATCGAACAGGGCTGCGGCATCGGGGGCGCGGTAGGGCTGCTTGTGGCGGGTGCGCGTGCGCTCCGGCAGGTACTGGGCCATGGCCTGGCGCAGCCCGATCTTTTCGCGCAGCCCGCGCATTTTCAGGCGCGGGGGCAGGCGGTTGGCCAGTTCGATGACGCGGTGGTCCAGGTAGGGAAAGCGCCCTTCCACCCCGTTGGCCATCAGCATGCGGTCGCCCTGCGAGGACAGCAGGTAGTTGCCCATCAGCAGGCGGGCCTCGAGGTACTGAGCGCGCGCCAGGGGGTGCCAGCGGCTGGCTTCTCGGGGCATGAGCGCCCGGATGTCGTCCAGCGACTCGTGATCGGGCCTGGGGTCGAGCAGGAACATCCGCGCCTTGCGGGTGGTGTCAAAGCGCGGGCCATGCGAGAACAGCAGGTCATCCGGGTCTTCAAGGCCAGCGCCATAAAAACCGCGCATGAAGGCATCGGAGCGCCCGGACTGGCCAGCCAGCCACGGGTACAGGCGCTGCAACAACTGGGGCCTGGCAGCCGAATGCGGCTCGCGCGCCCAGAACTGTCGCAGCTGCGACTCCTTGAACAGGTCGTAGCCACCAAAAACCTCGTCCGCGCCCTCGCCCGTGAGCACCACCTTGTAGCCCTGGCGGCGCACCAGGCCCGAGAGCAGGCGCATGGGCACAGGCGCTGTGCGCAACACCGCGCATTCGGCATGCCAGACGGTGTCCATCAGCCCTTGGCCGACGTCTTCCTGGCGGCATTCGATGCGGCTGTGACGCGCGTGCAGGAACTCGATCATCTCGCGCTGCTGGGCGCTCTCATCGAGCGCAGCGTCTTCGAATCCGATCGAGAAGGTGCGCAGCGGCGCGTTGGTCTCGTGGTGGATGACGCTGGTCAGGATCGACGAATCGAGCCCACCGGAGAGGTAGGCACCCACGGGCACGTCGGCGCGCAGGCGGATGCGGGTGGCGTCGACCAGGGTGGCGCGCAGCTCTTCGAGCAGGTCTTCGTCAGAGCCTTGCTGACAATCGTCGGGCGACAGCGGGAAGCGCCAGTCCCAGTAGCGACGCACGGTGGCGTGCAGGTGCTTGTCGCGGTCGGGCTCGGCGATCAGCATGGTGCCGGGCTCGAGCGACCAGATGCCTTCGAACAGGGTCTCGGCACCCACCGGCGTCCAGCAGGTGAAGACCTGATCGAGCGCGCGGCGGTTGACGCGCGGGCTGCGCACGAGGGCCGGCAAGAGCGCCTTGACCTCGGAGCCGAAGATCAGTTGGTGCTCGTCGTCGGTTTCACCAATGCGGTAGAAAAGCGGCGCGATGCCGACGCGATCGCGCACCAGCAGCAGTCGCTGGCGTCGTTCGTCCCACAGCACGATGGCGAACTGCCCGTTGAGGTGGTGCACGAAGTCGTCGCCATGCTGCTCGTAGAGGTGGACGATGACCTCGGTGTCGGAGCGGGTGGCAAAACGATGGCCTTGCGCGATCAGCTCTTCGCGCAGCTCGATGTGGTTGAAGATCTCGCCATTGAAGACGACAGCGATGCTGCCGTCTTCGTTGAAAATGGGTTGATCCCCGCCGGCCAGGTCGACGATGGCCAGGCGGGTGTGCGCCAAGCCCAGCTCCGGACGCTTCAGGAAGCCGCGACCGTCTGGCCCCCGGTGGTGGAGGGTGTCGGCCATGCGCCTGAGCAGCCCGTCGTCAGGAGACCACACCGGATTGGCCTGAGCTCGCCAATCCAGCACCCCCGCGACACCGCACATGCACACCCCCCTTGAATCAAGTCCTGCCGGACGATGATAAGGCGCGCAAGGGCATGGAGTCCCCCTAGACTGTGTGGAATTGCATCGCTCCATCGCAACCGGTCATGTCCGGCGCCCAGAACCCCACCTCCGCCCCGCTGCTGTTGACGCGCCTGCTCCACCAGGCGGCCAAGCGACCCGCGCACCCTGCTTTCATTGAGGCAGAGCGCTGCACCTCTTTTGACGCGCTTGCCAGTCAGATTGCAGCCCAGGGTGAGCACTTGAAGTCGCTGATTCAACCCGGCGATCGCGTGGCCCTGGTGATGGACAACAGCGCCGAGCTGGCCGTGGCCATTTACGCCACGTGGTGGGCGGGTGGCGTGGTCGTCGCGCTGAACCCTGCCCTCAAGCCCGCTGACATCGCCCAGCTGACCCAGGCCTGTCAGGCCCGCCTGTGCTGGCGGGCACTGCCCGAGGCGCCCCCGCCACCACCGGCCAATGCAGCGCCTTGCTCGCTTGAGCCCCAGGCCCTCGCCAGCCTGGTCTTCACGTCGGGCACAACCGGTCAGCCCAAGGGCGTGATGCTCAGCCACGGCGCCTTGGCGGCCAACACCCTGGCGGTGCAGCAGACTTTGCCGATGTCACCCGACGACGTGACCCTGTGCGTGCTGCCCTTTCACTACGCCTTTGGCAGCTCGGTGCTGCACACCCACCTGAGCCTGGGTGCCACGCTGGTGCTGGAGAACAGCTTCATGTACCCGCAGCGCATCGTGCAGCGCATGGCCCAGGTCGCGGCCACGCACTTCTACGGTGTGCCCTCGTCGTTTTACCTGTTGCTCGAGCGAGGTCAGCTGAACGCTCACCCCCTGCCTGCGTTGCGCCACATGGCTCAGGCCGGAGGCCCCATGGACCCGGCGCGCATCGAGCGCCTGCAGCAAGCGCTGCCCGAGGTGGGTTTCTGGGTGATGTACGGGCAAACCGAAGCGTGCTCGCGCCTGACCACGCTGAGCCCGGCACAGCGACGAGGCAGGCCGGGCTCGGTGGGCCTGGCACTGCCCGGCGTCGAGCTGCAGGTGCGCGATGCCCAGGGTCGGACCACGCCTTCAGGCGAGGTCGGAGACATCTGGGCACGCGGGCCCAACATCATGCTCGGCTACTGGGACTCGCCCGACGACACCGCGAGCACCCTGGTGGACGGCTGGCTGCACACCGGTGACATCGGTCACCTCGATGCCGAGGGCTTCCTGTTCCTGCACGGGCGCAGTCGCGAGATCCTGAAGGTGGGCGCGCACCGCGTGTCACCTCACGAAATCGAAAACTGCATCCAAGCGGTGCCGGGCGTCAGCGAGTGCGCCGTGGTGCCCCTGCCCGACGAACTGCTGGGCGAGGTGGTTCGCGCCTGCGTGATCCCGGCCCCAGGTCACCCGCCACTGCCCCAGCTCACGCGAGACATCCAGCGCCATTGCCGCGAGCACCTGGCCCTGTACAAAGCACCCAAGCAGGTCGACTATTTCGACACCCTGCCCCGAACGGCCTCGGGCAAGGTGCAAAAACACCTGATCGGCACCTGATCAGCACCTGAGCTGCCGCCCGACACCCCATCCACCTCAGCCAGCCATTCCAATCCAGGGAAAGCCATCGCCATGCCCCCATCCATCGACACCCTGATCGACACCCTGCTGGACTTCGATCGCGACGCCGAGATCACCCGCATCACCAGCAAGATCCGCGAGCTGATGCGCCTGCACCTCAAACGCCGCGGGCTGGTTGTGGCCATGTCAGGCGGCATCGACAGCTCGGTCTGCGCAGCGCTGGCCGTGCGTGCCCTGGGCCCCGACAAGGTGTTTGGCCTGCTGATGCCTGAGCGAGATTCGTCCTCCGACAGCTCGATCAAAGGTCGCCTGCTGGCCGATCACCTGGGCATCCGCCACACGGTCGAAGACATCGCCCCCACGCTCGAGGCCATCGGCTGCTACCGCTGGCGCGACGAAGCCATCCGCGCGGTCTTCCCGGCTTATGGCGAAGGCTGGAAGAACAAAATCGTGATCGCTGGCGGCACACAGGGCCAGATCAACCACTTCAAGCTGGTGGTCCAAGAGCCAGGCAACGGCCCCCTGCACGAGCAGCGCCTGGGCCTACGCGAGTACCTGCAGATCGTGGCCGCCACCAACTTCAAGCAGCGCATCCGCAAAACGCTGGAGTTCTTCCACGCCGACCGACTGAACTACGCCGTGGTGGGCACACCCAACCGCGTCGAGTACGACCAGGGTTTCTTCGTCAAGAACGGCGATGGCACCGCCGACCTCAAGCCCATCGCCCACCTCTACAAGACCCAGGTGTACGCGCTGGCCCGCCACATGGGGCTGCCCAAGGTCATCTGCAACGCCACGCCCACCACCGACACCTACAGCCTCAGCCAGGGCCAGGACGAGTTCTATTACGCCCTGCCGTACAAGGAGATGGACGTCGCGCTGTGGCACCTCAACCAGGGCTTGCCCGCTGCCAAGCTGGCCGAATGCCTGGGCGTGAGCGAACAACAGGCCGGCTTCATCTACCAGGACATCGAGGCCAAGCGTCGCACCACGGCGCCGCTGCACTGGTCAGGGTTGTTGATGGAGCCCGTGACCGGCCCGGTGCCGCGCCCGGCCGACTGAGCGGCGTCAAAACGAAGCGAGCAAAGAAAAAGGCCAGTCGGTGACTGGCCTTTTGGGTTCTGGAGCGGGTGATGGGAATCGAACCCACGTTATTTGCTTGGGAAGCAAGAGTCCTACCATTGAACGACACCCGCGATGCACGCGATTCTAGCGCCATCGCGAGCCGCTCGTTCAGGCCTTCATGCGGCGTCGCGTGATCGCACCGATCGCCAGCATGCCCGCTGCCAGCATGCCAAGGCCGGACGCCTCGGGAACCGCTGACACCAGCGGCTTGCTCGACAGCCCAAAGCGAAGAGAGGGGTTGATGTCGACGCCCAGCGAACCGAAATTCAGCGTCGGCAGGCCAGCCTGGGCGATTTCATCCAGGGCCAGCGACCAAGTGAAGGCCGTCTGAGCCTGCTGGGTCAGCATCATGTTGTCGAGCTGCATCTGCATCGACAGCCCACCGCTGGTGGACAGGTGCAAGCCCTTGGTGACCGAGAAGTTGAACACATCGAAAGACTTGGAGATCTTGCCGTCAACGGTTCCCAGGTCGGCCGTCAGCACGTTGCGCTTGAAGTCCAGCCCGAAGTTCGCCAGCGACAGCGCCCCACCGCTTTCGGTGTTGTAGATCAGCAGACCGGAGCCCGACGCAGCACCTGACAGCGGCTTGAGCTTGAACAGCGACACGTCCAGCGACACCTGCGTCACGGGCATCGCAAAATTCCAGTGCGAGCCGTCGTCCACCGAGTTGCCCAAGGCCGAAACGCCGATGCCCAGCACGCTCATCAGGTCGGCTGTGTCTGAATTGAAGCTGAAGGTGGCTTCGGCATCGATGAAGCTCGTGGGGATGGTGATCGGCAAAGCCATGGCCGCCGATGCGCCAAGCGAGAGGCTCGTCGCAAGCAGGCCTTTGCGGGTGAAGCAGGTGATCGATGCCATGGTGGACTCCGGTGCGTGTTCTGTTGAAAGCAAGCATCTCAGAAGCAGCCATGGAAAACACAGCCTGTTTCAAGGCCAGGTGGAGATCCGTCAATTGCGTCACGGGCAGGCTGCACACCCTGGCCAATTGGCATCAGGGCTGTCCCCAACCCTAAAATACGGACATGACCTCCCCAAACGAGCAAGATTGCCCGCCTGAAGGCAGCACCCCTCCCGAAGTGGCCCACCCCCGCAGCATCCGAAGCTTCGTGATGCGGGCTGGCCGAACCACCGAAGGCCAGGCCAAGGCGCTGAGCGAACTGGGCCCGCGCTTCGTGCTGCCCTACACCGCCCAGCCCCTGGACTTCCCGACCGTGTTTGGCCGCACGGCGCCCGTGGTGCTGGAGATCGGTTTTGGCATGGGCGACGCCACGGCCAAGATCGCAGACACCCTGCGGGACACCGATTTCATCGGTTGCGAGGTGCACGAACCGGGCGTTGGCTCCCTGCTCAAGCAAGTCGGCGAGCGCGGCCTGACCAACCTGCGAATCGTCCAGCACGACGCCGTGGAGGTGCTCGAGCACATGATCCGACCGGGGTCGCTCGCTGGCGTGCACGTCTACTTCCCCGATCCCTGGCACAAGAAGCGCCACAACAAACGCCGGCTCATCCAGGCCCCCTTCGTGGCAGACCTGGTGCGGCACCTGGCGCCTGGTGGCTACATCCACTGCGCGACCGACTGGGAGCCTTACGCCCAGCAGATGCTCGAGGTGTTGGGTGCCGACCCCGACCTCGTCAACACCGCCGAGGGCTACGCTGAAAAACCGGCTTACCGCCCGCTGACGAAGTTTGAAAACCGCGGCCTGAAGCTCGGCCACGGCGTGTGGGACCTGGTGTTCCGCAAGCGAAGCTGAGCAAGCCGGCGCCCCCTGCCCCTCTGTGGCGGTGGCAGCACCAGCACAACCCCCCAAGCGACACCAACAAAAAAGGCAGGCCGATCCGGAGATCGCCTGCCTTCGTCGCGTCATCGACGCGCGAGCGTCGCACCGGCACAGTCCCCGGGTCGCATCGAGCGACCCGAGGCCACGTGCCAGCAGCCATCAGTTGCCGCTGGTGAACTTGTAGTCCGTCTTGGCCTTGTTCTTGAGGTCTTCGCGGAACTTGGCCACCTTGACCTGGTTCTGGCGCTGAACGATCTGTTCCTTGACCTCTTCGAAGGCGGGGAACTGCACGGCGCGCACGTCTTCGAGCTTGATGATGTGGAAGCCGAACTGCGACTTCACGGGCGTGTCGGTGACCTGGCCCTTTTGCAGCTTGGTCATCGCGGCCGAGAACTCGGGCACGTAGTTGCCGGGGTTGGCCCAGTCCAGGTCACCACCGTTTTCGGCAGAGCCCGGGTCCTTGGAGTTCTTCTTGGCCAGGTCTTCGAACTTGGCACCGCCCTTGATCTGAGCGATCAGGGCCTTGGCGTCTTCTTCCTTCTCGACCAGGATGTGGCGAGCGCGGTATTCCTTGTCGCCGTTCGAGGCCTTGATGCGGTCGTACTCGGCGCGGGCTTCGGCGTCGGTCGTGCCCAGCTTCTTCTCGGCGTCGGTGAACAGCGCGCGGATCAGGATGGACTGGCGCGCGAACTCCATCTGGGTCTTGTAGTCGGCAGAGCGCTGCAGGCCCAGGCGTTCGGCTTCCTGGATGTAGATCTCGCGCAGCACGATCTCGTCCTTGACCTTTTGCTCCAGCTCGGGGCTGCGGGTCATCGGGGGCTGGCCAGGCTGCTGGGGCGACTTGATGATCTGGTCGATCATGGCGTCGACGCGGGCCTTGGGCACGGCCTTGCCATTGACGATGGCGATGTTCTGGGCCGACACCAACGGGGCGGCCAGCGACAGCGAAGCGGCCAGCAGGGCAGCCAGGGCGGTACGGGAAGTCTTCATGTTGAGCAGAGCGCTTGGGGTGCAGGGATGTCAGGTCAGGGACTCAGGTCTTGGGCTGGGTCGGCTCGGCCTGGATGGCCAGGGCGTGGACGCCCCGGGGCATGAGATTGCGCAGGGCATCATACACAAGGCGATGGCGCCCCACGTGTGACAAGCCGTTGAAGCAGGCGGCGCGGATGCGCAGCGAGAAATGGGTGCCGAACGGGGCGCCGCTGTGGCCGGCGTGGCCCTGGTGCGCGGCGGTGTCGTCGTGAACCTCGATGGACTCGGGCGAGAGCGCGGCGCGCAGCACGCCTTCCATCTCTTCGGCGGTGACAGGTTGCGGGTTCACGGGGTTCACGATTTGGCCTCGGTGGTCGGCTCGGGCTCAACCATGTGGCGGCTGAGGTAGACGCCTTGCGCCAGCGTGAAGACCAGGGTCAGGCCCAGGCTGCCCCACATCTTGAAGCTGACCCAGGTGTCCAAGGGGTAATTGAAGGCCACGTACAGGTTGAGCATGCCCATGGCCGCGAAGAACACCACCCAGGCCCAGCCGAGGTTGCGCCAGACGGCGTCGGGGGCATCGACCTGCCCGCCCATCATCTGACGGAGCATCTTGCGACCCAAAACGACCTCGGTGATCAACAGCCCGGCGCCCATCACCCAGTAGATGACGGTGGGCTTCCACTTGATGAAGGTCTCGTCGTGGAACCACAGCGTCAGGCCACCCAGCACGACGACGATGCCCAGGCTGGCCCACAGCATCTTGTCCACGGGCTTGCGCAGCGCCTTGAGCGTTCCAATTTGCAGGACCGTGGCCAAGACGACAACGACGGTGGCCAGCAGCACCGGCGCTTCGGTCACGCCCACCGCGCCGCCGGAAACCGCGAAGCCCAGGTGTTCGGTGAGCCAGGCTGCCGTGGCCTCCTTGTGCCCGTCGGCCCATTTGAAGCTGACGAAAAAGAGGATGACGGGCAGCAGGTCGAAGAGGAATTTCATGGGGACGCGCAGGGCAGCGGCGAGCTCGGGGCGATCAACGTGACCGGGGCTCGAAGTCTATCGCGGCGGAGTTGATGCAGTAGCGCTCACCGGTGGGCGCCGGGCCGTCGTCGAACACATGGCCCAGGTGGGCGCCGCAGTTCTTGCAGCGCACCTCTGTGCGGATCATGCCGTGGCTGTTGTCGCGCACGTACTCGATGAGGTCATCGGCCGCGGGCTGCCAGTAGCTGGGCCAACCGCAACCGGCGTCGAACTTGGTCTCGGACTCGAACAGCTTGACGCCACAGCAGATGCAGCGGTAGCCGCCCTCGGCAAAGTTGTCCCAATGCTTGCCGCTGAAAGGAGGCTCGGTGGCCGCATGGCGGGTGACGCGAAAAGCCAGGGGCTCGGCGCCCGCTTCGTTGAGTTGAGCCTGCCATTCGGCATCGGTCTTCTTGACGGGGTGATCGCTCATGATGAACAGGAGACCTCGATGGATTGGGCCCATTCGGGCGGAAAGCCGGCATCGGCCTCGCAGCCGGGCTGCTCGGTGAACGGCTGCTGCAGCAGGCGATGCAGGCGCTGCACCTCGCTGAAATCGCCGCGCTGGGCCTGGCGGATCGCCACCTCGGCCATGTGGTTGCGCAGCACATACAGCGGGTTGGTGCGGCGCATGCGGTCGGCTCGCTCGGCGTCCCGGCTGGCTTCGGCCTGCAAGCGGGTGCGGTAGCGCTCGGCCCAGGCGTCGAAGGCAGCGCGGTCCAGGAACAAGTCGCGCACAGGGGCGTTGTGCGCATCGTCAACCGCCACCGTGGTGTCGAAGCCGGCTAGGCGACGGAGGGCGATGGTGAAGTCCACCTTGCCAGCGGCCAGCAGGCGCAGGAAGTCGATGCACAGGGCGTCGTCACCAGGCTGTTCGCTGCGCAGCCCCAGCTTGGCGCGCCAGCGGGCGTTCATGGCCTGGATGAAGGCCTGCTCGTAGCGCTCAAGCACCTCGATGACCGCCCTGGGGTCGGCTTGCGCCTCGGGGATGAGCGGCAGCAGGGCCTGGGCCAGCGCGCGCAGGTTCCAGTAGCCGATCTGCGGCTGGTTGTTCCAGCTGTAGCGGCCCTGGGTGTCGGAGTGGTTGCAGACGTGGTCCGGGTCGAAGGCGTCGAGGAAGCCGAAGGGGCCGTAGTCGATCGTCAGGCCCAGGATGGACATGTTGTCGGTATTCATCACCCCATGGCAAAAACCAGCGGCCTGCCAGTCGGCCATGAGGTGTGCGGTGCGGCGCACCACCTCGTCCAACAAGGCCAGAGCGGGCTGGGCTTGCGCTGCCAGTTGCGGGAAGTGGTGCGCGAGCACGAAGTCGAGCAAGGCTTGAAGCGCCTCGTGGTGGCGGGACTGGCCACTGTGCGCGAAGTGCTCGAAATGTCCAAAGCGGATGAAGCTGGGGGCCACGCGGGTGACAACGGCAGCCGTCTCGGTGGTTTCGCGGCGCACGCGCTCGGGCGAAGCCACCAGGGCGAGCGCGCGTGTGGTCGGGATGCCCAGGCCGTGCATCGCCTCGGAGCACAGGAATTCGCGGATCGAAGAGCGCAGCACGGCCCGGCCATCGCCCCGGCGCGAGTACGGCGTCTGGCCGGCTCCCTTGAGCTGGATTTCGCGCGGACCCAGCGGGGTGTCGACCTCGCCCAGCAACAGGGCCCGACCGTCCCCCAACTGCCCGGCCCAAGCACCGAACTGGTGACCCGAATAAACGGTGGCCATGGGCGCCATGCCCGGCCAGATGCCGTTGCCACCCAACACCTGCAGCGCGTGCTCATCGGCCCAGTGGGCGGGCCAGCCCAGCTCGGCGGCCAACGCATCGCTGCGGGCCGCCCATTGCAAGGCTGGCAAGGGCTCGCCTCGCAGGAAGGTGCCCAGCGGCACATCGAATTCGGCACGGGCACGTTCGCTGCTTGCGGCGTACCGGTTGGGCCAGCTTTGCTCGGGCGGGTGCCAGCCGTCCTCGAAGACGGCGTTGGTGTTTGGCGTGGGCATGTGGCGGAGTGTAGACAAGCCCCCCTGTCCCTGGGGCGCAGCGGGACATGTGTCCGAATGCACAGGCCCTAAGATGCGCTGCATTGCCGGCTCGCTGCCGGCTTCGTCTTGTTGCAGGAGATCGCTTTGGACCTGGTGTTGTTCTTCAAGGCCGCGTTGATGGGCATCGTCGAGGGGCTGACCGAGTTCCTGCCCATCTCCAGCACCGGCCACCTCATCCTGGCCAACGCCATGATGGGCTTTTCTGAAGCCGCCGGCTCGGAAAAAGCCAAGGTCTTCGAGATCGCCATCCAGACCGGCGCCATCTTCGCCGTCATCCTGGTCTACATGCAGCGCCTCAAGGACACGGTCGCGGGCCTCGGCTCCGACCCGAAAGCCCAGCGCTTTGCCCTCAACGTGGTCATCGGCTTCCTGCCCGCGGTCATCATGGGCCTGCTGGTCGGCAAGGTGATCAAGGAGCACCTCTTCACGCCAACCGTGGTGGCCACCACCTTCATCATCGGCGGGGTGATCATCCTGATCGCAGAACGCATCGCGGCGCGCCAGCCCCAAGCGCGTGTCGAGACCATCGACGACCTGGGCTTTGTCGATGCCATCAAGGTCGGCCTGATCCAGTGCCTGGCCATGGTGCCGGGCACCAGCCGCTCGGGAGCCACCATCATCGGCGGCATGCTGATGGGCCTGTCGCGCAAGGCGGCCACCGACTACAGCTTCTTCCTGGGCATCCCCACCCTCGTGGGCGCGGGTGTGTACAGCCTCTACAAAGAGCGCGCGCTCTTGTCCTGGGATGACCTGCCGCTGTTCTCGACCGGGCTGGTTTTCGCTTTCCTGTCGGCCTGGGTGTGCGTGCGCTGGCTGATCCGCTACGTGTCGAGTCACACGTTCGTGCCCTTCGCCTGGTACCGCATCGCTTTTGGCATCCTGATCCTGGTGACGGCGCATTTTGGTTTGGTGAGCTGGCACGAGTGAGCCTGGCGGCCGCCCGATGCCAGGGCTGCGACAATCGAGGGCATGAGCCCTCAGAGCCAACCGCATCACCCGAGCATCCGACAACGGGCCCTTGACGCCCTGCTCGAGCCCGATCCGGCACGCAAAGCTGCCCAGACACGGGCGCTGTTTGAGGCTGCTTCGGCTTGCCAGGCGCCGCCATCAGCTGCGTGCACGGCGCCGCATCCGAGCGGTGGCGACGCCTGGTCCGAGCCTCGGCGGCTGGAGGTGCTGACACTGAGCGAGGCGCAGCAAGCCGCCATGCCTGGCCGCCCCGCCCTGCCTCGGCTGGTGCCCGCCAAGGACGTGCCCTCGCGCAGCCCCTTCACCCAGGAGGGGCGCGCCGCGCTGCTGCACGCCATCTGCCACATCGAGTTCAACGCCATCAACCTGGCGCTCGACGCCGTCTGGCGTTTTGCCGGCATGCCCGAAGCCTTCTACCGCGACTGGCTGCGCGTGGCCGCCGAAGAGGCGACGCACTTCAGCCTGTTGCGCGAGCACCTTCGAAGCCTGGGTCACGACTACGGGGACTTCGATGCCCACGATGGGCTTTGGAGCATGTGCGAGAAGACCCGGCACGACATCGTGGCACGCATGGCACTGGTGCCCCGCACGCTGGAGGCCCGAGGCCTGGACGCCACCCCGCTGATCCAGGACAAGCTCACCCGCGCGGGCGACTTGCGCGCCGTCGAGATCCTGGACGTGATCTTGCGGGACGAGGTCGGCCACGTGGCGATCGGCAACCGATGGTTCCACCACCTCTGTGAGGCCAGGGGGCTCGATGCCGTGAAGCTTTACCCGCAGCTGGTGCGCGAATTCGAAGCGCCCCGGCTGCGCCCGCCCTTCAACGAGGCTGCGCGCAAGGCAGCGGGGTTCACCGAAGAAGAAATGGCTTTTCTGCTGGGCACGGACTGAGTTGCGGCTGAGCGGTGGCGGCGGTCGGCGCGCCCCAGGGCATCAACCGCGCGGGTGGTGCTGCGCGTGCAACTGCCGCAGCCGCTCGCGCGCCACGTGGGTGTAGACCTGGGTGGTCGAGATGTCGGCGTGGCCGAGCAGCATCTGCACCACGCGCAGGTCTGCACCGTGGTTGAGCAGGTGGGTGGCGAAGGCGTGCCGCAGGGTGTGCGGCGACAGGTGTTGGGTGATGCCAGCGTGCATGGCGTGCTTGCGGATCAGCTTCCAGAACATCTGGCGGCTCATGGCGTGCCCCTGAGCCGTGACGAACAGGTCTTCGCTGCTGCGGCCCTCGCCCAAAATCTGCGGGCGGGCCTCGTTCATGTAGCGCACCAGCCAACCGCTGGCCTCCTGGCCAAAAGGCACAAGGCGCTCTTTGCTGCCCTTGCCCGTCACGCGCAACACCTCTTCATCGAGGCTGACCTGCACGGTGCGCAGGCCCACCAACTCGCTCACGCGCAGGCCACTGGCGTACATGAGCTCCAGCATGGCGCGGTCGCGCAGGCCCAGGGGCTCGTGCGGGTCGGGGGCGGCGAGCAACTGCTCGACCTGGTCTTCGGTCAGGGTTCCGGGCAGGCGCATGCGCTGGCGGGGGGCGTCCATGCGAACGGTCGGGTCGGCCTGGCACAGGTGCTCGCGGATGGCCCAGCGGTAAAAACGCCGGAACACGCTCAGGCGGCGCCCCACCGAAGCAGGCCGAGACTCGCCGTGGCGGGCCAGCATGTAGGCCTGCAGGTCGGCTTCCGATGCCTCGAGCAGGCACCGCCCGGCATGCTGGGTCAGCCAGCTCGCCAAGGCCGAGAGGTCGCGCCGATAGGCAGCCAGGGTGTTGTCACTCAACCCATCTTCCAGCCAGATGGCATCTGCAAAACGATCGACCATGGGATCGATCGGTGAGGGTGTCGGCTCGGCCAGCCGAAGTGGGCTCGCCGATGCCGCAGCGGCGTCGTCAGACACCGCCACGCAGCAAGCCCTCTTTCATGCGCTTGTCGGCCGGGTGCTCGCCGACGAAGATCTTCAGCACCGCACGGTACAGGTCATCGCCGGCCACGGGCTGGCCGATCGATTTGTCGTTCAAGCGCAGCACGGTGCCGCGATCGGGCTGGAAGTCGAGGTCAACGGTGTCGCCCACCTTGAGCTCGCCCAGGCCGTCGATCAGGGCAGCCAGGGTCTGCAGCCGGGCGCCGATCTGGGCCTGCACGGTCTCCGGCTCGTGGCGGGCGATGCGGCTGGTCAGCGACTTGGTCAACTCGTTGCTGGGTGCATCGAGCATGATTTTCAGGCGCAGTCGCTTGGGGCCCGGCATGCTCAGCACCTGCGCCGAGTCCTTCGTGGGGGCGGCCAGGTACAAGCCGGCCACGAAGGCCTTGATCCAGGCCACGCCGCGAAGGCCCAACCCGTTCAGGCGCAGGGTGCGATCGGACAGCACCGCCGTGTCCTCGAACGTTTGGCCTTCTAGGCTGGCCGCCATGGCAGGCGAAGCCCCGATCCAGGTGCCAGCGACGAGGGCCAGCAGCGCGGTGCAGGCCAGTTGACGGGTGGCGCGCAAGCGCCAGGAAAAGTTCAGCATGCAGCGTTTTGGGGAGGTTGGAAGGCAGCCTAGCAGCCCGCCTGATCTGTTTTCATGTGGGGACACACAATCGGTTTTCAAGGGCAAACCGGCTAGGCTCACAGGCACCATGATGGACCCGCTTTTGTTGCTGCCTGATTTCCTGTTGATTCTGGGAGGTTTCTGCCTATGCCGCTACACGGCCTTCGGACGACCCACCTGGGAGGTGGTTGAGCGGCTGGTCTACCACCTGTTGTTTCCGGCCCTGCTGTTCGCCTCGATCGTGCGCAGCCCCCTGCAGCCGGGCGACGCCGCAACCCTGGCTGGCGCTGGCGTCGGGCTGTGTTTGCTGGGACTGGTGCTGGCGACTTGGCTGCGCCACCTGCCTGGGGTAGACGCCACGCTGCACGCCAGCGGGGCGCAGGTGGCGTTTCGCTTCAACTCCTACATCGCGCTGGCGCTGGCAGATCGCCTGCTGGGCGCGCAGGGCGTCGCACTGATCGCCATCCTGATCGCGTTGTGCGTGCCGCTGTGCAACGCCGGCGCCGTCTGGAGCCTGGCCAGGCATGGCGGCCACAACACCTGGGCCGAGTTGGCACGCAATCCTTTGATCATCGGCACGCTCAGCGGACTGCTGGTGCGCGTGCTCGACCTGCATTTGCCCGTTTGGCTGCTGGAGACGGTGGGGCGCATCGGTCAGGCGGCACTGCCCCTGGGGCTGCTCGCCGTCGGCGCAGGCCTGAAGATGACCGGCTTGACGGCCGCTCCGGCCCTGGCCTTGGGACTGCTGGGCATCCGGCACCTGCTGCTGCCGATCGCCGCCATCGGCCTGGCCTGGGGGCTGAAGCTGCCCCCCTCGGAGCAGGCCATCCTGGTGGCCTTCGGGGCGCTGCCCACGGCGTCCAGCGCCTACGTGCTGGCGGTGCGCATGGGGGGCAACGGGCCCTTCGTGGCCGGTTTGATCACCGTGTCCACGCTGCTGGGCATGGCCACCGTGCCGCTGTGGATCGGCGTGCTGGCTTGGCTGCGGCCAGCAAGCTGACCGGCCTCAGCCGCTCACTGGCCGCTGGCGTAGGCGCGGTTGATTTCCGCCATGGCCTGCTCGAGCTTGGCGGGCGTGCGCAACGCCGGGTCGGTCTGGTTCTGCCATTCGCCAAAGGCGGTGGCACGGCGGCGCATGTACTCGGTCTCCCGGTTCTGGGCGGCCATGCGGGTCTCGTCCTCGGGGTTGGGAACGATGGCGGCCAGCTGCGCCTGCCAGGCTTCGACGCGCTGGGTGCGGCGGGCTTCGTCGGGCTCGGCCTCGGCGATCAGCACGGCGCCCATCAGCGCGGCTTCCATGAGCGTGAATTCGCCCGTCTTGAGGCGATCGGGCAGCTCCTTGAAGAGGCCTTCAGCCAGTTGCCGGCGCTCGCGGGCCTGCTTTTGCTCGTCCAGGCCCTGCCAGGCCTCGAAGGCACGATGGTACTGCACGTAGCTGACGATGCGGGTGGCTTCGGCCTTGGCGTTGGGGCTCTTGCTCAGGGCCGTCTCGAGGGTCGATTGGTCTTCGGTGTTGACGGCGCCCCAGCGCGCATCGTTGAGGATGGACGCCACGGGTGCACCACCGCCAGCGGCGCCAGATGCAGAGGACCACTGCCACATGGAACCCGATGCGCCGGGGGTGCCTGCGTCACCCGAGCCACCTTGGGGGGCAAACGCCCACCAGGCCAGTCCACCAGCCACGGCCACAGCGGCCACGATGGCCACGCCAGTCCAGGAACGGTTCTTCTCGATCGTGATCATGGGAGTCGGGGAATGCTGCTGCGAGAGGCACGCAGGATACCCCCATGCCGCGCGCGCCTCGCGCCAGCGAACCCCGTATTACTACCAAGTTCCCACTGGAACCAGTGGGGCATCGGACAGGCTTTACACACCGACACCTAGACTCCAGCCATGGACATCCGATCGATGACACCGGAGGACCTTGGCCAGGTGCTCGCCATTCAGCAACGCTGCTACCCACCCCGATACCACGAGCCGCTCAGTGCCTTCGAAAACAAAATCGGCCAATCACCCAGGTCAGCCTGGTTGGCTGTCGAGGCAGAAATGGCCCTGGCCTACCTCGTGACCCTGCCGGTTGACGAAGACCACTTCCCGGCGCTGCATGCGGCCGACTGGGAGCCGCCTGCGCAGCCGAAATGGCTCTACCTGCACGACCTGGCGGTTGACCCCGGCCACCGAGGCAGCGGTGCGGGACGAGGCCTGGTCCAGAAGGCGTTCGAGCACGCGCGTGCGTCGGGGCTGGATGGGCTGGCCCTGGTGGCCGTCCAGGGCTCACAGCCGTATTGGGTCAAACAGGGCTTTCAAGCCAGGCAGGTCGACCACCAGGGCCTGCTGGCCAAGCTGCGATCGTTCGGCGAAGGTGCGAGCTTCATGACCCTTGGTTCATGAGCCTCGGTTGACGCCCATCGTTGGGCGCCGGCGTTTTTGTCAGCGGGGTTGATTCACGTCAAGTCATACGGTTGACTGACTTCGAGGCCGATGCAATGCTGCATCGCAACAAGCCTTGACCCATGTGCGCCCTGCCCTCCTCAACCCATGCCTGCGGGCTCAGCGCACGTCACACGTCTGCGCCGACCGAAACAGCGCGCGGGCATCTGGCTCGAGAACGCATGTTGCGCGCCGCGCTGGAGCAGTTCGGTCGCCACGGCTTTGACGGCACCACCACGCGGATGATCGCCAGCGCCGCAGGCATGAACCTGGGCGCCATCCCCTACTACTTCGGCACCAAGGACGAGCTGTACGTCGAGGCCGCAGGCTTCCTGGCCGACGCCATCCAGGCTCGACAGCGCGAACCTTTGTCGCTGCTGCGGTCGTGCGGCGTCGCTGCGACCGCGAGCGAAAGCACCGAACGCGTCGAGGCCGATCGAGCGGTTGCCGAACGAGACGAACTCATCGACCAGGTGGCGGCCTTCTTGTGCGAGCAGGCTCGGGTGCTGCTAGCCGACGATTTCCCGGCTGAGTGGGTGCAGTTCTTCCTGAGGCTGCAGGCCGAGGAGGGGCCGGCGCTGGAGCGATTGTTCAGCCAGGTCGTGGCGCCCATGCAGGATGCCGTCGAGGGCCTGGTGGCGCGCATCTGCGGCCGCGATGCCTCGCACGCCCTGCCCCGCGCCATCACGTTTCTGGCTGCACACCAGGTGATGAGCCTGCGGCTGTCCGATGCCTTGCTGCTGCGCCGGCTCGGTTGGGATCGCTTCACGCCAGAGCGCATCGACCAACTCCTTGACTTGATCGCCATCTCGCTGCGCGCCCAGCTCGCCGCGCTGGCGCCCCCTGCACCATGAACCGACGCAACCTGAACCGGATCTTGATCGCCACCTCCCTGATCGCCGCCGTGGGCATCGCCTGGTGGGTGAACACCCAGCGCGACCGCCTGCCCGATGGCATCCACCGAGGCAATGGGCGGGTGGAGGTCGAGCGCATCGAGGTCGCGGCCAAGTACCCGGGTCGCATCGTCGAGTTGCCGGTGCGCGAGGGCGACCTGGTCAAGGCCGGTGACGTGATCGCCCGGCAGGACCCGACCGACCTGCTGGCACAACGTGCCGCCGTGGAAGCCGCCCGCGATCGCGCAGCCCAGGCCATGCAACGCGCGGGCGCTGAAACGGAGGTGCGCAAGGTGCAGGCTCGCATCGCCCAGTTGGAGCTGGACCACGCCACGCGGCTCAAGCAGGACGCGCTGGTGTCGGGCGCAGAGGTGGAGCGGCGAACGGCGCAACGCGATGGCGAGCGCGCGGGCATCCAGGTGGCCCAGGCGGCGATTGGCGAAGCCACCGCTGCGCGCGCCGAGGCCGATGCCCAGATCAGGCGATTGAACGTGGCGCTCGATGACCTGGTGCTGCGCGCGCCGGTGGCCGGCCGCATCGAGTACCGCGTGGTCGAGCCGGGCTCGGTCATCCCCTCGGGTGGACGCGTGGCCACGCTGCTGAACACGGCCGAGGTGCACATGACGCTGTTCCTGCCAACCGACGTGGCGGGCGGGCTCAAGTTGGGTGACGAGGCCCGCATCGTGCTGGACGCGGCGCCTCAGTTCGTCATCCCGGCGGTGGTGTCCTTCGTCGCATCAGAGGCGCAGTTCACGCCCAAATACGTGGAGACGGCGTCAGAGCGCGAAAAGCTGGTCTTTCGCGTCAAGCTCAAGGTGGCGCCTGAGTTGGCCAGCCGTTACGCTCCTTACGTGAAAGCGGGGCTGACGGGGTACGGGCACGTGCGCAGCGATGCCAGCAAGGCCTGGCCAACATCGCTCGAGGTGAGGCTGCCCAGTGCGCAGGCCAGTGCGAGTGCCCCCCACCCAGCTCGGTGACCGCATGACCCACCCCAGCGCCATCGCCGTGGATGTGCAAGACCTTGGCCACCGATACGGAGGCACCCGGGCGCTCGAGCACGTCAGCCTGCAACTGCCCGCTGGCCGCACCATCGCGCTGGTGGGGCCGGACGGTGTCGGCAAGTCGACGTTGTTGTCGGTCATCGCGGGGGTGAAGGTGATCCAGCATGGCCGCGTTCAAGTGCTGGGCGAAGACCTGTCCGACGCCAAGGCCCGTGCTCGGCTCTCGCCACGCGTGGCCTTCATGCCGCAGGGCCTGGGTCGCAACCTCTACCCGACGTTGTCTGTCGCCGAGAACATCGACTTCTTTGCGCGGCTGTTCGGCCAGGGCGCTGCCGAGCGCGAGGCGCGCATCCAGCGGCTGCTGGACGCCACGGGCCTGGCGCCCTTTCGCGACCGTCCTGCGGGCAAGTTGTCCGGGGGCATGAAGCAAAAGCTCGGTCTGTGCTGCTCGCTGGTTCACGACCCCGACCTGCTCATCCTTGACGAGCCCACCACGGGCGTGGACCCGCTGTCGCGGCGGCAGTTCTGGTCCCTGGTCGAAGCCCTGCGCACCGAGCGCCCCGGCATGACGGTGATCGTTGCCACGGCCTACATGGAAGAGGCCGAACGCTTCGAGCACCTGGTGGCCATGAACGCGGGGCAAGTGCTGGTTTTCGACCGCACCGAGAACGTGCTGGGGCGCACGCCTCGGCGCACGCTGGAGGCGGCCTACATCGAGCTCCTGCCGCAGGACGCGCGCGGCAGCAGCGAGCCGCTGCTCATCCCGCCCCGTCCTGCGGTGCAAGGGCCGCCCGCCATCGAAGCCCAGGGCCTGACGCGGCGTTTCGGTGACTTCGTGGCCGTGGACAACGTGAGCTTTCGCATCGAGCGCGGCGAGATCTTCGGCTTCCTGGGCTCCAACGGCTGTGGCAAGACCACGACCATGAAGATGCTCACGGGCCTGCTGGACATCAGTTCGGGCTCGGCGCGGTTGCTGGGAGCACCCATCGAACCGCGCAACCTCGAGACGCGCATGAAGGTGGGCTACATGTCGCAGGCCTTTTCGCTGTACGACGAGCTCAGCGTGCGGCAGAACCTGGTGCTGCACGCGCGCCTGTATCGCATGGAGGGCGACGTCGCAGAACACGCCATCGGCGACGCCCTGCAACGCTTCGACCTGAGCGAACACGCCGAGGCCAAGCCCAGCGAGCTGTCGCTGGGCATCCGCCAACGCCTGCAACTGGCCGCTGCCTGCCTGCACAAGCCCGAGGTGCTGATCCTCGACGAGCCCACCTCGGGCGTGGACCCGGCCGCACGCGACCTGTTCTGGCGCCAGCTCGTGCAGCTGTCCAGGCAAGAGCAGGTCACCATCTTCGTGTCGACCCACTTCATGAACGAGGCCGAGCGCTGCGATCGCATCTCGCTGATGCACAGAGGGCGGGTGCTGGCCGTGGGCACGCCCCAAGGGCTTCAGCAAGCGCAAGGCGCCGCCTCACTGGAGGACGCCTTCGTGGCGCACCTGCAGGCGGCCGACACCACGGTGAGTGCGGCACAGGCTGCGGCCACGGCCCGCACGCCAGCCGCGCCCGCACCCAACGCCCTCGCGGCATCTCACGCACCTGGTCCGGGGCCATGGCCAGATCAGGCTGCGAGCGGTGCATTGAACAGCACGGCCCGATCGGTCCGCTCGGCGAGCGAACGCACGCTGCTCGACTGGTGGGCCCGCACCTGGGCCTTCGCGCGCCGCGAGGCCATGGAGCTCAAGCGCGACCCGATCCGCCTGACCTTTGCCCTGCTGGGGCCGATCATCCTGCTGGTGACGGCGGCGTGGAGCATCTCCTTCGACATCCAGAAGGCCAGCTTCACCGTGCTCGACCGCGACCAGACGCACGACAGCCGACAGCTGATCGAGCACTTCGAGGGCTCGCGCTACTTTCAGCGTCACCCGAGGTCCGGCTCGGTGCAAACGATCGAAGCAGGTGACGCCCTGCTGCGCGCGCACGAGGTGGTGCTGGTGATCGAGGTCCCGCCGGGCTTCGGGCGCGACCTCATCGGTGGCCGTCGGCCCGACGTGGCCTTGTACATCGACGGCGCGCAGACCTTCACCGCCGAGAACGTGCGCGGCTACGCCAAAGGCATCCTGCTGGAGCACGCCATGCGCTTCGCACAAGAGACGCCAGGCCTGAAAGCGCCCACCTTGCCCGCGCGGCTGGAGCCGCGCTTTTCTTACAACCAGGCGTTCCGCAGCATCTACGCCTCCACACCCGGCCTGCTGATGCTGTGCCTGATCATCATCCCGGCCATGCTCACCGCGCTGGGCGTGGTGCGCGAAAAAGAGATGGGCTCCATCCTCAACCTCTACGCCTCGCCCGCCAGCGTGGGACAGTTCCTCATCGGCAAACAGCTGCCCTACATCGGCCTGGCCATGCTGAGCTACCTCAGCCTCGTGTTCCTGACCATCGTGCTGCTGCAGGTGCCGCTCAAGGGCAACTTCTTTGCGCTGAGCCTGGGTGCGCTGTGCTTCGTCTTCGCCACCACGGCGCTGGGCCTGCTGATCTCGGCCTTTTTGAGGTCGCAGGTGGCGGCCACCTTCGCCACGGCCATCGTCTGCCTGATCCCCTCCATCAACTTCTCGGGCCTGCTCTACCCGGTGTCCACGCTCACGGGCCCTGCGCTGTGGGTGGGGCTGGGTTTTCCGGCCTCGTGGTTCCAGCTCATCAGCCTGGGCAGCTTCACCAAAGGCCTGAGCTTTGACAGCTTCGGGCCCATGTACGCGGCGCTGCTGGCTTTCGGCTTGGGCTACCTGGCGCTGGCGCGGCTGGCCGTGCGAAAGCAGGAGGCGTGAACCATGGGCCATGACACACGGCAATGGCTGCTCAACGTCGCCAGGCTGTCGGCCAAAGAGCTGCGCAGCCTGCTGGGCGACGTGCCCCTGGTCGCCTTGATCCTGTTCGCCTTCACCATCTCGGTCTACACGACGGCCAAGGGTGTCAAGGCCGAGGTCTCGCACGCCTCGGTGGGCTGGATCGACGCCGATCAGTCGGCGCTGTCCACGTGCCTGCGCGACGCCATCCGCGCACCCTACTTCCAGGCGCCGCGCGACATCACCGCGCAGCAGGCGGGCGCGGCGCTCGACCGGGGCGACGTGATCTTTGTCATCGACGTGCCGCCGCATTTCGAAGCCGACGTGCTGGCCGGGCGTGCGCCCGCCATCCAGGTCACGGTGGACGCCACGGCCATGACGCAAGCCGGCCTGGGCGTGGCTTACCTCAACGAGATCTTCCTGCAAGAACTGCTGGGCTTCTTTCACCAGCAAGGCATCGAGAGCCTGCTGCCGGCCCGGCCCGTCATCCACCTCGAGTTCAACCCCAACAACCAATCGCACTGGTTCACCTCGGTGATGCTCATCATCACCAACATCACGGTGCTGGCCATCATCCTGGTCGGCGCAGCCGTGATCCGCGAGCGCGAGCACGGCACCATCGAGCACCTGCTGGTGATGCCGGTGCGCCCTTCCGAAATCGCGTTGGCCAAGATCCTGGCCAATGGCGGCGTGATCCTGCTGGCGGTGTGGCTGTCGCTGATGTTCGTGGTGCAGGGCTGGCTGGGCGTGCCGCTGCTGGGCTCGATCACCCTGTTCCTGGCGGGCACGGCCGCCTACCTGTTTGCCGTGACCTCGCTGGGCGTGCTGCTGGCCACCGTCACCTCGTCGATGCCGCAGTTCGGGCTGCTGGCCGCGCCCGTCTACGTGGTGCTTTACCTGCTCTCGGGTGCGGCCACGCCGGTCGAGAGCATGCCCGAGCTGATGCAAGGCGTGGTGCAGGTCTCACCCACCACGCAGTTCGTCAAGCTCACCCACGCCGTGCTGTACCGCGGCGCAGGCCTGGACATCGTCTGGCCGCAGTTGCTTGCCGTCTCGGTGGCAGGCGCGGTTTTCCTCTTCATCGCGTTGTCGCGATTCCGTTCGATGCTGGCGCGGCAGGGCTGAGGCCCGCATCGTCAGCGCAAGCCTGGAGCACACCATGAGCGAATGCCCACCCCAAGACATGAGCTGGAACGACTGGGTCCGCGCACTGGACCGCCAGGTGCATGGCGACATCGGCCACCTGATGAGCGGCATCTCGCCCATCCAGACCACGCTGGTCTACCTCGACTGGCTCTCGCACCTGATGATCTCGCCGGGCAAGCAGCTCGACCTCGTCAAACAAACGGCCGAAGACCTGAGCGCCGCCGCCGCCAACCCTGCCGCCTCGCACCTGAGCACCGACACGCAAGGACGCCCGTCCGACGTGCCCGACCGGCGCTTTGCCAGCGAGGGCTGGCAGCAGTGGCCTTTCAACGCTTATGCGCAGGGCTTTCACATCCTCGAGCGGGCCTGGCACCGCGCCACCCACGGCGTGCCAGGCCTGAACCACCGCCACGAAGACATCGCCGCCTTCGCCGCCCGCCAGTGGCTGGACGTCTTCAACCCGGCCAACATCCCCTGGCTGAACCCGGACGTCATCTCCACCACCGCCCGCGAAGGCGGCATGAACCTAGTGCGCGGCGCCGCGAACTGGGCCGATGACCTGCAGCGCATCGCGCGTGACCTGCCGCCAGTGGGCGTCGAGGCCTTCAAGCCCGGCGAAAACGTGGCCATCACCCCAGGCAGGGTCGTGTTTCGCAATGACTTGATCGAGCTCATCCAGTACAGCCCCACCACCGAGACCGTGCACCCGGAGCCCGTGCTCATCGTGCCGGCCTGGATCATGAAGTACTACATCCTGGACCTGGCGCCACACAACTCGCTGGTCAAGCACCTGGTTGACCAAGGCCACACGGTGTTCATGATCTCCTGGAAAAACCCCACGGAAGACGACCGCTGCAAAGGCCTGGACGACTACCGCCAGAACGGCGTGATGGCAGCCCTCGACACCATCGGCCGCATCTTGCCCGGCAAGAAGGTTCACGCCACCGGCTACTGCCTGGGCGGCACGCTGCTGATGATCGCCGCCGCCACCATGGGCCGCGAAAAGGACGACCGCCTCGCCTCGATGACGCTGTTCGCGGCGCAGGGCGACTTCACGGAGGCCGGCGAGCTGCTCATGTTCATCAACGAGAGCGAGGTCGAGCTCATCGAGTCGATGATGGCGCAGCAGGGCTACCTCAAGGGCTCTCAGATGGCCGGCACCTTCCAGCTGCTGCACGCCGACGACCTGATCTGGTCGAGGGCCCTGAAGAACTACATGCTGGGCCAGCGCGACCACCCCAATGACCTGATGGCATGGAATGCCGACACCACGCGCATGCCCTACCGCATGCACTCGGAGTACCTGCACAAGCTCTTTTTGCACAACGACCTGGCCGGTGGCCGCTACGAGGTCGATGGTCGGCCCATCTGGTTCACCGACATCCGCGTGCCCTGCTTCGCCGTGGGCACCGTGACCGACCATGTTGCGCCCTGGAAGTCCGTCTACAAACTGCACCTGCTGCCACTGGACATCACCTTCGTGCTCACCAGCGGAGGACACAACGCCGGCATCGTCAGCGAGCCCGGTCACAAGGGACGCCACTTCCAGGTGCACCACCGCCCGCCCACCGAAGCCTACGTGGCACCCGAGCGCTGGCAGGCCGAGGTGCCACACACCGAGGGCTCTTGGTGGCCGACCTGGCAAGCCTGGCTGGCCGCCCACTCCGGCGCCAGGCAGGCGCCGCCACCCCTGGGTGTGCCAGGCCGCAAACAAAAGCTGCCCGACGCCCCCGGCCACTACGTCAAACAAGCCTGAAGCATGCCCGTCACCGACACCCCCAGGCTGCTGGAGAACCGCTGTTACGACGAGCTCGCCCTGGGCGACTCAGCCAGCATCACCAGAACGCTGACGAAGCAAGACATCGAGGTCTTCGCCATCCTCAGTGGCGACGTCAACCCGGCCCACCTCGACGAGGCTTACGCCAGGCAAACGCCCTTTCACCAGGTCATCGCACACGGCATGTGGGGTGGCACGCTCATCTCCACGGTGCTGGGCACGCGCCTGCCAGGCCCCGGCACCATCTACGTGCGGCAATCGCTGGCCTTCGTGCGTCCGGTGGGCCTGGACGACGTCATCACCGTCACCGTGACCGTCAAGGACAAGCTGGACAAACACCGCGTGATCCTCGATTGCCTGTGCAGCAACCAGCTGGGCAAAGCCGTCATCACCGGCGAGGCCGAGGTCATCGCGCCCGACGTGAAGGTGCGCCGAGCCGCCACCGTGCTGCCAGACCTGGCCTTGCATCACCACGAACGATTCGCTGATTTGATGTCTCGCACCCAGGGCCTGCGCCCAGCGCGTTGCGCCGTCCTCCACCCCCTGGACGCAGAGGCCTTGCTCGGCGCGATGCAGGCCAGCCACGCAGGCCTGATCGAGCCGGTGCTCCTTGGACCGCAGGCAGACATCGAAGCCCTGGCCGCAGCCCATGACATCGACCTGACAACCGCGCGGTGGCACCCCTGCCCCGACCGCGCAACCGCCTTGCAGGAGGCCTTCAAGCTCGTCCACCTTGGCGAGGTCGAGGCGCTGATGCAGGCAGGCGTGCCCACCTTCGAGCTGCTGCCGGCGCTGATGGCGCGCGACACCGGCCTGCGCACAGGACGCCGCATCAGCCACGCATGGATCGCCGACGTGCCCGGCCGCGACGAGCCCCTGATCATCACGGACGCCGCGCTCAACATCCAGCCCACGCTGCAGGCCAAGCGAGACATCACCCAGAACGCCATCGACCTGGCGCTCCAAATGGGGCTGAGCCCGCGCGTGGCCATCCTGTCGGCGGCCAACGCCCCAGGCAGCCAGCTCACCTCATCGGTGGACGCCAAAGCCCTGTGCGAGATGTCCAGGCTTGGGCAGATCACGGGTGGCACGGTTGACGGCCCCCTGCCCTTTGACGTCGCCATCAGCCCCGACGCGGCACGGGTGCGCCACGCCTCGTCGCCCGTGGCAGGGCGCGCCAACGTGCTGGTGGTGCCCAACCTCGAAACAGGCGACATGCTGGTCAAGCAACTCAGCCACCTGGCCCACGCCGATGTGGCTGGCATCGCCCTCGGCGCCATGGTCCCGGTGATCCTGTCCGACGCCACCGACCCGCCACGCACCCGGCTGGCTTGTGCCGCGCTCGCGCTGCTGCAGGCCCGAGCTGAAATCAAACCGACGACTGAGGCCTGACCCATGCCTTCTTCTCACCCCACCGCCTCACGGCCCGGCATGCGCGCGGCGTTGCCCCACCAAGTCACCCTCGCCGCATGCCTGCTGGCGCTGGGCGCCTGCACCACCATCGAGGTCAACGTGCCCGACAGCGGCGTGCGCGTGCCCGAGCGCTTCACGCAGGTCGAAGCAAGCCGCTCCAGCCATGCAACGCAGCCCGACCTGGCCCGCTGGTGGCGAGCCATCCCCGACCCGACGCTCTCAGCGCTGATCGAAAAAGGCCTCGTCGCCAACGCCGACGTGCGCATCGCCGCAGCCCGCGTGCGCGAGGCCCGCGCGGTGGTCACCCAGGCCGAATCGGCCCTTTACCCCACGCTCGCAGCCCTGGGTTACGCCGGCCGCACCCAGCAAAACGAGGCCGGGGTCCAGGTGCCCAGCCAGGTCCAGCTGCCCAACGCCATCCCCGGCTTGCCCGTCACCCTGCCCACGCTGCCCGCGATCAACCTGCCCACGCCCCAGGTGCCCAAGCTGCCCATCAGCACCTACAGCGGATACGGCTTCGCGGCCACCTGGGAGGTCGACATCTTCGGGGCGCGGCGCAGCGACGCCGAAGCCGCCCGCAGCGCCGCCCTGGCCAACGAAGAGCGCCTGCACGGCGCCCAGTTGATGGTGGCCGGAGACATCGCCGCCAACTACATCGAAGCGCGCAGCCTCGAGCGCCGCATCGCGGTGCTCCAGCGCACCATCGCCGAGGCCGATCGCCTGCAGCGGTACGCACAGGGTCGCTTCGACGCCGGGCAGGCCACGCGGTACGACGTCGATCGGGTGAGCGCCCAAGTGCAGGCGCTGCGTGGCGGCACCGCGCCGCTGCAGACCCTGCTGCAGGCACGGTTGCGCCGCCTGGCCGTGCTGACCGGCCAGACACCCGATCAAGCGTCCCAGTTGCCGCCGCCCACCGACGCCGCCCCGGCCGATGGCCGCGCGATCCCATCCGCCCTGCCCACCGTGCTGCCCTCGGACGTGCTCGAACGCAGGCCCGACGTGCGCGGCACCGCGCAAGTGGTCAGGGCACGTGCCGCGCAACTCGGCAGCGCCAAGGCCGACCTCCTGCCGCGCTTCTACGTGGGCTTCCTGGCCAACGACGGCCGCATCGAAATCGGTGACCTGGGCGCGTCGGGACGCTTCACCTCGTGGGGCGCCGGCTTGTACCTGCCCATCTTTGAAGCGGGCCGCATCCGCGCCCGCATCCGCGCCAGCGATGCCCAACTCGAAGCCGCCGTGACCCAATACGAGCTGGCAGTGCTCACGGCGCTCGAAGACGTCGAGAACGCCTACGGCACCCGGCGCGCGCTCGACCAGCGCTCGGCCCAACTGCAATCGGCCTGGCAGACCGCAGACCTGGGTGCGCGCCACGCGCAACGCCTGTTCGACGAGGGCAACGGGCTGCTGCAAGGCGCCGTCGAAGCACGCTTGACCGCCCTGCAGCGCGAGGACGACCTCATCCAGGCAGAAACCGCCCGAGCGCTCGTCACCGTGGCCCTGTACAAGGCCGTGGGCGGTGGCTGGCCTGCGCCCTAGAAAATAAACAGGCCGCGAGAGTCGCCCCTCGCGGCCTGCCTTGAAGATCAGATCAATTCAGATCAGTTCTTCGACTGGTCAACCAGCTTGTTCTTGGCGATCCAGGGCATCATGCCGCGCAGTTCGGCGCCGACGGTCTCGATCGGGTGCACGGCGTTCAGGCGACGGCGAGCGGTCATGCTCGGGTAGTTCGTCTTGCCTTCCAGGATGAACATCTTGGCGTATTCGCCAGTCTGGATGCGCTTGAGGGCGTTGCGCATGGCTTCGCGCGACTTCTCGTTGATCACTTCGGTGCCGGTCACGTACTCGCCGTACTCGGCGTTGTTCGAGATCGAGTAGTTCATGTTGGCGATGCCGCCTTCGTACATGAGGTCCACGATCAGCTTGAGTTCGTGCAGGCACTCGAAGTAGGCCATTTCCGGAGCGTAGCCCGCTTCGGTCAGGGTCTCGAAGCCCATCTTCACCAGCTCAACCGCGCCACCGCACAGCACGGCTTGTTCGCCGAACAGGTCGGTTTCGGTTTCTTCGCGGAAGTTGGTCTCGATCACGCCACCCTTGGTGCCGCCGTTGGCAGCAGCGTAGGACAGGGCGATGTCCTTGGCCTTGCCGGACTTGTCCTGGTACACAGCGATCAGCGAAGGCACGCCGCCGCCCTTGAGGTACTCGGAGCGCACGGTGTGGCCAGGGCCCTTGGGGGCGACCATGATCACGTCCAGGTCAGCGCGGGGCACGACCTGGTTGTAGTGCACGTTGAAGCCGTGGGCAAAAGCCAGCACAGCGCCTTGCTTGATGTTCGGGGCGACGTTGTTGTTGTACACCTCGGGGATGTTCTCGTCGGGCAGCAGGATCATGACGACATCGGCGCCCTTGACGGCGTCGTTGACTTCAGCGACCTTGATGCCAGCGGCTTCCACCTTGGACCAGGAAGCACCGCCCTTGCGCAGGCCAACGGTCACGTTGACGCCGGAATCGCGCAGGTTCTGGGCGTGGGCGTGGCCTTGCGAGCCATAGCCGATGATGGCGACGTTCTTGCCCTTGATCAGGCTCAGGTCGGCGTCCTTGTCGTAATAGACCTTCATGGGGTTCTCCGTAAGTCTCGGGCCGGTTGCGCACCGGCCTCGGTTCAGTGAGGGGTCAAAGAAAAGCGGGAAAAATCAGACGTTCGCAAGCAGGCCGCAAAGCCTGCAGGCAGCCAAGCGTCATCACACGCGCAGGATGCGCTCGCCGCGCCCGATCCCGCTGGTCCCGGTGCGCACGGTTTCAAGGATGGCGGCGCGGTCGATCGCTTCGATGAAAGCGTCGAGCTTGGCAGCGTCGCCAGTGAGTTCGATGGTGTAGGTCTTGTCGGTGACGTCGATGATGCGGCCGCGGAAGATGTCGGCCATGCGCTTCATCTCTTCACGCTCCTTGCCCACGGCGCGAACCTTGATGAGCATGAGTTCGCGCTCGGTGTAAGGGCCTTCGGACAGGTCCACCACCTTGACCACCTCGATGAGGCGGTTGAGGTGCTTGGTGATCTGCTCGATGACGTCGTCCGAGCCGGTGGTCACGATGGTCATGCGCGACAGCGAGGGGTCTTCGGTGGTGGCCACCGTCAGGCTCTCGATGTTGTAGCCGCGGGCGGAGAACAGGCCCACCACGCGAGACAGGGCGCCGGCTTCGTTTTCCAGCAGCAGGGCAATGATGTGTTTCATGTTGATCGTCCTGGCAAGGCTCTTGGGTCATCGGGGCGGTAACCCCGGCGCTGTGGCCTCGCGGTTCGATGAAGTTCGGTTGTGTCGTTTCAGCCTGGTCGCTGCGGTCTGCCACCCGAAGCGGGCGCCGGCAAGCGCCCGTCTGTGGCAGCCTGGGTCGGCCAGGCTCTCGTTTGAGTTTCAGTGGATCAGAGGTCTTCCGAGCCCAGCAGCATCTCGGAGATGCCCTTGCCGGCCTGCACCATCGGCCACACGTTCTCGGTGGGGTCGGTGCGGATGTCCAGGAACACCGAGCGGTCCTTGAGCTTGATGGCTTCGCGCAGCGCGCCTTCGACGTCACCCGGGCGCTCGATCAGCATGCCGACGTGGCCATAGGCCTCGGCCAGCTTGACGAAGTCGGGCAGCGCGTCCATGTAGGAGTGCGAGTAGCGGCTGCCGTAGTCCAGCTGCTGCCACTGACGCACCATGCCCAGGTAGCGGTTGTTCAGCGACAGCACCTTGACCGGCGTGCGGTACTGCAGGCAGGTCGAGAGCTCCTGGATGCACATCTGGATCGAGCCTTCGCCGGTGATGCAGAACACATCGGCGTCGGGCTTGGCCAGCTTGATGCCCATGGCGTAGGGCAGGCCCACGCCCATGGTGCCCAGGCCACCGGAGTTGATCCAGCGGCGCGGCTCTTCGAACTTGCTGTACTGAGCCGCGAACATCTGGTGCTGGCCCACGTCCGAGGTGATGTAGTAGTCGGTGCCGGCGGTCAGCTCGGCGAGCTTTTGCACCACGTACTGAGGCTTGATGACCTCGTCGGAGGTCTTGAACTTCAGGCAGTCGCGCTTCTTCCACTCGTTGACCTGGTTCCACCACGAGGCCAGCGCGTTCTGGTCCGGCTTGACCGACGATTCCTTGATCTGGGCGATCATCTCGATCAGCACGTCCTTGACGTCGCCCACGATGGGGATGTCGACCTTCACGCGCTTGGAAATCGACGACGGGTCGATGTCGATGTGGATGATCTTGCGCTCGACCTGTGCGAAGTGCTTGGGGTTGCCGATCACGCGGTCGTCGAAGCGGGCGCCCACGGCGATCACCACGTCGGCGTTCTGCATGGTCATGTTGGCCTCGTACGTGCCATGCATGCCCAGCATGCCCAGGAAGGTCTTGTCGGACGCGGGGATGGCGCCCAGGCCCATCAGGGTGCTGGTGCTGGGGTAGCCCAGCATGTTGACCAGCTCGCGCAGCTCATTGGAGGCTTCGCCCAGGATGACGCCGCCACCGGTGTAGATGTAGGGGCGCTTGGCGCCCAGCAGCAGCTGCACGGCCTTGCGGATCTGGCCGCCGTGGCCCTTGCGGACCGGGTTGTACGAACGCATTTCCACCGACTCGGGGTAGTGGAAAGCGGTGGTCTTGAGCGAGACGTCCTTGGGCACGTCCACCACCACGGGGCCAGGGCGGCCGGTGCGGGCGATGTGGAAGGCCTTTTTCATGGTCGAAGCCAGCTCGGCCACGTCCTTGACAAGGAAGTTGTGCTTGACGATGGGACGGGTGATGCCGACGGTGTCGCATTCCTGGAATGCGTCCAGGCCGATGGCCGGGGTGGGCACCTGACCCGTGATGATCACCATGGGGATCGAGTCCATGTAGGCGGTGGCGATGCCGGTGATGGCATTCGTCACACCAGGGCCCGAGGTGACCAGGGCCACGCCAACGTCGCCGGTGGCGCGGGCGTAGCCGTCGGCAGCGTGGACGGCGGCCTGTTCGTGGCGCACGAGCACGTGCTCGATGGTGTCTTGTTTGTACAGCGCGTCATAGATGTACAGCACGGCGCCACCGGGGTAGCCCCACATGTACTTGACGCCTTCTGCCTGCAGGCAGCGCACGAGGATTTCAGAGCCGTTGATGACGTCGCCGGTGTTGGCGATCGCGGCTTGGGACATTTCCATGGTGGAAGAACCTTTCAGAATTTCTCTAACGAAAAACGATCGGTGCCCCTCTACACCGTCGCACCCCGGCTGGGGCACGGCAGCAGCACTGCGACCACGGATGGCCGTGTGCTCGCCCTTGTGAGGCGGATTTGGAGCCTGCGCGGCCTGCCACGGATGCCCTGTGGGGCAAACGACTCAGGCCAGATCGAGATGACGCAAAACGCGCATTATCGCACCCCCGCGAGGCAATTCAAGACAAACCCTGCCTGACAGGGGCTGATGCCATAATGCGCCCGGCTCGAATCCACGGCCCGAAGCGGCCCGCCCCTGCGCTTGACCCCCCTGCCCACGCCTTCCCGCGAAGAAGAACTCAATGCCTTCCTCAAAGGTGTCGAGTCTCGCGCCTTCCGACGCACGGTGTACGCGGTTCGCCAGGACGACGCCGCGCTGGACATCGTCCAGGACGCCATGATCCGGCTGGCCCAGAGCTATGCCGACCGGCCGGCCAACGAATGGCCGATGCTGTTCCAGCGCATCCTCTCGAACGCCACCCTGGACTGGTTCCGCCGCCAGAAGGTGCGCAACGCGGTGTTCACCAGCATCGAAGAGATGGCGGGCTCTGCAGGGGGAGAAGATGGGGATTTTGACCTGCTGGAGGTCCTCGATGTGGAGGACACAGGCACGGAAGCTGCTGAAGTTCAAGTCAGCCGAGCCGAAACACTGAAACAAATCGAAGAAGAAATCGGGCAACTGCCAGCGCGTCAACGGGAAGCGTTTCTGCTGCGTTACTGGGAGGAACTGGATGTTGCAGAAACGGCCGCGGCCATGGGCTGCTCCGAAGGGAGCGTCAAAACCCATTGTTCGCGAGCGGTTGCCGCACTGTCCAAGGCCCTGCAAGCCAGAGGGATCACATTGTGAAAACGCGCCAGACCACCCAGCTGAATGACGCCCAGCGCGAAGCGCTGCAGGCTCGCTTTGCGCTGCGCGTGACAGCGCGCCTGAACGAAGGCAGCCAGGGGCTGCCACACGACATCACCGAGCGGCTGCGCATCGCGCGCGAGCAAGCGGTTGACGCCGCGCGCCAGGCCCAACAAGCCCGCTTGGGTGTGGTCGTGGCTGGCGAGCTCGCGCCCGTGGGCTCGGCTGCCCTGGCTGGGGTCGGCAACCAAGGCGCCGCCATGCTGGGCGGCTGGCATGAAGCCGGTCAGGCCCGTCAACCCGGCCACGGTCGCCGCCTCGACGACGGCCCCCTCTCCTGGGGCTGGAAGCTGGCAACGGCTTTGCCGGTGTTGGCCCTGGTGGCCGGACTCTGGATGGTTCACGCCTACCACGACCAGGAAAAGGTCGAGGCCACGGCAGACATCGACACCGCCATCCTGACCGACGAATTGCCCCCCGACGCCTACGCCGACCCGGGCTTCGAAGAGTTCCTGCGCGGCGACGAACGCACGCCGATGCGTCCCATCGAAGAAGCCATCCCCGAAGCAGATGGCGACCTCAGCAGCACCGACACCGAAGCCGCCGAGATCACCCCCTGAGGACGCCACCCGCATGACCGCTTCGTCCTCGCCCCCTTCCTCCCGCTCGCTGCTGGCCTCAGGCCTGCTGGCCTTGGCCGGTCTCGGCCTGTTCGGCAGCCTGGCCTGGCACCCGTCGGCCCAGGCGACGACCAACGCTCAGTCTGCTGCGGCCTCCCCGATGGGCGCGCCCAGCGACTGGACCCAGCTCAGCGCAGCCCAGCGCAAGGCCCTGGCTCCCCTGGCTTCGCAATGGGCCAGCCTCGCACCGTCGAGCCGCGTGAAATGGGTCGAGGTGGCGCGTCGCTTCGACCAGCTGTCCCCGACCGAGCAAACGCGTGTGCAAGAGCGCATGTCGAGCTGGGCTGCACTGCCCTCCGACCAGCGGGGCGAGGCCCGTCTGCGCTATCAGCAGTCCCGACAGTTGCCGGCCGGCCAGAGGCAGGAAAAATGGCAGGCCTACCAGGCCTTGTCCAGCGAAGAAAAGCAGGACCTTGGCCGCCAGGCGCAACGCCGCAGCAAGCCCGTGATGCTGCCTGACCGGGTGGCAGGCCCGCGCGAGCCCGCCCAGGCCTATGGCAACAAGCGCACGGCCAGCGCCTCTGGCTCCCCGGCCAAGTCCAACACCGTGCCCAATGCCGTGACGGCCAGCCCGCGCCAGCCCACGGTCGTCTCGCCTGCCACCGTCAAGGCAGGCTCTGGCGCCACCACCAACCTGGTGACCCGGCAGCCCTCGCCCCCCATGCACCAGCAGGTGGGCATGCCCAAGGTCAACGCAGCCAGGGGCTCGGTCGACCCGGTGACCCTGCTGCCGCGCACGGGCGCTCAAGGCGCCGCCATGGCCAGCCTGCCGGCATCGGGGCAGCGTCCTTGAATCGGTCTCGGCCAGGCGGTCAACAGCGGTGATATCGTTCGCGGCTGTTGATCGCCACCACCCATGTCTGTCTTTTCCATCCCATCCCAGGGCGGCTTGAGCTCGGCTCAACTGGCCGCCCGCGCCCAAGGCCCCGCTGCCCCCCTCGCTCGTCGCATGGCTGCCTTCACCTACGAAGGCGTCCTGCTGTTTGGCCTCGTCATGGCGGTGGGCGCGCTCTACAGCATCGCGGTCGGACAGCACCACGGACTGCAAGGCCGTGAAGGCATGATGGCCGCGCAGTTCGTTGCGCTGGCCGCCTACTTCATGTGGTTCTGGACCCATGGTGGCCAGACCCTGGCGATGCGCACCTGGCAAATTCGACTGCTCAGTGCATCGGGTGGGCCCATCACGTTGTGGCAGGCGTTGACGCGTTTCCTGATGTCCTGGCTGTGGTTCATGCCCGCCTGGCTGGCAGCGTGGCTGGCTGGCTGGCACCAATCCAAGTACCTGCTTGGCGGCATGCTGGTGTGGGGGCTGTTCTACGCAGGCATCTCGCGCTTGTTGCCCAGGCAGCAGTTCCTGCATGACCTCGTCTGCGGCACGCGGGTCATCGACCACCGCGACCAGTTGCCCGCCTGAATCGCCCGGCGTGAGCCGCCAAGCCTGTTCACACCGCGCACCAGCGATGGCTCAGCGGTGGCACACAACAGCCTCTGACCCTTTCTTCGAGCTTTCCATGACCTTTTCTCTTTGTGTTTACTGCGGCTCCCGCGATGGCCTGGACCCGGCGCACCTGGCCGCTGCCCGCGAGGTCGGGCGTGAAATCGGCCAGCGCGGCTGGCGCCTCGTCTACGGCGGCGGACACACCGGCCTGATGGGCGCGGTGGCAGACGCTGCGCTGGCCGCTGGCGCCGAGGTCATCGGCATCATCCCCGACCGGCTGATCGAGCGCGAACTCGGTCACGGTGGGGTCACCGAGTTGCAGGTGGTCGGCAGCATGCACGAGCGAAAGCAGAAGATGGCCGAGCAATCGGACGCCTTCATCGCCCTGCCGGGCGGCATCGGCACCATGGAAGAGATTTTCGAGATCTGGACCTGGCGCCAGCTCGGCTACCACCGCAAGGCCCTGGGCCTGCTCAACGTGGGCGGCTATTACGACGAGCTGCTGCGCTTCATCGATCGCAGCGAGGTCAGCGGCTTCCTGTGGCCCGATGTGCACGCCCTGCTGCAGGTTGGCGCCGACATCGACGGCCTGCTGGACGGCCTGGCGGCAGAAGCGGCCACCCTGAAAGCACAAACGCCACCCGACCAGCTGGCTGGTCCGGGTGGCGTTGCGCCGGGAACCTGAGCGGGATCAGACCGCGGCTTCGTCGGTCTCGCCGGTGCGGATGCGCACGACCTGCTCGACCGAGGTCACGAAGATCTTGCCGTCGCCGATCTTGCCGGTCTTGGCCGCCTTGATGATGGCCTCGATGCAGCGCTCGACGTCGTCGCCCTTGACCACGACCTCGATCTTGACCTTGGGCAGGAAGTCGACCACGTACTCGGCGCCACGGTAGAGCTCGGTGTGGCCCTTCTGGCGGCCAAAACCCTTGACCTCGGTGACGGTCAGGCCGGTCACGCCCACTTCAGCCAGCGCTTCACGGACTTCTTCGAGCTTGAACGGTTTGATGACGGCGGTGATTTGTTTCATGGTGAGAACTCCGGAAGATGCGTCGGTACTGAACCTTATTTAATCACGACTGCCGTCATGCGCGAAAGCGAGAGGTGATGGGATAACGCCAATCTCGTCCAAAGGCTCGGTGTGTGATGCGGATGCCGATGGGGGCCTGTCGACGCTTGTACTCGTTGACCTTGATGAGGCGGGTGACCTTGTCGACATCGGCTGGGGCAAAGCCAGCGGCCACGATCTGCTCGATGGACTGGTCCTGCTCCATGTAGCGCTCGAGGATGGCGTCGAGCACGTCGTATTCGGGCAGGCTGTCCTGGTCGGTCTGGTCGGGGCGCAGCTCGGCCGAGGGCGGGCGCGTGATGATGCGCTCGGGAATGGGCTCGACAAGGCCTGCGGCCGCAGCCTGGGCGTTGCGCCAACGCGAAAGGCGGTACACCAGGGTCTTGGCCAGGTCCTTGATGACGGCAAAGCCCCCGGCCATGTCGCCGTAGAGCGTGCAGTAGCCCGTGGCCATCTCGCTCTTGTTGCCCGTGGTCAACACGATGGCGCCAGTCTTGTTGGACAGGGCCATGAGCAGGGTGCCGCGGATGCGGGCCTGGATGTTTTCTTCGGTGGTGTCCTCGGCTCTGCCAACGAACAGGGGCGCGAGCGAAGCCTTGAAAGCCTCGAACTCGGGCGCGATGGCGATCTCGTCGTGCCGCACGCCCAGGCGATCGGCCATGTCACGTGCGTCGATCCAGGAGATGTCGGCGGTGTAGGGGGACGGCATCATCACGGTGCGCACCTTGTCGGCACCCAGCGCATCGACCGCGATCGCCAGCACCAGGGCCGAGTCGATGCCACCGGACAGGCCGATGATCGCACCCGGGAAGCCGTTCTTGCCCAGGTAGTCGCGCACGCCGGTGACCAGGGCCTGCCAGATTTCGGCTTCGGGCGACAGCGGCGCCGCCATGGCCCCGCCGACGTGTCCACCGAGCTGGACACGCACGTGCAGCGTGGCGAGCTCGAAGCTCGGCGCGCGGGCCATGACCTGCCCCGACGCATCGACCGCGAACGAGGCGCCATCGAAAACGACCTCGTCCTGCCCCCCCACGAGGTGGGCGTACAACAACGGCAGGCGAACCTGGCGCGCGCGCTCGCCCATGCGCTGCTCGCGTTCGGCCAGTTTGCCGGCGTGGAAGGGCGAGGCGTTGAGCACGACCAGGGCCTGGGCACCGGCCGCCGCTGCAGCCTGGGCAGGCTCTTCGAACCAGGCGTCTTCGCAGATGAGCACGCCCACCTTCCAGCCATCGGCGTCCACCACCAGGGGCTGCAGGCCCGCTTCGCGACCGCTGACGAAGTAACGGCGTTCGTCGAAGACCTGGTAGTTGGGCAACTCTCGCTTGGCGTAGGTGCCCACCACCTGGCCGCCCTGGATCACGCTGGCGGCGTTGAGCAGGCGCGCAACGGCGTGCGAGCGGGTGCGCACGCCTTCGTCGCGCTGGCGCTGCGGATGCCCGATGATGAGCGTCAGGCCGCTCAGGTCGGCCAGGTCGGCTGCGAGCTGAGACAAAGCCGCTTCACACGCCCGCAGGAAGGCGGGACGAAGCAGCAGGTCTTCCGGGGGGTAGCCGCACAGGGCCATTTCCGGCGTCACCACCAGGCGGGCGCCTTCGGCGTAGGCTTGGCGGCTCGCCTCGGTGATGAGGCGAGCGTTGCCGGCCAGGTCGCCGACAACGGGGTTGATTTGCAGCAGGGCCGCATGGAGCACAGGAGCGGCCTCAGGGGTCACAGCATTCATGGACATGGATCAGGCAGACAGCGCACCGGGCGCACGAGGGCAGGCCATCATGGTACCGGCAGCCAGCCGGCTGGCGTGGCTCGACCACCCTTCACAGGTGGATTCAAGCGAGTGGGATGCCTTGGTGGCGGGCATCGAAGGCGGCACGCCTTTCCTGCGCCATGGCTTCCTGAGCGCCATGGTCGACAGTGGCAGCGCCTGCACCGAAACCGGCTGGCGACCGCGTTTCCTCGTCGTGCGCGATGCGCAAGGGCAACTGCTCGGGGCCTGCCCGGTGTTCCTGAAATCGCACTCTTACGGCGAGTACGTCTTCGACTGGGCCTGGGCCGACGCCCACGACCGCGCACTGGCTCAGCACGGCCACAGCTACTTTCCCAAGCTGTTGTCGGCCTCGCCTTTTTCGCCGATTCCCGGGGTGCGGCTGCTGGTGCACCCCACGCTGCCCGAGCCGGAGCAGGCATTGGTGCGGCAGCAGATGCTCGCGGCGCTGAGCCAAGCCTGCGAAGACCAAGGCTGGTCGTCGGCCCACCTGCTGTTCGTCTCGCCAGACGAGGCCCGGCTCGCCCAGGCGGCCGGCTGGCTGGTGCGGCAAGGCGTGCAGTTCCATTGGCAAAACAGGGAGCCCGAGCCTTACGCCAGCTTCGAGGACTTCCTGGCCAGCCTGCAGCGAGACAAGCGCAAGAAGATCCAGCAGGAGCGGCGCAAGGTGCGCGAAGCCGGCGTCACCTTCGAGGTGCTCGAAGGCCCCGCCATCACCGAGGCTGACTGGGATTTCTTTCACCGCTGCTACACGCGCACTTACCTCGAGCACGGCCAGCGCCCTTACCTGGACCGCAGCTTCTGGTCGATGGCCAGCCAGGCCGGGGCCGAACACTGGGTGATGTTCACCGCCAGCCTGGGCGGCGAGCGCATCGCCGCATCGCTGCTGGCCGTGGACCCGCTCAACCGGCTGGCCTTCGGCCGCTACTGGGGCGCCTTGCAAACGGTGTCGTGCCTGCACTTCGATGCTTGCTACCACCAGCCGCTGGCCTGGTGCATCGAGCGGGGCATGCGCCGTTTCGAAGGCGGCGCTCAAGGCGAGCACAAGCTGGCGCGTGGCCTGCTGCCCAGCCCGACACGATCCGTGCATTGGCTGCGCCACCCCGGCTTGCGCGAAGCCGTGGCCGATTTCTTGCATCGTGAATCGCAAGGCATCGGTCGCTACGTGGACGAGCTCGAAGACAGGGCACCGTTCAAACCCTCTGGCGAGCCGACGCAAGCAGGTGCACCATCTTCCGAATAAAACAGGCCGAGACAACCCGCCATGCAAGGCAACCCATCGCCCGGGGCACCCGCCCCGGTTTTGCCCACCATCCTCGACATCGAGGCCTCCGGCTTCGGTCCGGGCAGCTACCCCATCGAGGTCGGTTTCGTCACCAGCGAGGGAAAAGCGTGGTGCAGCCTCATCCGACCCGAAGCCGATTGGCGCCACTGGGATGACCAGGCCGCCTCCATGCACGGCATCACCCGCGCGCACATCGAGCGGCACGGTCGCAGCGTCGCTGACATCGCCAAAGCCCTGAACGAACGGCTGCGCGGCCAGACCGTCTACTCGGACGCCTGGGCCCATGACTACACCTGGCTCAATCGCATCTACGAGTCGGCGGAGCGCAGCCCCAGCTTCAAGCTCGACAACCTGCGAGCCCTGCTCGATGAGCAACAAGCCTCGCACTGGCACGAGGTCAAGGCCAGGCTGATGGGCACACTGGGCAGTCAGCGTCACCGCGCCAGCGCCGACGCGCGGCTGCTGCAACAGACCTTCCTGGCTGTGCAGCCCTGGCGGATGGTCGCGGCCTGAGTCAAGCGCAAATCGGCGCAAAAAGCCCCCTTCGGCGCTCAAGTCGCCGCAGGCGTGACCGAAATCCCCATCACTGTGTTCTCACCAGTCGGGGTGTCCATGTCGTCGCTGATTTCTTCGGTGAACATGGGGACGCCCACCAGCCCTTTCCATCCAGCACACCGCGCCTCCGGGCTGGTTTCGCTGGCCTGCCTCGCGGCAGGGCTCGCGTTGACGTCCTCTCATCAAGTGCCGGTCCAGGTGGCCGGCCTGTTCCTGGCCGGGGCCACCGGCTGGATGAGCTGGAGGGCCCATGCCCGCATGCGCCGGGCGCTGGAACTTGCCCACCACAACGAATCCACCTGGCAGGCTTGCCTGCAGGGCAGCCAGGACGCGGTCATGGTGCTGGAGCGCCGCAACGACATGATGGGCCGCTTCATGGGCTACACGGTCGTGCAGGCCAACCACCAGGCGCATCAGCTGTTTCGCACAGGTGGGCTGCCGCTGGTGGGGCAGTTGCTCAAGGACGTCGTGCCCGAGGGCGAACATGGCAGCTTCCACCAACGGGTGCGGCTGGCCGCCGAGTCCGGGCAAGCCCAGGTCGATGAACACGCCAGCCCCTCACCCGAGCGCAACAAAGGCCAGCGCTGGCTGCACCACCAGATCGTCCCGCTGCCCTCCGGCATGGCACTGATCTCGCGGGACACCACCGAGGTCCACGAATCCATCCAGGCCCTGCGCGAGCAGGAAACCTTCTACCGCAGCGCCGTCGACAGCCTGCCGATGGCGCTCTACGCCCGCAGCGCCCGAGCGCACAACCAGGGCCGCTACATCGTCTGGAACCGCCAGGCGGCCGAGATCATGCAGATGTCGGCTGAGCAGGTCCTGGGGCGGCGGGCCTGCGAGGTCATGCCCAGCGAGATCGCACAAAGGGGTGATGCGCACGACCAGTTGGTGGTGCAGGAGCCCCGCACCCACTTCTTCCCCAACCTGCCCTTCCAAACCCCCCAGGGCGAACGCCTGATCGACCTGATCAAAACGCCCGTCTACGGCGTCGATGGGCAACTGGACCACATCCTGTCGATCGCCACCGACGTGACCGAGAGCCGGCGCGCGGCCGAGCAGCTCAAGCTGGCATCGCGCGTGATGGAGGAAACCGCCGATGCCGTGGTGGTCAGCGACGCGCTCGACCGCATCGTGATGGTCAACCCGGCCTTCCTCAAGCTGATGGGATTGAGCCGCCAGGAGGTCATCGGTCAGGGCGCGGAGTTGCTGGGTTTGACCCCGCTGCGCGAAAGCCACCTGCCTGGCATCGAGGCCGCCTTGAAGTCAGGGCAACGGTGGGCGGGAGAGTGCGCGCTGGTGGGTTCAGACGGGCGCCCTCTGGAGACCTGGCTGGCCGTGACCACCCTGCGCGGCGAAGACCAGCGCCTGTCGCAGCACATCCGCGTGCTGACCGACATCTCCGTGCTCAAGGCCCAGCAGCGCGAGCTGGCTGAGCAGGCGCGCCGCGACAGCCTCACCGGTTTGCCCAACCGCCGCGTTTTCGTCGAGCGCCTGAGACAGGCCATGGCCCGCGCACGCCGCAAGCCGCAGACGCTGGCCGTCATGTTCATCGACCTGGACGGCTTCAAGGCCATCAATGACCGACTTGGCCATGCCGCGGGCGACAAGCTGCTCATCGAGGTCGCAACGCGACTGGAGTCCTGCGTGCGCGACACCGACTGCGTCTGTCGCCTGGCGGGCGACGAGTTCACCATCATCCTCGAGGGCGCCGGCCACCCGACCGAGGTGCATCGCATCGGCCAGCGCATCCTCGAGCGCCTGGGGCAGCCCTGCGTGATCGGCGAAGAAACCGTCTGGCCCGCAGCCAGCGTGGGAGCGGCTTTGTTCGAGGCGCAAGACAGCCACGACAGCCTTTGCCAGCGCGCCGATGCCGCGATGTACACCGCCAAGCGCGCCGGCAAGGCCCGCTTCGTGCTGCAAGGTGACGAGCTGGCACCGCATCACCCCCCATCGGTGCAGCAGGCCTGCGCCTGAGGCCCCTGTTCCCCGCGATCGAGGGGCGCACCACAACGGTGCCAGGCATCCGCCATCCGGATCACCCTGGTATAAACACCAAGCCCCACCGGACAGCCTGCTGGATGCAGGCTGTCGGCGTTTCGCCCAACCTTCCCTTTTGTCGCGCATGCAGCCTCACGACCGCCCTGGTTCTCATCAAGTCACCGGCCCCAACGGGGTGACCAGCCGACCTGCGCAGGCCCAGCGACAGCGTGTCGTCATCATCGGGTGTGGCTTCGGCGGCCTGGAGGCGGCCAAGGCTCTGGAGGGCGCTGACGTCGACGTGGTGGTCATCGACCGCACCAACCACCACCTCTTCCAGCCCCTGCTCTACCAGGTGGCCACCGCCGGCCTGCCCGCACCCGCCATCGCCGCGCCCATCCGCCACGTGTTGCGCAAGCAGATCGCCCAAGGCCGCCTCACCGTGCTGATGGGCGAGGTCACCTCCATCGACACGGCTTCGTCTTGCGTGGTGCTGGATGGCGGCGAGCACCTGCACTACGACCAGCTCATCGTGGCCGCTGGCGCCACCCACAGCTACTTCGGCCGGGACGACTGGGCCAAGTACGCGCCTGGCCTCAAGACCCTGGGCGATGCCTTCACCATCCGCCGGCGGGTGCTGACGGCGTTCGAGCAAGCCGAGCGCGAACCAGACCCGGCCAAGCGCGTGCCATGGCTGACCTTCGCCGTCGTCGGCGCAGGCCCCACCGGCGTCGAGATGGCCGGCACGATGTCCGAGATCGCACAGCACACGCTGAGCGCGGAGTTCCGCCGCATCGACTCGCGCGACGCACGCGTCATCCTGCTCGAAGGCGCGCCACGCGTGCTGGGCACCTTCACCGAAGACCTGTCCCAGCGCGCCAAGGAGCAGCTAGAAGGCCTGGGCGCCGAGGTGCTGCCAGGCGCCAAGGTGACCAACATCACCGCCTTCGGCATCCACTACGACGTGGCCGAGAAGCAGCCCGACGGCAGCAGCCGCAACGTCTCGCACTTCCTGCCCACCCGCACCGTGATCTGGGCCGCGGGCGTGGCCGCCTCACCGCTGGGCAAGGCCCTGGCCAAGAGCACCGGCTGCGAGCTCGACCGCGCCGGCCGCGTGGTGGTGCAGCCCGACCTGACCATCCCGGGCCACCCCAACATCCACGTGGTGGGCGACCTGGCCAGCGCCAAGAGCTACCTCGACCCGCACAACCCGACGCCCGTGCCCGGCGTGAGCCCCGGCGCCAAGCAGATGGGCCGCAAGGCCGCCTTCAACATCATGCGACGCATGAAGGGCCTGGAGCCGCAGGCCTTTCGCTACTTCGACTACGGCTCGCTGGCCACCATCGGCAAGCGCGCGGCCGTGGCCATGATCGACCTGCCTTTCACCAAAAAACAGGTGCGCTTCAGCGGCTTCACAGCGTGGCTGTTCTGGCTCTTCGTGCACGTGTACTTCCTGATCGGTTTCCGCAACCGCATGGTGGTGATGATGGATTGGGCCTGGGCCTACTTCACCTCGCAGCGCCACGCACGCGTCTTCCCCGACCCGCATGCGCTGGAGCCGCACAAGGTGCTGGTGAGCGTGGCCGATGCGCGCGCCACGCCTGGGGCCCAACCGCCCCCGGCGCCCACGGCCGTCCATGCCCCGGCGCCAAGCCAGGCTGGCTGAGTCGCCACAGCGTCCAACGGGTGACGCCTGGCGTGGCAACATCGGAGCCTGAACGCCTGACGCACCAGGCCCCGAGCAGGACCTCCCCGTGAACGCCCCCACCAACGCCGCCCTCGCTTCGCCCATCCCGGCCCGCCTGACCACCCTGCGCGCCCGCATGGCCGCACGAGGCTGGCAGGCCGTGCTGCTGCCCAGCAGCGACCCGCACCTCTCCGAATACCTGCCCGAGCGCTGGCAGGGCCGCGCGCACTTCAGCGGCTTCACCGGCTCGTCGGGCACCTTGCTCGTGGCCGCCGACCGAGCCGCCGTGTTCACCGACAGCCGTTACTGGACGCAGGCCGAGGCAGAGCTCGCCGGCTCGGGTGTGGACCTGGTCAAGCTCGATGGTGCCTTCAACCCAGCCTGCGTTGAGTGGCTGCAGTCGCTGGGTCTGAAGGGTGATGCTGGCGATGCGGGCAAAGCGCCCACGCTGGCCACCGACGGCGCCGTCATGGGCCTGGCCCAGACGCAGCAACTGCAATCGGCCCTGAAGGACGCTGGCTGGCACCTTCACACCCAGGGCGACGTGCTGGAGGGCGCCTGGCCCGAGCGCCCCGGCCTGCCTTCTGCGCCGGTGTACGAGCACGTGCCCCCGCACGCCTGCACCTCGCGCGCCGACAAACTGGCCCACGTTCGCGAAACGCTGGCCGAGCGCGGCGCCACCCACCACTGGATTGCCACGCTCGACGACCTGGCCTGGCTGCTGAACCTGCGCGGCGCCGACGTCGAGTACAACCCGGTCTTTCTGGCGCACCTGCTGGTCTCGCCAGATGGCGCCGAGCTCTTCGTGGGCGAAGGCAAGGTCGATGCGGCACTGGCCGCCCGCCTGGCTGACGACGGCGTGCAATGCCGCGCCTACGACCAGTCCCTGCCCACGCTGGCCAAGCTGACCGCCAGCGCCGTGCTGTGGCTCGACCCCAAACGTACCACCTGGGGCCTGCGCGAAGCCGTGCCCGAGGGCGTGCGCGTGGTCGAGGCCATCAACCCGAGCACCGTCGCCAAGTCCCGCAAGACGGACGCCGAGGCCGCCCACATCCGCGAGGCCATGGAGCGCGATGGCGCCGCCATGTGCGCCTTCTACGCCTGGCTCGAACAGGCCCTGGGCCGCGAGCACGTGAGCGAACTCACCATCGACGAGCGCATGACGGCCGAGCGCGCCAAACAACCGGGCTACGTCTCGCTGAGCTTCCCGACCATCGCCGGCTTCAACGCCAACGGCGCCCTGCCCCACTACCGCGCCACGCCCGAGGCCTTCTCGGTGATCAGCTCGCCGCAAGGCCTGGTGGCCGAAGGCCTGCTGCTGATCGACTCGGGCGCGCAGTACCTGGGTGGCACCACCGACATCACGCGCGTGTGGGCCATCGGAGCGCCCACGGCTGCGCAAAAGCGCGACTTCACGCTCGTTCTCAAGGGCACGCTGGGCCTGTCCCGCACGCGCTTTCCGCTGGGCACGCTCGCGCCCATGCTCGACGCCATCGCCCGCGCGCCGCTGTGGGCCGAGGGCCTGGACTTCGGCCATGGCACGGGCCACGGCGTGGGCTACTTCCTCAACGTGCACGAGGGCCCGCAGTCCATCTCCAAGGCCATGCCCAACCCGGACATGGCCATGCACCCGGGCATGATCACGTCGATCGAACCGGGGCTGTACCGGCCAGGACAATGGGGCATCCGCATCGAGAACCTGGTGCTCAACGTGCCGGTGACGCCCACCGTGCCCGATGCCGCGCCGGGCACGCCGGAGCATGGCCGCTACCTGGCCTTCGAGACGCTGAGCCTGTGCCCCATCGACACGCGCTGCATCGACCTGGGCCTGATGCGCCCCGATGAAATCGATTGGCTCAACGCCTACCACGCCGAAGTGCGCCGACGCTTGTCGCCGCACGTGAGTGGCGAGGCCTTGAACTGGCTGATGCTGCGAACAGAGCCCCTCTGATCGCGGCCCCCAGGCGCGGGCTCAAACGCACCCGGCCAATCGCTCCACGTCGGGGATGACGATCTCGCGCCGGTTCACCGCGATCAGGCCGCGGGACTGCAGGTCATGCAAGATGCGCGAGAAATGCTCAGGCGTGACCGACAAAAGCGAGGCGATCGTGCCCTTGCTGGCCGGCAGCGACACCGTGCAAGCCGACGTGGCCGCCTGCGGACTCGTGCGCAGCAGGTAGCTCACGACGCGTTGCGCGGCGCTGTGCAGGGTCACGGCCTCGATGTCTCGCACCAGCCGATTGAGGCGCCCGGACACTTCCGCCAGCAGCTTCACCGCCAACCTTGGCTCCGCCTGCAGCTCGGCCAGCAATTGCGCACGCGGCAACAACAACAGCTGGGCTTCGGTGAGCGCGGCTGCATGGCTGACATGGCGCAACACGCTGGCGCCCTGTCCTGCCACATCGGCCAGCAGCAGCGAGCCGCCCAGGCAGGCTGGCGCCGACACCACTTCAATCACCTTTTCCTGGCCGTTGTCCGCTCGGGCATAGACCTTGATCTGCCCTTTGCTGACCACGTAGAGCCCTTCGCTGACGTCCCCGGAATGGAACAACTCGTCACCACGGGCCAGGTGGATGCGCCGAGACGCCGCCGCCATGCGCGCCAAGGTTGGCTCGGGGGCTTCGCGAAACAGGTTCAGCCCGCGCAGGACATGGGCTGCGTCAAACGGGGCGGGTGGCATGTCAGGCTCCTTGGGGGTTCTCCACGCCCTGGATTCTGAGAAAACCTGTCCGCCACGGACTTGATGTCGCGCAAGGATTGCCTGCTTGCCAAGCCTGCACCTCTGGCGCCGATCATGGCTCTGCCCCTTGCCCCGTGGTAACCCTCATTCCTCAAATCATTACATGATTTAGCATTGTTTTAAATTTCATGTCACAACCATGGTCCCCACCCCCAAAAACCTCATCCTCAACCTGCTTCTCGCAGCAGGCGGCGAGCCGCTGAGCGCGAGCGACGCCGTGGCCTCATGCCAACTGTTCGGCATACGGGAAAACAGCGTGCGCGTGGCCCTGGTGCGACTGAATGCGGCCGCACTGATCGAGTCGGTGGGGCGTGGCGCCTACCGCCTGGGGCCCCAGGCGGCCACCCTGGCGGCGGACATCGCCAGTTGGCGGCACGCCGAACAGCGCGTGTGCGACTGGGATGGGGGTTGGCTGATGGTCAGCACCGCCGGCCTGCGCCGCAGCGACCGCGCGGCCCTGCGCTTGCGTGAACGCGCGCTGGCACTGGCCGGCTTCGAAACCCTCGCTCCCGAGTTGCATGTTCGCCCCGACAACCTGGTGGGGCACGCCGAGGGCGCTCGCCATCGCCTGCAGCAACTGGGCATGGACCCCGACGCCCACGTTTTCGTGGCCCGCGACCTGGCACCAGAACTCGACCAGCGAGCCCGCCAACTCTGGGCGCACAAGCAACTCGACCAGAGCTACGCCCGCACCCGACACAAGCTCGAGGCCTGGCTGCGGGGCGCCGACCAACTCGAGCTCGAAACGGCCGCCCGAGAGAGCTACATCCTGGGCAACGAAGCCATCCGGCAACTCGTTTTCGATCCCTTGCTGCCCCAGCCACTGGTGGACGTCTCGGCTCGACGTGGTTTCCTGCAAGCCGTCATCGACTTCGACGCCGCTGGCCATCGGATCTGGCAGGGCCTGCTCCCCTCGTTGCGCCCCACCTCGGGGGACGGCAACACGAGCGATGGCGCCAGCGAGCCCCTGCATCCACAGCCCGAGGTGCTGCCAGCCGATCGACGCTGGACGCACTGACCCCATTCGCCGCAGCAACCCACCGCAGACGACCACACCATGCGCGCCCCCACCCCATCGAACGCCCCGCAACCCGACCTCGCCCCCGGCGCACAGGTCGAGAGCGCCACGCCCACCGAGCTGCCCGCAGCCACGCGCAGAAAGCTCAAAGACCTGTTCACCCGTGAGCAACTGGCCACGCTGACCGAGCGCTCGGACTGGCGCGGTGCCTGGGCCATCGCGTCGACCTGGGGCGTGATCGCTGCGGCTTTCGCGGTGCTGGCCTGGTGGCCCAGCGTGTTCACCTTCCTCCTGGCCTGCATCGTCATCGCCGGGCGCCAGCTGTGCCTGGCCATCCTGCAGCACGAGGGCTCTCACGGCACGCTGTTCAAAAACCGCTGGGCCAACGACGTGCTCACCGACTGGCTGTGCGCCCGCCCCATCTGGCAGAACCTGCCGAAGTACAAGGTGCATCACTTCGGTCACCACACCCGCACCGGCACGCTCGACGACCCGGACATCTCGCTGCATGCCGACTACCCCGTGACGCGCGCCTCGCTGGCTCGCAAGGTGTTGCGCGACCTCTCAGGGCTGACGGGCCTGAAACTGCTCTACGGCCTGTTCATGATGGATGCCGGCGTCTTCAAGTGGACGGTGGCCAACCACATCGAGCGCCTGCCCCAGGCCGGGCGCACCTGGCCCGGGCGCATCGCCACCACCACGAGGAACATGGCCCCCGTGGTGCTGACCAACCTGGTGCTGTGGGCCGCGCTGGCCGCCACCGGACACGCCTGGCTGTACTGGGCCTGGGTGGTGGCGTACCTCAACGTGCTGCCCTTGTTCGTGCGCATCCGCTCGATCGCCGAGCACGGGTGCCTGCCGCGCTCACCCGACATGTTCCTCAACACCCGCACCACGAGGGCCGGCTGGCTGGCCCGCATGACGGTCGCGCCTGTGCACGTGAACCACCACATGGAACACCACGTGATGGCATCGGTGCCTTATCACCGGCTGCCGCTGATGCACAAATGGTTGCGCGAGCAGGCCGGCGTGCCGGAGGCGCCCACGTACCTGGAGGTGCTGAAACTGGCGAGCAGCCGCCAGACCAGCCCAGCGCGGGGTTGAGCAACACGCTCGCCTGATCCGCCACGGACCCGGCAAGCTGACAGGCTCACCCCATCACCACCGGCCCGCCCTTGGCCAGCGCACGCTGGTAGGCCGGGCGGCTTTCCATGCGCTTGGCGTAGGCCAGCAGGTTGGGGTGCGTCGCGGCCGCATCCGAGCGCGACAGCAGGGCTGAGACCGCGAAACTCATCTGGAAGTCGGCCAGGCTGATTTGATCGCCTGCGAACCAGGTGTGGCGCCCCAGGTGGTCCTCGATGAAGGCCAAAGAGGTGTTCACGTTCGGGTCGATGAGCTGCTTTTGCACCCGCTTGCACAGCTCCCGCGCGATCGGCTTGACGAAGAACGGCATGGGCTGCGTCGGGATCGTCATGAAGACCAGCTTCATGACCAGCCAGTTCATCAGCGAGCCTTCGGCAAAGTGCATCCAGAAGCGCACCTGGCGGTGCTCCGGCGTGCCGACGGCGGGCACCAGGCGCGCCGCGTCACCGGGGGCCTGGCGGCCGTACTGCTCGACCAGGTACTCCAGGATGGCGCCCGACTCGGCGATGACCTCGCCCCTGTCCGTGATGACGGGGGACTTGCCCAGCGGGTGCACCTGCTTGAGCTCGGGCGGCGCCAGCTTGGTGACAGGATGGCGTTTGTAGACCTTGAGCTCGTAAGGTTGGCCGAGCTCTTCCAGCAGCCACAGGATCCGCTGTGACCGAGAGGTTTCCAGGTGATGAACGGTGATCATGCGCGAAGGATACCGTGTTGCAGTGCAGCATGCACAAGCGGGGTTACCTCGGGGTGATCCGTTCGGACGATGCCTGCGAGACCGAAGTGGCGGTCGGCGCCACACCTGCCACGTCACCCAGGCCACCGCCAGCCGCCTGGTACAGGGTGATCAGGGCATCGAGCCGGTTGAATCGGTTGAGCGCCAGGTTGTTTTCGGCCTGGCGGCGGGTTTCCTGGGCGTCCAGCCAGGTCTTCAGGGGGACGGCGCCAGCGCGGTAGCGGGCTTCAGAGAGGCGCTCGCTGTCACGGGCGGCGGCCACGGCGGTCTGCAGCCGCTCGCCTTGCTGCTCGTAGCGCAGGCGCGAAGCCAGGGCGTTGTCCACCTCGGAGAGCGCCGTGTACCAGCTCTGGCGAAAGCCCCGGATGGCCAGCTCGTGGTCGGTTTTCGAGATGTCGACGTTGCGCTGCACGTCGCGCCACTGCACGAAAGGCAGCAGCAGGCCCGCGCCCAAGGTGCCCACCGGGTCGGCCAGCACGCGGCTGAGCTCGCTCGAGCTGCCGCCCACGCTGCCGGTCAGGGTGAGCCTGGGGTAGGCGGCGGCGCGCGTGGCGTCCACCTGGGCCAGGGTCTTGCGCAGGCGCAGCTCGGCGGCGCGCAGGTCGGGGCGACGGCTCAGGAGCTCGGCCGGGGCGCCTGCGGGCACGGCAGGCAACGCCCCATCGGGCAGGCGGTTGGCCTCGTCCAGCGCCCCGCCGGGCGGGCCGTCAAAGAGGATGGCCAAGGCATTGCGCGCCTGCGTGCGCTGCAGCAGGAACTGGGTGTGCGAGGCCTCTTGCGCGGCCAGCGACTGCGTGGCCTGCGCCACCTCCAGGCCGGAGACGGCGCCCTGCCCTTTCTGGGCCTGCACCAGCTCCAGCGTGCGCCGTGCGTGATCGATGCTCTGCTGGCTGGCCTGGACGCGCTGGTTCAGGTAACCCACTTGCCAATGCAGGCGCGCCGTCGTGCCCACCAGGGCCAGGGCCGCGGCCAGGCGGTCTTCTTCGGTGGCCTGGGCCTCCCAGTCGGCAGCGCTGCGCAGGGACGCCACGCGCCCCCACAAGTCTGCCTCCCAGCTCAAGCCGAGCGAGGCGCTGTTCAGGCGCGTCGTGTCGCCGCCATCAAGCGGTCGGGACGCGGTGGAGTTGCCTTGCAACGTCACCGTGGGCAACTGATCGCTGGCGGCCTGGCCAGCCACGAGCTGGGCCCGACGCACCTTCAGAGCGGCCTGCGCCAGGTCGTTGTTGCGCGCCAGGGCTTCGCGGATGAGCTGGTGCAGGGTCGGGTCATCAAAAGCCAGCCACCAGGGTGACAGCCCTTGGGCGGTCTGGGCTGCTGGCGAATCCTGGGCAAAAGCCTTGGCATCCCCAGCCCCACGGCCTTCGGCCTCGGCCCCCGCCGAAGCGTGCGCCGCCGGCACGCTCAGCGCGGGTCGCTCGTAGGGGGTCGTGACACACCCGGTCAGCAGGGCGCTGGCGCTCGCCAGCATCGACACCCACCTGGCAACGGCCCAGGACACCGGTTTGCGTTGGCTCACAGCGGGGGCTCGCAGGCCCATGCTGGCGCTCATCGGTCGAGGAAGGACACCAGGCTGATCGGTCACAACAGGGTCGAAAGAGGTGAAATGGTTCATGGGCTGGTACTTCGCTGCTCGCCGCGCTCGGCCTCACTGCCGGCTCAGCGCATCCACCGGGTCGAGCTGGGCCGCACGGCGCGCCGGCAGGAAGCCGAACACCACGCCGATCAGCGAGGACACACCAAAGGCCGTCACGATGGAGGCGGTCGAATAGATCATGCTGAAGCCGCTGTCGAACTGATCGAAGATCACGCCCAGGCTCAAAGCCAGCGCGATGCCCAGCCCCCCGCCCAGCAGGCACACCAGCACCGCCTCGATGAGGAACTGGCGCAGGATGTCGGACTGGCGCGCGCCCACGGCCATGCGCACGCCGATCTCCTGTGTGCGCTCGGTGACCGACACCAGCATGATGTTCATCACCCCGATGCCGCCCACGATCAGCGAGATCACCGCGATCGACGAGATCAGCAGCGTCAGCGTCTGCGTCGTGCTCTCGATGGTCTGGCGGATGCTGTCGCTGTTGCGCACGAAGAAGTCCTTCGAGCCATGGCGCTGTGTCATCAGCTTGGTGATGCCCTGCTCTGCCGCCGAAGGGTTGGCGCTGTCGCTGATGCGCACGGTGATGCTGCGCAGGTGGTTCTGGCCCATCAGGCGCCGCATCGCGGTCGTGTAGGGCACCCACACATTGAGGTTGTCCGACATGTTGAAGCCACTCTCGGACGGTGCCGTCACGCCGATGACCCGCACCGGCACGCTGCCCAGGAAGATGACCTGCCCCACGGGGTTCTCGCCGTTCGGGAACAGCGCGGCCTGGGTGTTCGGGTCGATGACGGCCTCCTGCGTCTGGCGACGCACGCTTTCGTCATCGAAGGCCTGACCCTGGGCGATGTCATAGCCCTTGACGCGGAAGAACTGGTCGCCCACACCCGTGACGTTGGCCGTGGCCTCGACGTTGCCCCGGCGCAAGGTCACGCTGGTGCTCACACCGGGCGTGACGCTGTCGACGTAGTTCAATTGCGCCAACGCGTTGGCATCACCGGGCACCAGCGTGCGGATGCGCCCAGCCTGCCGGTCCCCGAAGTTCTTGCCAGGGTAGATGTCGATGGTGTTGGTGCCCATCGCCGCGATGTCCTTGAGCACGCGCTGGCGCGAGCCCTCACCCAGCGCCACCATCGACACCACCGAAGCGATGCCGATGATGATGCCGAGCATGGTCAGCAAGGTGCGCAGGCGGTGGCCGGCCATGGCCCGCAAGGCCATGGTGAAGGCCTCGTTGAAACGCCCCCACACCGCCGACCATGACGCATCGGGCTGCATGGCGGGGCGCGCTGCCGCCCGCTTGATCGGCTCGGCGCCATCGGCAAGCCGGTCGGCGATGATGCGGCCGTCGGCCACCTCGATGATGCGTTGCGCGTGCGCCGCCACCTTGGCGTCGTGGGTCACGATGATGACCGTGTGGCCATCGGCGTGCAGCTCCTTGAGGATGCGCATGACCTCTTCGCCGCTGACGCTGTCGAGCGCGCCAGTGGGCTCGTCGGCCAGGATGACGTCGCCACCGTTCATCAGCGCCCGCGCGATCGACACGCGCTGCTGCTGGCCACCCGAGAGCTGCCCCGGCCGGTGCTCTGAGCGGTCCTGCAGGCCCAGGCGTTTGAGCAGCGCCAACGCACGCTCGTGGCGCCGCGCGGGGCTGTGTCCCGCATAGATGGCCGGGATCTCGGCGTTGCCCAGCGCGCTCAGGTCACCCATGAGGTGATAGCGCTGGAAGATGAAGCCAAAGTGCTCGCGCCTCAATCGGGCGAGGTCATCGGGCGCCATGTCGGCGGTGAACTGTCCAGCGACACGATAGCTGCCGCGCGAAGGCCGATCCAGGCAGCCGAGGATGTTCATCAGCGTGGACTTGCCCGAGCCGGACGCGCCCATGATGGCCACCATCTCACCGGCGTGGATGCCCAGGTCGATGCCCTTGAGCACGGCCACGGTGCCATCGCCCGAGGGGAACTCACGCCAGAGGTCGCGCACCTCGAGCAAGGGCGCATCCGGCCCAGGCTGCGTGGGGGCGCCTTGCCCGCCCTGACCGGGCTGGATCTGATCGATCTCGCTTTTCATCAGAACATGCCCGGCGGACGACGCGAGCCACCCGAACCACCGCCAGCCGAGGCCTCGCCAACGACCACGCGCTCGCCTTCTTTCAGGCCCGACAGCACCTGAGCCTGCACGCGGTTGTTCAGGCCCACCTTGACCTGGCGGTCGACGACGCGTTGGGCATCGCCGGGCTCGCCTTCGAGCACCCGCACCACGTACGTGTCGTCCTTGCGGTTGCGTTTGCCCAGCGCCGAGGCAGGGATGGCCAGCACGTCATCGGCCTTGGCCAGCACGATGAAGACCTGCGCCGTCATGGCCACGCGCAGCTTGCCGTCGGGGTTGGGCACCTCAAACAGGCCGTTGTAATAGACCGCAGCCGTGGTGGATGACGACGTGGTCGTGCTCGTCTTGGTGCTGGTGTCGACCTGCTCCGACTCGGGCGAGGGCTCGATGGCGCGCAGCTTGGCTTCGTAGCGTTTCTGCGGCTCACCCAGGATGGTGAAGTACACCGGCAAGCCCGCCTGGACCCGCACCACATCGGCTTCAGAGATCTGCGCCTTGATCAGCACGCGATCCAGGCGCGAGAGCTTGATGATGGTCGGCGCCGACTGCACAGCGTTCACCGTTCGCCCTTCTTCGGCGATCACGCCCGTGACCACGCCATCGATCGGCGCCAGGATGCGCGTGTAGCCCAGGTTCACGCGGGCCGTGTCCACCGAGATGTTGGCCTGCCTGATTTGCGCCTGCAAAGCGTTGATGTCGGCGCGCGTGGTGGCCAGCGTGGCCTCGGCGCCATCGAGCTCGGCCTTCGAGGCCGCATCGAGCTTGAACAAGCCCTGTTGACGTTTGAACGTGATCTCGGCCTGCCGGAACAACGCTTCCTTGGCCTGCAACTGGGCTTGCAGCAAGGCCACCTGGGCCTCGGCATTGCGCAGGGTGTTGTTCTGGGTGGTGGAGTCGATTTCCGCCAACAACTGGCCCTGCTTGACCTGGTCACCCAAGGCCACGTGCAGCCGCTTGATCTGACCCGAGACCTGGGCGCCGACGTTGACATCGCGCTCGGATTTGATCGTGCCGGAGGCCAGCACCGTGTCTTCCAGGTTGGTGCGCTCCACTTCGGCCGTGATGACCTCGGGCGGCGGGGCCTTTTTGATGAACTTGGCGTACACGCCCCAGCCCGCCAGCGCGAGCACCCCCAGGATGGCGAACAGGCGCCAGCCTGCCCACCAGGACTTCTTGTTTGCGGTTGTCATGCCTTCAAGTTTCGCAGGGCTGTGTTGTGGCTCTCAGTCTCGCAGGTTAAGCGAAGTAAAGTGAGGGCATGCCACCTGTCACCCTCGTCACCGGCGCCAGCCAAGGCATCGGCGCCGCCACCGCCCGGCTGCTCGCACAGCGCGGCCACACCCTGGTCATTCACTTCGCTCACCGCGCCGACCTGGCGCAGGCCGTCGCCCAAGACTGCCTGCGCCTGGGGGCGCCGCAGGCCATCATCGCCCAGGCCGACCTGGCCAATGAGGTCGAGGTGCTGGCCCTGTTCGCGCAAGTGGATGCCGCTCTGCCACGCTTGACAGGCCTTGTGAACAACGCCGGCATCGTCGACCACACCGCGCGGCTCGACGAGATGAGCGCTGAGCGCCTGCAGCGCATGCTGGCCGTCAACGTGTTGGGCCCGATGTTGTGCGCCCGCGAGGCCATCAAGCGCATGTCACGTCGGCATGGCGGACAAGGCGGCGTCATCGTCAACGTCTCCAGCAGCGCGGTGCGCACCGGCTCACCCGCCCTGTACGTGGACTACGCCGCCAGCAAGGGCGCCATCGATGTGTTCACGGGCGGGCTGTCGAAAGAAGTGGCCAGCGAGGGGGTGCGCGTGGTGGCGGTTCGCCCGGGCATCACCGACACCGGCATCCATGCCACGGGCGGCGAGCCCGATCGCGCCAGCCGCATGGCGCCGCAATTGCCAATGGGCCGAGCAGCCCAACCCGCAGAAGTCGGCGAAGCCATTGCCTGGTTGCTCTCCGACGCCGCCAGCTACACGGCAGGCGCCATCCTCGACGTCACGGGCGGGCGCTGAGCAGCTCGAGCAGCAGGCTCACCCGAGCCTGGGCTGGCGTCCAGTTGCCTGCAGCGGGCCAGGCGTCACCCTCGCGCGGCTGCACACCACCCCGGGCCACCCGGCTGGTGCGCCACACGACCACCCCGACATCGCGGGCGCGCTGCAGGGCCGCTTCCAGCTTTTGATGCACCGTGCCATGGCCAGTGCAGGCCACGATCAGGCCATCGAGCTTGTCGCCCGACGCCCGGGCATGAACCAGCGCGGCATCGACCAACCAGCCATCGGCATCGGCATGGCTGGTGACGACCTCCACCCTGGGTGGACGCGATTGCCGCAACACGCGCCAGCCTTGCGCTTGCGGCATTGGCCACGGCGCGTGCTCGTCCAGAGGCTCGGCCCCACCGCCGTCGAATGCATCAATGGCATGGCTGTGGGCCTTGCGCACATCGCGCGCCGACCAGACGCGACCTGCCAGCACCGCGACCACCCCACCCTCACCACGTTGCGCCGCGGCCTGCGCCACCCGCACGGCCTGTGCGAGGTTCCCAGGCCCATCGGCATCCGGCGCGGTGGCCGGGCGCATGGCGGCGGTCAGCACGATGGGCTTGAGGCCATCGTGCAGGGCGTGCAACAGGCAGGCGGTTTCTTCCAGGGTGTCGGTGCCATGGGTGATGACGATGGCCGAGACGGCGTCATCACCCATCGCGCTTTCGAGCGACCGCCCCAGGGCCTGCCACGTGGCCCAGCCCATGTCCTTGCTGTCGATCTGGGCGACCTGCTGCGTGGCCAGGTCAAAGCCCGCCAGCTCGGGCACCGCGCTCACGAGTTGATCGACGCCCAGTTGCGCCGCGCGGTAAGCCCAGCTGCGGCCAGGATCGGACGCGATGCCGGCGATGGTGCCGCCGGTGCCCAGGATCAGCACCTTGGGCATGGCGCCCCCTTGCGATGCGCGGACCACGCCGCAGAAGCAGGGTTGCGCCCTGGCGACGCAAGGCGGCCAGGGCGCAACAAAACACTGGACAAACAAACAGCCCTGTATAAAATGACAGTCATTCGCTTCATCGCGCTGCCTGCACGGCAGCTCCAACCAGATGGCCGACGATAAACCCAAACTCACCCCGCGCCAGCAGCAGATCTTCGAGTTGATCCAGCGCAGCATCGCGCGCACCGGTGCGCCGCCCACCCGGGCCGAGATCGCGTCGGAGCTGGGGTTTCGCTCGGCCAATGCTGCTGAAGAGCACCTGCAAGCCCTCGCCCGCAAAGGCGTGATCGAACTCGTTGGCGGCACCTCGCGCGGCATCCGACTCAAGGCGGGCACGCTGCGCACCGTCAACGAAAGCCGCCGGGACGAAGTACAGCGCGGCAGCACCGGCAAGTCCGGCCTGCCGTTCAACTTGCCGCTGCCCGGTCTGGAACAGCTGGTGTTGCCCCTGGTGGGGCGCGTGGCAGCCGGCAGCCCCATCCTGGCGCAAGAGCACGTCGAACAAACCTACGCGGTCGAGCCCAGCCTGTTCGCCCGCAAGCCTGACTACCTCCTGCGCGTGCGGGGCATGAGCATGAAGGACATCGGCATCCTTGACGGCGATCTGCTGGCCGTGGCCCGCGCCCGAGAGGCTCGCAATGGCCAGATCGTCGTCGCCCGCATCGGCGATGAGGTCACCGTCAAGCGCTTTCAGCGCACACCTCAGGGCATCCAGCTGCTGCCAGAGAACCCTGAGTTCGAGCCCATCCTCGTGTCGCCCGAGCAAGACGACTTCGAGCTTGAAGGTTTGGCCGTCGGGCTGATCCGCAACCAGCCCCTGAACTGACCTGGCAAGGCACCTCAACTGAATCGACTTTTTTGGCGCCCCGGCCGTTGATCGAACAGATCAGACCAAGGGGCAAGGTGGCCACCGCGGGTGGCGGGCATTGGCGCCAGGCAACTGGCGCGATTCCCGCGGAGGCTTGAGCAATCGAATCCTGCCGAACTTCACAGCTTTCGGAGTTCACCATGATTCACCACCTCGCACGCGCCCTCGCAGTCCGTCACAACACCAGCGCCCTGGCCGCAGCTGGCGCCACCGAGCCTGGCTCGGCGCAGCGCCCAGCCAGCCAACAGCCGGTGCGCCCTCGCCCACTCACGCCCTGGGGCACACCGCCACGCGGAAACCTGGGGCGCGTCATCGATTTCCCACGGGCTGCGCAAGCGCCCTTCTCGCCCAGCGCCACAGCCCATTCAGCCCAGGCCGTGCGCATTTCGGTCGACCCACAAGATGCGCGCCGCACCGTGATCGCGGGCAAGTTCGCCGAAGTGTGCGCCGCGCTCGACCGCCTCGTGCTCGAGCAAGAGGCCCTGGCCTGAACTGATCACCTTTGCTTGCTGGGTTGAGTTGGGTTGGGTTGGGTTGGGTTCGTGCGTCGGCTGGTGCATGGCTCGGTGGGAGGGGTGCCTCCGCAGGCCCGACGTGTGCGGTGTCATGGCTCGGCAACAGCCAGGCTCGCGTTCAAGGGGTGACGGTGGACACGCTCGGTGATGCCCCGCGCAGGGCCGGAGCAGGCACCCCCCGCCCCCTGAACGTTGCTC
>SCMV01000079.1 GCA_005502875.1 Comamonadaceae bacterium 2PF | reverse complement strand
GTGGGCCTCACTCAGCCTGTGAGCCCCACCTTGCGCTGCATGGCGGGCACGGCGATGAAGCCTGTTCGATGCGTGGCGCTCGAAGGTGAGCTGGGCCGGCACGTGGCCTGCCGCATCCACCCCTTGCGCTCGTCCACCTGCCGCGAGGTGCAGGTGGGCGATGAGCAATGTCGCAAGGCGCGGGCGCAGCACGGGCTGCCAGCCTGACGCGATCCGCCCCGGCATCCAGAACCCAGTCAGCCAAGAAAAAACCCGCCTGGTTGCCCCGGCGGGTTTTTCGTTCAAGGGGCCTGACCGTTGCCGGTCAGGCCAAAGGCGCTGAGCGAACTCAGGCGGCCTTCACACCCTTGGCGGTCTCCACGTACTCTTCAATCTGGTTGAAGTTCATGTACTTGTAGATCGAGTCGGCGTTGGCGGTGACCACGCCGGTTTCGGCCATGTACTCGGCCGGGGTCGGCAGGCGGCCCAGCTTCGAGGCCACAGCAGCCAGTTCCGCAGAGCCGAGGAACACGTTGGTGTTCTTGCCCAGGCGGTTCGGGAAGTTGCGCGTCGAGGTCGAGATGCAGGTCGAGCCTTCCTTGATCTGCGCCTGGTTGCCCATGCACAGCGAGCAGCCAGGCATTTCGGTGCGGGCACCGGCTTGGCCGAAGGTGTTGTAGAAGCCTTCCTTGGTCAGCTCGGCGGCGTCCATCTTGGTCGGCGGGGCCACCCACAGGCGAACCGGCAGGTCCTTTTTGCCTTCGAGCACCTTGCCAGCGGCGCGGAAGTGGCCGATGTTGGTCATGCACGAACCGATGAAGGCTTCGTCGATCTTGGTGCCAGCGACTTCGGACAGGAACTTGGCGTCGTCCGGGTCGTTCGGGCAGCAAACGATCGGCTCCTTGATGTCGGCCAGGTCGATCTCGATGACGGCGGCGTACTCGGCGTCCTTGTCGGCTTCGAGCAGCTGCGGGTTGGCCAGCCAGGCTTCCTGGGCGTCGATGCGGCGCTGCAGGGTGCGGGCGTCGGCGTAACCGTTGGCGATCATGTTCTTCATCAGAACGATGTTCGACTTCAGGTACTCGGCAACCGGTTCCTTGTTCAGCTTGATGGTGCAACCAGCGGCGGAACGCTCAGCGGAAGCGTCGGACAGCTCGAACGCTTGCTCGACCTTCAGGTCAGGCAGGCCTTCGATTTCCAGCACGCGGCCCGAGAAGATGTTCTTCTTGCCGGCCTTGGCCACGGTCAGCAGACCGGCCTTGATGGCGTACAGGGGGATGGCGTGCACCAGGTCACGCAGGGTGACGCCGGGCTGCATCTTGCCCTTGAAGCGAACCAGCACCGACTCAGGCATGTCCAGGGGCATCACGCCCGTGGCGGCGCCGAAGGCGACCAGGCCGGAACCCGCAGGGAAGGAGATGCCGATGGGGAAGCGGGTGTGCGAGTCGCCACCCGTGCCGACGGTGTCGGGCAGCAGCAGGCGGTTCAGCCACGAGTGGATCACGCCGTCGCCCGGACGCAGGGCCACGCCACCGCGGTTGCTGATGAAGGCGGGCAGCTCGCGGTGCATCTTCACGTCCACGGGCTTGGGGTAAGCGGCCGTGTGGCAGAACGATTGCATGACCAGGTCGGCCGAGAAGCCCAGGCAAGCCAGGTCCTTGAGCTCGTCACGGGTCATCGGGCCGGTGGTGTCTTGCGAACCCACGGTGGTCATCTTCGGCTCGCAGTAGGTGCCGGGACGCACGCCTTGGCCTTCGGGCAGGCCACATGCGCGGCCGACCATCTTCTGGGCCAGGGTGAAGCCCTTGCCGCTGTCGGCCGGGGCCTGGGGCAGGCGGAAGGCGGTGGAAGCGGGCAGGCCCAGGAACTCACGGGCCTTGCCGGTCAGCGAGCGGCCGATGATCAGGTTGATGCGGCCGCCAGCCTGCACTTCGTCGAGCAGCACTTGCGACTTGAGTTCGAACTTGGCGGCTTCGGCGCCGTTCTTCTCGATCTTGCCGTCGTACGGGTAGATGTCGATCACGTCACCCATTTCGAAGTTGGACACGTCCACTTCGATGGGCAGCGAGCCGGAGTCTTCCTGCGTGTTGAAGAAGATGGGGGCGATCTTGCCGCCCAGGGTCACGCCGCCGAAGCGCTTGTTGGGCACGAAGGGGATGTCTTCGCCCGTGGCCCAGATCACGCTGTTGGTGGCCGACTTGCGGGAAGAACCGGTGCCGACCACGTCGCCGACGTAGGCGACCAGGTTGCCCTTCTTCTTGAGGTCTTCGATGAACTGCATCGGACCGCGCTTGCCGTCTTCTTCTGGCTTGAAAGCCGCGTCGGGACGGGTGTTCTTGAGCATCGCCAGATAGTGCATCGGGATGTCAGGACGGCTCCAGGCGTCCGGGGCGGGCGACAGGTCGTCGGTGTTGGTTTCGCCAGGCACCTTGAACACGGTCACGGTGATCTTCTTGGCGACTTGCGGGCGGCTGGTGAACCACTCGGCGTCGGCCCACGACTGCATCACGGCCTTGGCGTTGGCGTTGCCCGACTTGCACAGCTCGGACACGTCGTGGAACGCGTCGAACATCAGCAGGGTCTTCTTGAGGGCGTCAGCGGCCACGCCGCCGACTTCGGCGTCGGACAGCAGGTCGATCAGGGGCTTGACGTTGTAGCCGCCCACCATGGTGCCCAGCAGCTCGGTGGCCTTGGCCTTGGAGATCAGGGAGACGGTGACGTCACCGTGAGCCACGGCCGACAGGAAGGACGCCTTGACCTTGGCAGCGTCGTCCACGCCGGGGGGAACGCGGTGGGTCAGCAGGTCCAGCAGGAAGGCATCTTCGCCAGCGGGCGGGTTCTTGATCAGCTCGATCAGCTCGGCCACTTGGGTGGCCGACAGAGCCAGAGGGGGGATGCCAAGGGCGGCGCGTTCGGCAACGTGTTGGCGATAGGCTTGCAACATGGTGTTCACCTGGTTTGAGGGGGCAAAAAACGTGTCAGACACGTGGGTGGCGCACAAAAAATCACCGCGGTGGGGCGAATCAAGCGTTCCAACCACATGGAAATGCAATTTCCGTGCAGCCTGCTATTTTCGCCTACACCGCGGTGAATGTCACCACGACCGCATGAAATCAATGGACTTCATGCGACGAATGAGGGGGATTTTTCAGCGTGGGGCGTCGAAGATCGAGGCGCGGGCCGGCTGAGCGGCCAGGTCGGCCTCGGCCTTGCGCTGGACCTCGTGCACGCAGGCATCGACCAGGCGTTTGCCGGTGCGGGTGTCGAGCACCATGGATTTGGTCAGGATCTGCACCAGCAGGGCCTGGCCGCGCACGTCTTCGAGGCGGGTGGCGCCGGTGGCCGACAGCACCGGCTTCATCAGCCATTTCTGCTTGCCCAGGGTGAGGTCGACGTAACCAGGGTTGGCTTCGTTGTGTCGCACAACGATGTGTTGGCCGAACTCACAGTTGTAGGCGCCGGTCAGCACGCGCTCTTGCGCCGCCATTTGCTCCGGGGTGGCCGCAGCCAGTTGCAAAGGCTTTTCAACGGGCTGAGCCGCGCCTTTGATGACCGACTTGGATGCTTTGACGGCGTTGGAGGCGTGGACCAGTTGAGGGGCAACGGCCGCAGCGGCCATGCCGAGCACCAGTCCGGCCGACATGGCCAGGGTGCGGATGCGCTGGGTGCGGCGGGTGAGCGTGGATGCGTTCATGCTGTGAAAAATCGGGAGGCGCGAGGGCGTCGGATCCTTCATCTTGCCACCGATCCACGGGGGTGTGGGGAAGAAAACACCCCGTGGATGTGTCAGTTCGTTGTGCGGATTTCAGCCGTTGCGGGCGCCCCGATACGCTGTTGAACTCACCGGGGCGCCTGCGTCAGAACGCGTCGCCAGGCACGCGCACCCAGCCTTCCATCAGGATGCGGGCGCTGCGGCTCATGATGGCTTTGGTGACCGTCCACTGGCCATTGACCAGCTTGGCCTGGGCGCCCACGCGAAGGGTGCCCGAGGGGTGGCCAAAGCGAACGGCCTCGCGCTCTGTGCCCCCCGCCGCCAGGTTGACCAGGGTGCCGGGGATGGCCGCCGCCGTGCCGATGGCGACCGCGCAGGTGCCCATCATGGCGTGGTGCAGCTTGCCCATGGAGAGGGCGCGCACCAGCAGGTCCACGTCGGCCGCTGCGATGGTTTTGCCGCTGGATGCGGTGTAGGTGGTGGGCGGGGCCACGAAGGCGATCTTCGGTGTGTGCTGGCGGGTGGCGGCTTCTTGCGGGGTCTTGATCAGGCCCATGCGCAGCGCGCCGGCCACGCGGATGGCCTCGAAGCGCTTGAGGGCCTCGGGATCGCCGTTGATCTGCTCGCGCAGTTCGGTGCCGGTGTAGCCGATGTCTTTGGCGTTGACGAACACCGTGGGGATGCCGGCCGTGATCATGGTGGCCTTGAAGGTGCCCACGCCTGGCACGTCCAGGTCGTCAACGAGGTTGCCGGTGGGGAACATCGAGCCGCCTTCGTCGCCGTCGTCCGACGGGTCCATGAACTCGAGCACGATCTCTGCGGCGGGGAAGGTCACGCCGTCGAGCTCGAAGTCGCCGGTCTCTTGCACCTGTCCGTTGGTCACGGGCACGTGGGCGATGATGGTTTTGCCGATGTTGGCTTGCCAGACGCGGACCACGGCGACGCCGTTTTCAGGGATGCGGGCCGGGTCGACCAGGCCGGCATGGATGGCGAAGGCGCCGGCAGCCGTGGACAGGTTGCCGCAGTTGCCCGACCAGTCCACGAAGGCCTTGTCGATCGAAACCTGCCCGTAGAGGTAGTCCACGTCGTGATCGGGCACGCTGGACTTGGACAGGATCACGCACTTGCTGGTGCTCGACGTGGCACCGCCCATGCCGTCGATGTGGGCGGCGTAGGGGTCGGGGCTGCCGATGACGCGCATGAACAGCTTGTCACGCGCCTGACCTGGTTGCTGGCAGCTGGCGGGCAGGTCCTGCAGGCGAAAGAACACGCCCTTGCTGGTGCCGCCACGGATGTAGGTGGCGGGGATCTTGACTTGTGCGGGGTGGGCCATGGTCATGGGCTTCGGTTCGGTGGGAGGGCGTTGTTTCAAGGGGGCGGGTCTCTTGCGCCCGTCGCCTTGATCTCGTTGGGGATTTTCGCTGGTTTGTGAGGGACTGGGGCACTCAGAGCGGTTCAAGCGCAGCCCCACGCAGCCCCACGAGCAGCGCTCGCCCGCTCGATTGGACGCGGAACTCTCCGAAGCGGGCGCCTGCCCACCGCTGTGCTTGGCCTTCCTTGAAATGGAAGGCATCGGTCACCAGCATCCAGCCGCCGTGTTTTCGGGTCATGCGCATGATCAGCTCATCGTTTTGGAGGCGCTCGCCATGGTGCTGGCGCAAGGCGGAGGCCACCCCTCGCGCATCGATTTTGAACACGAGGTAGACGGGTGAAAGGTCGGTTGGCGGTGACAACGTCACGCCGTCGGTGTCAAAGCGCAAGGCCATGTAGTCGCCTTGCAGCAGCGAGCGCGGATCGACCGGCGCCAGGGAAACGTAGACGGGGCGGCCGTCTCGGATGAGTGCTTCGTTTTGCCAGATGGCACCATTGGCCAGCAGCAGCGTTGCGAACAGGCCCAGCCCCAGTGCCCAGCCCCGCCCGACCGCGTTGGGCTCGTGCCTGGTCGGATGGCTCGCAGGTGTGGTCCCGGTGGCGTTGGCTCGTTTGCCCAGGGCGGCCAGCCCGCCCGCCAGCGCGCCAGCGACGACCAGGACCAGGGCCTTGGTCGCCAAGGGCCAGGTCAGTTGGTAGTAGAAGGCGCCGATCACCCACAAGGCCACCAGTCCTGCCCAAACTGCCATGCGCGGGCGATGCGTGACCAGGCAGGCCGATGCCACCAGCAGCACGCCGCCCAGCGCCGGCATGAAGGCCGCGAGCGCACAAGCCACCGTTGCCAACCCGGCGCACCAGAGCTGGCGCCAGTTCGGCCAGCGCCAGGCCAGCAAGAACATGGCCAGCAGGGCGGCGCTGAAAGAGCCCAGGTCGACGCCACGGAGCGTCCACGGTGCCTGGATGCCATGAGCCGCGCGGACGCCTTCGACCTTCAGGGGCTCGCTGAGCAGGAACGTGGAGCCAGACCACCAGGCCAGCGCCAGCAGCGTGGAGGCCACCCACCCGCTGCCGATGTCCTGGACGGCGCGCACGGGGGGCGTGCTCGTCGCAGGCGATCCCTGGGTCAGGGCGACAGAGGCCAGCCACACCGCCACCATCAGGTGCAAGGACAACCAGGGGCTCAGCCCGGGGCGGTCACCCTGCCACCAGGCATCCGTGCTGCAAGCCAGCAAGAGGCATTGAGCGGACATCGCCCCCAGCAGGCTGCGAACCCACGTCTGAGGCACGGCCGATGCCAGCGCGAGCATGACCAACCCGATGGCGGCGCACATCGGTTGCCAGTCCAGGGGCTTCATCAGTCCCCAGCCGAGCAGGGTCAGGCCGGCCAGCATGGCAGGCACGCCGAGGTTCTCGATGAACAGCGATCGAGTCGGCGCGCGCAGCAGCGCCAGGGCCCCGCCCAGCATGAGCACACCCGTGACCAGCGCGCCTTCCTGCTCTCGCAGCAATGGCTCCATCAACAAAACGGCCACGCCAAAGAAGGGGATGGCCGCCAGCCAAGCCCCCAGGGCGCTGAGCAAGACGACGGGCCAGGGGCGCGGGCTCATGCCACCACCCCTTGAGACCGAGCCTGTCGCATGACCCATTTCACCGAGCCCGCCAGCATGCCGGCGGCCACCAAGCCCAGCAGCAACCAGGAGCCCAAGGTGTCCCCGCCTGAGCCTTGCAGCAGCCATCGCCCCAAGCCACTCACCACACACACATTGAGGCCCAGGGTCAGGGCACTCAGGCCATACAGGTCGAACCACGGTGGGCGAGACAGCAGGGCCACGCCGGCGGCCAGGGTCAGCAAGCCCAGGCCGTACAGCAGTGAACCGTCGCTGCCCAGCAAGTTGGCGACGGCCGTGCTGGTGATGGCGATCATGGTCAGGGTCAGTGCCAGCCGTTGGCTCCATGGGCCCGCGCCAGTCCAGCGGCGCGCAGGCGTGCTCAGGCCGCCCAGGGTGAGGCACGACAACGCCCAGGCCAGCAGGTGGGTGGATGCTTCGCCGTCGTCGGCCATCCATGCTCGGCCAGTGTGCGCGGTCACCCAGAGGGACAGCGCTGTCATCGTCACCAACGCCCAGGCAGCCCACACGGCGTCGTGGCGAGCACTCCAGGCCAGGGGCAGCCCCAACAGGGCCCACAGCGCGAACAACTGCCAAGGATCGGCGCCGGTCTGGTAGGTCTGGCCCACATGGGCCAGCAGGCCACCCGACAGCAACAGCAACAACAGGGCGCCACCCACGCGCCAGGCTGGGCGT
>SCMV01000078.1 GCA_005502875.1 Comamonadaceae bacterium 2PF | reverse complement strand
GCCCCCGGCCCTCCTGCCCGCCGCCCAGTTCGCCCAGGCTTGCGAAGCCCTGCCCCTGGTGTCCATCGACCTGGTGCTGACCGACGAAAGCAACCGACTGCTGCTGGGCCTGCGCCGCAACGCCCCTGCGCGCGATTGGTGGTTCACGCCCGGCGGCCGCATCCGCAAGAACGAGCCGCTGGCCCAGGCCCGCCGCCGCATCGCCGCCGAAGAGCTGGGCCTGCCCGACACCGCCGTGCAGCGCGCCACGCTGATGGGCGCCTGGGACCACTTCTACCCCGACAGTGCGTTCAACCCCGATGTGTCCACGCACTACGTCAACCTGGCCTTGTGGCTGCCGCTCACGCCCGACGAGGCGGCCTCGCTCACCTTGCCCGAAGGCGATGGTGAGCAGCATGCGGCCTGGCAGTGGATGCCCCTGGCTCAGGCCGAGCTCGACGAAGGCGTGCACCCTCATGTGCGCGTGTACGCGGCCTGGGTGCGAGGCGAAAGGGCCATCTCGGGTGGCTTGGTGACCTGAGCCCAGCATGGGTGCCGCTCACACCGTGTCCCAGGCCTTGCTTGACATCGCCGCGACGCTGCCAACCGTGCCCGGGGTCTACCTTTTCATGGGCGACGGGCCCCTGCCGCTGTACATCGGCAAGAGCGTCAACATCCGCTCGCGGGTGCAGCAACACCTGCGCAACCCGCAGGAGTCACGCTGGGTCCAGCACAGCCACCGCATCGAGCACATCACCACGGCTGGCGAAGTGGGCGCCCTGCTGCTCGAAGCCCAGCTCATCAAGGCAAGGCAGCCCCTGATGAACCAGCGGCTGCGTCGCAACCGGCAGCTCTGCGCCTTGCGATGGACGGGCGGCAAGCCCGAGGTGGTGCACGCCCGGGACGTCGACTTCGCGACCACTTCAGGCCTGCACGGCCCCTTTGCCAGCAAGCACGGCGCCGATGCCCTGTTGATCGAATTGGCCGACGAGCACCGGCTCTGCCTGGCCTCGCTCGGGCTGGAGCACACCGTCAAGGGCCGACCGTGCTTTCGCTCAGCGATCGGCAAATGCGCCGGGCTGTGCCGAGGCCACGAAACCCAGGCCGAGCACGACGCGCGCCTGAGCACCGCCTTGGGCCGTTGGCAACTGCGTTGCTGGCCCTACCCTGGCGCCGTGGCCCTGGTCGAGCGCCGGCCTGGTGCCTGCGACCACCTGGTGGTCAAGAACTGGTGCTTCCTGGGGCGAGCCGACAGCCTGGAGGAGGCCCAAGGCCTGCAGCAGGTGGCAGCGGGGTTCGATGCCGACGGCTACAAGATCCTGTGCGCGCCGATGTTCAGGGGGGACGTGGAGATCGTGGAGCTGGGCCCGAAGGGGCACAGCAGCAGGTGATGGCGTCCACAAGCGACGAAGCCTCGGGGAGACCGAGGCTTCTGGATGGGGTTGGTGCCGGAGAAAGGAATCGAACCCTCGACCTTCTCATTACGAATGAGCTGCTCTACCGACTGAGCTACACCGGCACACGTGACACAAGCCTTGCGGCTCGCTGCACAGCCCGCAATCATACCCGGTTTCAGCCCCGTTCAAACAGCACCCGCGCAAGCGTGGCGCCAGGACACGGGTCAGGCGTGCGCACAAGCGATTACACCCTGAGACGCCTCTCACCCGCCAGAGACGCCTTCGCCGCACCACAACGGCGCATCCCGGCATAACCTCCGGACGCCAACAACCCACGCTGGAGGAGAGACCATGAACCACATCCGCACCCTGGTGGCCACCCTTGCCATGGCCCTGAGCGCCCTGTCGCACGCCCAGAGCACCCCCACCCCGGGCACCGATCCGAGCACGCCATCCACCGTCATCGATGCCAAGGCCGAGCCTTACCTCATCGTCACCCGCGTCGACGCCCGCAAGTGCGCCTACCCCGTCTGCGGTGGCTACTTCGTCAAGGCGGTCAACAGCCCCGTCACGCGCTGCGCCGACGGCAAGCTGGCCAAAGAGTGCCACGCCGTCGAGCTCGACACCCGCGCCCTGGGCTGGAGCGACGAGCAACGCGCCACCTTCGAAGCCTCATTCAGCCAGGGCAAGGCACTGGTCAAGGGCGCCATCGAACCTCAGCCGCGAGGCCTGTTCACCGGCGAAGTGCTGCGCGTGACCGAAGCCTGGCAGGCCCAGGGCAGCAACAAGCGCGCCCTCGGCACCTTCTTCAGCCTCAAGAACAACGGCATCGTGTGCATCCAGTCACCCTGTCCCTCGTTCGGCTTGCAAACGCTGAACCGCACCGGCGCCGAGCGCAGCGTCGACAGCACCGACTTCAGCCCAGCCCGTGCGTCCGATGAAGCCGTTCAGGCCGCCTGGCAGGCCCTGGAAAAAGGCCCCATCCTCACGGCTGGCGCGGTGGTGCGCGTCCCGGGCTTCAGCCCCACGGGCGCCACCGTCTTCGCCCACAAGCTTGTGGCCAGCGAGTTCTACCTGCCCGCAAAGCCTTGAGCCACGCCTCAGCCGAGGCCCCATGAAAAAGCCCGCCGGTTGGCGGGCTTTGTCGTTCGTGGAGCGGCGCCGCAACCAGGTCGCGGGCGCCTCCAGGCTCACTGCGCTTCGCGGTGGTACGAGGTCACGAGCTCGACCTCGTTCTTCGAGCCCAGCATCACGCTCACGCGCTCGTGCAGCTGCGTGGGCTGGATCTCCATGATGCGCTGCGTGCCGTTGGTGGCCACGCCACCGGCCTGCTCCACCAGGAAGCTCATCGGGTTGGCTTCGTACATCAGGCGCAGCTTGCCGGGCTTGTTCGGCTCGCGCTTGTCCCAGGGGTACATGAAGATGCCGCCGCGGGTCATGATGCGGTGCACGTCGGCCACCATGGCGGCCACCCAACGCATGTTGAAGTCCTTGCCGCGCGGGCCTTCCTTGCCGGCCAGGCACTCGTCGATGTAGCGCTTGACCGGGGCAGCCCAGTGGCGCATGTTCGACATGTTGATGGCGAACTCCTTGGTGTCCTCGGGGATGCGCAGGTTGTCTTCTGTCATCACCCATGCGCCCTGCTCGCGGTCGAGCGTGAACAGCACGACGCCCTTGCCGACGGTCAGCACCAGCGTGGTCTGCGGGCCATACACGCAGTAGCCGGCGCACACCTGGGCGGTGCCGGGCTGCAGGAAGCTCTCGTTGGTGACCTCGCCACCCTGGTGCTTGAGCACCGAGAAGATGGTGCCGATGCTGACGTTGATGTCGATGTTGCTCGAACCGTCGAGGGGGTCGAACAGCAGCAGGTACTCGCCCTGCGGGTAGCGGTTGGGCACGCCGAGCATGTCGTCCATCTCTTCAGAGGCCATGCCTGCGAGGTGGCCGCCCCATTCGTTGGCTTCGATGAGCACCTCGTTGGCGATCACGTCGAGCTTTTTCTGGACTTCGCCCTGCACGTTTTCGCTGCCGGCGGTGCCCAGCACGTCACCCAAGGCGCCCTTGTTGACGTTGATGGCGATGCGCTTGCAAGCGCGGGCGACGACTTCGATGAGCAGGCGCAGCTGCGCCGGGATCTGGGCTTCGCCGCGTTGCTGCTCGATCAGGTACTGCGTGAGGCTGATGCGTTTGGTGGACATGGTGGTGTCTCGGATGAAATGAAAAGGGTTGCTGGCTTGGCTCAGTCCTGCAGCGCGCGCGTGATGATCTCGCGCACGTCGTCGGACAGCTCGCTGCGGGCGGCCACGCGCTTGAGCGCTTCTTCGGCGGCCGTGCGGTAAGGCTCGGCCAGGCGTCGCCAGTGGTCCAGCGCACGGGCCAGTCGGGCGGCCAGTTGCGGGTTGATGGCGTCGATCTCGATGACGCGGTCGGCCCAGAACACGTAGCCGGCCGCGTCAGTGCGGTGGAAGGCCGCCGGGTTGTTCTGGCACAGCGCCATGAGCAGGCTGCGTGCGCGGTTGGGCGTGCGCAGCGTGAAGTCGGGGTGCAGCATGAGCTGCTTGACGCGGGCGAAGACCTGTCCGTCTTTCTCGGGTGCCATGGCCTGCAGCGTGAACCACTTGTCGATGACCAAGGCCTCGTCGCGGTACATCGCATGAAAGCGCTTGAGCGCGTCTTCTGCCAGGTCTGCGTGGGCGGCCACCAAGGCGGAAAGGGCCCCCAGGCGGTCGGTCATGTTCGTGGCGTCCTTGAAGCGCTGCAGGGCCTTGCCCACCCAGATCGGGTTGTGGCGGCTCGCGCCTTCGAGCGCCAGCATGCCCAGCGCCAGGTTGGCCAGCGCGCGGCGGCCTGCACTGACCGCGTCGGGCGAATAACCGCCCAGCTCGGCGTTGGCCTCGTAGGCCCAGGCCCAATCTTCGTGCAGGGCATGCGCGAGTTGCACCTTCAGGCCTTCGCGCACCGCGTGGATGCGCTGCGGGTCAACCACGTCCAGCTGCTCGGCCACATAGGCCTCGCTCGGCAGGGTCAGCACCAGCTCCTTGAAGGCCGCATCAAGCCCAGGGTTGCGCAACACGCTGCGCATGGCATCGATGAAGCGGGCGTCCAGCTCGACGTGGCCATGGCCCTTGACCGCGTTCAGCATGCGGCGCAAGGCCAGCTTCTGGGCGGCTTCCCAGCGGTTGAAGGGGTCGAGGTCGTGGCTGAGCAGGGTGAACAGCGCCTCGTCGCCCAGCTCGGTTTCGAGCACCACGGGTGCCGAGAAACCGCGCAGCAGCGAGGGCACGGGCTCGACCGGCACGTGCACGAAGGTGAAGGTCTGCGTGGGCTCGGACAGCACCAGCACCGTGTCGTGGCCGATCGGGTCGAGCTGACCTTCGAGGTGCAGGTTGATGTGGCGACCGTCGCCCCCCGTCAGGCCCATGGCCACGGGGATGACGCACGGCAGTTTCTCGGGCTGGCCGGGGGTGGCCGCGCAGCTCTGGCTCAGCGTGAGCGTGTAGATGCGGTTCTCGGCGTCGTACACACCATGGGCCTGCACACGCGGCGTGCCGGCCTGGGCGTACCAGCGCTTGAACTGGTCCAGTCGGTTGGCCAGCTCGCTGCCGGGGTTGGCGTCGGCGATGGCCTGGGCGAAGTCGTCGCAGGTCACGGCCTGGCCGTCGTGGCGCTCGAAGTACAGGGCCATGCCTTTGGCAAAGCCTTGCTGGCCGACCAGGGTGTGCATCATGCGCACGACCTCGGAGCCCTTTTCGTACACGGTGGCCGTGTAGAAGTTGTCGATGGCCAGGTAGCTGTCGGGGCGCACGGGGTGGGCCATCGGGCCCGCGTCTTCGGGGAACTGCAGCTGGCGCAGGGTGCGCACGTCTTCGATGCGCTTGACAGCCCGCGCGCTGGGGCTGCCGGCCATGTCCTGGCTGAACTGCTGGTCGCGGAAGACGGTCAGGCCTTCTTTGAGCGAGAGCTGGAACCAGTCGCGGCAGGTCACGCGGTTGCCGGTCCAGTTGTGGAAGTACTCGTGGGCGACCACGCTTTCGACGTTGCCGAAGTCGACGTCGGTGGCGGTGGCGGGGTTGGCCAGCACGAACTTGGTGTTGAAGATGTTCAACCCCTTGTTCTCCATGGCGCCCATGTTGAAGTCGCTGACCGCCACGATCATGAATCGCTCAAGGTCCAGGCTCAGGCCGAAGCGGGCTTCGTCCCAGGCGATGGAGGCGATGAGCGAGTTCATCGCGTGCTCGGTCTTGTCGAGGTCACCGGCGCGCACGAAGATCTGCAGCAGGTGGTCGCGGCCGGCGCGGGTGCGGATTCGCTGCTCGCGGCTCACCAGGTCGGCGGCCACCAGGGCAAACAGGTAGCAGGGCTTGGGGTGCGGGTCGACCCACACGGCAAAGTGCTTGCCGCCTTCGAGCGCGCCTTCATCGACCAGGTTGCCGTTGGACAGCAGCACCGGGTACTTGAGCTTGTCGGCCTTCAAGGTCACCTTGTAGGTGGCCATGACGTCGGGGCGATCGAGGAAGTAGGTGATGCGCCGAAAGCCCAGGGCCTCGCACTGCGTGAAGAAGCCGCCACTGCTGGTGTAGAGGCCGGACAGCTGCGTGTTCTTCTCGGGCGCGCAGGTGGTGCGGATCTCGAGGTTGAACGGCTGCTGGGGCAGGTTCTCCAGCACCAGCTGGCCGCCCTCGGTGCGGAAGGACACGGGCTCGCCGTCCACCAGCACGCGCGTGAGGTTGATGTCCTCGCCGTCCAGGCGCAGCGGTGCGCCCGGCTGCATCGGGTTGGGCTCGACGGTCATCTTGTTGATGACCAGGGTCTTGGCCGGGTCCAGGTCGAAGGTCAGGTCGACCGTCTTGATCCAGAACGCCGGTGCCGCGTAGTCTTCGCGGCGAATCAGCTGAGCGCTGCCTTCACGCATGGGTGGGCCTCTCGTGTGGGAGTCGGTTCAAGTCAGATGCCTTGCTTGAGGCTGGCTTCGATGAAGGCATCGAGGTCGCCGTCGAGCACCTTCTGGGTGGCGGAGATTTCGACGTTGGTGCGCAGGTCCTTGATGCGGCTGTTGTCCAGCACGTACGAGCGGATCTGGTGGCCCCAGCCCACGTCGGTCTTGGTGTCTTCCAGCTTTTGCTGCGCTTCCTGGCGCTTGCGCATCTCGAAGTCGTACAGGCGCGAGCGCAGGCGCTTCCAGGCCACGTCGCGGTTGCTGTGCTGCGAGCGGCCGTCCTGGCACTGCACCACGATGCCGGTCGGGATGTGCGTCAGGCGCACGGCCGAGTCGGTCTTGTTGATGTGCTGACCGCCAGCGCCCGAGGCGCGGAACGTGTCAGTGCGCACGTCGGACGGGTTGATGTCGATCTCGATCGAGTCGTCGATTTCCGGGTAGACGAAGATCGAGGCGAACGAGGTGTGGCGGCCACCGGACGAGTCGAACGGCGACTTGCGCACCAGGCGGTGCACGCCGGTTTCGGTGCGCAGGTAGCCGAAGGCGTAATCGCCCTCGACCTTGATGGTGGCGCTCTTGATGCCGGCGGTGTCACCCGGGGTTTCTTCTTCGACCTCGGTCGAGAAGCCCTTGCGTTCGCAGTAGCGCAGGTACTGACGCAGCAGCATGGAGGCCCAGTCGCAGGCCTCGGTGCCACCGGCGCCGGCCTGGATGTCGATGAAGCAGTTGCTCGGGTCGGCCGGGTTGCTGAACATGCGGCGGAACTCGAGGCCTTCGACGTCGGCCATCAGGGCCTGCACGTCGTCGGAGATGGCCTGCAGGCCATCCTGGTCGCCCTCTTCCTTGGACATCTCGTAGAGCTCACCGTTGTCGGCGAGGTTGCGCGTCAGGTTGTCGATGACGACGACGACGTCTTCCAGCGACTTCTTTTCCTTGCCCAGGGCCTGGGCGCGCTTGGGGTCGTTCCAGACGGCGGGGTCTTCGAGTTCGGCGTTGACTTCAGCGAGGCGGCGGGACTTTTCATCCCAGTCAAAGATACCTCCGAAGCTCAGCGGTGCGCTGAGTCAGGTCGGCGATCTGGGCGCCCAGGGCGTTGATGTGTTCGATGTCCATGTGAATCCTGCAGGCGTTGGGACGCGCACCTGGCGCATCCGAAGCAAAAACGGGGCCGCAAACCAGAGAGGGAAACGGCCGAAGGGTGGTCCGCTCAGGCTCGGGGCCAGGGCGGGCAATCCATCATTTTCTCATGCTGTGGCAGCGCTGGCGGGCCCCAGGAAGCCCGCGAGGTGCAAGGCCAGCTCTTCCGGCTGGTCATGGTGCAGCATGTGGCCGGCCTGGTCCAGGGTTTCCATGCGGCAATCGGGCACGACTTTGAGGCGATCGAGGAAATCCTCTCGCTTGTAGTCGCCCTTGAAGAACATGAAATAAAGCGTCTGTGCGCCCTCGACGAAGAGCATCGGGCAACGGATGTTGCGCATGAAGGCCAGCACCTCTTCCACCCGGTAGAGGAAGGGCTGCGGGCGCTTGTGGGCGGCATCGGCGTTGATGACCCAGCGGCCCTTTTCGGCACGGGCCCAGTACCCGGCCAGCCACAGCGCGAACTCGGGCCTCAGCAGCGGGTTGTTGGCCTGCAAACGCTTGGCCACGGCTTGCAGGCTGTCGTAGTCCTTGAGCTGCACCGGCTCGCGGATCTCGTCGAGCCACTTGATGTAGCGCTGCGGGGCCTCGTCGGGCGTGGTGGCCGGCATGCCAAAGCCCTCGAGGTTGACCAGGCGGCGGATGCGCTCGGAGCGCACGCCCGCGTACAGGGTCACCACGTTGCCACCCATGCTGTGGCCCAGCAGGTCAACCGGGTGGTCGGGCGAGAGCTGGCGCAGCAGCTCGTCGAGGTCACCCAGGTAGTCGGCGAAGAAGTAGCAGTCGGACGGGCCCGACTCGCTTTGGCCGAAGCCGCGCCAGTCCACCGCCACGATCGGGCGCTCGGCCCAGCCGGGCTGGCGGCGCAGGGCGTCCACCATGAACTGGAACGAGGCGCCCGTGTCCATCCAGCCATGCATGAGCACCAGCAAGGGTTGCGCTGGCGTGGCCTTGTCGAGGTCGCCCCAGACGGACAGGTGCAGGCGCAGGCCGCGCACCTGGCGGAACTCGGAACGCGCGGGGTGGGCGGGGG
>SCMV01000077.1 GCA_005502875.1 Comamonadaceae bacterium 2PF | reverse complement strand
CCCTCGCCCTGTTCCCCAGCGGCCGTTGGTTGCTCGACGAAGATGGGTTGCAGCGTTTCATCGCAGGGCACGTGGGCTTGTCCAACGCGCTCGACAACTGGAGCCCGAGTGGCGTCGCCGTCCGCCTCCAGCTCAAAGGCCACCCCGATGCCCCCATCCTGATCGCGCCCCGAGGTTGGGCAGGCATCACGCCCGTCTACTGGGTGCTGGCGGCCTTGTCGCTGGTGGTGGCATCGATGGGCGCGATGGTGCTGCTGTCCAACGCGGACTGGCGGTACGCGGGCTTCGCCTTGCTGGCCATGACCCAGGCAGGCAACCTGTTGCTGATGGCACTGGAGAGCAACCTCGGCCTGTTCACGCCCATCTGGCTGTTGACGCTGGACACGAGCTTGCGCGCGCTGTTCGACCTGCTGGGCGCGGCAGGCCTGGTCCACATCGCGCTCCTGAACTCCACGCCCGGTCCCAGCTGGGGCTTCAAAGCGGCTGCAGCCTGGCTGGGCGCCTTGGCGATGTGGGGATTGCACGGCAGCCTGTCGGCGGCTCAGGGCTGGTGGTTGCTGCAGTTGGGGTGCGCGGGGCTGGCGCTGTGCGCCATCGGCGTGACGTTCACCGAGCAAGCTCGCAGCCCGCACCCCTTGCACCTGTTGATGCGCCGGGTGCTGACGATCGGGATGCTGACCTGGAGCTTGTTGAGCCTGGCCGTCTGGCTCACGCGCGAGCGCCCGGACCTCAACCTCGAGATCAGCACATGGGGCGTGGCGGGCTGGCAGGCCTTCGTGACCTCGATGGTGCTGATCGCACCCTACTTCTCGCGCACGCGTCAGGTGCAGCGCGAGTTCATGCTGCTGGCCGCATCGGGAACGGTGGCGGCCTCGCTGGACCTGTTGTTCATCGCGGTGTTCTCGATGGGACAACTGGCCTCGATGGCGATCTCGCTGATGCTGTCGATGGGGCTGTACCTGAGCTTTCGGCGATGGCTGCTGGCGAGGTTGCCCCGGCCCGACTCCCTGTCGATGGAAAAGGTATTCCAGCAGATCTACCGCATTGCGCGGCAGATCGAGGTGCAGCCCGAGAGCGCCTGCCCGGCGATGTCCCGCCTGATGCGCGACCTCTTTGACCCACTCGATGTGGTGGTGGCCCAAGGCCAGTTGAGCCAGGTGACGCTGGAGCAGGACGGCGGGCTGATGCTGGTGCCGGTGCCCAGCCTGACCGCGTCCCTGCACGCTCGGCGCACGGTGCTCGTGGTCAAGCACGCCCGCAGGGGGCAGCACCTGTTCACGCGAGACGACTGCGCTTTGGCTCAACGCATCGTCGAGCAATTGCAGCGGGCGCTGAGCTTTGACCAGGCGGTCGAGCAGGGCCGCAGCGAGGAGCGCCTTCGCATCGCGCAAGACCTGCACGACGACATCGGTGCGCGCCTGCTGACGCTGATGTACCAGGCCCCCACGCCCGAGATCGAGGAATACATCCGCCACACCATCCAGGACCTGAAAACGCTCACGCGCGGCCTGGCTGCGCACACCCACTGCCTGACCCAGGCTGCGGGTGAGTGGAAGCGCGACATCAGCCACCGACTCAGTGTGGCCCGCTGCGAGCTGGACTGGCAGATGAAGCTGGATAGAGAGATCGGCCTGAACGTGGTTCAGTGGTCAGCGCTGACACGCATCCTGCGCGAGTTGGTCAGCAACGCCATCAGCCATGCGCAGGCACGGCGGGTGCAGGTCAGCCTGAGCCTTCAGGGTGGCACGCTGCGGCTGGTGGTGTGCGACGACGGCATGGGCACGGCCCCCGAGACCTGGTCGCATGGGCTGGGGCTCGGCGGCGTGCGCAAGCGGGTCAAACAACTGGGCGGCAACGTGCGCTGGTCGGTGGTGGCGCCGCACGGGGTCTGCTGCGAGGTGGAGATACCGAACTTCGCGGGGGCTTGCCCGGAGGATCAGGTGGATCACGCCCCCGCCGCCAGTCAAGCCTCCCACTGAGGCGTGTTGCGCAGGACCTCGTCCAGCGTGGTCAGGCCCTCGGCCACCTTCATGACGCCCGACAGGCGCAAGGGGCGCAGCCCCTCTTTCGCGGCGGTGCGGCGCAGGCTGGCCATGTCGACCTGGGGGTGCATGGCGCCACGGATGGTTTCGGTCACGGGCAGCAGCTCATACAGGCCCACGCGCCCCTTGAAGCCGGTCATGCGGCATTCCAGGCAGCCCACGGGCTTGTGGGCGTTGACCGTGCCGTTCATGCGCCAGGGGCGGATGGCCTCGGCCAGGGTCTTTTCGTCGAGCTCGGTGTCGGGCTGCTTGCAGTGCGGGCACAGGGTGCGCACCAGGCGCTGGGCCAGCACGCCGATCACGGTGGCGCTGATGAGGTAGCTGGGCACGCCCAGGTCGGTCAGACGGGTGATGGCCGAGGCGGCATCGTTGGTGTGCAGGGTCGAGAACACCAGGTGACCCGTCAGCGAGGACTGGATCGCCATCTCGGCGGTTTCGAGGTCGCGGATTTCACCCACCATGATGATGTCCGGGTCCTGCCGCATGAGGGCGCGCACGCCCTCAGCAAAGCCCAGGTCGATGGCCGGCTGCACCTGCGTCTGGTTGAAGGAGGCCTCGATCATTTCGATCGGGTCTTCGATGGTGCAGACGTTGACCTCGTCGGTGGCCACGCGCTTGAGCGTGGAGTACAGCGTGGTGGTCTTGCCCGAGCCGGTGGGGCCGGTGACCAGGATGATGCCGTGCGGGCGGCCCACCAGGCCTTCCCAGATCTTGGTTTCGGACGGGGCAAAGCCCAGGGCCTCGAAGGACTTGACGGTGTTGTCCGGATCGAAAATGCGCATCACCAGCTTCTCGCCGAAGGCGGTGGGCATGGTGGACAGGCGCATTTCGACTTCGTCGCCACCGGGGTTGCGCGTCTTGATGCGGCCGTCGAGCGGGCGGCGCTTTTCGACCACGTCCATGCGGCCGAGCAGCTTGATGCGCGCGGTCATGGCCTGCATGACGGCCAGCGGCACCTGGTAGACGGTGTGCAGCACGCCGTCGATGCGAAAGCGGATGGCGCCCATCTCGCGGCGGGGCTCGAGGTGGATGTCCGAGGCGCGCTGGTCGAAGGCGTACTGCCACAGCCAGTCAACAACCTGGATGATGCCTTGGTCGTTGGCGTCGAGCTGGCGGTTGCTCTTGCCCAGCTCCACCAACTGCTCGAAGTTGTGCGCGACCGAGTCGCCCGTCTTCTTGTTGGCGTCCTTGACGGACTTGGCCAGGGTGTAGAACTCGGTGCGAAAGCGCTGCAGGTCCAGCGGGCTGGACACCACCAGGCGGATCTTCTTCTTGGTGTGGGCCAGGATCTCGTCCACCCAGGCCACGTCGAGCGGCTCGCAGGTGGCGATGGTGATCTCGGTCAGGCTCACCTGCACCGGCAGCGCCTTGCGACGCTCGGCGTAGTTGATGGACATGACCTCGGCCACGCGGGCGACGTCCACCTTGAGCGGGTCGATGCGCAGGTAAGGCAGGCCAACGCGGCGGGCCAGCCATTCCGTGAGGGGCTCGAGTTCCAGCGCGGCGCCGGTGTCGGCCCGGGTCAGCGCCATGCCCGACAGGCGCACCAGGGCGTGCTGGGCGCTGTCACCCGCAGCGAAACGCTGGGTCACGCGCTCGGCGTCGGTGGGGGTGACGAGCCCGTCTTCGAGCAACCAGGTCAGCAGCTGGCGCCAGGCCAGCGGGCCTTTGGGCAAATCCTTGCCCTGATCGGTGGCGTGAGGGCGCGAGGCGGTGCGGGAGGCAGAAGTCGAGCTCATGCAGCGGAGGCCTTCTTGCGGGATGGCTTGGGGGCGGCGCACTGGGGTGCCGCTGGCTTGTCGGGCTTGGGCACGGCCGCAGCCGGCTTCCACGCCGACAGCAGCTTGACCCATTTTCGCGCGGGCAGCGCAAAACGGGTCTCCAGAGTTTCGGCACGTTGCATGAGCACTTCCCTTGTCGGCATGTCGAAACCTTTCCAGGCCAGCACGATGGTGTTGCCATCGGACGTGGGCTTGAAGACGGCGACCCGGTCTTGCCCAAAGGCAGCAGCGATGCGGCGGGCGCTGCGCTCGAAGCTGGCCTCGCGGCCGAACAGGTTCACGGTCATGGCGCCGCCATCGTCGAGCACGCGCCAGCAGGCCTGGTAGAAAGCCTCGTCGTCGAGTGCCGGGCAGGCGGCCTCGTGGTCGTACAGGTCGACGCTCAAGGCATCGGCTGAGGCAATGTGCGCGTCGTCGCGCACGTAGCGATCGGCGTCGCCCTGGATGACCTGCAGGCGCTCGTCGCGTTCGTTGCTTTCGGGCAGGTGAAACCAGCTGCGGCAAACCTGGATGACCTGCGGGTTGAGCTCCACGGCGGTGGTCGGCAGGCGCAGCTCGCTGTGGCAAAACTTGGTCAGGGCCGCTGCGCCCAGCCCCAGTTGCAGGCAGCGGGTGCCCGGCAGGGCCTCGGGCTCGCGCAGCAGCAGCCAGGCCATCATGCGTTGGATGTACTCCAGCTCGAGCTTTTGGGGCTTGCGGATGCGCATGGCACCCTGGATCCAGGGCGTGTCAAGGTGAAGATAGCGCACCCCTCCTTGTTCGGAGATGGTGGCTTCGGGCAGGGCAGTTTGGCGGGCGCGTTTCACCTCGGCGAGTGTGGCACAGTCGATGACATGCCTTCTGCGCTGAACCGCACCTCGCTGCCATCGTCCACCCCAGCAAGTGTCCCGTCGCCCGCCATGTCCGCGCCGGTGTCGAGCACCGAGCCAAAGGTGTTGACGGGGTTGGGCCCGGTGGCCGGCCCGGGTGCTCGCCTGCTCATCCTGGGCAGCTTCCCCAGCGTGGCATCGCTGCAGGCCCAGCAGTACTACGCCCACCCACGCAACCACTTCTGGCCGATCCTGTCGGCCATCTGGCGGCTGGAGGGCTCGCAGGCGCTGAGCGCCCTGCCCTACGCCGAACGATTGCCGATCGCCATCGCCCACGGTGTGGCCATCTGGGACGTGTACGCGGGCTGCGAGCGCGAGGGCAGCCTGGACAGCGCCATCCGCGCTGCGCGGCTCAACGACCTGGCTGGGCTGCGGCGCCGCCTGCCCACGCTGCGCGGCATCGCCCACAACGGCGGCGAATCGGCGCGGCACATGAAACTCACGCGGGCGTTGGGGCTGCCCGTCTGCCAGTTGCCGTCCACCAGCCCGGCCAACGCGTCGTGGTCCTTCGAGCGCAAGCTGGCGGCCTGGCGCGAGGTGTTCGAGCGCTTCGGGGTGGCCGCAGCATGAAGGGCCATCGCTTCACCGATCGGCTGGGCTTTGCCTGGGCGGGCCTGCGCACCGCTTGGCACACTGAAAAAAGCCTGCGCACCCACGCCATGGCCACCGCCGGCGTGACCGCCGCCTTGCTCACCACGCGTGCCCCGCCGCTGTGGTGGGCCGTGATGGCCGTGACGATCGCGCTGGTGGTCTGCGCCGAACTGCTCAACACCGCCATCGAGGCGCTGGCAGATCACCTGCATCCGCAGCGCCACGATGCCATCAAGCGAACCAAGGACGTGGCCGCCGGGGCGGTCTTGGTCAGCAGCCTGGGCGCGCTGGCCGTGGGCTTGGCGTTCTTCGTCGACCAGGTCTGCCCGCTGCTGCAACGCTGGCTGCCCTGAGTTGTCGATCGGGATTCGGCGGAGCGGTCGGTTCACCGGCTGGCCAGGCCCGCCAGGCGCGGCAGCGCAGCCAAAGCGTTGGCCGTGGTGATGCGGCGGGTCTCGTCCAGGCTCCAGCCGCGCAAACTGGCCAGGGTCTCGGCGATGCGGGGCAACTCGGCCGGCTCGTTGCGGCTGCGCAGGCCCTGGGCGCGCTGCTCGGCGGTGCGGTAGAGCCAGTGCGGCGGGATGTCTGGCGCGTCGGTCTCCAGCACGATGGCCTCGGCCGGCAAGCTGGCAGCCAGGCGGCGGATCTGCAGCGCCCGCTCGAAGGTCATTGCCCCCCCAAAACCCAGCTTGAACCCCAGGTCGATGAAGGCCTGCGCCTGCTGCTCGCTGCCATTGAAAGCGTGGGCGATGCCTCCGCTGACCGGTTGACCTGCGTCCCGCAAGCGGCGCAGGTGCTTGAGCAGGCCATCGGCGCTGCGTCGCACATGGAGGATCACGGGCAGCTCGAACCGCACGGCCAGTTCAAGCTGCGCCTGGTAAATGCGCTCTTGCAGGGCCCGGCTCGCCTCGTCCTGCAGTTCGGGCACGAAGTGATCGAGCCCGATCTCACCAATGGCCACCAGGCGAGGATCGTCCTGCCAGCGTTGCAGGGCCTGCGCCAGTTGCAGGACGGCGTCTTCAGGCACTTGACGGACGTAAAGCGGGTGGATGCCCAGGGCGTACGCGCCTTGGCAACGGTGCGCGGCCTCGCGCGCGTCGTCAAAGGTGCTTGGCATCACGGCCGGCACGACCTGCAGGCCCACACTGGCGGCGTGGGCCCGTGCGATCACCTCGTCGCGGTCGGCATCGAACTCGGGGGCATCGAGGTGGCAGTGGGTGTCGACCCAGGTGTCTGGCAGGGCACCGGGCGATGCGCTCAGGCCAGTGGGACTGGCTGCGACGTCCATCGGGCCGGCCACTCGGTGTCAGTCCTCGAAGCGCCCACCCACCAGGCGACGCATGCGGCTGCATCGCGCGGCCAGCTCCGTGTCGTGGGTGACCATGACCAAGGCCGTGCCCTGCGAGGCCGCCAGGTCCAGCATCAGCTGAAAAACGGTGCCTGCGGTGTGACGGTCGAGGTTGCCCGTCGGCTCGTCGGCCAGCACGCAGGCCGGGCGCGTGACCAGGGCCCGAGCCACCGCCACGCGCTGGCGCTCGCCGCCTGAAAGCTCGGCCGGCCGGTGCCCCACGCGGTTGAGCAGGCCCACGCGGTCGAGCCAGCCTCGAGCCTGTTCACGCGCCTGTTCGATCGGCATGCGGCGGATCAGCAGCGGCATGGCCACGTTGTCCAGCGCCGTGAACTCGGGCAGCAGGTGATGAAACTGGTAGATGAAGCCCAGGTGCTGGTTGCGCCAGGCGCCCTGCTCGGTGGCGTTGAGCTGAGACAGGTCTCGGCCCGCCAGTTGGACCCGGCCGCGCGTGGGTGCGTCCAGCCCGCCCAGCAGGTGCAGCAGCGTGCTCTTGCCGGAGCCGGAAGCGCCCACGATGGCCAGGGTCTCGCCACGGGCGACTTCGAGGTCGACCCCGTCAAGCACGGTCACGTCGAGCGAGCCTTCGGTGAAGCGGCGCACCAGGCCCGTGGCCTGGAGGATGAGTTCGTTCGCTTGGGTCATGCGCGCTCAGATGTTGAGGAACCAGGCGATCAGGTTCTTGGCCAGGAAGCCCAACAGCCCGAAACCCAGCACCAGGAAGAGCACGAAGGTGCCGAACTTGCCTGCCTTGGACTCGCGCGCGAGCTGCACGATGATGAAGGCCATGTACAGCATGAAGCCGCCCACGCCAACCGTGAGCCCGAACTGAGCGATCTGCTCTTCAGTGAATCCGTCCATCTCAAACCGTTTCCCGGACCACCAGATCGCGGTAGGCATGCCAGGTGGCATGGCCCAGGATCGGCATCACCAGAATCAATCCAAACATCAAGGTGCCCAGGCCCAGCAGGCACAGCGACATCACGATCGCGCCCCACAGGCTCATGCAGATCGGGTTGGCCATGACAGCGCGCCAGCTCGTGAGCACGGCCTGGCCAACACCGACTTGGCGGTCGAGCAAAAGTGGCAGCGCGACCACGCTGGAGGCGAACACCGGTGCGGCCATCAAGCCCCCCACCACCAGCCAGAGCTCGAAAAAGCCGGGATCGGGCGCCAGCACGACGCGCATGAGGAAGTCCTCGGGCGTGGTCACCGCAGGCTTGACGCCCAGGGTGATGAGCGCCGCAGAGGTGATGACCCAGCCCGTGCCCAGGGCCGTGAGCAGCACGCCAAAACGCACCAGGCGCCCGTCGAGCGACGACCACACCTGCCAGACCGTGCGCAAGCCGACGTCTTCGCCCTTGAGCAGGCCTCGGCTGACCGCGTAAAGCCCGGTCGAGAGGATGGGTGCCACCAGCAGGAAGCCAGACAAGGCACCCGCCAGCACCCAGAAGCGGTCCCAGGCAACGTAAAGCAAAGCCCCACCGAAGGCCCCCATGGCCAGGCCATGCAGCAGGCCCACCAAAGGCGCGTTCATGAAATCGCTGAAGCCTCGGCTCAACCACAGAAAAGTGCGCCAGGAATGCACCTTGCGCACCCGCAGCGGACGGTGGAAGGACGCGCGTTTGTCATTCATATCGGAGGGCCTCGGCGGGTTGCACGCGGCTGGCGCGCCAGCTCGGGTAGAGCGTCGCGACCAGGGACAGGACCAGGGAGATGATGCCGATCGGGATGATGTCTGCCGCTTGCGGATCGGACGGCATCTTGCTGATGAGGTAGATGCTGCCCGGCAGGAAGTTCACGCCCAGCAGGCGCTCGATGGCCGGCACGATGACGTCGATGTTGAAGGCCACCAGCAGGCCCAGGCCCAAGCCACCGATCGTGCCCAGCACGCCGGACATGGCGCCCTGCACCATGAAGATGCCCATGATCGAGCGCGGGCTGGCGCCCAGGGTGCGCAGGATGGCGATGTCGGCCTGCTTGTCGGTCACCGTCATCACCAGGGTCGAGACCAGGTTGAAGGCGGCCACGGCCACGATCAGCGTCAGGATGATGAACATCATGCGCTTTTCGACCTGCACGGCGTCGAACCAGTTGCGGTTGGTGCGCGTCCAGTCGCGCACGGCGATGCCGGGGCCCAGCTTGTCGGCCAGCTCGGCGGCCACCGCGCGGGCCTGCTGCGCGTCTTTGAGCTTGAGCTGCACGCCGACCGGCCCGCCGGTGCGGAACAGCCGCGCCGCGTCGTCGATGTGCATCAGCACCAGGCCGTTGTCGTATTCGTAGTGCCCAGCGCTGAAGATGCCTTGCACCGTGACCTGCTTGACCCGCGGCGTGATGCCCGCTGGCGTCACCTGCCCGCTGGGCGCCACCAGCGTGAGCGCGTCGCCCTCGCGCACGCCCAGCTGCAGCGCCATCTCGTGGCCAATGATCACGCCCCACTCACCGGGCTTGAGCCGCGCGAAGGTGTCTTTCATGCTGGCCGCCAGCGGCGTGACCGATGTTTCTGCCTGCGGGTCGATGCCGCGCACGATGGCGCCACGCATGTCCTCGCCACGCGCGATCAGGGCCTGGGCCGGCACGAACGGCGCCGCGCCGATGACGGCGGGGTGCTGCCTGGCCTGATCGGCCAGCACGTGCCAGTCGGGCAGGCCGATGCCGGAGGTGTCGTGCAACTCGACGTGCGCGATGACCGACAGCATGCGGTCGCGCACCTCTTTCTGGAAGCCGTTCATCACCGACAGCACGATGATGAGGGCCGCCACGCCCAGGGCGATGCCCAGCACGGACACCCCGGAGATGAAGGAAATGAAACCGTTGCGGCGGGTGGAACGGCTGGCCCGCGTGTAGCGCCAGCCCACCCGCCATTCGTAAGGCAAGTTCATGGTGGGGGGAGTGTACTCATTCGATAATCCCGCCCATGCCCCTTGCCC
>SCMV01000076.1 GCA_005502875.1 Comamonadaceae bacterium 2PF | reverse complement strand
TTGCTCAACGTGCCACCCCCCGAAAACCCAACCATCAAGCAAGGCTCAAAAGCGCATCCCAAAAAGACGCATGCCATCGGCCAAAACAAAACCCCGCTGCCGGCTTGCGACATGCGGGGTTTTCAAGGTGTTCGCGCCCGAGCCCAAAAGCTCGTCAAGCAAACAGGCCTCAACCAGGCATCAGCCCATGTGCAGGCCACCGTTGACCGAGAAGTCGGCACCGGTCGCGAAACCAGCTTCGTCGCTCGACACCCACGACACCATCGAGGCGATTTCTTCCGGCGTGCCAAGGCGCTTGACGGGAATCGTGGCCACGATCTTGTCCAGCACATCGGGGCGGATCGAGCGAACCATCTCGGTGCCGATGTAGCCCGGCGACACGGTGTTCACCGTCACGCCCTTGTTGGCCACTTCCTGGGCCAGGGCCATGGTGAAGCCGTGCATGCCGGCCTTGGCAGCCGAGTAATTGGTCTGGCCGAACTGGCCCTTCTCGCCGTTGACCGAGCTGATGTTGACGATGCGTCCCCAGCCACGGTCCACCATGTCGTCGATGACCTGCTTGGTCACGTTGAACAGGCTGTTGAGGTTCGTGTCGATGACCACGTCCCAGTCGGACTTGGTCATCTTGCGGAACATGCCGTCCTTGGTGATGCCGGCGTTGTTGACCAGCACATCGATCGGGCCGTGCTCGGCCTTGGTTTTCTGGAAAGCGGCCACGGTCGAATCCCAGTCAGACACGTTGCCCACCGACACGTAGAAGGTGTAGCCCAGGACCCGCTGCTCCTCCAGCCACTTGGCGTGGTCACGGCTGGGGCCGCAGCCGGCGATGACCTTGAAACCGTCTTTGTGCAGACGCTGGCAGATGGCGGTGCCGATGCCACCCATGCCGCCGGTGACGTAGGCTACTTTCTGACTCATGTGATGCTCCTCTGTGGGCTGTGAACTGTGAAGGGGGGCGTCCGGCATGCCCAGGGCTGCGGGACGCGATGAAACGATCGTGTGATGACGAGGAAACGGTGCGACTCAACGCTCGATGGTCAGCGCCACGCCCATGCCACCGCCAATGCAAAGCGACGCAATGCCCTTTTTGGCGTCACGGCGGGCCATCTCGTGCAGCAAGGTCACCAGGATGCGACAACCCGAAGCGCCAATGGGGTGGCCGATGGCGATGGCGCCGCCATTGACGTTGACCTTGCTCGTGTCCCAGCCCATTTCCTGGTGGACGGCGCAGGCCTGGGCGGCAAAGGCTTCGTTGATTTCCAGCAGATCGAGATCGGCGGCCTTCCAGCCAGCGCGCTCGAGCGCGCGACGCGCCGCCGGCACCGGGCCCATGCCCATGATGGCGGGGTCCAGGCCAGCGCTGGCGTAAGAGGCAATGCGCCCCAGCACCTTCAGGCCCAGTTGCTCGGCACGCTTGGCGCTCATCACCATCACGGCGGCCGCACCATCGTTGATGCCAGATGCATTGCCTGCGGTCACGCTGCCAGCCTTGTCGAAGGCGGGACGCAAGCCAGCCAGGGCCTCCGCGTTCGTTTTGCGGTTGATGTACTCGTCGGCATCGACGGCCAGCGGATCGCCCTTTTTCTGCGGGATCAGCACGGGCACGATCTCGTCCTTGAAACGACCCGCATCCTGTGCGGCTGCTGCCTTTTGCTGCGAGGCCAGGGCCAGCGCGTCTTGCGCCTCGCGGCTGATGCCGTATTGCTTGGCCACGTTCTCGGCCGTGATGCCCATGTGGTACTGGTTGTAGACGTCCCACAGGCCGTCGTTGACCATGGTGTCGACCATGCTCCAGTTGCCCATGCGCTGGCCTTCGCGCGAGTTGGGCACCACGTGCGGCGACAGGCTCATGTTCTCCTGGCCACCGGCGATCACCACCTCGGCATCGCCATCGCGGATGGCCTGGGCAGCCAGCATCACGGCCTTCAGGCCCGAGCCGCACACCTTGTTGATGGTCATGCCGGGCACGGCGTTGGGCAGGCCCGCCTTGATGATGGCCTGACGCGCCGGGTTCTGCCCACAACCGGCCTGCAGCACCTGACCCATGATCACCTCGCTGACCTGATCGCCGGGCAAGCCGGATCGACGCAACAGGTCGCGGATGACGGTGGCGCCCAACTCGGCAGCCGGGGTCTTGGCGAGCGCGCCGCCGAACTTGCCCACCGCGGTGCGGGCCGCGGCAACGATCACGATGTCGGTCATGGTGAGTTCCTTGTGACTTCGGTTGACGTGACCAGGGCCGCTTGTGACGACCCTGGGGATCAGGCCTTGCGCTTGACGTAACGACCGGGCGCAGGCTCGATGACGGGATGCTGCCGGCTGCCAGGCTGCTTGGGTGCAGGCACCATCTTGCCGGCTTGCTCGGCCAACCAACCAGACCAGACGGGCCACCAACTGCCGGGTTGCTCCGTGGCGGTCTCCATCCAGGCTTGCGCCGTGGCAGGCAAGGTCCGTGCCGAGCTGACCCAATGGCTGCGTTTCTTCTTCTCGGGTGGGTTGATCACCCCGGCGATGTGACCGGACGCGCCAAGCACGAAGGTCTTGGGGCCGCTGACCACCTGAGAGGACGCGTAAGCGCTGTCCCAAGGCACGATGTGGTCTTCGCGCGAGCCGTAGATGAAGGTGGGCATGTCCAGGCGTCGCATGTCCAGCGGCACACCACAGACCTTGACCGCACCCGGCTTGCACAGCTTGTTCTCGAGGTAGGTGTTGCGCAGGTACCAGGTGTACATGGGGCCTGGCAGGTTGGTGCTGTCGCTGTTCCAGTACAGCAGGTCGAATGCCGGCGGCAGCTCACCCTTGAGGTAGTTGCCGATGACGTAGTTCCAGACCAGGTCGTTGGCCCGCAGGAACGAGAACGTGGCCGCCAGCTCGTTGCCTCGCAGCAGGCCTCCGCCCATCGGGCTGTCTGCGCCCATCGTCATTTCACGCATGCGCACCATGGCCTCGTCGACGAAGACGTCCATGGTGCCCGTGTTGACGAAATCCAGGAAGGCGGTCAGCAGGGTCAGGCTGCGAACCGGTTTGCGACCTTGCGCGGCCAGCGTCGCCAGCGCCGTCGCCAGCAAGGTGCCGCCCACGCAAAAACCCAGGGCGTTGACCTGATCGGCACCGGTGACCTCCCGGGTGACGTCGATGGCACGCGTGACACCGTGCTCAACGTAATCGTCCCAGGTGGCCTTGGCAAGGTCGTCGTCGGCATTGACCCAGCTGACCATGAACACCCGGTGTCCCTGTGAGAGCAGGTAGCGCACCAGGGAGTTCTCGGGCTGCAGGTCCAGGATGTAGTACTTGTTGATGCAAGGCGGCACGAACAGGAACGGCACCTCGTGCACCTGCGCGGTCAGCGGCTTGTACTCGATGAGCTGGAAGTAAGGGTTCTCGTAGACCACCGAGCCCTGGGTGGTGGCCACGTTGACGCCCACCTCGAACACGCTTTCGTCCGTCTGGGACATGTGGCCCTGGCGGATGTCGTTGAGCAGGTGACTCAGCCCTTGCGTCAGGCTCTCGCCCTTGGTGCTGAGGGCTTTGCTCAGCGCCTCGGGGTTGAAGGCCAGGAAGTTGGCTGGCGATGCCGCGTCGGCCCATTGCTGCACGGCGAAGCGCACACGTTGGCGGGCTTTGTCGTCACCTGTCAGGTTGTCGGCCAGGCGCTGCAAGGTGCGCGCATTGAGCAAGTACATCGATGCCATGAAGGCACTGCCCGGTGACTGGCTCCATTCGGGCGAGGCAAAGCGCTTGTCGCTCACCTTGACCGCATCAGGCTGCTGAAGGGCCTGGTTCCATAGCTCGCTGGCCTGCTGCAGGTACTCCTGCTGGATCGATTGCAATTGCTCGGCCGGGATGTTCAAGCCGGCCAGCGATTGAAGGGTGGCGCCCAGGCTCTGGCCCATGGCGCCAACGGCCTGACCAACCGGCTCAAGTCCCTTGGTGATATCGGCGGCGCCCAGGTTCTGGGCATTGGCCGCAGCACCCAGCCATGGGCGCCAGGCTTGCGCCAACTCAGCCACCCCAGCCACCTCGCCGAGCTTTGCCAAGTCCAACCCTGGCAAGGCCGATTTGCCAGCAAGCAGCTTGGACCACGCTTGGGTCGCGGTGGAGAAAGGGGCACCGGCTTGGCGCGAAGCGTTCGTCGACGCAAAAGAGGCCTCAGCCGATGAAGCCGATGCATCGGCCTGACGCTTGTCGCCGGTCGTTGCACTGGCGGACCGACTCGCACCCGGTTCGGCTGGCGAACCCCGGGCGGCCCGCTTGGCAGCCTTGGGCTTGGCGGCAACGCCTTGGGAGGCGTTTTTGCGCGCAGGCTTGGCGGACGACGGGCTGACCTTCAGGTCCTCGGCAGAGGCTGCTTTGGCTTTGACGTTGGCCTTGGCAGGAGCCTTGGCGGAGCCCGTCGACGCAGCGTCGGACGGGGCCACGGATGCAAGCAACTCGCGCTTGGCGCGAGACCTCTGAGCGACAGCCATATGTCTCCTGTTTCCGGGCTCTCTCCGGATTCGTCCGGAATCATGAACCGCGTTTGTTTCCGTATTCTGAACCTTGGGCAACGAATGTGAAGGGGCTTGCGGCCGTCTTTGGCATCATTCCAACATGCCCTGCGCGTCCGCGGTGTGGGCGAAGACCCTGGCATCGCCAGACCAAGCCCTGACTCGAGACTTGAAATGTGGATCGTTGCGATCGCCTGGATGTACGTGACCTTGATGATGGCCCTGGCCGAGGCGACCAACCCGCAAGGCACGGTGCTGGGCGCCATCTTCACGTTCCTGCTGTACGGTGTGGGGCCCCTGGCGCTGGTGCTCTACCTGCTGGGCGCGCCGGCGCGCCGCAAGGCCATCCGCCAGGCTGAAAGGGCTGAACGCGCCGAACTCGAGGCCCAGGCCCGACCGCAGCAGGCCGACGCCGCCGGCTCAGGCGGGCTGCAGGCAAATGGCGGCAGCCTGCCGACCACTGATGCCGTCGCGCCGGTGCGAGAAGAACCGCCCGGACGCTGAGACCGTGCACCAATCGCCGCCATCGATGTGGCGAAGGCCCAGCGCCTGCAGGCGATCGCGGGCCAGGCCCGGCAGGTCGGCCCACCACTTGCCTGGTCTGTTGATGCAAGGTGTGAAGCGGGGGGCAGCGAAGCCGTCCACCGGCGTCACGCCAAAGCCAGCGAGCACATCGGGGCCCACCTCGAATGCCTGTGGCCCGATGCAGGGGCCCAGCCAAGCGCGCAGGTCAGCCGGGTCGGCCCCCGTGGCCTCGCACAGGGCCAGCACGCCTGTGTGGGCGATCCCTCGCCCCGTTGGACAGGCCGCACCGCTGCCTGCCAGCCCCCGCCAACCAGCGTGCAGGGCCGCCACACCTCGCCCCCCGGGCGCGGTCAACAGGATGGGCAGGCAATCGGCCACCATCACCACGCAGGCAACGCCTGGCTCGGTGCTCAAGGCGCCGTCAGCCTGGATCGGGCGCGCTGCATCCACCGCAGAATCGGACCGCAGGCGCACCACCGCTTCACCATGCACCTGCGACATGAAGACCGGCCGGGCCGGCAAGCACCTCGCCAGCACCTCGCGGTTGGCTTGCACGCGCGCAGGGTCGTCGCCGACGTGGTCACCCAGGTTGCAGGACGCCCACGGGTCCGGGCTGACACCCCCCGCGCGCGCCGACATCAAGGCCGAGACACCCGGGCCCATGGGCACCGCCATCCAGCCGTCGGGCAGGGCCGTCCGATCGTCGAGTCGGGCCGCGTTCGAGGTGGCTGGGGTGGGGCTTGGTTCGGTCACGTCGTGCAGCTTGGCTATGATCCCGCCCGCATGCTAACGCGCCCTCACGCCCACCTGGACCCTTCGCCCGCACGGGTCCGCATCTCCCGCAGTCGCCAGGACGCCCGCCGCGTCGGGCCTGGGCCTGTGTCGCCCCGGATGCGCCAGTGGCTGTCGGCCCCCGGCTCGCTGACGGCCAGGCTGCGCCTGCATGGCGCCGTGCGGGTGGAGGTGCTGGCGCAGGGGCGCCGTCGCTTGTGGCCTCAAGAGCGCCAGGCCCTGGGCTGCTGCGTGGGCCACGTGCGCGAGGTGGTGCTGCACATCGATGGGCGTGCGGCGGTGTGGGCGCGCAGCAGCGTGCCCGTGCGCGCGGTCAAGGGGCCCTGGCAGGCCATCCGGGGACTGGGCACGCGGCCTTTGGCGGAGCTGCTCTTCAGCCATCGGGCCGTGCGTCGGGGGCCCTTGCAGACCCTGCGTCTGCGGCTTCATGCCCCAGCGGGTGCCCACATGGCCAGGCAATGGGCGGGGCTGAGCGCGCAACAGCCACACGCCAGCCAGCCCTCGCCCCCACCGCAGTGGGCTCGCCATTCGCTGTTTCATCACCACGGCCAGCCTTTGCAGGTGCTTGAGGCCTTTGCCCCCTGGGTGAGCGCACGCAGCTGCCGACACCGTTGAGGCCGTCGGCCCGTTTGACACGGGCTCGCCATGCGCATGCCCTACACTGCGATCCATGCTGTTTTCACGCCGAATTGAGCACTGTCAGGTCTGTGGCACCCCGGTGGAGCACAAGGTGCCCGCCGACGACAACCGCGAGCGCGCGGTCTGCCCGGCGTGCCAGCACATCCACTACGTCAACCCGCTGAACGTGGTGGGCACCCTGCCCGTCTGGGGTGAGCAGGTGCTGCTGTGCAAACGCAACATCGAACCCCGAAAGGGCTTCTGGACGCTGCCAGCCGGTTTCATGGAACTGGGCGAGACCACCGAAGAAGGTGCGGCCCGCGAGACCGACGAGGAAGCCGGGGCCCGCATCGAAATGCAGGGGCTGTACTGCGTGCTCAACGTGGTAAGCGCCGGGCAGGTGCACCTGTTCTACCGCGCCCGCCTGCTCGACACCGACTTCAACCCAGGGCCTGAGACGATGGAGGCGCAGCTCTTCCATCAACACGAGATCCCTTGGGACGAACTCGCCTTCCGCACGGTACGCATGACCCTGGAGCGTTTTTTCGCCGATCGAAAAAAGGGTCAATTCGACGTGCATTGCGCCGATATCCGTTGAGCATGCCGTGCGGGGCCCCCTCGTGCGGCGAGCGCCCCATTGCACGAAAGACGCCTTGACCGCATGAACGCGCCCCAGGACAACCCGCTGGCCGCCACGCCGAACGCCAACGCTGCCCCCGTTGCGACGCCGGCACAGCCGCCCACCCAGCCTGCCACCGAAGCACAAGACGCGCCGACGCGCTTGCGCGAAGACCTGCTCAAAGCCGACCCGTTGCTGGACTGCCTGATCGAGGTCTGCCGCGTGCATGGGCTGCCCGCCTCGCGGGCCAGCCTGAGCGCCGGCCTGCCCCTGAACCAGGAAGCGCTGCCGGTGTCGCTGCTCGAGCGCGCCGCCGCCCGCGCCGGCCTGGCGACCAAGCTGCAGCGCTGCGACCTGGATTCGATCGACAGCGCCACCCTGCCCGCCATCTTGTTGCTCAAGGGCGATCAGGCCTGCGTGCTGCTGGGCACCGAGCAAGACCAAGCCCGCGTGCTGATGCCCGAGACCGGCCAGGGCGCCGTGCGCCTGCCGCTGAGCGATCTGGCCGATCGACACACCGGCGTCGTCGCCTTCGTGCGCCCGCACTTCCGTTTCGACGAACGCACGCCGGCCACGCGTCAAACACGCGCATCCCACTGGTTCTGGGGCCCGGTGCTGGCGCAGCGCTTCGTCTACCGCGACGTGCTGTGGGCCGCGCTGCTGGTCAACCTCTTCGCGCTGGCCTTCCCGCTGTTCTCGATGAACGTGTACGACCGGGTCGTGCCCAACCACGCGGTCGAGACGCTGTGGGTGCTGGCCATCGGCGTGACGCTGGTGCTGGGCGCCGACCTGTTCATCCGCCTGCTGCGCAGCCATTTCGTGGACGAGGCCAGCGCGCGCATCGACGTGCAGATTTCGGCCACGCTGATGGAGCGCGTGCTGGGCATGCGCCTGGAAAACCGCCCTCAGTCGGTGGGCTCGTTCGCCTCCAACCTGCGCGGTTTCGAGCAGGTGCGCGACTTCATCGCCTCGAGCACGGTGACCGCGCTGATCGACCTGCCGTTTGCGCTGCTGTTCGTCATCGTGATGGCCTGGATCTCGCCCTGGCTGGTGCTGCCGGTGCTGACCGTGTTCGGGCTGATCGTGCTGTCGGGCTACGTGCTGCAGCACCGGCTGCACGCGCTGTCGCAAACCACCTACCAGGCCTCGGCGCAGCGCAACGCCACGCTCATCGAAAGCCTGACGGGCATCGAGACCATCAAGACGCAAGGCGCCGAGAACGTCATCCAGAAGCGCTGGGAGCGGGCCAACCAGTTCCTGGCCGAGCTCAACGTGCGCATGCGCCGCCTGTCGTCGGCGGCCATGTACGGCACGGCCACCATGCAGCAGTTCGTCTCGGTGTGCATCGTGCTGATCGGCGTCTACCTGATCGCCGACAAGCAGCTCACCATGGGCGGTCTGATCGCCTCGACCATGCTGGCTGGCCGCGCGTTGGCCCCCGCCGGCCAGATCGTCGGTTTGCTGATGCAATACCAGGGTGCCCGCACGGCGATGGAGTCGCTCGAGCAGATCATGGCCCAACCCGTGGAGCGACCGGCCGAGACGACCTTCATCCACCGCGCCGAGCTCAAGGGCGAGATCGAGTTCCGGCACGTGTCGTTCGCCTACCCGGGCCGCCGCGAAGCCTCGCTCGACGACATCAGCCTGCGCATCCAGCCAGGCGAGAAGGTCGCGCTGATCGGCAAGGTGGGCTCGGGCAAGACGACGCTGCAAAAGCTGATTTTGGGCCTGTACCAGCCCAGCAAGGGCGCGGTGCTGATCGACGGCATCGACATGCGCCAGCTCGACCCGGCCGACCTGCGGCGCAACATGGGCCACGTGGCCCAGGACGTGACGCTGTTCTACGGCTCGCTGCGCGACAACATCACCTTCGGCATGCCGCATGCCACCGACGAGGCCATCCTGGCCGCCACCGAATCGGCCGGGTTGAGCGACTTCGTCAAACGTCACCCTCAGGGCTTTGACCTGCAGGTGGGCGAACGCGGCGAGCTGCTGTCGGGCGGGCAACGCCAGGGCGTGGGCATCGCTCGAGCGGTGTTGCACAACACCCCCATCTTGCTGCTGGACGAGCCGACCAGCGCCATGGACTTCTCGACCGAGGCCTTCGTGACCCAGAAGATGCAGCAGCACTGCCAGGGCAAGACGGTGGTGCTGGTGACGCACCGCACCTCGATGCTGGCTTTCGTCGACCGCGTGATCGTGATCGACCAGGGCAAGGTGGTGGCCGACGGCCCGCGTGACCGGATCATGCAGGCGCTGTCTGCAGGCCGCATCACACGCGCATCGTGAAGCAGGAGGACACCACCATGAACACCGCCCTGCTCCACATCGGCCAGCGCATCGTCAATGGGCTGGAGGCCGTGCGCCGAAAGCTCGCCCCGTTCATCAACCCCTTGCTCGACCGGCTCAGTGGCCCCATGGTCACGCCAGATGCGGCCCGTGAAGCCGGCATCGACCGTTTCGAGCAGGAAGCCAATGCGGTGATGTCCACCGAAGGCACACGCGGCGCGCAAAAGCTCGTTCGAGGCGCCCTGCTCGTGACGGTGCTGCTCGTCGTCTGGGCCTCGTTCGCCAAGATCGACGAGGTCACCAAGGGCGAGGCCAAGGTCATCCCCTCCAGGCAGCTGCAGGTGATCCAGTCCTTCGATGGCGGCGTGGTCACCGAGATCCTGGTCAAGGAAGGCCAGCTGGTCGAAGCTGGCCAGCTGCTGCTCAAGGTGGACGAGACCCGCGCCACATCCGGCGTGCGCGAGAGCGCGGCGCAGGCGTTTGCCTTGAAGGTCAAGCTCGCTCGGCTGAAGGCCCTGGCAGAAGGCAAGGCCTTTGTGCCCCCCGAGCCTTCGACGGCAGACAACGAAGAGGTGCGCATCGTCGAAGAAGAGCGCCAGCTCTACGATTCGCGCCGCTCGGAACTCAGCGCCCTGGTCGGCATCAGCGAACAGCAACTGGCCCAGCGTCACCAGGAGCAGGCCGAGGCCCGCGCCCGCCGTGACTCGGCTGCGCGCAACCTGGAGCTGTCTCAGCAAGAGCTCACCAAGACGCGCCCCCTGCTGGCCACCGGCGCCGTGTCGGAGGTCGATGTGCTGCGGCTGGAACGCGACGTGACGCGCGCCCGTGGCGAAATGGAGCAGGCCGGCGCTCAGATCGCGCGCATCCAGGCGGCGATCTCTGAAGCCACGCGCAAGATCCAGGAAACCGACCTGTCGTTCAAGAACGAGGCCCGCAAGGAGCTGTCGGACGTGCTGGGCAAGCTCAACGCGATCAACGAAGGCGCGGTGGCGCTGGCCGACAAAGTGGACAAGTCGCAGGTGAAGTCGCCCGTGAGAGGCCGTGTGCAGCGCCTGCTGGCCAACACCGTGGGCGGCGTGGTCAGCCCGGGCAAGGACATCGTCGAGATCGTGCCGCTGGACGACGCCCTGGTGCTGGAAGCCAAGATCCAGCCACGCGACATCGCCTTCATCCACCCCGGCCAGGCCGCCACGGTGAAGTTCACGGCCTACGACTTTGCCATCTACGGCGGCCTGGACGCCGTGGTCGAAAACATCAGCCCCGACACCGTGACCGACGAGCGCGGGCAGAACACCTTCTATGTGGTGCGCGTGCGCACCAAGCAGACCAACTTCAGCGAGAAGATGCCCATCATGCCGGGGATGACGGCCGAGGTGGACGTGCTTACGGGCAAGAAAACCGTGATGTCTTACCTGCTCAAGCCGGTGTTGCGTGCGCAGAGCCACGCGATGCGGGAGCGCTGAAACACCTGCGCCACCCCCTCACTTAAGTGCCCATCACGCCTGGGAAGGCGTGACTTCCTTCCTGCAGAACGCCCGCCCACAGGTCGATATCCGATTGGCCGTTGGGGCGGGCGTTTTCACGCGTGCGCCCTCCCCTTGCGGACCGACCCTTGCCCCATCGACGGCTTAAGCGCTCACGAAACTGGCCCAGGCCAGCAATCGTTCACACAAAGCCGCCGCCGGGGTTGGTTTGGGAGAGGGGTCGGAAGAGATACTCAACACGCAGTTACATTTTGAGAGGTTCCCATGGCCAAGTTGTCCACCCAAGCCCCCTCCGGCGTTGTTTCGAGCCTGCAAGGGCGTGCCCAGGTCATCCGCCAGGGACAAGAAACCGCCGAAGCCCTGCAGGTGGGTGACGCGCTGATGCCTGGGGACCGGCTGCTGGGCAGTGCGGACGCCTCCTTGCAGATTGCAGAAAACACCGGTGCGAACGCCCAGGTTTGGACACTGACCTTCGACGGCACCAAAACCCCCGGCAAGGCAGCGGCCAAGCCTGTTGCCAACAGCGCCGACGGCAAGTCGCTCGACGAGGTGATCGGCGCGATCGAGCGAGGCGATGAAGAAGACGCCACGGCAGCGGGCCTGACCGGTGGCGACGGCGCCGCGATGGGCGAAGGCCTGCGCGTGGAGCGCATCGTCGAGGTGGTGTCGCCGCAGTCGTTCAACGCGTCGTCTAACAACGACGGCCTGCAAGGCCCGCTCCAATCGACCACCTTGCTGGACGACGGCAACCAGGCGCCCGTCTTCGCGGATGGCGGCCAAGGCGACTTCGACCCCGCCACAGGCAACTATCGATTCATCACCGACGAAGACACGCCGGTGTCTGGCCAGGTCAGCGCTTCGGATGCGGATGGCGATGTCCTGGTTTTCAGTAAAGGCTCGGACCCCGCCAACGGCACCGTGGTGGTGAACGCCGATGGGTCCTGGACCTACACGCCCAACAAGGATTTCAACGGTCCCGACCTCTTCACAGTGACCGTTTCTGATGGCAAGGGTGGCACCGCCACCTCCACCGTCAACATCGGAGTCACGCCGGCCAACGACCCGCCGAAGTTCGACGACCCGTCGAACCCGAACTACGATCCGGTCACCGGCAACTACAAGGCCACCACGCCTGAAGACACCGCCGTCTCCGGCACTGTCAAGGCCAAGGATGCCGATGGCGATGCGCTGACCTTTGCCAAGGGCACCGACCCCAAGAATGGCACCGTCACCGTCGATGCGAGCGGCAACTGGACTTACACCCCATCCAAGGACTACAACGGCTCGGACTCGTTCACCATCACCGTCTCCGACGGCAAGGGCGGCACGGCCACCTCCACCGTCAACATCGGTGTCACGCCAGCCAATGACCCGCCGAAGTTCGACGACCCGACCAACCCCAACTACGACCCCGTCACCGGCAACTACAAGGCCACCACGCCTGAAGACACGTCCGTGTCCGGCACCGTCAAGGCCAAGGACGCCGATGGCGATGCGCTGACCTTTGCCAAGGGCACCGATCCCAAGAATGGCACCGTCACCGTCGATGCCCAGGGCAACTGGACGTACACGCCCAGCAAGGACTACAACGGCTCGGACTCGTTCACCATCACCGTCTCCGACGGCAAGGGTGGCACCGCCACCTCCACCGTCAACATCGGTGTCACGCCGGCCAACGACCCGCCCAAGTTCGACGACCCGTCGAACCCCAACTACGACCCCGTCACCGGCAACTACAAGGCCACCACGCCTGAAGACACCGCCGTCTCCGGCACCGTCAAGGCCAAGGACGCCGATGGCGACGCCCTGACCTTCGCCAAGGGCAGCAACCCCGCACACGGCACCGTCACCGTCGACGCCCAGGGCAACTGGACGTACACGCCCAGCAAGGACTACAACGGCTCCGACTCGTTCACCATCACCGTCAGCGACGGCAAGG
>SCMV01000075.1 GCA_005502875.1 Comamonadaceae bacterium 2PF | reverse complement strand
GGGCTGGTGGGGATTGCTTTGGCGGCTGCGCCGGCTCACTGGATCGAAGGCCGCGAAGCAACTTGCGCACGCCCGGCGAATAAAGCAACCACAGCACCAAGGCGGCCAGCAACAGGAACTTCAGCATGGGGGCCCTTCAGGCGGCAGGACGGTGAAGCAGGATTTCGAGCACGAAGCGGGACCCCACGTACGCGAGCAACAGCAGCAGCGAGCCAGCGATCAGCCAGCGGATGGCCTGCCTGCCACGCCAACCGAAGCGTGCCCGACCCATCAGCAAGATGGCAAAGACAACCCAGGACAGGATCGAGAAGATGGTTTTGTGGTCCCACTTCCATGGCGAGGTGAAGGCGGCACCCAACAACAGCGTCAGGCTCAGCATCGCGAAGCCCGCAGCCACGAACTTCAGGGTCAGGGATTCCAGGCGCAGCAGCGGCATGCCCAGTGCCTGCCCAGCAGGCCTGTGGGGCGAGGGGATCTGACCAGAGCCGGCCGTGCCGGAGCGCAGGCGGCGCTCGGCATGCGTCAGCAAGACCGCATGCAGCAGCGCCGCGCCGATCAGCCCATACGAGGCGAAGCCTGTGACCCAGTGCAGGGGGGCCCATGCATCGATCTGGCTGGCCGCGTAGGCCCGACCAGGGAACACCCAGGCCAGCACCACCGTCACGGCTGCCAGCAGGGCCAAGGTCTGGCGCACCGCAGGCAGGCCCAGGCGGCGGCTTTCGAGTGCGTAAACGCCCAGCACCAGCCAGGACGTGACCGACAGCGCAGGAGCGAAGCCGAAGCGGGCGCCTGCCTGGGGCGCATCGAGCGCCAGAACGTCCACCCCGATGGCCACCGCTTGCGACAACCAGGCGAGCAGGCAGAAGGCCGCCAGCACGGTCGGCACGCGGTGTCCGGTCTGCTCGGCACGCTGCGGCCAGCCGATGGCCACGGCGTAGCCGATGACGGCCAACACGCTGGGCCAGAAGGTGGGCGATAAAATCATGTGATCAGTTTACGAGAGCAAAGCGCTTCTTCATGGCTTCCAACCTCACCGAACGCCTCAGTCGCCTGGTCAAAACCATGCGTGGGCAGGCCCGCATCACCGAATCCAACGTGCAGGACATGCTGCGCGAGGTTCGAATGGCCCTGCTGGAAGCCGACGTCGCGCTGCCCGTGGTGCGTGATTTCATCGCCCGCGTCAAGGACAAGGCCCTGGGGCAAGAGGTCATCGCTTCGCTCACGCCAGGCCAGGTGCTCGTCAGCATCGTCCAGAAAGAGCTGGCCGCGACGATGGGCGAGGGCATCGCCGACATCAACCTGGCCACCCAGCCGCCTGCCATCATCCTGATGGCCGGTCTGCAGGGCGCAGGCAAGACGACGACCACCGCCAAGCTCGCCAAGCACCTGATCGAAAAGCGCAAGAAAAAGGTGCTGACGGTTTCCGCTGACGTCTACCGCCCGGCCGCCATCGAGCAGCTCAAGACGGTGACGGCCCAGGCTGGCGCTGAGTGGTTCCCGTCCGCGCCCGACCAGAAGCCAGCCGACATCGCAGCGGCGGCTGTCGATCACGCTCGCCGCCACTATTTCGACGTGCTGCTGGTCGACACCGCCGGCCGCCTGGCCATCGACGAAGCGCTCATGGCCGAAATCAAGGCCCTGCACGCCCAGCTCAACCCGGTCGAAACCCTGTTCGTGGTCGACGCCATGCAGGGCCAGGACGCCGTCAACACCGCCAAGGCCTTCAAGGACACCCTGCCGCTGACCGGCGTCGTGCTCACCAAGCTCGATGGCGACTCGCGCGGTGGCGCGGCGCTGTCCGTGCGCCAGGTCACCGGCGTGCCGATCAAGTTCGCCGGCGTGTCCGAAAAGATCGAGGGCCTGGAAGTGTTCGACGCCGAGCGCCACGCCGGCCGAGTGCTGGGCATGGGCGACATCGTGGCCCTGGTCGAGGAAGTGCAAAAGGGCGTGGACATCGAGGCCGCGCAGAAGCTGGCCGAGAAGGTCAAGTCCGGCGCCGACTTCGACTTCAACGACTTCCTCTCGCAGCTCAGCCAGATGAAGAAGATGGGCGGGCTGTCGGGCCTGATCGACAAGCTGCCCACCGAGATCGCCGCCAAGGCCGGCCAGGCCGACATGGGCAAGGCCGAGCGCGACATGCGCCGCATGGAGGGCATCATCAACGCGATGACCGCCAAGGAGCGCGCCCAGCCTGCGCTGCTGATGGACGGCAAGAGCAAGGCCAGCCGCAAGCGCCGCATCGCTGCGGGTGCCGGCGTGCAGATCCAGGACGTCAACCGCCTGCTCAACCAGTTCGACCAGATGCAGGGGATGATGAAAAAGATGAAGGGTGGCGGCCTCTTCAAGATGATGAAGCGCATGGGTGGCATGAAAGGCCTGCCCGGCATGGGCCGCTGAGTCACCTGTCAGCCTGACCGCCAACTTTTGCACACCTGTTAGCGGATGTGACGTCTGTACCGCTTGGTTGAGGTGGCCTTCAGTCATCGCCTGAACAGCCGATGATCCGGCGGATGTGGCTGGCTTCACCTGCAACCGAGTTGGAAAGGTTTGGTATGGACGTCGTTTCGATGTGGCCCATGTGGCTGGCGGGTGTGGGCACCGTGGGGCTGGCAGGGGCTTTGTGGTTTGTGCGTCAGCGCGCCGCCGCTCAGCGTGCGCTGGATGCTCGCGCTGCTCGCCGCAAGTCGGAGAAGACGGGGCGAGACGACGATCGCTCCGACGCCACCGCGCGCCGTGAGTCCCGCGATTCCGGCAAAGGCCTGCGCCGGGGGCTGTCTCGTGGTCGCGGCGAGCGCACCCCCGACCAGCTCGACACCCTCATCGATTGGGCACCTGTTGCCACCCGCGTGCTGACCACCCACGAGCGCGAAGCCTGGCACGTCCTGCGCCGGGCGTTGCCCGATCACATGGTGTTGGGGCAGGTGCCGGTGGCTCGTTTCATCAAGGTGCCCACCCGCAACCCTTACTCGGAGTGGCTGCGCCGCGTGGGCTCGTTGTGCGCCGACCTGGTTGTTTGTGATGCGCAGTCGCAAGTGATCGCCGTGGTCGAGGTGCGCCAGCCTGCTTCGAAAGAAAACGAGCGCGCCCGGCGTCGTCACGCCCGCATGGACCGGGTGCTCGATGGTGCCCGCATCCCCGTGCACATCTGGCTGGAGGGCGCTTTGCCGGGGCCGGTGGTCGCGCGCGAGGCCATCCTGGGTGCGGCCACGGCCAGCACCGGGCCACAAAGCCAGGTGGGCAACGACACGGCGCGCCGTGATGCAGAAGCCGCTGCCGTGGTGGCGTCGCTGCAGGGTGGTGGCAACTTCGAAGGGCTCACCCTGCAAGAGCGCGCGATCGACGTCGTCATCGACGAGGCCATGGACGAGTGGGAGGCCAGCGGTGGCTCCGATGGTGAGCGCAAGGAGCCCCCGCCCTCGACGTGGTTCGACGACATGGACCTGGATTCAGGCCGCATGCCCCTTGACGGAGCGAACAGCGCAAGGGTCGCCGAGAAGGCCTGACCTGCAGCGGCACCCCAGCGGACCGCCGGGGCAGGGCGCTCAGCTCAGCAGCGCCTGGGCGAACTCGCGGGCCTGGAAGGTTTGCAGGTCTTCCAGTTTCTCGCCCACGCCGATGAAGTAAACCGGCACCGTCGCCTTGCGCTCGCGAGACCAAAGTGCGATGGCCGCCAGCACGCCACCCTTGGCCGTGCCGTCCAGCTTGGTGATGATCACGCCCGTCAGGCCCAGCGCCTGATCGAAGGCCTTGACCTGTGCCAACGCGTTCTGGCCCGTGTTGCCATCGACGACCAGCAGCACCTCGTGTGGCGCGCCTTCCATGGCCTTGCCGATCACGCGCTTGACCTTGCTGAGTTCGTCCATCAGGTGCAGTTGCGTGGCCAGTCGGCCTGCGGTGTCGGCGATGACCACGTCGCAGCCACGCGCCTTGCCCGCCTGCACGGCGTCGAAGGTCACGGCGGCCGGGTCGCCCCCATCCTGGCTGACGATGTCGACGCGGTTGCGATCGGCCCAGACCAGCAACTGCTCACGCGCTGCGGCCCGGAAGGTGTCGGCGGCGGCCAGCAGCACGCGCTGGCCGGCATCGGAGAGGTGGCGGGTCAGCTTGCCGATGGTGGTGGTCTTGCCCGCACCGTTGACCCCCGCGACCATGATGACGGTGGGCGTGTGCTCGCCCACCGACAGGCCCTTTTCGAGGGGCTGCAACAGGTCGGTGATGGCGTCGATCAGCAGCGCCTTGACTTGGGACGGGTCGGTGGCCTTGGCCTCCTTGACGCGGCGCTTGAGGTCTTGCAGCAGGTGCTCGGTGGCGGCCACGCCGGCATCGGCCATCAGCAGGGCGGCCTCGAGCTCTTCGTAGAGCGCGTCGTCGATCTGAGTGCCCGTGAAGACTTGCGCGATGCTGGAGCCGGTTTTACGCAGGCCGTTGCGCAGCTTGTCGAGCCAGGAGCGGCGGGCGGGTTCGGTGCTGGTCGCCACAGGCTGCGCGTCGACCACCGCTGCAGGGGCGGTGCTCGACGCAGGCGCGGGGGAGCTTGCCGCCGTTGCGCGAGGCGACAAGGCGGTTTCGCTGGGCGACTGCTCAGGCAGCGCCGGTGCGGCCCTGCCTGCCTCGCCCGGTGCGCCGCCAGTCGGGGGCACCCCGCTCGGGGTGGCATCGGGCTGAGCCGCGCCCCAACCCAGCTTTTTCTTGATGAAACTGAACATGCCCGGGATTGTAGAGGGGCGCTTCTCTACAATGCGCGCTCCTGCACGACACGCCATGCCTCCACGCCCCCCCCGTCACCCTCGCAGCCAAGCCGACCGCCCCGATGCGACCCAGGATGTCCGCGAGCGCCAGGCCCGCTCGGCGCAGCGCGTGGCCGCGAGCTCGGCCCAGGAAGTGCGCCTCATCGGCGGCCGATGGAAGCGAACGCCCCTGCCTGTGCCCGTTTCGGCGGGCTTGCGCCCGACGCCTGCCCGTGTGCGCGAGACCCTTTTCAACTGGTTGGGGCAGGACCTCACCGGCTGGCGCGTGCTGGACGCTTTTGCCGGCTCCGGTGCCCTGGGCTTGGAAGCCGCCTCGCGAGGCGCCGTGCGCGTGACCCTGGTCGAGCGCGATGCCACCCTGGTGCGCTCGCTCAAAACCGTCGTTCAACGCCTGACACAAGGCGTGTCAGCCCAGCCAGGGCAGCGCCTGGAGGTGTTGCAGGCCGATGCCCTGACCTGGATGCCATCTGCCCTGCAGGCTTTTGACCTGGTCTTGCTCGATCCGCCCTTTGACGAAGGCCTTTTTGACGCAGCCTTGAATGCCGCCTGCAACTGCGTGCCAGAGGGGGGGTGGATCTACGTCGAGGCGCCCCACGAGCTGGGCGGACCGGCATCACCGGCAGACCCCGGGGCACCCGTTTGGGCGCAGGCCCTGAGCCGTCACCGTCACGGTCAGGCCGGTGCAGTGCACTTTCACCTGTTTCGCCGCGAGGCCTTCTCGCGGCCCGCGGTTGCGTCGACCGACTGAGCTTTACACTGGCGGCGCGCTCGTCGCCTCCAATGGAGCACCGATTGAACCCACCACAAGTGTTGACCGCCATCTACCCTGGCACCTTCGACCCCATGACGCTGGGGCACGCCGACCTCATGCGGCGCGCCAGCCGATTGTTTGGTCGCCTCATCCTGGCGGTGGCCGCAGGGCACCACAAAAAGACCTTGTTCACCGTCGAGGAGCGACTGGCCATGGCCCAGGAACTGGCCAGCGAGCATGGCAACGTCGAAGTCATGGCCTTTGACGGCCTGCTGCGAGACTTCGTCGTCCAGCACGGCGGTCAAGTGGTGGTGCGGGGCCTGCGCGCGGTCAGCGACTTCGAATACGAGTTCCAGATGGCGGGCATGAACCGCCAGCTCATGCCGGACGTCGAAACGGTGTTCCTCACGCCCTCCGATCAGTACCAGTTCGTCTCGGGCACCTTTGTGCGCGAGATCGCGATGCTCGGTGGTGACGTGTCCAAGTTCGTGGCCCCCAGCGTGCTTCATCGGCTTCAGGAAAAGCTGACCTCCCGCCAACGCGGTGCAGGCGCGGCCTCGCTCACCGACCGATGAGTTAACCGCCATGTCCCTGAAGATCACCGACGAGTGCATCAACTGCGATGTCTGCGAGCCCGAGTGCCCCAACCAGGCCATCTCGATGGGCGAGACCATCTACGTGATCGACCCGAACCGTTGCACCGAGTGCGTGGGGCATTTCGATGAGCCGCAGTGCGTGCAGGTCTGCCCCGTCGAATGCATCCCGGTTGACCCGTTGCGCGTCGAAACCCGCGAGCAGTTGATGATCAAGTACCGGGGGCTGCAGGCGCTGGCGACTCAAGGCGGGGACGCGGAAGCGACTTCTGCCTGAGGCCGTCCTGAGCGTTTGCGCGCGCCCGGCACCTCGGCCCTGAACACGTCTTGACGACGCTGCCGGGTTTGCCTTTTGCCCTTGGCTCGGGCTGCGGCCCTCTCTGGCGCCTTGAGCTCGGTTTCTGATGGATGGCCGACGCTGACCTGGCGAACCGGGCCGCTCAAGCTGGCATGGGCCGTTGGCGGGGTTCTCTCGTGCCTGGCGCGTTGGCGGCTCATCGTGCGTGCGAGGTCGGCCTCCCGCTTGGCCACGAGGATGGACGCCCGATGGTCGTGAGGCGTTGGGGGCTTGCTCGCAGGCAGGACCCGGCCACCGTTTTGACAAGGCATGGACTGGTAGGTCACCGCCCCGCCTGTCGGCGTGGGGCACCGCCACACCGGATCGGCCGCTGCCGCCTTGCTCGTTTGGCCGCCGCAAAAAAAGCAGGTCACCAGCAACATCAGCAGAGCTTGGCTGGGGCGCAACGGACGGGCGAGGGCGGTGCTGACGAGGGTCATGGTGCTGGGGTGGGCGCCTGTTGTTTCACTTGCCGCCCGCGTCGCCGTCTTTGCCCTGCGCTGGCAAGGGCTCTTTGCGCGGCGGCTTGGGCCGTTGTGGCCCGGCGTGGACGACCTTGGTGGCCTCGTTCATGTCGCCTTTGAGGAAGGCCTCGGTGGCATCGAGCGATTGGTCGATGCACTTGAAGATGGCCTCTCGCTCGGCCTGTGGGGGCTTGCGCAGCACGAAGGCCGCGACCTCGTGTTTGACCCCGGGGTGGCCGATGCCCAGGCGCAGGCGCCAGTAATCGGGTGAGCCCAGTTGCGCATGGATGTCGCGCAGGCCGTTGTGCCCGGCATGCCCGCCACCCTTCTTGAGCTTGACCTGGCCAGGCAAGAGGTCGAGTTCGTCATGGGCCACCAGCACTTCATCGGGGTTGACCTTGAAGAAGCGAGCCAAGGCCGAGACCGATTTGCCCGAGAGGTTCATGTAGGTTTGTGGCTGCAGCAACCACACGGGCCCTTGAGGCGTGTTGGCGCGCGCCACCAGCCCGTGGTAGGCCCGGTCGGGTTGCAGGAACACACCCAGGCGCCGGGCCAGGCCGTCGATGTACCAAAAGCCTGCGTTGTGGCGGGTGTCTTCGTACTCGGGGCCCGGGTTGCCCAGGCCGACAAACAGTCGAATCATGATGGCGGCGATTGTTCGCGATCGGATCAGCAAAAGAAAAGCCCCGCCAAAGCGGGGCTTGACTCAAAGCGCATGGCTTTGGGGGCCTTCTCAGGCAAAAGAAGATTACTTCTTCTTCTTGCCCTTGGCGGGTTCGGCGGCGGCCACGGGGGCAGCGATCACTTCTTCCACCGGCTCGACCACGGTGGCCAGCGTCGGGGCCTTGCGACCGTGGGTGATCACCTTGATGTGGGCAGCCAGGCCCAGGTCGTCCACGCCGAAGACTTGGCCCTTGACGGCCTTGCTCAGGTCCAGCGTCAGGAATTCGGGCAGCTGTTCAGCCAGGCACTCGATTTCCAGTTCGGTGGTGACGTGGTTGATCAGGCACTTGTCCAGCTTGACGGCCGGTGCGTCGGCTTCGCCCACGAAGTGCACGGGCACCTTCTTGTGGATGCGGGTGGTGGCGTCAACGCGCTGGAAGTCCACGTGCAGCACGAGTTGCTTGTACGGGTGCTTCTGGTAGTCGCGCAGCAGGACCTTTTCGACCGTGCCACCCAGGTCCATCTCGAGGATGGACGAGTGGAAGGCCTCTTTGCGCATGGCGTGGTACAGCGCGTTGTGGTCCAGCTCGATGACGACGGGGGCCTTGCCGGCGCCGTAGACGATGCCAGGGGTCTTGCCAGCGTCACGCAGGCGGCGGCTCGCTCCGGTCCCCTGCAGATTGCGCTCGAAAGCGGTGAATTTCATGGAAGTACTCCAGTTGAGTGAAGCGCCCGCGACCAGGCGCTTGGAAAAAGGCCGCTGCGTTGCCGAAGCGGCCGGGGATTTTCGAATCAGAAGTTGTTGTTCTGTTCCGAAAAGAGGGAGGTCACCGAGTCGCCGTCGGTGATGCGACGGATGGTTTCGGCGAACAGGAAGGCGGTGCTGAGCTGGCGGATCTTGGGGGTGCCCTTGGCGGCCTCGCTCAGCGGGATGGTGTTGGTGATCACGACTTCGTCGAGGTGCGAGGCCTTGATGCGCTCGATGGCCGGTCCCGAGAACACGGCGTGGGTGCAGTAGGCGTACACGCTCTTGGCACCACGTTCTTTCAGCACCTCGGCGGCTTTGACCAGCGTGCCGGCGGTGTCGATCATGTCGTCCATGATCACGCAGTTGCGGCCTTCGATTTCACCGATGACGTGCATCACTTCGGACACGTTGGCCTTGGGGCGACGCTTGTCGATGATGGCCAGGTCGCAGCCGAGCTGCTTGGCCAGGGCCCGGGCGCGCACCACGCCGCCGACGTCGGGCGACACGACCACCAGGTCACTGTAGTTTTTGGACTGCAGGTCCGACAGCAACACCGGCGACGCGTAAATGTTGTCGACGGGGATGTTGAAGAAGCCCTGGATCTGGTCGGCGTGCAGGTCCATGGTCAGCACGCGGGACACGCCCACGGCTTCGAGCATGTTGGCGACGACGCGGGCCGAGATCGGCACACGGGTGGAGCGCGGACGTCGGTCTTGACGGGCGTAACCGAAGTAAGGGATGACAGCCGTGATGCGCTGGGCGGATGCGCGCTTGAGCGCGTCGGCCATGATCAGCAGTTCCATCAGGTTGTCGTTGGTGGGTGCGCAGGTGGACTGCACCACGAACACATCGCGACCGCGCACGTTCTGCTGGATCTCGACGGTGGTTTCACCATCGGAGAAGCGGCCCACAGAGGCCTTGCCGAGCGAAACGCCGAGCTGGGTGGCGATTTCCTGGGTGAGGGCCGGGTTGGCGTTGCCAGTGAACAGAACGGTGTCGGAAAGCATGGCGGGCGTGACGGTGGTGGCTGCGAAAACGTCTTGCCCTTCACTTGCCCGTCGAGGAAGCCCGGCATGCACAGCTGGTGCGTTCACCAGAGGTTGCCTCGGCCATCGCCCAGACATCACCTTTGAAGGTGGCAGGCTTGGGGCAAGTCGATGATCAGTTTGCTGTGGTGCAACCGATCACCTGAGAAATTTGGCAGGGGAAGAAGGATTCGAACCCTCGTATGTCGGAATCAAAATCCGATGCCTTAACCAACTTGGCGATTCCCCTACACCGGCCTCAAACCACTCTAGCAAAGCTTTCGTGTCTTGAAACCTTGTAATCTGCTCTCTTGACGAGAGACTCACATTCTAGCCCGTTTTTGACTGCGATTGCAAGTTGTTGTGTTTTTGCTTCGCTTCAAAACTGGTCGGCGGGTTCGCTGCCAATCAGGTGAAGCAAAGGGTGACACGGCAACACGCGGCAGACGCGACCGACCCAGTGGCCTCCATGCAGGCCCGTCCCGAGCGCCTGGACATCCTGATCGGTGGCTGGTGTCTGCTCCTGGTTGACCCACGAGAACACCGTGCTTCCCGAACCGGTCATCCGGCTGTTGCCGAAGCGGTTCTGCATGGCGCTCAAAGCTTGGCTGACTTGCCTGCCGTCGCTCGCTTCAAGCCTTGGGGCGTCGGCCAACCCAGCGGGTGGGGACTCGATCGCGCGCCAGGCTTGGGCGGGCTCCTGCAGGTCGTTTCGACCGAAGCGCTTTGGCGCTGCAAGAAAGGCGGCAAGTATAGCGCGATCGGTGTCGCGTTTCAGCAAGGGGCTGCCAAAAATCGCCGAGGTCGGGATGGCGGCTGGGGGCTTGAGCAGGGCCAATGGCGTCTCGAACACCTCCGGCGGCAGCTCAATGGGGGTGATTTGTTCGCCGATGCCCTCGACCCAGGCGTTGCGGCCACGCACGAAGAAGGGCACGTCGGCCCCGAGTTTGACGGCCAGGGCTTCGAGTCGTTGCGCTGACCAGTTCAGGCCCCAGAGTCGGTTCAGCGCCAGCAGAACGGTCGCAGCGTCGGAGCTGCCGCCGCCCAACCCGGCGCCCCACGGCAGCGACTTCTCGATGTGGATGTCGCAACCGCGTTGGGTGCCGCCTTCTGCTTGCAGCAGGCGGGCGGCGCGCACACACAAGTCGTCAGCGGGCAGGGGGACGTTGATGTCATGCCTGCAGATGCGGCCGTCTTCGCGGGTCTCGATGTGCAGGGTGTCATGCCAGTCCAAGAGCACAAAGACAGACTGCAGCAGGTGGTAGCCGTCATGGCGTTTGCCGGTGACATGCAGGAACAGGTTGATCTTGGCAGGCGCTGCCAGGTCGTGGAGGCTGGGCATGGCGTGATGGGGTCAGGGATCCAGTCGCACCGAGATGCGAGCATCGCGCAAGCCGGGGCGCCCTTGGCGCGTGGCGAGAATGCGGCCTTGGGCGCGTTCTCGCGTGTCGATCAGCCAGCCTCTTTGTTCAAAGAGGCCAGCCTCGGGTTGGGGGCTGTGAGGCAGTTCTGGGTCTGGTTGCCCTCGCATCCAGTGAACCAGGGTTTGAAGAGGCAGGGCCTCGCCCAGGGCGGCTTCGGCGAGCTCCTCGATGCCACCTCGGCGCAGGTCTTCTCCACCCCCGGGCCCGATGCGGTGAAGGGTCGCCGCCGTGGGTGTCCATTCGATCTGGGCGACTTGGCTGCCCAGTGGTGTCATGAGCGCGAGGTTGCCGCGTTCGAGTTGTCCCTGAAAGAAAAAACCGAAGCTCATGCCTTTCGCAGGCTCTGTCTGCCAGGCGCCGAGCTTGATGCCCATCTGGCCTTGCAGTTCAATGGTGGCGCCCGGCGCGGTGCTGGCCTTGGTTGGGGCCGCATGGGACAACAAGGCGTCTTCGATGCGGGCACTGCCCTGGGTCGCCTGTGGCGACGGTGTGAGGGGGGCGCAAGCGGCCGCAAGGCAGGTGCTCGCCAGGGTGCTCAGCAGCCAGGCCGGGCGACGCAGCCTGCGGTCTGCCCCTGTCACGGTTGAACTCCGAAGCGCTGCAGGGTTTCTTTCAAGGTCTCGTTGTTCTTGTCGATGGCTACGCCTTCGCGCCAGCGTTTCAGTGCGCCTTCGCGGTCGCCTTGTAGCCAAAGCACTTCACCGAGGTGGGCGGCGATTTCGGCGTCCTGCCGGTTGGCATAAGCCTGGCTCAGCAGCTGTCGGGCTTCGTCCAGCTTGCCCTCGCGGAAGGTGACCCACGCAAGGCTGTCCACGATGTAGGCGTCGTTCGGACGCAGGGCCAGGGCCTGTTCGATGAGTTTGCGAGCCTCGGGCAGGTTGATGTTGCGATCTGCGAAGCTGTAGCCCAATGCGTTGTAGGCACCTGCGTTGTCGGGCGCAAGGGCAATGACTTTGCGCAACAGCTTTTCCAGGTCTTCAAAGCGTTGGAGCTTTTCAGCGACCATCGCCTGGTCGTAGAGCAGGTCGGGGTCTTCCGGGAAGCGCTGCGAGCCTTGCTCCAGCACGTTCCAGGCTTCGCGCCATTGCTTGAGCTCTCTGAGCAACTGCGCCTCGGTCTGGATTTTCAGGATCGCGTCGCGAGCCTCGGTTTCGGGCAGCTTGCGCAGGTTGGAGCGGGCCTCAGCCAGCTTGCCTTGTGCAGCCAGCAATCGGGCCTTCTGGCTTTGAACCGCGAGTTTTTCATGCTTGGTGTCGGCCTTGTCCAGCCAGCGCAAGGCCTCCGCCGTCTGGTTGCGGCGGTCTGCCACCTGGGCCATCAGCAGGAAAGCCTGTTCGTGGTCCTTGCTGGGTGGTGTGGTGGCTTTTTGCAAAACGGGCTTGATGACGGCCTCTGCCGCATCGACCTGTCGCATCTCCAGTCGGATGGCGGCGAGCAGCACGCGGTGGCTGTCCTGATCCGGTTGTTCCGCGATCAGGGTTTCGAGTTGCTCGGCAGATTCTGCATAGCGCTGGGCGGTGGCCAGCTTGCGGGCGTAGGCCAGCCGCAGCACCGGGGAGGCATCCTGGCGGGTCAGTTGTGACTTGACCAGGGCCTCGGCGTCAGGTTGTTGGCCGATGAGTTCGGTGGCCACCAACTGGGCCCCGAGCTGGCTGGCGTCGAGCTTCAAGGCTTGGCGTGCGGCATCCATGGCGGTGTCTGCGCGGCCGGCCATCAGCCATGCTTCTGCACTGGCTCCCCAGGCTGCGGCCGATTCGATGGGAGCGCTGCGCCAGGGCTGCGTGGCCTCGTCGATCACCCGGGCGGCTGCCACCCGATCCTGCAGACGTGCCAGGCTGCGCGGCAGGCTGGCCATCAGTTGGGCCTGCTGCTCGGTCGGGGTGAGCTGGATGAGTGCGCGCAAGGGCGCGGCCAGTTCTTTGCTCCGGCCCAAGGCGATGAGGATGTGGGTGTTGAACTCGGCCGCGTCTCGAGATTGGGGCAGGGCTTGGCGCCAGGCTTTGGCTGCGGTCAGGGCTTGTTCCCCGGCGCGAGCGCGCAGCGCGACTTCCACCGAGCGCTGGTAGAGCTGGCCGTTTTGCAACCGGCGTGCGGCTTCAAGGTAGATCTGGTAAGCGGAGCCTGGGTCGCCGCTGTTGGCCTGGATCTCGGCGACCAACACCTGGAAAAACAGGTTGGCGTCCATCGCCGAGCGGGTG
>SCMV01000074.1 GCA_005502875.1 Comamonadaceae bacterium 2PF | reverse complement strand
TGGGTAATGTCCCGCCTGCCGAGTTCGAGGCAAACTACCACCAACAACGCGCTAGTCAGGCCGCGACCGTCTGACTTAAACCAACTGGCCTCCGCGAAACCCGGGGCGCTTCAAAAAGACGTTCCCGGCACTCACCACGAAGAGCAAGTTGTGCGCATGACTGAAGTAGTCCAACAACATCGCCCAGGGCGATGAGCGCCGCACGAACGGCGCGTAGACGTCACAAATGGAGTGGTTAATCACGATCACACCCATAAGATCGGGATTAACCCGTCGATTTGCTGACGTGATCGTCTTCAAAGCTCGGTAAATTACTCCGATGGGCAGCTTGCCCTTGGGTGTGACTTCCTTCCGTGTGCCGCCAGGAGATACCAAGACCGGCAAGACGGCCAACGGTCGATTGAGCGGCTTGGTGTCCGGAGACTTCAGATCGCCGTGCACGATCAGCGAAGCCATTGCGGTGCCATGATGGCGCGTGAGAGCGGGCGCTTGAGCACCATGCACGTCCACCTCAGTGATCGTTAGGCGACCTGCAAGCAATTCGTGTTGATCGATAGGGTAGCCATCCAACAGCGCCGCGATGCAATCGCCATCCAACTGAGGTGCTTCCTGTTCCGTCGCCACGCTGACAGCATCGCCCTCGATCGGCGACTCGTACGCCGACTGTGGCCGGATGGTCATCACATCATGAAACCGAGCAATTCTGCCGTTACCTTGCACCAACTGCTCAGCGACATTGCCAGGCACCTGGATGAAGGCACCCTGATATCGGATCTCCGGAATATCGACTTGGTCCAGCAGTTCGCCGCCGACCTCGTCGAGCATCTCGTTCAAGGTGTCCAAAGACTCGTCGCGGCGGTCATCATCATCGCGGTACCAAAGGTCGAGCGCAACGATGACGCCCTCTTCAGGATCATTCGCCAGCATCTTGGCAACGTAGTCGGCCAAGGTCGGATCGAGGCGATCTTCGACAGACCAGACGCGCAATTTATGCAGGTAGTCAAAGAGCTTCCACAACCCCTTCTGGTCATCACCGGGTGCCACACCGCTCGTGTAGCGTTTCCACTGCGCCAGGAGTCGCCTCAGCGCCTGCTCAGTGGGCATCGTCAGGTACAGCCGCTGCGCAGGCTGCCGCTCAGGAGCGTCCGGAGCGACGTCTTCGTCGAACTCGGCGTCTCCCGTCGTTGCCTCGTTCGCCAGCCAGTCGAGACCGAGAGCTTGAGCGGCAAGGTTGAACTCTGGCACATCGCCGAGCAGTTCAAACACCAAGCAGCGATCGGGCACTACCGCCCTCGGATCGGCTGCAACGGAAACGTCACTGGCGTAGGACGCGAGGCTACGCTCAGCATTGGCGAAAACCTGGCCCAGGCGTTGCGCCTGACGGTCGTAAGGGATTTTTTTCGGGAAGCGGGCCTTGCGGCCCTTAATTCTTTCGCGCGCTTCGGGTGCGCGCTTTAATCGGACTATCGGAAAGTTGGTCGGCACTCGCCTGCTCCCTGGCAATTATTTTTGCAGAGAGAATATCACTTCTAGCCATAACCAAGCGAACAGCCTCAGCGGGGCTGATCTTGCCTCGTGACAACACCACTTTTCGACGAACGTCCAGCGTGAACGCCTCAACCGTTGCCATGCTTTCGCCTTTCATGTGATCGGCAAATTGCTGAGGTGTGATGCCCGACGTTCCCTGAAGCGTCTGCTCGAACTTCTTGAACCACTCCTTCAACTGTTGAGGGCCTGGCTTGTCAATCTCAAGCTTCATCTCGAACCGTCGCCACACGGCTCTATCGAGAAGCTCGGGGTGGTTGGTCGCGCAGACAACCACGGTGTGACTCGGCAATCGATCCATCTGCACCAGCAACGTTGACACAACGCGCTTGATCTCGCCGGTCTCTTGCGCATCACTACGCTCCTTGCCGACGGCCTCAAATTCGTCGAAGAAAAGCACGCAGGGGTTTAGCGTTGCAAACTCGATCAACCGACGCAGGCGGTTCGACGTTTCACCGAGAAAGCTGTCCACGATGGCGTCATAGCGCACGGACAAGAGCGGAAGCGATAGCTCGGTCGCAAACGCCTCAGCTAGGCTCGTCTTCCCATTACCAGGAGGCCCAAGAAGTAGTACCGTGTGACGCGGCTCTAGCGAATGCGACCGCAGCAACGCCGCCTGCGAGAACTCGTCGATGAACTCCACCACGGCATCGACCACCTGCGGAGCGAGAACCAGATCAGACAGGCGCCGTTCTGCTGGAATGGCATGAACCAACTCCGCCACACGCTCGGGAAGGTAAGGCTCATTGGACTGAGGCCGCGAGGAGTGCGAGCGCGAAGGCATATCCAACCCCGGCAAAGATGCCTGGGACGATGCTTTTGCAGACGTACGCTTCGACTCGGCAATGATTGCCTTCATCGTTTGCTGTAGTGCCTGCCGATCACGTTCACTCTTAGCCACAGACATATTTTCCCCCATTCCCCTTGTTCTTCATTTGCTGCACCGCAGTGCCCTCAAATTTTCCCACCCATTTGCTGTGCCTCATAGACATCAAGCAGTGCGAGGACCCCTTCGCAAGCCCTCCTGATCCGCTTCAGCTCTCGGTCTGCCAGCAATCCTTGCGAGCCGGAGGGCGCTTGAACCGCGAGAGCATCTGCATCAACCGCATCATCCGAAACATACCCTCCAGCAATCACGTTGCGTTTTAATAGCGCTTCTTGATATAGGGCTTTTGTGTCATCACGTGCCTTACCGGAACTGCAGAACCGCCAGAGTGTGGTGCGATCAACACCCAGCCTCGCCGCCGCACCACTCACAGTCAGCCGATTCTCTCGTATGAAGCAATGCATCTGCTCCAGCAGAACGGAATCAACTGCGCACTTGGGCATATCGCATGGACCTCTTTAGCTGCATGAGTCGCGAAGCATAAACCGCAACAGTATAAAGCGCAACAATGATTCACATGTTTCTGTTTGATCGTTGTAAACATTGTGCAAAAGTAGATTCCACTTAGTGATTTCCCAGGGGTAGCCACGAATTCGTTCAGCCCCCTCAATCACGGGTACGCTTGCTCGGCGTCCACCGCCCATGCTGATAGCCTGAACTTCCGCCTTGCCCCGGCTGCGCTGCGCTCGGATGAGTCGTGTACACTTTTTTCACCTCTTGAGAACCAATAGGGCGCTCAGAAACAGATAGGCCATAGCTCTTGGCACGCGTCGCGTGACCTTCGTTTTGTCACCCCGGCAAGGACACCTGTCTTAGTCGGCTTGCGTTAACTCGCCTAAACGAAAGTCAAGCCAATGAACTCATCGGTCCGGTGTTGGCATTCCCCCGCCAACCGCATCTCCCTACAGCGGAGATCTTTTCACCCCCTCCTCGTACGCGCCGACCTGCTGCTGTGTGAAAAATCACCGCCAGCATCCAAAACTCTTATAAGAGTTTTACCCATCCGATCCGATAAGCAATGCATGCGGCACGGCGGTGTCGCTATTCCCGCACCTCGCGAGCAACTGATGCAGCGCCAACCTACATTGGAAGACCAGCCATATCAAACGCCCCCTTGCAGCATCTGCATGGACGGAGGCGCCGTATGACTCGTCCTGTGCCGCACAGTCCCAACTGGCCCGTTCTGCAAAGCCAGATCGAAGGGGTCGCATTTCAACTGCGTCTATCAGACCCCGCACGCCAGTACCTCCGGAAATGCATCAACGATGGTCCATCCCGAGAAGTGATGGGCCGCCTTGGCAATGCGGTCTTCGACTTCCATAGCCGCAAGATGGGCACCCGACTCAAGCTCGAAAGCCGTCGAGGTGAGCATGTCCACGCCATCCTCCTGGAGCAGGACCCATCGGTGATCGCGTACTTCGCGCAGCCACCCAGCGTAGTCCTCGAAATCAAGGACGAAAGCGGCGCAACGAAGAACACCGTCAATTACACCCCCGACATGCTCATCGTTCGTGAGAACGAGATCGTGATCGCAGAGACACGCGACGATGACAGGCTGATCAAAGCCATGGAGCGCAACCCGCATCAGTTTTACAAGGACGCCACGCACCGATGGCGCTATCGCGCAGCCGAGGAGCTTTTCGAAGGCCTGGGGTTTCGATATGAACTGATTGGCAACAGCACCCTACCGGCCATCTTGGTTGAGAACATGCGCTTCCTGGAAGACTACTGCCATGACGAATGCCCTCCACTCGTCGAAGCAGTGGCCGCAGCCATCGCAGACCGCGTGTCAACTCAGCGCATTGTGCCGCTGGGTTCACTGCTGGACGATGGCTTCTCGGCTGATGCCGTCTTCAAGTGCATCGCAGATCGCCGTGTCTACGTCGATCTGCATCACGATCGCCTCGCATGCACCCAAGAGTTAACGCTCTACGCTGACGCCCCAACCCACCGAGCAGCGCAAGCCGTCAGGGCTGCACAGCAAGAGCCGCGACTGCCTGTACCTGGCACGTTCGTCCTGAAGCCAAACAGCAAGGTCCGCTTCGACGGAAAGACCTATGTGGTGGCCATCTGTGGTGAACGAGATGTCGTCCTGATCGACGAGATGGGTAGCCAGTTCAGCCGCAGTGTGGAGATGATCCTCAATGGGCATAAGCAAGGCATCATTGAACTGGACGAATGCGCAAGCGGTACATCTGAGCTGTCAATTGCCAATGTAGCGCCTGCGGATTTGCAGCGTGCCATGGCCAAGCTGGACGCTGTCCGAAACGGAGGCAGCGATGCCTACTCCGAACGAAGTCTCTCTCGGTTCCGTCAGGCCATCGCCCAAGCGAGTAATGACATGGAGGCCATCCTTGCCTTAGTGGACAGTCGCAGTCGCCGAGGTAACCGAGAGCCCCGTGTGAGCAAGGTGAACCTTGGGCTCATCGAGCAAGCCATCACACAGCACTACAACGATGAGCGGAACGCCAATCGGAAGGGTGCCTGGGACAAGTACGCAGGCTTGTGCGAAACCGCAGTGGAAGACAACGGTCAGCCTGTGCGCCCAGTCGCGTATCCCACGTTCTGCCGTTATGCCAACGAGTTGGCATCCACCAAAGCGCGCAAAGGCAAGCGTGCCGCGTACCAGGAGGCACCCATCCAGCAAGCGCTGGAAAGCTGCTTCCCAACGCATGGCATTCGGCCACACGAGATCTGCTACGTCGATCACACCATCGCCAACATCGCGCTGATATCCCCCGGCGGCAACGACCTGGGTAAGCCAACGCTGACGTTGGCCATCGATGGCCACACGGCACAGGCGCGCGCACACTACATCAGCTTTGACCCGCCATCCACGGCAACAGTGCTGATGGTGCTGAGGGACTATGTGCGCCGCCACAATCGTTTACCTCGTGTGCTGTCGGTTGATAACGGCAGCGACTTCCGATCTCGCGAACTGTCAAGCTTCTGCCAGCTCTATGGCATCGAGCTTCGGTTCAGGGCACCAGGTCAACCCCGAGGCGGCGCGATGATCGAGCGGCTGCTGGGCGCAACAGAAGACGAAGTGCTGTCGGAACTCAAGGGGAACACGCGCATCCTTCGTACTGATGCGCGATTGGTCACCAAGTCCGTGAATCCGTTCAATCACGCGGCTTGGACACTGCCGGCGCTGTACAAGCTCCTGGAGCACTACCTCTTCATCGAGCGCCCCAATCGGATCCACCCGACGCTGGGCACCACGCCGAACGACTATGAGAAGCGCCGTCTCCATGAAACGGGCCATCGAGAGTTCAAAGGTGCCAGGTTCGACGAGAACATCATGCTGTTGACCTGCCCTCATGCCAAGCGGCCCTTTCACAAGGTTGATCCACAACGAGGTGTCTGGGTTGACGGCATGTGGTACCAGCACTCAGAGCTGCGCAAAGTCAGACACGGGCAAAAAGTTGAAGTGCGTGTCGAGCCTTGGAACGCCAGCATCGTCTATGTGCAAACCGGAAAGCGCTGGGTCGCTGCGATCGGCAACAACCGTCGCTGGCTGTACCGGCGCACCCATCGCGAGATGGAGATGGCCTTGCGCGCTGAAAGCCGCCGAGCCAACCGCGATGCAGGTCGAGACCGGACGAATGCGGAATCACGAAAGCATCGCCACGAGGTATGGCGCCCTGAAGACTTCGACCATCGCCTGGCCATGCAGCAGTCGGAGATGCGCTACCTGTATGACCAGCAATCCATGACCCTGGCGCTTCCCAGCCAGATTCCCCCTGAGATCGACAAAGCAGACCCGGAGGTCATGAAGCCGCAGCAGGAGATTGTTCCGCCTTCCACCGACTCGCCACAGGAATCCCAGCCTTGGGACCAATGGCCTGAGAACCAGCCGCTGGAGCAGGCCTTCGCGCCCGCCCTGCCACTGATGGAGAGGCCCCCGACCGGCAACACACCCGACCAGTCTGACGCAGGCGTCGAGGTGTACGAACCGGTGGAGATGCCCCCGCCTCCCAATCGCGGAGCCAGGCCCGTCAGCCTGCTTCAAAGAATCGGTCGGTTCCGTTGACCCACAGGAAGGAGAACAACATGTCGCAACAAGATATCCAAAGCCAAGCCGTCTGTGAAACCTTGCCGCCGGACGAAATCATCTGGCAGACACCCCATGAAGACATGCTGCGCGAAAGCGTGCTGTTCAGAAAGCGGTGGTTCTATCTGCTGCAACTCTCTCATCGGGAACTGGATCGAGTCGTCAACGACCTCCTGGAACTGATGGACCCGAACAACGACGTCAAGATCGTGTCCATCATCGGCATGACAGGCATCGGTAAGACCACACTGGCCAACGAACTGAGTGCCCTGCTGGACAGCCAGTACGGCCCCTCAGCCACGCCAGATCAATGCCCTGTTCTTCACGTCAGCGCACCGGCCAACGGCGAGAAATCGCTGTCCTGGCGCATGCTCTACCGCCGCATCCTGGAGGCGGGCGCAGAGCCTGACATCGATCACAAGCGTCCGTCCAAGGTGACTGACGGCGAACTGCACGGCGTACGAGGCGACCGCCAATCCGTGGCCAGCCTGCGAGGGCACGTCGAGAAGATGCTTCGCCATCGCAAGGTGCGCGCCCTCATCGTGGACGAAGCACTTCACCTGCTGCGGTTCTCCGACTACTCCGCCATCATGGACACGCTCAAGAGCTTGGCCGACATCGGCGATACCAAGCTCGTCCTGATCGGCACGCACCAAATCGCAGACCTGATGATCGAGTACGGCCAAGTGGTTCGGCGCAGCGAGATCGTCCATTACCGACGCTACCAGGTCAACCCCAAGGAAGGCAAGCCAATGTCAGCGGACGAGATCGAGTACCGCGATCAACTCCTGAAGTTTCAGGAGCAGTGGCCCTGCCAGGAACGCCCCAACCTGGTAGCCATATGGCGGCCGATGATGATGGCCTCTTTGGGTTCCATAGGGCTGACCAAGTCCATCCTGCTGCGTTTGTTGACGCAGCAGATGGCCACACCCGGCGAAAGACTGATGGCCGAGCATTTCAGCAAGGCCATCAAGGGTGAAGCCGCACTGCGCATCCTGGAGAAAGAAGCAACCGAGGGCGAAGCCAAGCTCATTGGCGCTTGCTATGGCGATGGTCACCTCACCAAAGAGAACCTGGTCGCCGTCATGAAGCATCGCGATGTGGCGGTGGCCCATGCTTAAACAAGCGACCTTCCATCCACAGCCAGCTCCTGCACCTCGGCGCAAACCAACGCTGCTGTACTGCATCAAGCCCGAGGGTCTGGGATCAAGCCAGTCCGAATCGCTCTACAGCTTCCTGCAACGACTGGCGTATGAACACTCCCTGCCACCCAACAAGCTCGTGAACATCACGATGGCCAACGATCCCGAGGTCAGCGCTGCGCTCACACCAAACCGAAAGGAACAGCGTGTCATGCGTCGCATCTACCGCGAAGGCTGGGGGTGGGGTTGGGGCTGGGACAAGAACGCAGGCAACCTCATGATCGGTACGGGCCTGGGCGCAAGGAGCTGGGCCAGAGCACTGGAAATCGCAACAGGCAGTCAGAGCCTGGAGGGGTGTACGCTGTCCAAACTCTCGTATCACGTCTCCACCACGAAGCTGATCACGACTGAGGAGCGTGTGTGCGTGGAATGCCTGCGCGGAGATCTGGAAGCTGGACGTATGCCCTATGAGCGGCTGCTGTGGCGTATGGGACCAGTGTCCTGCTGCCCCTTGCATCGCAGACCACTGCTCCCGGCTAAGTGTGGCAAGCCGCCCTCTGAATCACAAGACCCATACCTGCGCGTGAAGCACTCTGGGGTCTGCGGAGGATGCGGCGCCATAGGATTCACCTGCGTCGCGCCGCCCACCGACATCTGCACACCTGCCGAAGTTTGGCGGGCAGAGCAGTGCGCCGGCCTGCTGAAGGCCTTGAACGGTGAGTGGCCACAGGCCAGCGCCAGGATGAAAGCTCTCATCAAGCAACGAGCCGATGATGTCGGCGGCATTCAGGCGTTCGCCTCCCGCGTTGGCGGATCCAAGTCGATATTCTCGAACTGGCTCAAGAAACCCAGCGCGCGGATCGCCATCGCGCAGCTCATAGATGTGGCATGGGTCGAAGGTATCTCTCTGCCCGACCTCATGCTCGGCGATTGGGTTCCTGTCGATATGCCAGAGGCATCGCGAGATCCCCAACGCAAACGCCGCGCCGTCAAACGCGTGGACCACCAGAAGCTGCGTCAGGCAATGGGAACTGCCATCATGCAAGGCCAATCGGCCAGCGAGGTCGCCAGGGCCATGCAAGTGAATCTGTCCACCATGCGCCGCCATGCCGATCTCTACATGCAAATGCGGGGCAACACAGTCACGCACAAACAGGCTGAGGATGAGGCCAGGCGCTCAATGGCGATCAGCGAAGCGGAGCAGATCGCGAGACAACTCCTGGCGGACGGCAAGACGCTGAGCCTGCGTAACGCCAGCGAGTTGTCCGGAACCCGGTGGTATCCGGCACAACTGCGCGCTCAAAGTCTACGGGTAATGGCTCATGTGCTGGCAAGCGGCTCCGCTCCAGCGTCGGCGCGCATTGGCGCCCCTACGCTGAAACTGGCTATGGCAGCGGCTATGCGCCTACAGGCAACGCCCTGACTCCGCACATCGGCATGGGCAACCTCACTGAGGCAATGCCCATGCCTCCCGTCTGCGACTGCCTCAACTACGCCAGCGCCGGTCTCCCTAGACCAGGCGCCTCGCCGGTCGCCTAACGACGACACCCCGCTTCACCCGGGTTGTCACATACTTTGGCGCCAAGAACCTGCCTGGCTTAACGCTTGCGGTCACGCGACCGACATCAACATGCCAATACAGCCTCTGCCCAATACGCGCATCAGAAACGCCCTTTGGCAGGGTGATCTGCCATCGTCGACCAATGCGGGCTGAGTAGACAGGATCGGATTTCGGCTTCTTCATGATTCACTTGAAGCACCAAGTCTGAGGCTGGTCTCGATCTGACGGGAATACGTCCGACAAATCCTTCTTGCTGCCTTGAGGAAACATGTTTTGAATCTCGACGGCTAGCTGCGTGCTTCGAATCTGCACCTGTGCGATGGGGGTCTTCACATCGGTCACCATGCCGCACATGTTGCCAACAAAGTATCTGTGCCGCTCCCGCCACTCACCGGTCAACTGGTCTGGCAAGTCCGAAGTCCGGATCTGGACCTGGGCACCGACTTTGATATTGGCGCGGAGCGCAGCCACAGCCTTCTCATACTCAAGTCTGTTCGCCTTGTGCTTTTCCAGCTCGACGGGGGAGACAAGGTCGAAGCCGATGTTCCAATGCCAACCCAAGGTGAGAGGCGGTGACCAAGCCTCGCTGGCTGGCCTTACCTCCACCATGAACAAGGAAGCTCCGGATGGTGCGCGGCACCAGAGCTGCCCAATCAAGCCTTCGCGGCTCAAAACATCGGTGCCACGGACAACGATGGGCGTGCGTGGAGAACGCCGCTCCGCAGCAATGTCGCGACGTTCCAGCGCACCCCCTCCTGAGGCGCAAGCATCCTTGATCCGCGCGGTGATTTCAACGACATCCTTTTGAGGCCTCTCCGGCTGCCCCGTCACCGGGAGACGGGTCCTGACCATCAAGCCACCCTGCGTCCGGACTCTCTCGACGAAGGGAATGCTGGTTTTCGGGTCACCCACATACGTCGCATCCGGAACCACCACCGAGATCGGTGAGTCCTCCGAGGTCACCCCTTGCTTGGCCAGCGCCTGAAACGCCTGCTTGACCGCTTCAAAGGCACCGGTATCCGACTTCGGCGCCTCAGCAGAAGCCCCCGTCCCTATGGCAAGACCCATGACAGCGATGATGGCGACTCGGATATGCACACCTTCCCCCTTGCTTGATCCTGAAATCAGCCGCTCCCTCCTCGGCACAAAAGTTTGACCAAGGGCGGCTTAACAATAGTCGAATTTCGCATAGTCTAACTTCGAATTGAAGCTCGGGCCATTCACCAGTGGCTCATGCAAAAGACGCTCAATTCAGCTCCGCACCAGATCTTCCTTTCCCTGCTCAAGCAGGCCAGGACGGCTCAGGGCATCACGCAGGAGATGCTCTGTGAGCGTATCGGCATGAGCCAGAGTGACATCAGCAAGGTGGAGCGAGGCGTTCGGCGTTTGGATGTGCTCGAACTGCGCCTGTGGCTGCGTGCTCTTGAAATCCCCTTGGACGTGTTTGCCAAGGATTTGGATGCGCGCCTTACAGCGGCTGAGCTTTTGGCCGAGCAGGCTGGCGGGCGGCGGAAGTCGCGGGTAGCGCGGTGATCTGAGCATGCCTTGGCTGCCTTCAGCCGACTGGCGGGCTATCCGCAATGGGAATAGCCCGGACAATACCGCCATCACGGTACGTCTCGGATGCCCCCTTCAACCGGATCACCGGCGGGAAGGGCCACAGCTAAATCATGGCCACGAAAGCAAAACTACCCGCCACGGAATGGGCATTTCGCGCCCGCTTCCGACGAGCCGCCTTTGGCTGGGCAGGATCCAAGCTGGCGATCAGTCGCATCGACGAGGCGCTGTCTGAGATCCGGGCCGTCGCACGGCACGACCCAGCCTCAGCGGCTGAAGGCGCTGTTTTGCTGCTGGAGAAGCTTTCGCCCGTGCTGTCCCACGTTGACAGCTCTTCAGGCGCGCTGGGCAATGCAACGTATGGGGCCGTTCAGACCTTGGTACCAATCATTGCAGAGGCGGATGTCTCTGACAAAGTCCGCAGCAAGTGGCTGGATCGCCTGTTCACCGCCATACAAGACGACGACCCGCCGTACATCGAATCCCTGGGGGATCACTGGGGTGACCTATGCGTCACGGCTGAACGTGCATCGCGATGGGCGGATGACTTGGTGCCCATGTTGAGGCGCGTGCAGGAGGAACGCAGACGCGGCGTCTTTGCATGGATGTCCGGAGCAGGTGTCTGCTACAGCGCCTTGTTCAAGGCGGGCCGCCACGACGAGCTGTTTGGATTGCTTGATGGTGACCGTGATCCGATCTGGCCTTACCGGGTCTGGGGTGGCCGGGTGTTCTTGGCGCGCGGTCAGGTCGATGAAGCCATCGCGTACATGGCTGGACAGAAAGGCGGGGATGCGCCCCGCACCGCGCTCGCGGCATTTGCAGAAGATGCGCTCCTGAAGGCGGGCCGCCGAGCAGAGGCGTATCAGCGCTACGCCATCGATGCGAACCAGGCCAACTCTCGCCTGGCCACTTTCCGAGCCATTGCAAAGAAGTATCCGGAGATCACACCTGATCAGTTGCTCAGCGATCTGATCAAGGCAACGCCTGGCGACGAAGGCAAATGGTTTGCCACCGCCAAATCGCTCAAGCTGTTCGGACTGGCCACTGAACTGGCCTGGCACTCACCGTGTGACCCGAAGACGCTCACTCGGGCGGCCCGCGACCATCTTGTCAGCCAGCCGGCATTCGCAGTCGAAGTAGCCCTGGTCTCGTTGCACTGGATCTCTCTGGGACACGGCTACGACCTGACCGCCATGGATGCACAAGACGCGCACCGATTCGCCCTGGATGCCGCGCAGAGCATCGACCACAGCCGAGAGATCGAGGCGCGGATCATGGCCATGCTGACCGAGGAGCGCCCGATGGCGCAATGGTTACGTAAGGTGCTGCGGATCGCTGTATCCGCGCACTCGTGACCAGACTGTCTGCTTCCTTCTGCCCGCCAAGGCGAACATTCTGAAACCTGCAGTGCCCCATGCAAGACATCCGACTGCTGAGGTTCCAGTCATTTCGCCAAACTCATATCGAGCTGTGCAACCCTTCATGCCGGTACGATTCGGCCCGCCAGGATGCAGCCCGCTTCCACTAACTGTTGCTGCGCTTGGTGCCCAGATACGCGACCATCTCGTCCACGCCGTTAGTGCCATTGGTGCCAGCGGTTCCAAGCTCTTCGGGTGTGGCATAAGGTTGCGGCAGAACAAAGTTGTCTCCCCAATCTAGGCATCCAAGATCTTCGACCGCGCGTGAAACCTCGTCTGAAAGGCCTACTACATGGCACTTGTAGAAGTGATTAATAGCGCCGGCACACAAGTCCGCCACCTGAAGCTGAGGGTGATCGCCAGAGTCCCCATGGCTTATGGAACGCGCGCGTAACGGAAATGTGATGGTTCGTCGATCGGTGCCAATGAGCTTCGAGTCTTCGCCCGGACCCGCCATCATCATCTCGAACGTCTCTTGCGAAGCAAGTATCGGCTTGGAGCGGTCGTGCAGGACGTCGAACCTGTCAGCTTTGCGATTACCCCAAACGACGATTTGGTGGAATAGGGCTGGTATGGCCGGGTCAAGAGCCGACCAGTCGAAATCGAAGTACCATCGATCAAAAAGGGCCGGTTCAGTGAAGAGCATTAGATCCTTCTTGAAGGCTTCGCTCTTGGAGGCCCTCAACATTTCCTGCCCTGCAGCATAGAACTTATCCTTGTGGGTCGCCGCACCATACCGAATCAGCTCGACAAACGCGCCTATGAATGCGTCAGTTCGTTCTTCCCCACAAAAGGTAGGCATGCAGTAGTAAAGCACATTGGACATGGCGATGTTGCCGCCTCGCTCATACAGGTCACCTCCTATCTGGTGAATGAGCGTCTCAGCGACCAAATCAACCATTTTTGTGACCACCATGTATCGCTTGTGAAACACGCCGACTCGAACCCGATCCTGATTCAGTCTCGGGTCTGACAAGAATCGAATCACCCTGGCTAGGCCCTCGGGTCGTCTACGCAAGACACTGAACTTCGGTTCACCGCCTTGTCCAGACCGGACATGCTCAAGAAGAGCATCCGCTTCGCCGTTTGTGAAGTCGTTCGATGCCAAGACGAAAAAGGGTTGGTCTGGATCGAGAAGGTTGGCGCCAGTGTTTCCTGCCTCGTCGCAAAAGATCGTCGTCACTTTCCCTCCTTGGGTTGTCCTGAAGCGCCCCGGGTTTCGCGGAGGCCAGTTGGTTTAAGTCAGACGGTCGCGGCCTGACTAGCGCGTTGTTGGTGGTAGTTTGCCTCGAACTCGGCAGGCGGGACATTACCCA
>SCMV01000073.1 GCA_005502875.1 Comamonadaceae bacterium 2PF | reverse complement strand
CACAGCAGGGTGTTGCCCGAGGCGATCTTGAGAACTTGAGCGGGCGACAGGGAGGCCAGGCGGTCGGCGGCTTCCTCGGAGATGCCAAGGCGAAACAGGGCCTGTTCGCGGTCCGAGCGGATGAGGCTTTGGGCCAGCATCAGGTAGGACAGGTTGACTTCGCGGATTTCGGCGAGGATTTGGTCGGCGTTCATGGTGGGGCTCCTGTGCGTTTGCGGGGTGTCTGGCTGAGGTCGCTTTCGCGCTGTCGATGGATTCATTGTGCAAAGACCGCCCAGTTTTCTTGATAGGGGCCTGGCTGCGCGAAGCGTCGGCCAGGCGCTGAGCGTGTTGTAGGAAGTTGCCTGACACGGCGTGTGAAAACGGCTGGGGTCGGGCGCGGGGGGAGGGTGAGCGGTTTTGCCGTTTTTGCCGATTCAAGGTCGCGACAGGCTTTCGTCGGTGGCCCTGTGCGGCAGGAGTTCACGCGCGTTTCACGCTCGGGCGACCTAGTCTGGCAGCCGAGTGCCGACCCGTCCCTGGGTGGGCTGCCAGAGTGGAGTGCCTTGCCATGTCTTTGCGTCGCCTGTCCTTGCTGTCCTGTGCCCTGATGGCGTCTGGCGCGTGCGTCGCCTCGCCCGCCCAAGCTGCTGCCGGGGTGGTGTTGCCCGCCAGGGAGGTGCGCATCGAGCAACCCATGCAGATCGACATCGCGCGGTTGATGCAGGCCCGTGCAGGCGAGAGTTGGGTGGTGAACCTGCCTCGGGTCGGAGAGCGACGGCTGACCCTGGAGACCGTGGTCCTGGGTCGCGATGGCCGCAAGTCCTGGCACGGGCGGCTGGGTGACGCACCGGGTGACCGCATCTACCTCAAACAAACGGCCAAGGGGCTCAAGGGTGGCGTGCGCGTGGCGGGTGAGGTGTTCGCCGTGGCGCAGCGCGGCACCGGTGGTTTGCGTGCAGCACCTGCTGCGACCGTGGCGGCCGTGTCGACCCAGGCTTTCGTGCTGGGCCCGGCGCTCGAGCAAGGGGTGAGCGTCATCACGCCCAACCTGGCGGCCTTGGCCGATGCCCCCGTGGGCAGCGAGTGGGCGATGCCCTTGCCTGGTGGGCAGACCGAGGTGGTCGTCATCACGGCCTCGGGCATCGATGAGCATGGGTTCCAGCAGGTCAGCGCGATCAGCCGCATGGACGGCGTCGGGCAGTCGTCGCAATGGACGGTTGGGCCGGACGCGGTCTTCGCCACCATCCACACCACCCAAGGTGAGTACCAGGTCGTCACGCGGCAGGGGCGCACCGAGATCCTCGACCCGCGCGCGGCGGGGCTGAGCGGCCCCAAGGGCGACGATCACATCGAAGCGCCAACCGGCGAGGGCGGGGCGGAGCTGGCGGTCGCGGCGGCGGGCAGCGTTTCGGGCGCCGCGGGGGCGGTGACGGCCGGGGCCACGGCCACCGCCGCGGCGACGTCGACCCCGGCGCAGCCTGTGCCGCTCAAGGCGGGCACGGTCGACACCCAGATCAACCTGCTGATGGCCTACAGCCCCAGCCTAGTGACCTTGTGGGGCACGGAATCTTCGGCGCGCACGCGCATGGTCAACCTGGTCGAGGTGGCCAATCAGGCCTACGTCAACAGCGGCACGGGCGTGAAGTTCCGCATCGTGGGCTGGCGCCTGGTCAAGGCCGCTGACGCGACGCCGCAGGTGCAGCTCGACGTGCTGCGGCGCGACGCGGGGGCTTTTGCGGGCACGGCGGCGCAGCGCCTGGTCAGCGGTGCGGCGATGACGGTTTTCGTGTCGCCCTTCAATGCCGTGACCTCGACGACGGGCACCTGCGGGCTGGCCTACGTGCCGGCGGCGCGCGCGGCCGGCTTGCCGGCCTACCGGCAGCAGGCCCCGTCGCTGATGTTCTCGTCGATCAACGATGGCCAGCATGGCAACTACTACTGCGAAAGCCTGACCCTGGCACACGAGCTGGGGCACAACCTCGGGGCGGCACACGACAAGGCGAACTCCTCGTTTGCCGGCGTGCTGCCCTACAGCTACGGCAAGGGGGTGTCGGGCCAGTTCGGCACCGTGATGTCCTACATCCAGCCCAAGGTGGCGTTGTTCTCGTCGCCGCAGCTGAGTTGCACCGCCAAGAAGGCGGCCTGCGGCACCAGCACCGAAAACGTCGTGGCCACCGTCTTGCAAACCAAGGGCACGGTGGCGGCCTTGGGCCGGGCTTCGGCCGAGGCGGTGGGCGCCGATGGCAGCGTGCAGGTGGCGGGTTGGGTGCTGCAGCCCAATGGCAGCCCGTACACCGGCGGTGGGGTCAAGCTGGCACCCACGGTGGCATCGGTGGCTTGCAGCGTGGGCAGCACCGGCCTGTACAACTGCCGGGTGCCTTCGGGCGTGAGCTCGGTGACCCTGCGCGCGACGGTGGGCGTCAAGGGCCGCAGCATCACGCCTGCGGTGGGCACGTTCGCGGTCGATCGGATGAGCAACGCGCCGGTGAGTGCCACACGCTTCTACGTGAAGTGAGTGCGCACAAACTAGTAAGCCGTTGATTTGAAAGGAGTTGGGCCCTGGGTGTGGCGACGATGAATCAATAGACCAAGACAATCGATCGTATTTGTTCAATCAATTCGCTTGATGAAACGTCCTGGCCTAAGATTCATCCTGTTTCCTCGAAAACACCGCCTCCCAGCGAGGTGGCGTTCCGTCAAACCAGCCTCTACCAGGAACCCAACATGAGCCTGATCAACACCCAAGTGCAGCCCTTCAAGACCGAAGCCTTCGTCAACCGCGGCGGCAAGGGCGAGTTCATCACCGTCTCCGACGAGTCCCTCAAGGGCAAGTGGTCCGTGCTGATCTTCATGCCGGCTGCCTTCACCTTCAACTGCCCGACCGAGATCGAAGACGCTGCCAACAGCTACGAAGAATTCAAGAAGGCCGGTGCCGAGGTCTACATCGTCACCACCGACACGCACTTCTCGCACAAGGTGTGGCACGAAACCTCGCCGGCCGTCGGCAAGGCCCAGTTCCCCCTGGTCGGTGACCCCACCCACAAGCTGACCCGCGCTTTCGGCGTGCACATCGAAGAAGAAGGCCTGTCGCTGCGCGGCACCTTCGTGATCAACCCCGATGGCGTCATCAAGACCGCCGAGGTGCACTCCAACGAGATCGCCCGCGACGTGTCGGAAACCCTGCGCAAGCTCAAGGCTGCCCAGTACACCGCCGCCAACCCCGGCCAGGTCTGCCCCGCCAAGTGGAAGGAAGGCGCCAAGACCCTGGCTCCTTCGCTCGACCTGGTCGGCAAGATCTGATCGATCTTCCTAAGCTTTGACCTGTGTTGAGGCCTGACCTCACCACACCGTTGAACATGGTTCACCTGCTCGCCCACAAGGCGGGTGGGTGGATGACCCTGGCCTTCTCATCTCGCTGACACAGGAGGAGGCCGGTTCCCGAAGTCACTTTGCAACTCAGAAATTTAAGGATGCCCAACATGCTGGACGACACCCTCAAGGCCCAACTCGCCGCTTACCTGGAGCGGGTTCAACAACCTTTCGAGATCGTCGCATCCCTGAGTGACTCCGAGAACTCGCGCGAGATGCTCGAGCTGCTGCAGACCATCCAAGGTCTGCGCGCCGACAAGATCACCCTCAAGACCGACGGACAGGACGCCCGCAAGCCTTCGTTCACGCTGCAGCGCGTGGGTGCCACGAACAGCCTGCGCTTTGCCGGCCTGCCGTTGGGCCACGAGTTCACCTCGCTGGTGCTGGCGCTGCTGTGGACGGGCGGTCACCCCCCGAAAGAAGAAGCCGAGACGCTGGACAACATCCGCGCCCTGGATGGCGACTTCAACTTCGAGGTCTACATGTCCCTGAGCTGCCACAACTGCCCGGACGTGGTGCAGGCGCTGTCGCTCATGGCCATCCTCAACCCGAAGGTCAAGACCACCGTCATCGAAGGCGGCGCCTTCCAGGAAGAGGTGGAAAAACGCGAGATCATGGCCGTGCCGATGGTCTTCCTGAACGGTCAGGTGTTCGCCTCGGGCAAGATGTCCGTGGACGAGATCGTGGCCAAGCTGGACACGAACTCCGCCGCCAAGGAAGCCGCCAAGGTCAACGCCAAAGCGCCTTATGACGTGTTGATCGTGGGCGGTGGCCCCGCGGGTGCCGCAGCCGGCGTGTACGCCGCTCGCAAGGGCATCCGCACCGGCATCGCGGCCGAGCGCTTCGGTGGCCAGGTCAACGACACGCTGGCCATCGAGAACTACATCTCGGTGCTCGAGACCGATGGCCCGAAGCTGGCTGCTGCGCTCGAAGCCCACGCCAAGGCCTACGACGTCGACATCATGAACCTGCAAAAGGCCGCCGAGATCATCCCGGCCGAGCAGGCCGGTGGCCTCATCCAGGTGAAGATGGAAAACGGTGGCGTGCTCAAGGCCAAGACGGTGATCCTGTCGACCGGTGCGCGCTGGCGCAACGTGAACGTGCCCGGCGAGGCCGAGTACAAGAACAAGGGCGTGGCCTACTGCCCGCACTGCGACGGCCCGCTGTTCAAGGGCAAGCGCACGGCCGTGATCGGTGGTGGCAACTCGGGTGTGGAAGCGGCCATCGACCTGGCGGGCATCGTGGCCCATGTCACGCTGATCGAGTTCGCCGACACGCTCAAGGCCGATGCGGTGCTGGTCAACAAGCTCAAGAGCCTGCCGAACGTGACCATCCACACGAATGCGCAGACGACCGAGATCACGGGCGCCGAGGGCAAGGTCAATGGCCTGAAGTACAAGGACCGCGCGACCAACGAGGAGCACCTGGTGCCGCTCGAAGGCGTGTTCGTGCAGATCGGCCTGGTGCCCAACACCGAGTTCCTGCGCGGCACGGTGGAGCTGTCGAAGTTCGGCGAGATCCTGATCGACGCCAAGGGCCACACCAACGTGCCGGGCGTGTTCGCGGCCGGTGACTGCACCAACGTGCCGTACAAGCAGATCGTGATCGCTGCGGGTGCGGGGGCGACGGCTGCGCTGAGCGCCTTCGACCACCTGATCCGCCACGGTTGAGCGCGGCCGGGCCTGGCTCGGTCCGATCGGCGCAGGCCGATGTCTGCGCACTAATCCGCAAGGGGCCCGTCTGTGACGGGCCTTCTTGCTTTGGCGTGTGCACTTCTTTCATTTCGCTGCCGACAATCCTTTCAGGTCGACTGCGGAGGACCCCATGACCCCGACCCGCCTGACTCGTTGGCGCCGCCGTGTGCTGCGCCGTGGTGCCTTGGTGATCGCTGCGCTCGCGGGCCTGTCGCCCTGGTCGGCGATGGCCCAGGCCACGCCACCCTCTGCGGCGGCCAGCCCTGCGCAAGCCGTTTATTCGGTGTCCGTGGTGCCCCAGTTCCCGGCGGCCGACATCGCGCGGACCTGGGTGCCCATCCTGGAGCGGCTGGGACAGCAGGTGGGCGCGCGCTTCGAGCTCAAGGTGCCGCGCGACATCCCCAGCTTCGAGGCGGATGTGAAGGCGGGCGCACCGGACTTTGCTTACCTGAACCCCTTTCACCAGGTGCGCGCCAAGCGCGCGCAAGGCTACGTGCCGCTGGTGCGGGACACCGATTTGCTCACTGGCATCCTGGTGGTCAGGAAAGACGACCCGATCCGGCAGCTCAAGCAGCTGCAGGGGCAGACGCTGGCGTTCCCGGCGCCGAATGCCTTCGGTGCTTCTTTGCTGATCCGCGCGCAGCTCGATGAGGTCGAGCGGGTGCGCATCACGCCTTTTTACGCACGCACCCACACCAACGCTTACCGGCAGACGCTGGCAGGCAAAGCCGCCGCCACGGGTGGTTTGAGGGCCACGCTGGAGCGAGAGCCCCCGGAGGTGCAGGCGGGCTTGCGCATCCTGTTCGAGACGCCCGGCGCCGCGCCGCACCCGCTGAGCGCTCACCCGCGGGTGCCGAAGGCGGTGCAGCAGGCCGTGCAGGCGGCCTGGCTCAAGCTGGCGCAGGACAGCAGCCTGCAAGCGAGCTTCCAGGGCGTGCCCATGTCGCGCCCGGTGAAGGCCGATCATGCGCGTGACTACGCGCCGCTGGAGCGCCTCAAGCTCGACCGCTACGCGGAGTGAGGCCGCAACTCACCATGGCCGCGATGCCGATCCACCTGCTGCAAAGGCTGTGGCCACGTCGGCTGCATGTGCAGCTCATCGTCATGGTGTCGGCCTTGCTGGTGCTGGCTTTGTCGCTGCTCGGGGGCTACACCGTTCACGAGCAGGGCCGCTTGCAGCAGCGCGCGGCCGAGGGCCATGCGGCCACGCTGGCGCGCAACGTGGCGGTGGCCAGCACCAACCTGATCCTCACCGACAGCCTCGATGGCCTGGAAGAGTTGGCGACGCATTCGGCGGAGGTGGGCGACACCTTGTCGCTGTTGGTGCTGGGCAAGCGGTCTGAAGTCCTGGTCCATGTGCAGCGGCAGCCGGGTGCGGCACCTCGCGTGGTCCACGACCACCGACTGCCGGTGGGGGTGCAAGCGCCTGCGCAGGTCGGGGCGACGCCGACGCCGGTGCTGCTCACCCACCCAGGGCGCATCGAGGCCTGGCACCCGGTGGTGGCGGCCGGGCTCATCGGTTGGGTGCGCATCGAGCACGACACCCGCGCCAGCGCACAGGACCGTGCCCGCATCTGGCGCAACACCCTGGTGGTGGCGGTCGTGGCGGTGCTGGTGTGCGTGGCCTTGCTGAGCGCCTTCCTGCGCCGGCCGATGCGCTCGCTGGCCACGGCGCGTCGCTTTGCCCGCCAGATCGTCGATGCCAAGGGCGCCTTGTTGCCGCAGGAGTCGGGGCCGTTGGAGGTCACGGAGCTGCGGGAATCGCTCAACGAGGCATCGATGCTGATGTGCCAGCAGATGATCATGCTGGAGCACAACATGCGCGAGCTGCAGGCCCACGAGGCCCAGCTCGCGGACCAGAACGACCAGCTGGGCGCGATCTCTCGCCTCAGCCAGGATGGCCTGGTGACCTTCGATCGAGAGGGGCGCGTGCGCTTTGTCAACAGCGCCTTCTTGCGGCACACGGGTTTGAGCGAGCCGGTGGTGCTGTCGTGGGACCTGGCCGGGCTTTCGGATGCCTTGGGCGCCATGGCGCCTGAACACAAGCCGTTCGCGGGCCTGGAGCTTGTTTTTCAAGGCTCGGGTGCTGCCAGTGGTGACGCCGTGGTGCTGGAGCTGGCTGGCGAATGCCGCAAGGTGCTGTCGCTGAGCGGCCAGTGCAGCCAGCAAGGCAGCGTGGGCCGGGTGCTGTACGTGTGCGATGTGACGCGGCAGCACACGCTCGACGAGATGAAGTCGGAGTTCCTGTCGATGGCCGCGCACGAGTTGCGCACGCCGATGGTCAGCATCTTCGGGTTCACCGAGCTGATGCTCAAGCGCGAGATGTCCACCGAGCAGCGGCAGGACCTGTTGGGCCGCATCTACCGACAAAGCCAGGCCATGGTGGCCATCCTCAACGAGCTGCTGGACCTGGCGCGCATCGAAGCGCGACGTGGCCAGGACTTCCTCATCGAGGAGCTGGACCTCGGTGAGGTGGTGCAGGCGATGTTGGCCGACCATCGGCCACCAGAAGGCAGGGCCGCTCCGGTGGTGGTGCCACTGGCGCAGCCCATGCCTGTGCGCGCCGATCGCATCAAGCTGCGTCAGGCGGTGCTCAACATCCTGTCCAACGCCTACAAGTACTCGCCAGAGGGTGGCGAGGTGGTGGTGCGCTTCGTGACCGAGGCCGCCCGAGACGAAGCGGGCACGCCCCACTTCGGCGTGGCGGTCGAGGACCACGGCATCGGCTTGAGCCCGGATCACGTGGCGCGGCTGGGCGAGCGGTTTTTCCGCGCGGACAAGTCCGGCAACATCCCGGGCACGGGCCTGGGGGTGAGCATCGTCAAGGAGCTGATGGACCTGATGGGCGGCCGCATGCAGGTGGTCAGCAACTTGGGGCGTGGCACCACGGTCACGCTGTGGTGGTGAGCGCGCTCAGGCCAGGCTGAAGGTCGCGACCCCGTTGGCCAGCACCTGGGCCTGGTCGCGCATGGCCGCGGCGGCGGCGGCCGTCTGCTCGACCAGGGCTGCGTTTTGCTGCGTTGACTCGTCCATGGCTTGCACGGCCTGGGTGGTCTGCTGCACGTCCTGGGCTTCGCTGCGGGCGCTCTCGGCGATGCGGGCCAGCAGTTCGTTGATGTGCAGCGTTTGTTTGACGATGTCGTCCACGGCGGAGCCGGCCTGGCCCACGACCTCGGTGCCCGACTCGATGCGGCGCACGCTGTCGGAGACCAGGTGGTTGATCTCTCGGGCGGCGTTGGCCGCGCGTTGCGCCAGCCCGCGCACCTCGGCGGCGACCACCGCGAAGCCGCGGCCTTGTTCGCCAGCCCGGGCGGCCTCCACGGCGGCATTGAGGGCCAGCAAGTTGGTCTGGAAGGCGATGCCGTCGATGGTGGACGTGATGTCGCCGATGCGGCGCGAGGACTGCCTGATCTCGTCCATGGTGGCGATCATGGTGTGGATGACCTGGCCGCCGTGGCGCGCGGCTTCGGCGTTGTGCGTGGCCAGCGACGAGGCTTCGGCGGCCACGTCGGCGGTGCTGCGCACGGTCTGCGAGATGTGCGCCATGGCCGATGCCGATTGCTGCAGGCCGCTGGCCGAGGCTTCGGTGCGCCGTGCCAGGTCGTCGGAGCCGGCGGCGATCTCCTGGCTGGCGTGCACGATGTGGTCGGCCGAGTCGCGGATCTGCGTGACGATGCGCCGCAGCGATTGCTGCAGGTCGGCGATGGTGCGCATCAGGCCGGCGGCTTCGTCGGCGCCCCAGGCGCGGGGTTGCGTGGCGAGGTTGCCGTCGCGGATGGCGTCGATGTGGAACACGACCTCGCGCAGGCCGCCTTCGAGCACCTTCCTGAACGAGATGAACAGGTAGGACGACAAGAGCAAGCTGAGCACCAGCACCACGGCGGTGAGGTCGCGGGCTTGGGTGAGGTGGGCCTCACGCTGCTCGAGCAGTTGGTCGAGCAGCGGCAGGTGGTGGTCGTACAGGCCTGACAGGGCCGCCAGCGTTTCGCGGCCTTGCCGGTAGAACTCGGCGGGTTGGGGGCCATGGGCGTCGAACACCGCCAGGTGGCCCAGCTTGCGCAGGGCCAGGGCCTGGTCCAGGGCGCTGGTCTTGAGCTGCGCGGCGATGTTCGGGTTGGCGTGGGCCACGCGTTCGAGGTAGCGGCGCATGTCTTCGGCGCCGCTTTGTGTCCTGGCGGTCCAGATGGCCCAGTTGGCTTCTTGTTCCGATCCGATGCTGCCGCGTGCCGCTGCGTAGGTGCCCCAGCCCCAGATCTGCCCGGTGCTCTCGAGCATCTGCGGCAGCGTCAGCACCAGCGCGTTCATCAGGTAGTAGCTGTCGAGGTCGGGGTCGAGCACCAGGTTGGAGTTGTCACCGACGGCGTAGAGCAAGGCGACGACCGCCGTGGTGACCGGACCGAACACGGTGCGCCCTTTGCCATCGGTGCCGTCTTTGGAGCTGGCGGTGGCCTGCCAGCTCTCTTGCAGGCGCTGGACGTTGGCCCCGATCTTCAAGGGGTCGCCGTGCTCCTGCACGTGGCGGGCGAACGCCGCCAGGGCTTGGTCGGTGGCCCGGTGTGAGGCCTCGTAGTCCGCCTGAGCGGGGTGACCGCCCAGCATGGCCCGGGTGGCGTTGCGGGTGTCGATCACGCCCTTCATCACCGGCACCAGTTGCTGCATGGTGCTCACGCCCACGCGCTCGGCGCGGGTGAACTCGATCGTCGCGGCCTTGTCCTTGAAGTACTGCCAGGACAGCAGACCGATGGGCACCAGGAAGACCGCCGTCAGGATGCTGGCCTTGGCCTGAAAGCCGATGCCTCGGAACAGGCGCACGCCAGGGGCCCAGGGGCCGTGGTAGCGGAAGAAGTCGCGCAGGCGGCGGCGCCGGGCCTCGGCTTCGGGGCCTCGGGGCGAACGGGGCGGTTGGCTGGGGTGTGCGGGAACCGGCACGGTGGGGGTGCGGGTGCCGGCGATGGGGACTGTGTGCATGGTGGCCTCTGGGGTGTCTGGACACAAGGGCTCGCGACGCCTCGTCGGCAGGACGTCGCAAGATACATTGTGGGAATCGGACACCGGCGTGAACCGTCAAACAGCCTTGATTTTCCGGACAAACGCCTGTCTGTGGCGTCCGATCACCCTGCTGTCCCCAAGTCGGTGCAAACTTCGGCCTCATGAAGCCCTTGCCCGACACCCTGCAGGTCATCGAACGCGGTTGGCTCTCGTCCAACCACGTGGTGTTTGCCGACGACGAGGTGCCCACCGTGGTCGACACGGGGTACGTCACCGAGGGCGAGGGCACTCGGCGCCTGGTGGGGCAGGCGCTGCGGGGGCGGCGATTGGGGCGCATCGTCAACACGCACCTGCACTCCGACCACGCGGGCGGCAACGCGCTGCTGCAGGCCGAACACGGCTGCGAGATCTGGATCCCGCCTGGCGAGGCCGATCTGGTCGAGGCCTGGGACGAAGACCGCCTGAGCTACCGGCGCACCAGCCAGCTGTGTCCGCGCTTTCGGCACGACCGGCTGCTGGCGGTGGGAGAGGCCATCGAGCTCGGCGGGGAAGGCTGGCGCGTGTTGCCCGCCGGCGGACACGACCACGCCATGGTGATGCTGTGGTGCGAGCGGCTGGGCATCCTGATGTCGGCCGATGCGCTGTGGCAAAAGGGCTTTGGCGTGATCTTTCCGGAACTGGCCGGCATCCCCGGGTTCGCCGAGCAGGCGGCCACGCTGGAGCTGATCGGGCAGTTGCAGCCGCGCGTGGTGATCCCGGGCCATGGCGCGCCGTTCAGCGAGGACGACGGCGCCGTGAGCGCGGCGCTGCAGGCGGCTCGGTCGCGCATCCGTTGGTTGACCGAAGAGCCCCGCCGCAACGCCGACAACGCGCTCAAGGTGCTGCTGGCTTTCAAGCTGCTCGAAGCCCAGCGCCTGAGCCTGGCCGAGCTGGCGCAGATGGTGGCCGTCACCTTCGAGGGCAACGAGGCCATGCGTGGGCTCTACCCGCTCGAGCCCGAGGCCATCGCCGCCTTCATGGCACAAGAGCTGGAGAGGGTGGGTGCGGCCAGCCTGGTCGATGGGGTGTTGGTGGCACGGGCCGGTGGTGGTGCCGCTGGCGCCAGCGCCTGAGACTCAGCCCTGGCCTCAGCCTGATCTGCACCGGCCCGCACCGTCGCTCACCGCACGGTGAACTCCCGCGTCTGCCCGCTGAAGGCGCTGACCTGACCCAGCAGGTTCCTGGCGTTGCCCAGGTGAACGATGCGGTGGCGGCCCGGTGTCGTGCCCGCCGGGATGGACCAGTCGATGTCGGCCACCGATTCCGCCCCCAGCGTGCGACGCCAGCGGTAGCGCGTGGCCCAGTCGCTGTCGTCGGCGATGGTCTGCCAGGCCTGCCCGTCCCAGCGTTGCACCAGCAGGAAGCTGCCGTTGCGGCGCAGGTTGTTTTTCGGGTGACCGGTCTGAAAGCGCACGCTGACCGTCTGGCCTGGGGTGTAGCTGGCTTGTGGCTCGGTGAGCACCTGGCCGAAGCGCTTGCCCAGCGCCGGCAGGTCCAGCACCACGCCGGTCTGGAAATTGAGCTGGCTCTGGCTGAGGTCGCGCGGGGTCAGGGTGTTGGCGCTGGGGCGGCCCAGGGCCATGTCTTGCGCCAGCTTGTCGAGCTCTTGCGTGTAGGCGGGTTGGGTGGCGGGGCCGAACAGGGTGCTGCCGCCTTCGTAGTCCTGCAGGCTGTACTCCTCGGGCGTGGTCACGTACTGCGTGTAGGCGTTGCTGTAGCCGACCACGATGACGCGGCTGACATCCAGCCCCAAGGTGCGCGCGAGCTGCTTGCGGATGCGCCAGCCCGACATCATGGTCGGCTCGGCGGGCAGGCCGGCGAACACGATGGAGCCGAGCTTGAGCAGCTGGATGGGCAGCACCTCGGGCGTCCAGGGGTGGGGCTTCATGTTGCCCACCGGGATGACGACTTCCTTGACGCCGTGGCACTCGCGCAGCGTGGCCGAGGGCCAGAACACCAGGCCACCGATGGCGGCCAGGAAGGGGTTGGGCTGGCCTTCCTTGGCGATGCCGGGGCCAGGGCCGTCTTCGGTGCTGCCGGCGGCGAAGCTGGCGCCCAGCGCGGCCGGGCAAGTTGCCATCGGCTTGCCGTCGGGGGTGTAGGCGCCGCTGACCTGAACGCGGCTCATGTCCACGTGGCGCATGCGCGAGTCGATGTCGCCGCCCAGGGCTTCGCTGGCCTTCTGTGACAGCGCCACGGCCTTGTCCGCCTGGCGCAGGCCGATGACCCGCGTGTTCTCGAACTCGTCTTCGGTGGGGCCGCTGCCGGGCTTGGCATTCAGGTTGGGCGTGAGGTCGCCGGGGTTGGTCTGCGCGAAGCCGGCCACGAAGGGCTGCGCATCATGAAGGTGCTGAACGCCCGCGACGTCGTGCTCCCAGTGCCAGGCGGCGTAGCCCTTGTTGTCTCCGCTGATGAGGGTGTTGCGGTTGGTCATGCTGGTGCCGTGGGTCGGGAAGAAGCTCAGGGCACCGATGTCCTTGCCGGCCTGACGGAAGCTCAGCACGGTCATCAAGGGGTCGATCTCTTGCGGGAAGTGGGCGCGGTCTTCCGCAGCGTTGAGCCGGAACGCCAGCGGCGAGCGGTTGCGGCTGGCGTTGGTGAGCTCGCCCTGGTTGAGCTTGACCTCGCCCGGAGCCAGCCGCGCGTGCGCGCGCTCGATGGCCTCGACGATGCCATCGACGATGGCGTTGAAGGTGCGCTGCTGAAAGCCCAGGATGGTGATGTTGTAGAGCGCGTGGTGCGAGTAGCCGCCAGGCCCGGCGTGCGTGTGCGTGGCCGTGAGCATGACGTTGCGCTCGGTGTAGCGCTCGCCGAACTTGGCGCTCAGGCGCTTCATCACGGCCTGGTGCACGGCCTGCGTCACCAGGCCCGTGTCGGTGACCACGATGGCGGCCGAGCGCTTTGTGCGCGGGTCTTCGGCGATGAAGGCGCGGGCGCGCAGGCGCTGGTGGATGCCGCTGGTCTTTTGCGTGAGCTCGGCGTAACCCATCATGCCGACCTCGGCGGCTTCGCCGGTGACGTCGCTCATGCCGACGCCCACGCGCCAGCTTTGCGCCTGAGCGGGTGTGGCGGTGAGGGCGCTCAGGCAGGTCAGGCCGAGCAAGGCGTTCTGGCAGGCGCGGGCCACGTGCAAGCGCGCCAGGCTCGGTGCGAAGCGTTTCTGCATCGTGGTCAGGGAGGTGGAGGTCGAGAGTGGTGAGGTGGGCATGGCGTGCTCCTGCGGCTCAGAACTTGCGGGCCACGCTCAGCACGAGCGCGGGGCGGTCCATGCGGCGGATGCGGTCGCCACCTTCGTTGACGGTCTGGCCATAGAAGTCGTTGCGCATGACGCCGCCGACCACTTCGGCCGAGAGCTGGTACCCCCAGCGCTGGTGTGCCAGGCCCAATCGGTAGTCCCAGGTGTTGAGGAAGGCAAAGCCCTTGACGCGGGTGTGGCCCACGTGGATGAGCGCCTGCAGGTTCTCGGCGATCGGCAGCCTGGTTTCGACCTGCAGCAGCTGCGAGCCTCGGCTGTGGCGGTCACCCTGCTCGTAGCAGCCCATGGCTTCGCTGAAGTCGCCACCGCGCACCTGGTCGATCTGCGCGGCGCTGCCGCAGACGGTGGACGTGTTGTTGCCCCGGAAGTCGCGGCTGAGCACGTGCAGGTACCTCGCTTCGATGATGCCGTAGCCGAATTCGAGCAGGCCGAAGGTGGTGTCGAAGCGCGTCTTGACCTGGTCATCGGGGTCGACGAGGGCGTTGCGCGGTGCGCTCACCTGGGCGTTGGCAAACAGCTCGTGCGCGGCGCCCACACCGAAGTGCCAGCCGTCGGCGCGGCCCCAGCGGTAGCCCGTGGCGGCCACGGCGGTCCAGCGGTCGCCGTTGGGGAAGTTGTCGCGTGCCACGCTGCCCAGCTGCAGGTAGCCGATCCAGCCTGACTCGTGCGCGGCGCTGACGGTCAGCTCGGCACCTGGGCGGCGGTAGGTGTCCGACAGGCCGTTGGTGCGGCGGTCGGTGGTGAGCTTGGCTTCGAAGTCGATGGCGTAGGACTGCAGCTGGGGCTCGGCGCCGCTGGCATGGCCTTCTGCGGCTTGCACGCGCGGGGCGCACACGAGCTGGGCCGCAGCGGCCAGCATGATCACGGACAGGTTGAGCTTGAGCTTTTTCATGGGG
>SCMV01000072.1 GCA_005502875.1 Comamonadaceae bacterium 2PF | reverse complement strand
GGGCCGGGTTCACAGGGCGGGCACGTCGATCTCGCCCGAGAAGACGGTGACGGCCGGGCCGGTCATGAGCACGCTCTGGCCCGGGCCGGCCCAGGAGATGGTCAGGCGCCCGCCGGGCATGTCGACGTCGACGGTGCCATCGAGCCAGCCCAGGCGGATGCCGGCGACCACGGCCGCGCAGGCGCCCGAGCCGCAGGCCAGCGTTTCGCCGGTGCCGCGCTCGAACACGCGCAGCTTGATGTGGCTGCGTGAGACGACCTCCATGAAGCCGGCGTTGACCCGGCGCGGGAAGCGCACGTGGCCTTCGACCTGCGGGCCGATTTCGTCGACCGGGGCGTGTTCGGTGCTGTCCACGCGCATGACGGCGTGCGGGTTGCCCATCGACACCACGGCCACGTCAACGGGGTGGTTGGCCAGCTGGATGGGCCACAGCTCGCAGCCGTTGACCAGCTTTGGTGTGAGGCCGTTGGCGTCAAACGGCACCTCGGCGGGCACCAGGAAGGGCGCGCCCATGTCCACCGTGACGCGGCCGTCGGCCTGCAGGCGCGGCTCGATGATGGCCTTTTGCGTTTGCACGCGGATGACGTCTTTGCTGGTCAGGCCGGTGTCGTGCACGAAGCGGGCGAAGCAGCGCGCGCCGTTGCCGCACTGCTCGACCTCGCCACCGTCGGCGTTGAAGATGCGGTAGGTGAAGTCGGTGCCGACGGCCGGGTCACCGGGCTCGACGACCAGGATCTGGTCGGCGCCGATGCCAAAGCGCCGGTCGGCGATGAAACGGTACTGGGCCGTGCTCAAAGGCAGCGGCCCGCGGGTGGCGTCGAGCACGACGAAGTCGTTGCCCGCGCCGTGCATCTTGGTGAAACGCAGCTTCATGCAGGCGATTATCCGCCTGTCGGCAAGCCCCTGCTGCGGTCGGCGCTGCGCCCGGGCTCCGTGCCCAGCGCGCGGCTCAGCTCAGGTGAAAGCGCTGCACCGTTTTCGACAGGTCGATGGCCTGCTGGCGCAGGCTGTCGGCCGCTGCGGCGGACTGCTCGACCAGGGCGGCGTTTTGCTGGGTCATGTGGTCGAGCTCGGTCACCGAGTTCGTCACCTGCCCGATGCCGCCAGATTGTTGGCGGGTTGCGTCGGCGATCTCGCCCATGGCGTGCGACACGCGCTGGATGGCGTCGACGATCTCGTTCATCACCGAGCCGGCTTCGCGCACCTTTTGCGAGCCCACCTCGACGCGGTCGGTGGACTGGCCGATCAGCGTCTTGATCTCGCGGGCGGCCTCGGCGCTGCGTTGCGCCAGCGAGCGCACCTCGCCGGCCACGACCGCGAAGCCGCGGCCTTGTTCGCCAGCTCGGGCCGCTTCCACGGCCGCGTTCAAGGCCAGGATGTTGGTCTGGAAAGCGATGCCGTCGATCACGCTGATGATGTCGTTGATCTTGCGCGAGGCCTCGCTGATGTCTTCCATGTGCTGGACCACGCTGGAGACCACCTCGCCGCCCACGACGGCGCGCTGGCTGGCCGTGGACGCCAGCTGGTTGGCCACATTGGCCGAGTCGGCCGAGTGCTCCACCGTCTTGCTGAGCTCGTCCATCGACGAGGCAGCGGCCTGCAGGTTGGACGCGGTCTGTTCGGTGCGGTTGGACAGGTCCTGGTTGCCGGCGGCGATCTCGGTCGAGGCGGTCAGCATGCTCTCGGACGAATCGCGCACCGAGGCCACCATGTCGCGCAGGCCGTCCTGCATGGTCTTCATGGAGGTCATCAGGTGGGCGATTTCGTCCTGGCCATTGGGGCGGATCTCGCGCGTCAGGTCGCCATGGGCGATGGCTTGCGTGATCTCTTCGGCGCGCTTGAGAGGTCGGGTGATCGAGTAGATGGTCGCGCCCATCAGCGGCAGGAACACGACGCCCGGCGACAGCAGCAGCGCCCACAGCGACACGATGGTGGACTGCACCTCGCCTTCAACGGTTTGTCGGCGCGCGTCGGCGATGGCCGTGACGCTGGCGTTGAGTTGCGCGGCGATGGCTTCGGCCTGGTCGGCCTCCTGGCGGGCGCCCTCGGTCGACTGGTAGGCCTCGCCCGAGGTGCTCAGGGCGTTGCTGGAGATGAGGTCCAGCGTTGGGCGCAGGGCCTTGCTGTAGGCGGCCAGCTTGTCCTTCAAGCTGGTGGCGGCCTGCTTGATGTCGTCGTTCGGGGCGGAGGCGATCAGGGCTTCGGTGGCCTTGCCGGTTTCGGCCAGCGCGCTCGCCCAGGCCTTGACGTGGCCCTCCACGGTGACCGAGTCGCCGGTGTTGATGACGGCGGCCTTTTCCTGCCCGCGCAGCTTGCTCAGGTTCAGCGCCAGGTCGGCCATGCGCTGGGTGGCCGTGAATTCTTCATGGGCAAAGCTGTCGAACTCGCCTTGCAGGGACATCAGCCTCCAGCTCATGCCCGCCCCCACGATGCTGCCGATGACGACGACCAGTGCCATGCAGGCGATCAGTCGCGAGCGGATGGAATAGCCGCGCAACCAGGTGATCCAGTTCATGTGCCCGAACTCCTCGAATGTTCACGGGAGCGCCCTGGGTGGCGCGCCCCTCTCGCATGGGGTATCGGTCGGGTTTTGCACCAACTTGAGTCGGTCGGGCTTTGGCTTGATCTGGATCACGTTGGCGACGCGATGGCGTCGCGGGATGCGGCTGGCGGCTGAGCTCAATACAGGCTGGGCAGGCCCTCGGGGCGCGTCTTGAAGCGCTTGTGCACCCACAGGTACTGCTCGGGCTGCAGCAGGATCTGCTGCTCGATGAAGCGGTTCATGGCGGCGGTGTCGGCTTCGGCGTCGCGGGTGGGGAAGCCTTCGAGCGGCGGCAGGAACTTCACCTTCCAGCCTTTGCCGCCCGGTAGGATCTCGGCGATGACGGGCTGCACCACCATGTCGAGCATGCGCGCCAGGCGCGAAGGCGCCATCAGCGTGGCCGCCGGCACGCCGAAGAAGGGCACGAAGGTGGCGTCCTGCAGGCCGAAGTCCATGTCGGGCAGGTTGAAGAAGCCGCGACCGGCCTTCACGGCGCGCAGCAGGGGCTTGATCGAGTCCTGGCGCGGGAAGATCTCGGCGTCGCCAAAGCGCAGGCGGCCCTGCTTCATCAGGCGGTCCATCAGCGGGTGGCTCTGCGCCTGGTAGATGGAGGCACCGGGGCGCGGCTGCTTGAGCAGGATGGCCGCGCCGGCGACGTCCAGGCCGACGAAGTGCGGGCACAGCCACATGGTGGCGCGCTGCCCTTGCTGCCAGGTGCGCTCGGCCAGGCCGATGTCGCCCTCGACCTGGATGAGGCGGCGGATGCGCGACTCGGGCGACCACCACAGCACGGCGCGGTCGAGCAGGCTTTGCGTGAGCCACTGGAAGTGGCGCTGGAGCAGGGCCTGGCGCTCGGCCAAGGGCATCTCCGGGAAGCACAGCTCGAGGTTGCGCAGGCCCACTTTGCGGCGCGAGCCGGCCAGGCGGTAGAGCAGGGCACCCAGGCCGCGAGCAAAGGCAGCCTGCAGCGGCAGGGGCAGCCACTGCAGCGTCCACAGCACACCCAACCCGAATCGGATGGCACCTTCTTTCATCAATTCACCCGCTTTGGTCGCCATCAGGCGGCTTCCTCGCTTTTTGGGGTCGACGTCAGGATGTCGGCGCGCGGGCCCTTGTAGCGGTTGTAGCCCCACAGGTACTGCTCGGGTGCTTGCATGATCAGGTCTTCCATGAGCCGGTTGATGGCGGCTGCGGATTCTGCCGCATCGCCTGCGGCGAGCAGGGCTTCGGTCTGCGGGGCGACCCGGCTGGCGTGCACGATGTAGCTGCAGCCTTGTGCGCGGCGGGCCAGCCAGCCCAGGCGCTCGCCGCGCAGCAGCACGACGGCGCAACGCGTCTGGGCGACCAGCTTGGCGGCCATGGTCATCGTGTAGGCGGGCCGGCCGAAAAAGGGCGCCCAGGCGCCCATGCCTTCGGGCGGCACCTGGTCGGGCAGCAGGCCCACGGTCTGGCCTGTTTTGAGGGCGCGCAGCATCTGGCGCACGCCGCCCAGGGTGGCGGGGCTGGTGAGCATGCCGGGGCGGTTGCGCGAGTCCTTCATCACCTCGGCCAGCCAGGCCTGCTTGGCCGGGCGGTAGAGCGCCGTGATGGGCTGCTGCGCACCAAAGCGCTCGGCGTAGGCCTGCGCCGTGACCTCGAAGCAGCCCAGGTGGGGCGTGAGCAGCAGCAGGCCTTTGCCTTCGGCCAGGGCCTGTTCAACGACTTCGGGGTGGCGCCATTGCACGCGATCGCCGAAGGCCTCCTCGCGCGGGCGGCCCCACATCAGGGGCAGCTCGCCCACCATCTTGCCGGCGTGGCCGACGGCGGCCCAGCGCTGGCCACGGCTCAGGCCCACCGCGTCGGTGTGGGCCTTGAGGCGGCGGCGGTAGCTGGGCGAGCCAAGGTAGGCCACCCAGCCGAGGGCCGCGCCCAGGGGGTGCAGCAGGCCGAGGGGCCAGTGGCTCAGGCGTTGGAGGGCGTTGAGCATGTCGGGCTGCATTCTGCCTGAGGGCCACCGGCGGCTGACCGGCAGGGGCGCGGCCTTTGAGGTGCCTCAGCCCTGCGGCCCCAACCCCAGCCGCTTGGCCTTGTCGTGCAGCGTGGTCTTGGCCACCTTCAGCGCTTCGGCGGTTTTGGCCATGTTGCCGCCCTGGCGGGCCAGCTCGGCGGCGATGAGCTGGCGCTCGAAGTGCTCCACCGCTTCGGTCAGGCTCAGGCCTGCCGGCGTGGCAGTGGGCGTGGCGCCCGGCGCGTCTAGGATGGCGTGGCGCACGCCCAGCACCAGGCAGTCGGCCACGTTGCGCAGCTCGCGCACGTTGCCGGGCCAGTCGTGGCGCATCAGGGCCGAGAGCTGCGCCGGGGTCAGCTCGGGCGGCGGGCGGTTGAAGCGCTGGGCGGCGGTGGCCGTGAAGTGCGCCATCAGCAGCGGGATGTCTTCGCGGCGCTCGCGCAGCGGTGGCAGCGTGATGGTGACGACGTTGAGGCGGTAGTACAGGTCGGAGCGGAAGCTGCCTTGTTTGCCACGTTCGAGCAGGTCGTCCTTGGTGGCGGCGACGATGCGGCAGTCGATGTCGATGGGCGCGTTCGAGCCCAGGCGTTCGATCTTGCGCTCTTGCAGCACGCGCAGCAGCTTGACCTGCATGGCCATGGGCATGGTCTCGAGCTCGTCGAGGAAGAGCGTGCCGCCTTGCGCGAACTCGATCTTGCCGATGCGGCGCTTTTGTGCGCCCGTGAAGGCGCCGGCCTCGTGGCCGAAGAGCTCGCTGTCGAGCAGGTTGTCGGGCATGCCGCCGCAGTTCAGCGCCACGTAGGGGCCTTTGCGGCGCGGCGAGGCGGCGTGCAGGGCCTGGGCCACGAGCTCTTTGCCGCAGCCGGTCTCGCCATGCACCAGCACGTCCACGGGCGAGTCGGCCACGTCGAGGATGAGGCGGCGCACCGCCACCATGGCCGGCGACTGGCCGATCAGGCGCGACTCGATGTCGTCGCCCTGGTGCAGTTGCTGGCGCAGGCGGGCGATCTCGCGGGTGAGCTGCCGCTTTTCGAGCGCGCGGTGCACCACGTCGACCAGGCGCTCGGAGGCAAAGGGCTTGGTGATGAAGTCGTAGGCGCCGGCGCGCATGCTTTCCACCGCCAGGTCGATGTCGCCGTGGCCGGTGATCATGACCACGGGCAGGTGGGCGTCTTGCTGCTGGCACAGGCGCACCAGGCTCAGGCCGTCGGCCTTGGGCAGGCGCATGTCGGTGACCACCGCGCCGATGTGGCCCAGGGCCAGGCGGCTCAGGGCCTCTTCGGCGCTGCCCACGCCTTCGACGGCGAGGTTGGCCAGCTGCATGGCCTGCACGCAGCCCAGGCGCACGTGGGGGTCGTCTTCGACGATGAGGACGGTGTCGGGCGGGGGCGTGCTCATGGCGATGAGGGGGGCTGGGGATCGGGCTGGCGATCGGGCAGGGAGTCGGGCTGTGGGTCCGGCGGCAAGCTGGGGTCGTGCGGGTGGCGCTCGGGCAGCTCCACCGTGAAGCGGGCGCCGCCTTGCGCGAGGTTTTCGGCGCGCAGCTCGCCCTGGAACGATCGGATGATGTCACGCGAAATGGCCAGCCCCAGGCCCAGGCCGTGGCCGTGGGGCTTGGTCGTGAAGAAGGGCGCGAACAGGCGCTCTTGCAGTTCGGGCGTGAGGCCCGCGCCGCTGTCGTCCACCATCAGCTGCACGCGCGGGCCGCCGTCGGTGTCGACCAGGGCCGTGTGCAGGCGCAGGGTGCGCACCGGCTGGCCGCGCATGGCGTCCAGCGCGTTGCCGATCAGGTTGACGACGACTTGCTCCAGTCGGTTGGGCTCGCACCAGGCCTGCGCCAGGCCTTCCTGGCAATCGTTGAGCAGGGTGACGTCGTCGGCGCGGATGCGGGCCATGAACAGCAGCAGCGCGTTGTGCACGGCCTGCGCGATGTCGGTGGCCTGCGGCTGCGGCGGGGCCTTGCGCGCGAAGCCCTTGAGCGACTGCACGATGTCGCCCATCTGGTCGGTCAGCCGGGTGATGACGCCCAGGTTGCTGCCCACCGTGTCCAGGTCGCCGCGCGCCAGGAAGGCCTGCGAGTTGCCCGCTAGCGTGCGGATGGCGCCCAGCGGCTGGGTGATCTCGTGGGTGATGCCGGCCGACATCTGGCCCACCACCGCGAGCTTGGCAGCTTGTACGAGTTCGTCCTGCGCCTCGCGCAGGGTGTGCTCGGCCTGGATGCGCTCGGCCACCTCGTGGCGCAGGCGCTCGTTGGTCTGGGCCAGGGCGCTGGTGCGGCGCGCCACCTTGGCTTCGAGCTCGGCGTTGGCTTGTTCGAGCATGTGGCGCGCGGCCAGCTTGTCGCGCACGATGCGCTGGCGCTGCGCGATGGCCAGCCACAGCAGGCCCACGAAGGCCGCGGCGATGGCCGACAGCAGGCCCACGGTGAAGGCGTGGCGCCCCACCGTGTCGACGTCGGTGAAGACCCACAGGCGCCAGCGCATCTTGGGCAGCGATTGCGACTGGGCCAGCACGTTGCGACCCAGGTTGGCGCCCAGGTGCTGACCCTGGATGAGCACCCCTTCGCGGCTGGCCAGCTCTTGCTGGCGCAACAAGGCGTCGCTGGCCACGAAGCCCTCGGGCCGGCGGCCGACGTAGAGCTGGCGGATCTGGAAGTCGACCAGCCTGTCGACGTCGGGCTCGCCCAGGATCTGGTAGAGCCAGTCGGGTTGTGATGACAGGATGATCACGTCGTTGTCGTCGGCGATGAAAGCGGGCACGCCCAGCATGCCCCAGGCCTCGTCCAGCGGCGCCAGCGAGATCTTGATGACGGCCACGCCGACCACGCGCTCGCCCTCGCGGATCGGGTTGGCGAGGTAGTAGCCCGGTTGCTTGCTGGTGTTGCCGATGGCGAAGTGGCGGCCCACCTGGCCGGACAGCGCTTCGATGAAGTAGGGGCGAAACGACAGGTCTTCGCCCACGAAGCCGCCGGGTTCGTCGGCGTTGCTGGCGGCCACCACGCGGCCGCGTTCGTCGATCACGTAGACGGCCAGGCTGCCGAGTTGGGCGTTCAGGCGCTTGAGGTAGGCGTTGACGGCGTCGGCGGAGGCCGGGCCACTGCGCGGCTTGAGCAGGGCCACCACGTCGCGGTTGAGCTGGATGGTGGCCGGCACGTGCTCGAGCCGGTTGAGCATGCCTTCGACGGCAGAAGCAAACAGGTCGAGCCGGTGGTCGGCGTTGCTGCGCACCTCGGCCAGGCCTTGGCGCCAGGTGGCCTGGTAGCCGGCCACGCCCACGCCGACGATGGTCAGCAGGGCCAGCGCGGCGACCAGCGTGCGCCGGCTGCGCAGCAGGATGTCGGTCCAGGACAGCCGCTCGGCCGCCATCGCCGCCCGGCTGGAGGGCGGCTCATCGGGCGAGGGGAAGTCGGATTCCGGGGCAGGGGGCATGGTGGGCTGGGCGACGCGCGTACGGGGTGAACGCGCACAAAGCACAGAGAGCGCTCAAGGGTACAGCCCCCGCAGCGCGCGCGCTTGCAGCACCCGCGAGCAGGCGGTGATGAAGGTGGCGGTTCGCAGGTTCACGCCCTTGTCCTGCGCCATTTGCCAGATGCCCTCGAAGGCCTCGGACAGCACGCGGTCGAGCTTGGCGTGGATGTCCTGCTCGGTCCAGAAGAAGCTGGTGGCGTTCTGCACCCACTCGAAGTAGCTCACCGTCACGCCGCCAGCGTTGGCCAGCACGTCGGGCAGCACGGTGCAGCCTTGGGCGTGGAGGATGTCTTCGGCATCGGGTGTGGTCGGGCCGTTGGCGCCTTCGACGAGCAGGCGGGCGCGGATGCGGCCCACGTTGGCCAGCGTGATCTGGCCTTCGAGCGCGGCCGGCACCATCACCTCGCAGGGCACCGACCAGAAGGCGTCGGCGTCCAGCAGTGTGGCGCTGGGGAAGTCGCGCCAGGTGCCGCCGCCTTCGCGCAGGTGGCGCAGCAGCGCGTGCGGGTCGATGCCCGCCTCGTTGACCAGCGTGCCGTGCACGTCCTGGATGGCGATGACGCGCGCGCCCTCGTCGTGGAAGGCCCGCGCCGCGGCGTTGCCGACGTTGCCGAAGCCTTGCACCGTCACGCGCGCGCCGGCCACCTGCATGCCCAGGCGGCGCATGGCCTCGCGGGCCACCACGAAGCAGCCGCGCCCGGTGGCGTCGCGCCGGCCCAGGCTGCCGCCCATGCTGACGGGCTTGCCGGTGACGACGCCCGTTTCCATGCCGCCGTGGTTGACGGCGTGGGTGTCCATCATCCAGGCCATGACCTGCTCGTTGGTGCCCACGTCGGGCGCGGGGATGTCGCGCTCGGCGCCGATGAAGTTGCCCAGCTCGCTGGTGTAGCGGCGCGTCAGGCGTTCGAGCTCACCGCGCGAGAGCTGGGCCGGGTCCACGCGCACGCCGCCCTTGGCGCCGCCGTAGGGCAGGTTCACCGCGGCGTTCTTGATCGTCATCCAGCCCGACAGTGCCATCACTTCCGACAGGTTGACCGCCGGGTGGTAGCGCACGCCGCCCTTGCCTGGGCCGCGCGAGAGGTTGTGCTGCACCCGAAAGCCCTCGAAGTGCTCGATGCGTCCGTCGTCCATGCGCACGGGCACGTCGACCACCAGGGTGCGCTTGGGCCGGCGCAGCGTGTCGGTCCAGCGTGCGAGTTCGCCCAGGTGTGGCTCGACCCGCTCGAGCTGCTGCAGGAACATGGCCCAGGGGCCGGGCTCGGCGGCGTTCAGGTAGGACGGCAGGCGCGCGCCACTGAGGCTGGCGGTGTGGGCGGGGTGCGCGTGGTGACTGGGTGTTGGGCTCATGTTTTCCTCGGCGTGTGCTCAGGGTTTGCAGGCGACAGGGCGAGGTCGGCCACACCGGCCCGCGAGGACCGGTGAACAACACAGCCGGGCCTCGCGGGGAACTCAGTGGTGCAGGATGCGCGCGAGGAACTGCTGCGCGCGCTCGGACTGCGGCTGATCGAAGAAGTCGGCCTTGGGGCGGTCTTCGACGATGCGGCCGGCGTCCATGAAGATGACGCGGTCGGCCACGCGGCGCGCAAAGCCCATCTCGTGGGTCACGCACATCATGGTCATGCCTTCTTGCGCCAGCTCGGTCATCACGTCGAGCACCTCGCCGACCATCTCGGGGTCGAGCGCCGAGGTGGGTTCGTCGAACAGCATGACGATGGGGTCCATGCACAGCGCCCGCGCGATGGCCACGCGCTGCTGCTGCCCGCCCGAGAGCTGACCGGGCTGCTTGGCTGCATGGGCCTTGAGCCCGACGCGCTCGAGCAGGGCCAGGCCCTTGGCGGTGGCTTCCTCGCGGCCGCGGCCGAGCACGTGGATCTGCGCCAGCGTGAGGTTTTCGGTGATGGTGAGGTGCGGGAACAGCTCGAAGTGCTGGAACACCATGCCCACGCGGCTGCGCAGCTTGCTCAGGTTGGTTTTCGGGTCGTTGACCTGGGTGCCGTCGACCACGATGCGGCCGCCCTGGATGGGCTCCAGGCCGTTGACGGTCTTGATGAGGGTGGACTTGCCCGAGCCCGAAGGCCCACAGACCACGACCACCTCGCCCTTGTTGACCGTGGTGGAGCAATCGGTGAGCACCTGGAAGGCGCCGTAATGCTTGGAGACGTTGTCGATCTGGATCATGTTGGACTCCACGGGTGATCAGTGTTGGGCCTTGGGCTTTTGCAGCGCCTGCACCAGGCGCGACAAGGCAAAGCACAGGACGAAATAGACGACGCCGGCGAACAGCAGCATCTCCACCAGGCGACCGTCGCGGTCACCGACCTTGTAGGCCGAGCCGAAGAAGTCGGCCAGCGCGGACACGTAGACCAGCGAGGTGTCCTGGAACAGCACGATGGCTTGCGTCAGCAGCAGCGGCACCATGTTGCGCATGGCTTGCGGCAGGATCACCAGGCGCATGGCTTGGAGCCGGCTCAGGCCCAGCGCCGTGGCCGCAGCCAGTTGGCCCTTGGGCACCGACTGGATGCCGGCCCGGATGATCTCGGCGTAGTAGGCCGATTCGAACAGCGCAAAGCCCACCATGGCCGAGGTCAGGCGCAAGTCGGTGGCGGGTGACAGGTTGAACAGCTGCGTGAACAGCTGCGGCACGATCAAAAAGAACCACAGCAGCACCATCACCAGCGGCACCGAGCGGAACAGGTTGATGTAGCCGGTGGCGAACCAGCGCAGCGGCGCCACGGGCGACAGGCGCATCAGCGCCAGCACCGTGCCCCACACCATGCCCACCACCAGGGCCACCGCCGTGATCTCCAGCGAGACCAGCATGCCTTCTGCCAGGAAGGGCAGCGAGCCGGGGATGGAGGACCAGTCGAATTCGTAAGCCATGTCGGTTCTCCTTGAGGCTCACTGGCCCATGTAGCCGGGCACCTTGACGCGGCGCTCCAGCCAGCCCATCAGGGTCATCACGACGACGTTGATGAGCAGGTACATCACCGTCACGGCAATGAAGGACTCGTAAGGTTGCGCGGTGTAGTCCACCAGCTGCCGGCCTTGCGCGGCCAGCTCCAGCAGGCCGATGGTCGAGCACACGGCCGAGTTCTTGAAGATGTTGAGGAACTCGGACGTCAGCGGCGGCACGATGAGCCGAAAAGCCATCGGCAGCAGCACCAGGCGGTAGACCTGCGGCAGGCTCAGGCCCAGCGCCAGGGCGGCGCGGGTCTGGCCGATGGGCAGGCTCTCGATGCCGGCGCGCACCTGCTCACTCACGCGGGCCGAGGTGAACAGCCCCAGGCAGATGACCGCGGCGCCGAACTGCTGCACATCGGGTGGCAGTTGCTTGATGGCCGTGCCCCAGGCCGCGGGCAGCAGCTCGGGCACGATGAAGTACCAGACGAAGAGCTGCACCAGCAGCGGGATGTTGCGCAGCACCTCGACGTAGGCCGTGGCGACCGCGCGCAGGCCTTTGTTCGGCACCGTGCGCAGCACGCCCACCACCGCGCCCAGCAGCAGGGCCAGCACCCAGGCGCTCAGCGACACCATCACCGTCATCTTCAGGCCGGCCAGCATCCAGTCGGCGTAGGTGGCGCCGTCCCCGATCACCGTCTCCTGCCCGAAGACAGACCAGTTCCATTGGTAGCTCATCGTCGTTCCTTTCAGCTCAGGCTGCCCCGGTGGGGGCAGGCCCTGAGGGGCTCAATCAAAACGCGTGCCGCACGCCCACTTGCAGGCTGTGGACGTCCTGGCCCGCCGAGGTGACGGGGCCGGCGCCGGTGGCCGTGGTGGTGGTGTAGCTGGTGGCCGCACCGTTGTCGATGTGGCCCAGCACAGCGTAGAGGCTGGTGCGCTTGCTGAGCAGGTGGGTTCCACCCAGGCTCCACTGGCGGGCGTTGAGCGCGTCGCTGCCGTTGGTGCGCACCTGGCCCATCGCCACGCTGACGATGTTGCGCTCGCCAACCGGCACGTTGACGCCGACCATGGCTTCGGTGCGGTCGCTGGCTTCGGTGCCGGCCAGGTTGCGCACCTTCTGCACGGCGCCCGAGAGCTTGGCCACGCCGAAGTCGTACGAGGCCGTCACCAGGGCGTAGCGGGCGTCTTGCTGGGCGTTGGTGCCGCGCTTGAACACGTTCAGGGCCAGGCCGGCGCTGAAGGGGCCTGCGGCGTAGGTGCCGCCCAGCGAGTACACGTTGGCGTTGTCGCCGCTGTTGGTGTCGGTGGGCGTGGTCTCACCCATGCCGACCAGGGCCACGCCGGTGAAGCCGCCCAGCGTGGGCGAGCGGTACTTCACGCTGTTGTTGGCGCGGCTGGTGGTCGAGACGATGCTGCTCGATGCCGACGAGCCCACGCCCGTGCCGAAGGTGTCGAAGGCGTCGAGGATGTCGTACTGGGGGATGGTCTGGCGGCCGGCGCTCAGCGAGCCCCAGGTGGCCGAGCTCAGGCCCACCCAGGCCTGGCGACCAAAAGCCAGGCCGCCGTTGCCCAGGGCACCGGTGTCGGCCAGGATGCCTTGCTCGAGCTGGAAGTTGGCCTTGAGGCCGCCGCCCAGGTCTTCGGAGCCCTTGAAGCCCAGGCGCGAGCTGCTCACGCCGCCGGACTGCACGGCCAGCGTGGTGCTGTCGCCCTTGCCGTACTGCACGAACACGTCGACGATGCCGTAGAGCGTCACCGAGGACTGGGCTTGCGCGCCGAAGCTGGCGGCCAGGGCGATGGCAGCCAGGGCGGTGCCGCGAACGAAGTGGGTGTTGCGTTGCATGTCAGTACTCCAGGAAGAAGCGTTGGATGGTCTTGGGGTTTTGGGTCTGGGTCAGGGCCAGCGCGGCCAGCAGGCGCGCCTTCTGCGGGTTCAGGTCGTGCGCCACGACCCAGTCGTACTGGTCGTCGGGCTGCTCGGCGTTGCGGATCACGAAGCCGCCACCGTCGATGCGCGAAGAGCGGATCACCTGCACGCCCTTGGCGCGCAACTCGCGCAGCGCGGGCACCACGTCCTTGGACACCGAGCCGTTGCCGGTGCCGGCGTGGATCAGGGCCTTGGCGCCCGATGCGGCCAGCGCCTGGTAGGCCACCGGCGAGACGCCGCCGTGCCCGTAGGCGATGTCGACCTGCGGCAGCGACGAGATGCGGTCGATGTCGAACTCGCTGTTGACGGTGTGGCGCTTGGCGGGCGCGCGGAACCAGTAGGTCTGGCCCTCGACCACCATGCCCAACGGCCCCCAGGGGCTCTTGAATGCATCGGGGCGGATGTTGGCCGCCTTGGTCACGTCGCGGCCGGTGTTGATCTCGTCGTTCATGGTCACCAGCACGCCCTTGCCGGCGGCGGCAGGCGAGGCGGCCGTGGCCACGGCGTTGTAGAGGTTGAGCGCGCCGTCGGCCGACAGGGCCGTGCCCGGGCGCATCGAGCCCACCACCACGATGGGCTTGGTGGTGCGCACCGTCAGGTTCAGGAAGAAAGCGGTTTCTTCCAGCGTGTCGGTGCCGTGGGTGATGACGATGCCGTCCACATCGGCCTGCTTGGCCAGCGCCGACACGCGCTTGGCCAGCTGCAGCAGGTGCTCGTTGGTGAAGCTCTCGGAGGCGATCTGGAAGACCTGCTCGCCGCGCACCTGGGCCAGGTTGCCCAGCTCGGGCACGGAGGCCAGCAGCTTGTCGACCGGCACCTTGGCGGCCTGGTAGGTGGCGCTGTTGGCGGCCGAGGCTCCGGCGCCGGCGATGGTGCCGCCGGTGGCCAGGATGACCACCTGGGCCTTCTTGGCCGTGGCGGTTTGGGTGGGGCCGGTTTGGGCTTGCGCCGGCAGGCCGGGCAGCAGCGTGAGGGCCAGGGCACAGCCCAGGGCGCTCATCAGTCGGGTGGGGGTCAAGGTCATGTCATCGCTCCAGGTGTCGGTCGGGTGTGTTGCGGCCATGCGGCGGCGCGACCGGCCTGTTTCGGGGTTTCAGGCCGTTCGGGCGCCACCGCGTGGGCGGCGGACGGGGACGGGTGTGGCGAGGAGAGCGGGGAGGGGGAGGCGCGGCCTTCTGTGGCCTTCTCTGGGCTTTCGTGCTGTCGTGCAGCGAGTCGCGTCCTCAGCCGATCATTCGAACGGCTTGTCGGTGGGCGCCTTGAACAGGGCCTGCACGTCGTCCGACATCGGCCAGTTCAGGTTCAGGCCCTTGGGCGGGATCGGCGCCTGGAACCACTTGGCGTAGACCTTGGCGGCTTCGCCCGAGGTCATGGCCTTGGTCAGCGCCGCGTCGACGATCTTCTTGAAGGCGGGGTCGCCCTTGCGCATCATGCAGCCGTAGGCTTCTTCCGACATCGGCTTGCCGACGACCACCCAGTCATCGGGCTTCTTGGCCTTGGCTTTTTCACCGTAGAGCAGGGCGTCGTCCATCATGAAGGCGACGGCGCGGCCGGTCTCCAGGGTCAGGAAGCTCTCGCCGTGGTCCTTGGCCGAGATGATGGCCATGCCCGCGCCCGAGGTCTCGTTGAACTTGCGCAGCAGGCGCTCGGAGGTGGTGCCGGCGGTCACCACGACGTTCTTGCCCTTGAGGTCGGCGAAGTCCTTGACGCCCGAGTCCTTCTTGGTCATCAGGCGGGTGCCGACCACGAAGATGTTGGTCGAGAAGTCGACCTGGCGGGCGCGCTCGCTGTTGTTGGTGGTCGAGCCGCACTCGATGTCGACGCTGCCGTTGAGCACCAGCGGGATGCGGTTCTGCGAGGTCACCGGCACCAGCTTGATGGCGATGCCCGGCTTCTTGAGTTCGGCCTTGATGGCCTCGACGGCCTTGAGCATCATCTCGTGCGAGTAGCCCACGACCTGCTGCTTGTCGTCGTAGTACGAGAACGGGATGGACGACTCGCGGTGACCCAGGCTGATCACGCCGGTGTCGGCGATCTTCTTGAGCGTGGGCGAGGACTGGGCGTGCGCCACGGGGGCCAGCGGGGAGAGCATCAGGCTCAGCAGGAAGCTCGGCAGCAGGAGGCGGATCAGCTTGGCGTTCATGTCTCGGTCCTTGGGGTGGGGTCTCGGGG
>SCMV01000071.1 GCA_005502875.1 Comamonadaceae bacterium 2PF | reverse complement strand
GGGTGGGGTGGGGTTAGCCCGTTCGTGTTGCGCATTCTCCCCATGGCGAGGTGACGCACCGCCTCAACAGAATGCGCCAGCTCGCTGCTTAACGTTGTTCGTTCAATGCGCGTTCGTTTTGCGGGCCCATTCCTCAATCTGGAGAGAGACATGCAAACTGTTCCCCGCTTCCTTCTTCGCGCCTTGCCCTTGGCCGCGCTGTCCTGTGCGCTGGGCACGGCCAGTGCCGCCCCGGTGGAAGGCCCTGCCGACATGCGTTTCTACGATGCGCCCGCGACCCTGTCCGGCCAGCACGGCGACCTGATCTCCTACCGTGGCACCTCGGTCGACCTCGGCAACGGGGCGCCTGACAACAAGGCCTGGAACGTGATGTACCAGTCCACCGACTCGCGCGGCGCGGCCAACGTGGTCACCGGCACCGTGATCGTGCCGACCACGCCCTGGACCGGCGGCGGCGAGCGCCCAGTGATCTCCTACGCCGTGGGCACCCATGGCCTGGCCCAGCGTTGCGCGCCCTCGCTGCAGCTCAGCCAGGGCAAGGACTACGAGGCCGCCAACATCGCCGCAGCGCTCAAGGCCGGCTACGCCGTGCTGGTGTCCGACTACCAGGGCTATACCAACGGCGCCACGCCCACCTACCTGGCCGGCGCCTCGCAAGGCAACGCCGTGCTCGACATCGTGCGCGCCGCCACGCAGGTGCCGCTCAGCGGCATCACCAGCTCGGCCAAGGTCGCCATCTGGGGTTACTCGCAAGGTGGCCAGAGCGCCGCCTGGGCCGCCCAACGCCAGGCTGCATATGCATCCGGCGTGAAGCTGACGGCCGTGGCCGCCGGTGGCGTGCCCGCCGACTTCCCGACCACCGCCCGCTACCTGGACGGCAGCACCGGGGCCTCCTTCCTGCTCGGTGGTGTGGTGGGCCTGGCCCAGCAGTACCCCGATGCCATCCCCCTGAGCACCCTGGCCAACGCCGACGGTCAGGCCACCATCGCGCGCGGCAAGCAGCAGTGCGTCTTCGAGTCGCTGTTCGACCTGCAGAACGACAAGCTCTCTCAGTACACCGTGGGCAACCAGTCGCTCGATCAGTTGCTGGCCGCCAAGCCCGAGATCAACGCGGTGGTGCAGGCGCAGAACCTGGGCGCCGACAAGGTCAACGTGCCGCTGTACCAGTACCACGGCAAGGCCGACGAGTTCATCCCGCTGGCGCAGACCGTGGCGCTCAAGAAGAAGTACTGCGGCAAGTTCTCCAACGTCACCTTCGACACCTACCCGAGCGAGCACATCGCCACCCAGTTCCAGGCCGCACCGTACGTGCTGAGCTGGCTGGCCGACCGCTTTGCCGGCAAGACCACGCTGGGCACCTGCCTGACGCTCAACGCCGAGCCGAAGTCGACCGCCTACCCGCCGGGCGGCAACCTGGTGGTGGGCCTGGACAAGTGGCCGCTGACGGCGTCCGTGGGCCTCAAGACCCTGGGCCAGACGGTGAACCTGCCCAAGGAGTCGACCTTCACGGCCGAAGCCGATGTGACCCAGCCGCGCCTGTCTGGCACCCTGAACGTGCCCAACTTCAAGCAGACCATCAAGGTCATCGGCCTGCCCATCTCGGTGGGCCTGCAGATCACGCCGGTGGGCAGCGCTGCGGGCACGGTCAACCTGGACACCGAGGGTCAGCTCAAGATCCGCGGCAACGCACAGGCCAACATCACCATCACCTCGGTGCTGGGCATCCCGTTTGGCGAGTGCAAGACCGAGAAGCCGGTGGACTTCCCGCTGGTCTTCGACGGCCCGGTCTCGTCGCTGGGCAATGGGGGCCTGACCTTCCAGGGCACGACCACCTTCCCGCAGATCAAGGGCTGCTTCATCTCCGCCATCCTGTCGGCGCTGATGTCCGGCAGTGGCCAGACCTACAGCTTCACGGTCGCACCGCCCGCACCCGTGCGTTATTGACGCGAAGGCGACAAACCCGATGCCAGCCATTCGGCTCCATTCGGGTTTGTCGCAGAGCCTGTGGCCTCGCTCGGCGTGCACAGTGGCGCATGCCTCGGGCGGGGTCCGGGCTCAGGAGCTTCCCATGTCCCAAACCATCTCCACCGTGCGGCGCTCGGCGCCTGGGCGGATGAAATGGCGCCTCGCCGGTGGTGCGGTGGTGGCCTTGATGATTGGCGCCTTGTGGCGCGCCGAAGATGTCCCGCCCACGCCCAGCCACCCAGAGGTGGCCCTGACGGGGTCGGCACCGGTCACCTTTGCCCCGCCGTCTGCGGGCACCAGCGATGGCTCGACCGACCTGGCAGCCTTGAAGGCGGAGCTCGACACGGCCGCCCTGGCCATCGACCAGGCGCGCGACCTGGCGCCCGAAGGCCCCGTGCGCACGCGCCCCGAATACGTGTCCCCCATGGAGTGGATGGTGCTGCAAGGTGTCGCCAACCAGCACGCCAACGCCGAGCGCGAACTCTCGCGCATGGTGCACTTCCTGCGCTTCAACAAGCAACTCGAGCGCTGGGAAGGGCTGAGCGCTGGCGGTGACCCGGCGCTGCGCCGCGCCCTGGCGTCCGCGCTCGTGACCGATTTGCCCGCCCGTGTGGGGCAGGGCGATCTCTCTGCCTCCGACGCGCGCGCCCTGCTCATGCGCCTGCTGGCCGATGCCGAGCCCGATGCCTCCCTGCGCGAGGCCAGGCTGGGCGACACCATGGCCCGGATCGAAGCTGGGGCCCGTGCTGCCGCGCAGGCCCTGGCCGACAGCGGCAAGGCCGTCGTGCCCGTGGGCTCCCCGCCGGTTGGCTCGACCGCCCCCGCGCGCTGAGGCGCCCGGCGCGCCTGGCGGCTCCGCCGCTTCTTCTCCGCTTCCCGTGAGCCTGGCCCGAACAGGGCCTTGACCGGGTTCGATCAGGCACGCCTTGTGCTTGTATACCAGTCAGTACACCAAGACCGAGCGGCGCGCGCCTCGCGCCGGTGCAGTCGGGGTGACATCTGCAACTGACTGGTGCAAGGAGAAGCGCATGACCGTGGGCCAAGGCAATCGTTCTGGATGGAATCGTCGTGACTGGATCAAGGGGGTGGGGGCCGGTGGAGCCGGCCTGGCCCTGGGGCCGCTGGCCCTGACGCAGGCATTTGCCCAAAAGCCGATCACCATCGGCATGATCTACGTCGGCCCCAAGGACGACTTCGGCTACAACCAGTCGCACTACGAGGCCGCGATGGCCCTCAAGGGCATGCCCGGCGTGAAGATCGTCGGCGAAGAGAACGTGCCCGAGACCCAGGCCGTGCAAAAGACCATGCAGGGCATGATCTCGCAGGACGGCGCCACGCTGCTGTTCCCGACCTCGTTCGGCTACTTCAACCCGCACATCCTGGAAGTGGCCAAGAAGAACCCCGACGTGCGCTTCTCGCACTGCGGTGGCCTGTGGGACGCGGCCAAGCACCCCAAGAGCGTGGGCAGCTTCTTCGGCTACATCGACGAGTGCCAGTACCTCAACGGCGTGATCGCCGGGCACATGACGAAGTCCAAGAAGATCGGCTTCATCGCGGCCAAACCCATCCCGCAGGTGCTGCGCAACATCAACGCCTTCACGCTGGGCGCCAAGTCGGTCAAGCCCGACATCACCTGCTCGGTCATCTTCACCGGTGACTGGTCGATGCCCGTGAAAGAGGCCGAGGCCACCAACAGCCTGGCCGACCAGGGCGTGGACGTGTTCACCATGCACGTCGACGGCCCCAAGGTCATCGTCGAGACGGCGGCGCGCCGCGGCAAGTTCGTCTGCGGCTACCACGCCTCGCAGGCCAAGCTGGCGCCCAACGCCTACCTGACCGGTGCCGAGTGGAACTGGGTCACGCCTTACAAGCAGATCCTGGAAGCAGCGCAGACCGGCAAGCCGCACCCCAACTTCATGCGCGGTGGCCTCAAGGAAGGCTATGTGAAAACCTCGCCTTATGGCGCGATGGTGCCCGAGGGTGCGCGCAAGCAGGCCGACGCCATCAAGGCCGCCATGCTGAAAGACGAGTTCGAGATCTTCAAGGGTGAGATCAAGGACAACACCGGCAAGGTGGTGGTGCCCAAGGGCGCGGTCATGAAGCAGACCGACGTGGCCCTGGAAGGCATGAACTACCTGGTCGAAGGCGTCGTCGGCAAGATCTGAGGACGGCAAGACCATGTCGGCGCCCGCAGCCTCGGCCTCATCGTCCAACTGGGTCGCGTTGTTCGACAACGTGGCGCTGCCCGTGCTGGCCTTGGCCGGCAGCCTGCTGCTGTTCGGCGGCTTCGTCTGGCTGGGCGGGGCCTCGCCGGTGGAGGCGTGGGTGCTGCTGTTCAAGGGCGCTTTCGGCGATGCCTTCTCGTGGCAGAACACGCTGCAGCGCGCCGCACCGCTGATGCTGACCGCGCTGTGCGTGGCGCTGCCTCAGCGCGCGGGCCTGATGGTGATCGGGGGCGAGGGCGCCTTGGTGCTGGGCGGGCTGGCTTGCGCCGGCCTGCCCTACCTTTTTTCGGTGCCGGACAGCATGGCAGGCACGGTGATGGTGCTGATCGCGTCGGCGCTGGCCGGGGCGGCCTGGATCGCGCTGGCGGGCGTGCTGCGGCAGTACCGCGGGGTCAACGAAACCATCAGTTCGCTGCTGCTGAGCTACCTGGCCATCGGCCTGTTCAAGCACTGGGTCGAAGGCCCGATGCGCGACCCGGCCAGCCTCAACAAACCGTCCACCCAGCCGCTGTCCGAAGGCGTGCTGATGGGTTTGATCCCGGGCTACGAGGTGCATTGGGGGCTGGTGATCGGCGTGGTGGCCTGCGTGGCGGCCGGGCTGTGGCTGCATGGCTCGACGCATGGCTTCGCGACGCGCGTGGTCGGGGGCAACGCAAGGGCCGCTCGCCTGGTGGGCCTGCCCAGCCACCGCTTGATCATCACGGCGTGTGCGCTCGGTGGGGCCGGGGCCGGGCTGGCTGGCGGCATCGAGGTGGTGGCGGTGCACACCTCGGCCAACGCATCGCTGATCGTGGGGCTGGGCTACACGGGCATCCTCGTGTCCTTCGTGGCCCGCCACAACCCCTGGGCCATCGTGCCGGTGGCCATCCTTTTTGGCGGCTTTGGCGCGGCGGGCAGCTTGCTGCAGCGCCGGCTTGACCTGCCCGATGCCTCGGTGATGGTGCTGCAGGGCTTTGCCTTCGTGCTGATCCTGGCGGCCGAAGCCTGGCGAGGTCGCCTTGGCGGCTGGCTGCAGACCCGTGCCGCGATGGCGCCTGCCACGCCCGGCCATGAAACCAGCCGGCAACGGCTGCAACGCGAGGCCCTCAAGGCCCTTCGCCAACGCAAGGAGGCCGCATGAGAGCCGAAGTCGTCACCTTGGGCAGCATGTGGGGCGACGTGGCCCTGGCCGTGCTGGGCGGGGCCATCCGCGTGGGCACACCTTTCCTTTTCGTGAGCCTGGGCGAGTGCCTCACCGAAAAATCCGGCCGCATCAACCTGGGCCTGGAGGGGGTGCTGGTGCTGTCGGCCATGACGGGTTTTGCGGGCAGCTACCTCACGGGCTCGGCCTGGTTGGGCGTGCTGGCGGCGGCCATCGCGGGGGCCCTGCTGGCCATGCTGCACGGGCTGCTGTGCTCGCTGCCACGGGTCAACGACATCGCCACCGGCATCGCGCTGATGCTGCTGGGCGCGGGCCTGGCTTTCTACCTGGGTAAGCCCTTGATCCAGCCGCAGGCGGCGCAACTGCCCGCTCTGGAGTGGGGCGCCTGGAGCGACTCGCCGCAGGTGCAGGCGGCGCTGCGCATCAACGCGCTGTTCCCCATCGGTGTGGTGCTGGCGGCCCTCATGGCCTGGGCCTTGGCCAACACGCGCTGGGGCCTGATCGTGCGCATGGCTGGCGACAGCAGCGACGCGGCGCGGGCCCTGGGTTACTCGGTCAACGGCGTGCGCATCTGGGCGACCACGGCGGGTGGCTTCCTGGCCGGCATCGGCGGGGCTTCGCTGTCCCTGTACTACCCGGGCAGCTGGAACGAGGGCCTGTCATCGGGGCAGGGGCTCATCGCCGTGGCGCTGGTCATCTTCGCGCGCTGGCGGCCGCTGGCCTGCCTGGGCGCGGCCTTGTTGTTCGGTGGCGCGGGCGCCTTGGGCCCGGCGCTGCAATCGGTGGGCATCGGCTGGGGCTACCACCTCTTCAATGCCATGCCCTACGCGCTGACCTTGCTGATCCTGGTCTGGACCTGCAGCCCCAAGCGCTCGCTGCAAGGCGCGCCGATGGAGCTGGGGGTGTCGCGCTGACGCGGTGGTTGGGGTGATGTGCTGAACGCGCTGTCGACGCGTCAGTTGCGTTGTCGGCATGGATGAGGACGTGAAAGGAGCCTGACGATGAGCGGACTCGGTGGCCTGAACAAGACGCCTGCTGGCATGGTGATGGGCCTGGTGCAACTGCAGTTGCCGGTGGTTGAAACGCCGGTGCAACTGGCGGCGCAGACGCAGCGCATCGTGGACATGGTGGGCAAAGCCCGCCGCAGCTACCCGGGCATGGACCTGGTGGTCTTCCCCGAATACTCGCTGCATGGCTTGAGCATGAGCACGGCCGACGAGCTCATGGTCACGCTCGATGGCCCCGAGGTGGCAGCCTTCAAGGCTGCTTGCGTGGCCAACAATATCTGGGGCTGCTTCTCGATCATGGAGAAGAACGCCGGCGGCAACCCGTACAACACGGGCCTGATCATCGACGACCAGGGCGAGCTCCAGCTCTACTACCGCAAGTACCACCCCTGGGTGCCGGTCGAGCCCTGGGAGCCCGGCAACATGGGCATCCCCGTCATCACGGGCCCCAAGGGCGTCAAGCTCGCGCTCATCATCTGCCACGACGGCATGTTCCCCGAGATGGCGCGCGAGTGCGCCTACCAGGGCGCCGAGCTGATGATCCGCACGGCCGGCTACACCGCGCCCATCCGACACGCCTGGGCCATCACCAACCAGGCCAACGCCTTTCAGAACCTCATGGTCACGGCCAGCGTGTGCCTGTGCGGCAGCGACGGCACCTTCGACTCCATGGGCGAAGCCATGGTGTGCAACTTCGACGGCACCGTGATGGCGCAAGGCGGCGGGCGCCCCGACGAGATCGTGTGCGCCGAGGTGCGCGCCGACCTGGTCCGCGAAGCGCGTGTGCACTGGGGCGTGGAGAACAACATCCACCAGTTCTTTCACCGGGGCTACGTCGCCGTCAAGGGTGGGGCGCAGGACTGCCCCTACACCTTCATGCAGGACATGGTGGCCGGCCGTGCCCGACTGCCTTGGGAGGACGAGGTGGTGCACACCGATGGCACGTCTTGCGGCTTTGCCGCGCCAACGCGGGTGTTCCGGGGTGCCGAGCCCAACCTGCTGAGTGCAGCCCCTTGTGCCGATTCCGATGCCGTCGGCATCAGCCAGTCATCAGGCGGCGCATCGATCGCCTGCCCGACACCCGATCTGAAGGACGCCGCATGAGCCCCACCACCTACGTCGACGCCCAGCCCTACCAGTGGCCCTACAACGGCGACCTGCGCCCCGCCAACACCGCGCTGATCATCATCGACATGCAGACCGACTTCTGTGGCGAAGGCGGCTACGTCGACAAGATGGGCTACGACATCTCGGCCACGCGCGCGCCCATCGAGCCGCTCAAGGTGTTGCTGGCCGAGGCCCGCCGCGTCGGCATGCTCGTCATCCACACCCGCGAGGGCCATCGACCCGACCTGAGCGACCTGCCCGCCAACAAGCGCTGGCGCTCGCGCCAGATCGGCACCAACGGCGTCGGCATCGGCGACGTCGGCCCGTGCGGACGCATCCTGGTGCGCGGCGAGCCGGGCTGGGACATCATCCCCGAGCTCTACCCCATCGATGGCGAGCCCATCATCGACAAGCCCGGCAAGGGCAGCTTCTACGCGACCGACCTGGAACTGGTTTTGCACACCAAAGGCATCCAGAACGTGGTGTTGACGGGCATCACCACCGACGTGTGCGTGCACACCACCATGCGCGACGCCAACGACCGCGGATTCGAGTGCGTGATGCTGACCGACTGCACCGGCGCGACCGACCCAGGCAACCACGCCGCCGCCTTCTCGATGATCAAGATGCAGGGCGGCGTGTTCGGGGCGGTGTCGGACTCCAAGGCCCTGATCCGCGCGATGCAGGCCTGGCCGTCGGTGGCGCCTGACGCAGACGCGGCCAAGGCGGCTTGATGGCCGTTTGGTGACCTTGGCCTCCCGCTGAGCCCTTCCTTCACGTCCCACCTCCCACACCCGAAAGCCGAACCCATGCGCACGTCTCGCCGTCAGTTCATCCAGACCTCCGCTGCCGCCCTGGCATTCGGTGCCAGCCTGCCTTCGGCGCGCGCGCAAGACGACAAGATCCTCATCGGCTACTGGCCCATTGCCTCGGGCCTGCCGTTGTACACGGCGCTCGAGCGCGGCTTCTTCAAGGAAGCGGGGCTGAACGTCGAGGGCGTGAAGTTCGCCAGCGCTCAGCAGGTGGCCGAAGCCATGATCGCCGGGCGCATCCACGGCTCGGCCAACGGCACGGCTTCGGCGGTGCTGGGCCTGGCCGAGATCACCTCGCCCAACCTGTTCAAGATCATCTGCTCCAACCCCTCGAATCACAAGCTGGTGCTCGACCAGTTCGTGGTGCCCAAGGACAGCCCGATCAAGTCCATCGCCGAGCTCAAGGGCAAGCGCGTGGCCTCGGGCCCCGGCATCCAGAACGTGACGCTGGCCAAGATCATCCTGGAAAAGAATGGCATCCCGGATGCCAAGGTGGTCGAGCTGCCCATCGGTCAGCACGTGCCCGCGCTGGCCGCCGACCAGCTCGATGCCGTCTACACGCTGGAGCCAACGGGCACAGCTGGCCGCCTCAAGGGCCTCACGCGCGTGCTGGAGAACGGCGTGATCAGCAAGTACGTGCTGGGCGCGGCCGATGCGCCCTGGTTCGGCGGCTCGGCCAGCGTCACCACCACCTTCCTGAAAGAGCGCCCGGCCGATGCCAAGAAGTACATCGCGGCCTACGCCCGTGCGGTGGACTTCGTGCGCAAGAACCCGGCCGAGGTGCGCAAGCACATCGATGGCTTCACGGCCATCGACCCGTCCCTGGTGCAAGAGGTGCCGCTGTCGGGCTTCACGCTCTACAACGAGTTCAGCGCCTCCGACCTGGGCTACTTCCAGAAGTTCTTCGACATCTTCACCGAGCGCAAGATCTTCTCGCGTGCGCTGCCCGTCAAGCCGCTGATCTACGTCGGTTGACGGCCACGAATCAGTCAGGAGCGCACGATGATCCCCAAGTCCCTGGACCGGCTGTTCGACGCGAGGCTGCTGCCCCTGATCGGCCCCTTGCTGCTGTTCGGTGTGTGGCAGCTGGTGATCGCCGCCCAATGGGTCAAGCCCGTGCTGCTGCCGCCGCCGGGTGAAACGCTCGCGCACCTGTGGGAGGTCGTGACCAGCGGTGCCATCAAAGAGGACTTCCTGTCGACCCTGGTTCGAACCCTCTCGGCCTTCGGCATCGCCGTGCTCATCGGCGTGCCGCTGGGGGTGATGCTGGGCAGCTCGGTCAACGCCTACCGCAGCGTCGAGTTCCTCATCGATTTTTTCCGCTCGACGCCTTCGTCGGCGCTGATCCCGTTGTTCCTGCTGATCTTCGGCATCACCGACGCCAACAAGATCGCGATCGCGGCGTTTGCGGCCGTGCTGCTGGTGCTCTTCAACAGCGCCTACGGCGTGATGAACGCCAAGAAGACGCGTGTGATGGCCGCGCAGATCATGGGCGTGTCGCGCTGGCACGTTTTCAAGGACGTGATGCTGATGGAGAGCCTGGCGCAGACCTTCGTGGGCTTGCGAACGGGTGTGTCGATGTCCCTGGTCATCGTGATCGTGGCGGAGATGTTCATCGGCTCTGAGACGGGGCTGGGGCACCGGATCATCGATGCGCAGCAGGTCTTCAACGTCAAGGACATGTACACGTCGATCCTGATCACGGGGGCGCTGGGGTATGCGCTGAACCTGGTTTTTCTGTTGATCGAGAAGAGGCTGGTTCACTGGAGTGGCAAAGCATGAGTGGCGCTTCGCTCGGTTCTGCCTCTGCTGTGCCGGCCTTGGCGCGTGGGTGGCTGGCTCCGCTCATGCCCGAGGCAGTGGCCTCGGGCGCTCGCCACGCACAAACGGTCCACTGGACTGTTTGTGTCGGGGCTCTCTCCCCCGCCCAGGCTGTGCCTGGGCTCCCCCTTTACTTCGCTGCGCCAGCCACCCACGCGCCAAGGCTGCGCGACGCTCTGGCAAAACCTTCGCTTCGCGAAGGTTTGGGGAGTGGTTGCGGCAAACGCCGCAACCACTCCCCCCCCTACCACCAGCGCGGTGAAAGAAGCAGGCAGTGGGGCGCACGGCGTAGCGAAGTAAAGGGGGAGGAATGGGCAAAGCCCATTCCGGAGGACATGAGCGCAGTCGTGTGCCCCACTGCCTGCTTCGGCTCCTCCGCGCAAACCCCCAAACACACAACAACCTCCAACCAAACCCCATCGTCATTCAAAAGGACCACCCCATGAACGCCGCAGTCCTGACTGACGATGCCCCGCTGCTCCAACACCAGGAGCCAGCCAAGCCCCGCCCCCACGTCACCGTCCGAGGCCTGAGCAAATCCTTCGCCGGCGCTCCCCTTTACACCGACTTCAACCTCGACCTGCCCCGCAGCAAGATCGTCTCCATCTTCGGCCCCAACGGCTGTGGCAAGTCCACGCTGATGAACATGATCGCCGGCCTCATCCCGCTGGATGCTGGCGAGATCCTCTTCGACGGCAAGACGCTCAAAGAAACCAAGATCGGCTACGTCTTTCAGAACTACCGCGACGCGCTCTTTCCCTGGATCACCGCGCGCGACAACATCGCCTACCCCCTGCGCAGGCAAGGCATGAAAGAAGCCGATGTGCAGGCCCGCGTCGAAGAGTTGATCAAGCTCTTCGAGATCCGCTTCGACCTGGCCCGCTACCCCTACGAGCTGTCGGGCGGCCAGCAGCAGACCGTGTGCATCATGCGCGCGCTCGCCCCGCGTCCCGAGGTCATGTTCCTCGACGAGCCCTTCTCGGCGCTGGACTTCGAGATGACGCTGTTCATCCGCGAAAAGCTGCAGGAGGCGCACGTTGCCACCGGCACCACCATGGTCATCGTCTCGCACGACCTCGAAGACGCTGTCTTCCTGGCCGACGAGATCCTGCTGCTCACGCGCCGCCCCACCCGCATCGCCGAGATCGTGCCTTTCACGCTGGCGCGCCCCCGCGTGCCCGAGACCATGTCCGACCCCGAGTTCGTGCGCGTCAAGGCCCGCACGCTCGAAGTCTTCCGCCGCGAGATGGCGGCCTGACCCCACCATGAACTGAGCGAACAGGAGCCCACCATGACCGCCCCGCTCGACCCGACCCTGCAGCCGCCGCCCAAAACCGGCGCGCTGGCGCTGAGCACCTACCAGCTCACCAAGCGCTTCGGTGCCTTCACCGCGCTCGACCACGTCGACATCGAGGTGCGCCCTGGCACCGTGCACGCCCTGCTGGGTGAAAACGGCGCCGGCAAATCCACCCTGGTCAAGGCCATCGTCGGCTACCACCTGCCGGACGAAGGCGCCGTGCTCATCGACGGCCGCGAGCACGCCATCACCTCGCCCGTGGTGGCGCGCGAGCTCGGCATCGGCATGGTCTACCAGCACTTCACCGTCGTGCCCGGCATGACGGTGGCCGAGAACCTGCTGCTGGCCAAGGGCGAATTGCCCGCCGTCATCCCCTGGAAGCAGGTGCGCGCCGAGCTCGAAGCCTTCATGTCGACCACGCCCTTCAAGCTCGACCTTGACGCCCGCCCGGTCGACCTGTCCGCCGGCGAAAAGCAAAAGCTCGAGATCCTCAAGCAGCTCTACCTCAAGCCGCGCCTGCTGATCCTTGACGAGCCCACCTCGGTGCTCACCCCACAAGAAGCCGACGAGGTGCTGGGCGCCTTGCGCGACCGTGCCCATGCTGGCGATGTCAGCGTCATCATGATCTCGCACAAGTTCCGCGAGGTCATGGAGGTGTCCGACGACGTCAGCGTGCTGCGCCGCGGCAAGCTCATGGGCAGCCACCGCGTGGCCGACACCACGCCGCGCCTGCTGGGCGCCGAGATGATGGGGCAAGCCGATTCCGCGAACACGGGCGCCGCCATGGGCACGCTGGGCCAGGAGCTCGAGCGCACGGCCCAGCCCGCTGATGCCGCGCAACGCCTGCGCATCGAGGGCCTGCACGTCGATGGCGACCGCGGCGAGCGCGCCGTGCGCGACTTCACCCTGAGCGTCAAAGCGGGCGAGATCGTCGGCGTGGCGGGCGTGTCGGGCAACGGCCAGCGCGAGCTGATGGAGGCCCTGGTCGGCCAGCGTGACCGCGCCGCAGGCCAGGTCTTCGTGGCCGGTGAGGCCTACCGTGCCACCCGCGCCCAGAATCAGCGCCTGAACGTGCGCAGCCTGCCCGAAGAACCCCTGCGCAATGCCAGCGTCGGCGACTTGAGCGTGGCCATGAACATCGGCTTGCGCCGCTTCGATCAGGCCCCGGCGGCGCGCGGCGGCTGGCTGCGCGGCGGCGTGCTGCGCCAGCAGGCGCGCGAACTCATCGCCACCTACGGCATCAAGACCCAGGGCGAAAACGCCCCCATCCGCTCGCTCTCGGGCGGCAACGTGCAGCGCGCCGTGCTGGCGCGTGAGCTCGACGGACAAGTCGATGTGCTGCTGGTGGCCAATCCTGTCTTCGGTCTGGACTTCGCTGCCGTGGCCGAGATCCACTCGCGCATCATGGCCGTTCGCAACGCTGGCGGTGCCGTGCTGCTCATCAGCGAAGACCTGGACGAGCTGCTCAAACTCGCCGACCGCATCGTCGTCATGAGCGAAGGGCAGGTGGTGCACGAGTGCGATGCCCGCGACGCCGACCGCCACGTGCTGGGCAGCTTCATGGGCGGACACCACCACGACCATGGCACCCATCAGGAGGCCGCATGACCGCCAACACCCTGCGCATCGACGCCCAGCCCTTCGACTTCGAGTTCGACGTGGCGCACACCGCGCTCATCGTCATCGACATGCAGCGCGACTTCGTCGAGCCCGGAGGCTTCGGCGCCTCACTCGGCAACGACGTCAACCTGTTGCGCGCCATCATCCCCACCGTGCGCCGCGTGATGGACGCCTGGCGCTCGGCGGGCGGCCTCGTCATCCACACCCGCGAAGGCCACGCGCCCGACCTGTCAGACTGCCCACCCGCCAAGCGCCTGCGCGGCTCGCCCAGCCTGCGCATCGGCGACGTGGGACCCATGGGGCGTGTGCTCATCCAGGGCGAGCCCGGCCACGGCATCATCCCCGAGCTGGCGCCCCTGCCCGGCGAGCCCGTGATCGACAAACCCGGCAAAGGCTCCTTCCACCACACCTGGCTGCAGGAGCTGCTGCAAACGCGCGGCATCACCCACCTGATCATCATGGGCGTGACCACCGAGGTCTGCGTGCAGACCACCATGCGCGAGGCCAACGACCGCGGCTACGACTGCCTGCTGGTCGAGGACGGCACCGAGAGCTACTTCCCCGAATTCAAGGCCGCCACGCTGGCGATGGTCCGCGCGCAAGGCGGCATCGTCGGCTGGACCGCGCCCAGCGCCGAGCTGCTGTCGGTGCTGGCGCCGGTGCCGGCCACGCCGCTGTGAGGCCAGCCTGGTGGCTCGCCCCATGTCCTGACGATGACGCCCGTTCCCGCCACGGGGCGCCCAGCACCGCGCCCTCCTCAACGCCACCCCTGCTGCCATGACGCTGCCCCCTGACCAGGTCAACCGCCCCGATGTCGTCGCCGAACTGACCGCGCTGTTCCTCGACTACGAGGCCGCGCTCGTGGCCAACGACGTGGACGCGCTCAACGGCTTTTTCTGGCAGCACGACGCCGTCACCCGCTATGGCATCGCCGACACGCAAAAGGGCCACGCGGCCCTGGTTGCGTACCGTGCCAGCGTGCCGCCACCCGACTTCAAGCGTGCCCTGCAGGACGTGCGCATCACCACCTTCGGCTCCGACATGGCGGTGGCCATGTGCGAGTTCCGCCGCAGCGACACCCCTTTGCACGGTTTCCAGACCCAGACCTGGGTGCGCCTGCCTTCGGGGTGGAAAATCGTGTCTGCTCACGTGAGCATGGTGCCCCTCGACAAAGGGGCGCCACCCGGATCCCCCCTGCGCTGAAGGCACCATGACCCTGGTTTCGGTTCTGTCTCCTGCCGACCTGCCCGCTGCCACGCTGGCCGAGCGGGCCTACGCCCAGATCAAGCAGCTGATCTTCGACTTTCACCTGCTGCCGGGCGACCGATTTTCAGAAGCCGACCTCACCCAGCGCGTGCAAGTCAGCCGCACGCCTTTGCGCCAGGCCCTGCAGCGCCTGCAACGCGAAGGTTTTTTGCTCGTGTTCCCGAAAAGCGGCTGGCAGGTGGCCCCCCTGGATTTCGAGGCCTTTGACCAGCTCTACGACCTGCGCATCCTGCTGGAGACCCACGCCGTGGCCCGCCTGTGCGAGGCCGAGGAGCGCCCCACGCTGCGCGAACTGGCCGACACCTGGCTGGTGCCTGCCGAAGACCGCCTCAACCACCCCCTGCCCGTGGGGCAGATGGACGAAGAGTTCCACGCTGCCCTGGTGAGGGCCGTGGGCAACAGCGAGATGACCCGGGTGCACGCGGACATCACCGAGCGCATCCGCATCATTCGCCGACTGGATTTCATCAAGCCTGCGCGCGTTGACCTGACTTACGACGAGCACGCGCGCATCTTGAGGGCGATCACGAGGCGGCGCACCGACGAGGCACAGCGACTGCTGCGTGCCCACGTCGAGCAGAGCAAGCTGGAAGTGCGGCACATCACGCTCGACATGCTCTACCAGGCTCGACAGCGGCTGGCGGTGGAGCTGGCTTGAGCCGGTGAACCGGTGGCGCGCAGGCCTCAGGTCGAGGCCGAGTGGATGCTCAGCTCGTTCAGGCGCCCCAGCACCAGTCGATCCCGGGGGTCGATGGTGAGCGTGCAGCCCCGCCCCTCAAAGCGGTAGTGGTGCCCGGTGATCGAAGACAGCACGCTGAGCGTGCCCTGTCCGTGGTAGACCGCGTGGCAGGACCCGCGCGGTGAGCGAGGTGTGTCGGACGACGAGATGGGGGCTTGCGAGGGTGCGCTGTCGGGCTTGGACGTGGATGGCAAGAGCGCATGCGGTGGCGTGTTCGGCGCGGTGCGCCCCGCATGCAACGTGTGCACCCCGTGCACCCCGTGCACCCCGTGCGCCCCGTGCGCCCCGTGCGCCCCGTGCGCCGCGTGCGCCGCGTGGGGCGCTGCAAGCCAGCGTGAACGAACGCGACCCTCGCGGTTGTCACGCGGTGCGGCCATCAGCGGGTGATCGGCCAAGGGTGGAAAC
>SCMV01000070.1 GCA_005502875.1 Comamonadaceae bacterium 2PF | reverse complement strand
ATCCAGCACGACATCGTGCCGGGCAAGCCGGAAGCGTCCATCCTGCTGTACCGCATGGCGTCCAGCGAGAACGGCGTGCGCATGCCGACGCTGGGTCGTTCCATCCAGCATGCCGAGGCGGTCACGTTCATCAGCGAATGGATCACGGTCATGCAGGTGGAGGACGCGGCGCTGGCGCAGTCGTGTCAATGAGGCGCTGACCGGCGTTGCCCAGCGCTGACAGTCGATCCGCCTGGTTCGCCAGGCCCGCAGCGGCGGGTGTGGTGCGCGCAGGCTGGCGCACAATGCCGCCATGCCTGCCCTGCGCAACCTGCCCCTGAGCTACATCGCCCGCAACCTCTGGGTGCGGCGCGTGACCACGCTGCTCACGGCGGGCGGCATGGCGCTGGTGGTTTACGTGTTCGCCACCGTGTTGATGATGAGCGAGGGCATCCGCGCCACCCTGGTGGCCACCGGTCAGCCCGACAACGTCATGGTGCTGCGCAAGGGCGCCGGGGCCGAGATCAACTCCGGCATCACGCGCGGGCAGGCCGCCATCGTGAGCAGCCTGCCGGGCCTGGCCACCGACGGGCAGGGCCGGGCGCTGATCAGCCGCGAGCCGGTGGTGCTCAACACCCTGCCCAAGCGCGACAGCGGCAAGCCCAGCAACGTCACGGTGCGCGGCACCTCCGACATCGGCCTGATGCTGCGCCCGCAGGTGAAGTTGCTCCAAGGGCGCATGTTCACGCCGGGTACCTCCGAGATCGTCACCGGCACGGCGGTGGCCAGGGGCTTCGCGGGCGCGGGCCTGGGTGAGACGCTGCGCTTTGCGGGACGCGAGTGGCGCGTGGTCGGTGTGTTCGATGCTGCTGGCAGCGCCTTCGACTCCGAGATCTGGGGCGACAGCGAGCAGATGATGCAGGCCTTTCGCCGCCAGAACTACTCCAGCGTGGTGCTGCGCCTGGCCGATGCCGCTGGCTTTGACACCTTGCGAGCCCGCATCGAGGACGACCCGCGGCTCACGCTCGAAGCCAAGCGCGAGGTGCGTTTTTATGCCGAGCAGTCCGAGGCCCTGGCCACCTTCATCCGCCTGCTGGGCCTGGCGTTGTCGATCATTTTTTCCATCGGCGCCATCGTGGGCGCGATGATCACCATGTTCGCCTCGGTGGCCTCGCGAACCGGCGAGATAGGCACCTTGCGTGCGCTGGGTTTCAGGCGCAGCGCGGTGCTGACGGCCTTCCTGGGCGAGGCCTTGCTGCTGGCGCTGGTGGGGGGCATCATGGGTTTGGCGGGCGCCTCGCTGATGCAATCGGTGGACATCTCCACCGTCAACTTCCAGACCTTTTCCGAACTGGCCTTTCGCTTTCGAATGACGCCGGCCATTGCCTTTCAATCCATTGCGTTCGCGTTGCTGATGGGCCTGGTGGGTGGCTTCATTCCTGCCTGGCGCGCCGCGCGCATGAAGATCGTCGATTGCCTGCGCGCGGCCTGATGCCCGCTCAGCCGGCTCCAACCTTCGCACCCTCAAGGACTTCATCGATGCACCTCTGCACCTTTGACCAACAAGGCATCACCCACGTGGCCCTGGTGCGTGGCAAAGACCTCGTCACGCTCGACGACAAGCTGGGCCTGGCCGCCCACCAGCCCATGATCGACCTGATCGCGCGCTGGCCGGAGCTCAAGCCCCAGGTGCAGATGCTGGCCGATGCGCCTGCTGACGCTTCGCTCGACGAGGTCCACCTGCAGGCGCCGGTGCCGCGCCCTGGCAAGGCCCTGGCCATCGGCCTGAACTACCTCGATCACGTGCAGGAAAGCATCGTGGGCGAGGCCCGCACGGTGCCCGATCACCAGGTGTGGTTCCCCAAGCTGCCCAACGCCATCCACGGCCCGTTTGACGACATCGTGCTGCCGCGCATCTCGCAGATGACGGACTACGAAGGCGAGATGGTGGCCGTCATCGGGCAACGCAGCCGCCACGTGCCAGCCGAGCGCGCGCACGAGGTGGTGTTTGGCTACGCGGTGGGCAACGACGTGTCGGTGCGCGACATCCAGAAGCGCACCTCGCAGTGGACGCTGGGCAAGGGCTTTGACACCCACGCGCCGTTCGGCCCCTGGATCACGACGGCCGATGAGGTCGAGGACCCGCATGCGCTGGAGCTGCGTTGCTGGGTCAATGGCGAGCTGCGCCAGCACAGCAACACCAAGCTGATGATCCACAACGTGTGGGCGCAGATCGCGCAGCTCACGCAAGTGATGACGCTGGAGCCGGGGGACGTGATCTTCACTGGCACTTGTGCAGGGGTTGGCGCGGCTTTCTCGCCGCCGAAGTTCCTGCGTGGGGGCGACGTTGTGCGCATCGAGATCGAGGGCCTGGGAGCCATCGTGGCGCATTGTGTGGACGAGGCGCCGTTGGCTTGAGCTTCTGCTGGCTGTCATTCCCTTTGGTGAGGGAGTGGCGGGTTGGTGGTGCATGCCACGGTTGAGCAACGTTCAGGGGGCGAGGGGTGCCTGCTCCGGCCCTGCGCGGGGCATCACCGAGCGTCACCACCATCACCTCTTGAAAACGAGCCTGGCAGTTGCCTAGCCATGACACCGCACATGTCGGGCCTGCGCAGGCACCCCTCACCCCCTGACCGCAGCAAACCGTGGCATGCGGAGATGGAAGAAAAAGGGCGACGCTTGCGTCGCCCTTTTTCTTCCGCCACTCCAGGCCGTGCGCGGTGGTTCGGGTTCGGTGGGTGGGGTGGGTGTGAGCTGGCCCGACATGTGCGGTGTCATGGCTCGGCAACCACTTGGCCGGTGTTCAAGGGGTGATGCCTGCAAAGCTCGGTGGTGCCCCGCGCAGGGCCGGATCACACCCACCCCGCCCACCGGACCACGCACCAGCCGACGCACCACCACCAACCCATCCAACACCCGTCGCACAAAGCGACTGCGCCCAGCCAGATCTCAGCCCGCCACCTCACCTGGCATCAACGACTCCAACACCGCCCTCACGAACTCGCTGATCGTCGGTTGAAGCTCGACCAACCGGTCCGCCCGGTCTTCCTCGATGGCCTGCACGATCAGCTCGTTGATGCCACCCACCGTGGCCGTGGCCAGCGCGGGTGACAGCGGCCGCTTGCCCACTTCCTTCACCCGCGACAACTCCACCTGCATGATCAAAAACTGCGTGAAGCGCTCGCTGATGCGGCGCCTCATGGCCAGGCCTGCGGGCCCCAGCGTCAGCATCTCCAGGTAGAGCGCGCGCACCAGGGCAGGCCGCTGCTGCAGGTTCTGCAGGTATGCGGAGGTGATCTTCTCAAGCTCCTGCACCCAATCGCCCTCGGGGTCGTAGCCGGTGGCGATCAGGGTCAGCACCTCTTCGCTCAGGCGCTCGCACAGGGCCAGCAGGCAGGCGTCCTTGCCGTCGAAGTGTTCATAGAACGTGCGGCGTGACACGCGGGCGGCCGCCACCACATCGGCGATGGTCAGGTCGGCGTAGGCGCGCTCGCCCAGCACCTGAGCCAGGCCGTCGAGCAGTCGCTGGCGGGGGGCACGTTGGGGCACGGAGCCGGTCTCGGTGGGCGAGGGGGACACGTGATCGAAGGGGTGAGGGGAGGGTTGGTACTTGACAGTACCGCTTCGCAAGTCTAATCTCCGCGTCGCTGGTACTTGAAAGTACCAATTGAAATCGACTGACATCAGATTCGGCTTGAACCGAGGAGACTTCCCATGACCCGCACCCTCGTTGCCGCCGCTGCGGCGCTCCTGTCTGCCCCGATGCTGGCGTTGGCCCAGGCGCCCGGCGCCACCACCGCGCCCGTGGTCACCGCCGCCGCCGTGGGCACCGTGCAGCCCCTGACCTTCGCCTGCCAGCAGGTCACCTGCGATGGCGAGATCTGGCTGCCCAGCGCCCGCGCCGACGGCAAGAAGCCGCCGGTCATCGTCATGGCCCACGGCTTTGGCGGCCTGCGCGACTGGGGCCTGGGCCCCTTCGCCGAGCGCTTCGTCAAGGCCGGCTTTGCCGTCGTGCGCTTCGACTACCGGGGCTTTGGCAAGAGCGGTGGCCAGCCCCGCCGCGTGGTCGATGGCAAGGAGCACGTCAAGGACTGGCTGTCGGCGCTGGACGCGGTTGCCAAGCGCAACGACGTCGATCCGCAGCGCATCGGCATCTGGGGCACTTCGTACAGCGGTGGCCAGGTGCTGGTGGTGGGCGCCGAGCGGCCCCAGCAGGTCAAGGCGGTGAGCGCCCAGGTGCCTTTCGTCAGCGGCCTCTCCAGTGGTTTGCAGTTCCCCATCAAGTACCAGCCGCTGGCCACCTGGTACGCCCTGCGCGACCTGATGCGTGGCGACGACGAGGAGCCCGTGTACGTGCCCACCATCGCGCCCAACGCCTTCTCTGCCCTGATCTGTGCCGAGTGCAACGAGGGCTACAAAAAGCTGGTGCCTCCCGGTCAGGAAGATCAGAACAAGGTGGCGGCCCGCGTGTTCATGAGCCTGCCGTTCTGGTTCCCGGGCGACAGCGCGCCCAAGGTTCAGGCGCCCACCCTGGTCATCGCGGCCGAAAAAGACGGCCTGATCCCGGTGAAAAAGGTGCGCGAGGTCGCGAAGTCGCTGCCCAAGGGCGAGTACGTCGAGCTGCCGGGCGCCGACCACTTCTCGCCCTACACCGGCCCTGCTTTCGAGCAGGTGGTGGCCAGGCAGACGGCGTTCTTCGTCAAGCACTTGCAACCCTGAGTGGGTCGGAGGAGGCATTGCGGACCTGAGCTCCCCCTGGTCAGAGGCGTTCGCCCTGTCGGGAACCTGGTGCGGCTGGCCCTTGGCGACGTATCATGGTCGATTGTCCTGATCGCGCCAGATGTCCCGCCAGATGCCCCCTCCGAACGAGTTGACCTCGCCCACCGCTGTGGCCCAAGCCACGGCCAGGGCGGTCAGCGACCCGTCGCTCATCCAGATCCGTGGGGCCCGCACCCACAACCTCAAGGACATCGACCTCGACCTGCCGCGCAACCAGCTGGTGGTCATCACCGGTCTGTCGGGCTCGGGCAAGTCCAGCCTGGCGTTTGACACCCTCTACGCCGAAGGCCAGCGCCGCTACGTCGAAAGCCTGAGCGCCTACGCGCGCCAGTTCCTGCAGCTGATGGACAAGCCCGATGTGGACCTGATCGCAGGCCTGTCGCCAGCCATCAGCATCGAGCAAAAGGCCACCAGCCACAACCCGCGCTCCACCGTTGGCACGGTCACCGAGATCCACGACTACCTGCGCCTGCTCTACGCCCGCGCCGGCACGCCGTTCTGCCCCGACCACCACCTGCCGCTGCGCGCCCAGAGCGTGAGCCAGATGGTCGACGCGGCCCTGGCCCTGGCCGAAGACACCAAGCTGATGATCCTGGCGCCCGTGGTGCGCGACCGCAAGGGCGAGTTCGCCGACCTGTTCGCCGACATGCAGGCCCAGGGCTACGTGCGCTTTCGCATCAACGGCGAGGTGGTCGAGGTCGCCGACCTCAAACCCCTGGCCAAGAACGAGAAGCACGACATCGACGTGGTGGTCGACCGCCTGAAGGTGCGCGCCGACATGCAGCAGCGCCTGGCCGAGAGCTTCGAGACCGCGCTGCGCCTGGCCGACGATCGCGCCATCGCGCTCGAGATGGACAGCGGGCAAGAGCACCTGTTCTCGGCCCGATTTGCCTGCCCGGTCTGCAGCTACTCGCTGTCCGAACTCGAGCCGCGCCTGTTCTCGTTCAACTCGCCGGTGGGCGCCTGCCCGACCTGCGACGGCTTGGGCCACGTCATCGCTTTCGATCCGCAACGCGTGGTGGCCTTCCCCTCGCTGAGCCTGGCCAGTGGCGCCGTCAAGGGCTGGGACCGCCGCAACCCCTACACCCACAGCCTGCTCGAGTCAGTCGGCAAGCATTACGGCGTCGACATCGAGTTGCCTTTCGAGGAGCTGCCCGAGCGCATCCAGCAGGTCCTGCTCTACGGCTCGGGTGAAGAAGAGATCGAGTTCGTCTACGAGTCCGACGGCCCCTCGGGCAAGAAGCGCAAGGTCAAACGCTCGCACCCCTTCGAAGGCATCATCCCCAACTTCGAGCGCCGCTTCAAAGAGACCGATTCTGCCGCCGTGCGCGAAGAGCTCGGTCGCTACCAGCAGCCCCGCGCCTGCCCCGACTGCCACGGCACCCGCCTGCGCCGCGAGGCCCGCCACGTCAAGCTGCACGACGCCGTCACCGGCGAGACGCGCGCCATCTTCGAGATCGGTCACGCCACGCTGGCCGAGGCGCACGCCTACTTCGAGCAGTTGCAGCTGCAAGGCGCCAAGGCCGAGATCGCGGCCAAGGTGGTCAACGAGATCCGCTCGCGCCTGCGCTTCCTCAACGACGTGGGCCTGAGCTACCTCAGCCTGGACCGCAGCGCCGATTCGCTCTCGGGCGGCGAGGCGCAGCGCATCCGCCTGGCCTCGCAGATCGGCTCGGGGCTCACGGGCGTGATGTACGTGCTCGATGAGCCCAGCATCGGCCTGCACCAGCGCGACAACGACCGCCTCATCGGCACGCTGCAGCACCTGCGCGACCTGGGCAACAGCGTCATCGTGGTCGAGCACGACGAGGACATGATCCGCGCCGCCGACCACGTGGTCGACATGGGGCCGGGCGCCGGCGTGCACGGTGGCCGCGTGATGGCGCAAGGCACACCGGCCGAGGTCACCGCCTCGCCCGAGAGCCTGACGGGCCGCTACCTGGCGCACAGCCTGCGCATCGAGGTGCCCGAGCAGCGCCGCGCCTTCACGGGCGAAACGCCCCGCCTGCGCGTGGTCAACGCGCGCGGCCACAACCTCAAGGGCGTGACGGCCGAGTTCCCCGTCGGCCTGCTCACCTGCGTCACGGGTGTCTCCGGCTCGGGCAAGTCCACGCTGGTCAACGACACGCTGTACGCGGCCGTGGCCCGCAAGCTGTACCAGGCCCACCTCGACCCCGAGCCGCACGACGAGATCGAAGGCCTGGAGCTGTTCGACAAGGTCATCAACGTCGACCAGTCGCCGATTGGCCGCACGCCGCGCAGCAACCCCGCCACCTACACCGGCCTGTTCACGCCGATCCGCGAGCTGATGGCCGATGTGCCGGCGGCCCGCGAGCGCGGCTACAACGCCGGCCGCTTTTCCTTCAACGTGGCCGGTGGTCGCTGCGAGGCCTGCCAGGGCGACGGCGTCATCAAGGTCGAGATGCACTTCCTGCCGGACGTGTACGTGCCTTGCGATGTTTGCCAGGGCAAGCGCTACAACCGCGAGACGCTGGAGGTGCTCTACAAGGGCAAGAACATCCACGAGGTGCTCGACCTCACCGTCGAAGACGCGCTGGCCTTCTTCAGCGCCGTGCCCAGCATCGCGCGCAAGCTGCAGACGCTGATGGACGTGGGCCTGGGCTACATCCGCCTGGGTCAGAGCGCGACCACGCTCTCAGGCGGCGAGGCGCAACGCGTGAAGCTCGCGTTGGAGCTGAGCAAGCGCGACACCGGCCGCACGCTCTACATCCTGGACGAGCCGACCACGGGCCTGCACTTCCACGACATCGCCCTGCTGCTCAAGGTGCTGCACCAGCTGCGCGAGGCGGGCAACACCATCGTCGTCATCGAGCACAACCTGGACGTCATCAAGACGGCGGACTGGCTCATCGACATGGGCCCGGAAGGCGGCTCGGGCGGTGGGCAGGTGCTGATCGCGGGCACGCCGGAGGACATCGCGGCTTGCGAGGGCAGCCACACCGGGCGTTACCTCAAGCCGCTGCTGTGATGGTGCGGCGTTGAGCTGATGGCGGCGGCGCGACAAGTGGCGCGCGCCTGAGGGCCGTTGGCACGCCACGCAGCCAGACCGCTTTCACCGCACATGAAAAAGGGGCCCCGCAAGGAGCCCCTTTTCGTTGGGCATCGGCGCCTCCTCGTCAGGGGCGACGCCCGCCACCTCAGTGGCGGAAGTGGCGCGTGCCCGTGAACACCATGGCGATGCCACGCTCGTCGGCCGCAGCGATGACCTCGTCGTCGCGCATCGAGCCACCCGGGTGGATGACGCAGGTGGCGCCTGCATCGACCACCACGTCCAGGCCGTCGCGGAACGGGAAGAAGGCGTCCGACGCCACGGCGGTGCCTTGCAGCGTCAGGCCAGCGTGACCGGCCTTGATCGAGGCGATGCGGGCCGAGTCCAGGCGGCTCATCTGGCCAGCGCCCACGCCCATGGTCATGCCGTCCTTGCAGAACACGATGGCGTTGCTCTTGACGAAGCGGGCCACGGTCCAGGCGAACAGCATGTCTTTGAGCTGGTCAGCGGTGGGTTGCAGCTTGGAGACCACCTTGATGTCGCCGACGATGTCGATGTTGTCGGCCGATTGCAGCAGCATGCCGCCGCCCACGCGCTTGAAGTCCAGCGCGTTCGACAGCTTGCGGGTGGCGTCGTCCAGCGGCACCTCCAGCAGGCGCACGTTCTGCTTGGCGGCGTAGGCGGCGCGGGCGGCGTCGGTGAACTTCGGCGCGATCACCACTTCCACGAACTGCTTGTTGGCGTTGATGGCCTCGATCACGTCGACATCGACCACGCGGTTGAAGGCCATGATGCCGCCGAAGGCGCTGGTCGGGTCGGTTTTCAACGCCTTGGTGTAAGCCTCGAGCGGGCCGGCGCCCACGGCCACGCCGCAGGGGTTGGCGTGCTTGATGATCACGCAGGCCGGGGCTTCGAAGGCCTTGACGCATTCCCACGCGGCGTCGGCATCGGCGATGTTGTTGAAGCTCAGTTCCTTGCCTTGGATCTGCGTCCAGTTGGCCAGGGTGCTGACCACGGGCGCGGCTTCGCGGTAGAAGGCGGCCGACTGGTGCGGGTTCTCGCCGTAACGCATGCCTTGCACCTTGTGCAGCTGCAGGTTGTAGACAGCGGGGTACTCGGCCTTGGCGGGCACGGTTTCGGTTTCCAGCTCCGAGCCGGCTTCCAGCGAGGTCAGGTAATTGGTGATCATGCCGTCGTAGGCGGCGGTGTGGGCGAACACCTTCTTGGCCAGCATGAACTTGGTGGTGCGGGTGACCTGGCCGGCCTTCATTTCCGACAGCACTTGCTCGTAGTCGACCGGGTCGATGATGACGGCGACGTCCTGCCAGTTCTTGGCGGCCGAGCGCAGCATGGTCGGCCCACCGATGTCGATGTTCTCGATGGCGTTGGCCAGGGTGCAGTCGGCCTTGGCGGTGGCTTGGGCGAAGGGGTAGAGGTTGACCACCAGCAGGTCGATGGTGTCGATGCCGTGCTCTTTCAGGGCGGCCATGTGCTCGGGCAGGTCGCGGCGGGCCAGGATGCCGCCGTGCACGCGCGGGTGCAGGGTCTTGACGCGGCCGTCGAGCATCTCGGGGAAGCCCGTGATCTCGGCCACCTCGGTGACCGGCAGGCCCTTGTCGGCCAGCAGCTTGGCGGTGCCGCCGGTGGACAGCAGGCGCACGCCTTGTGCATGCAGGGCTTGCGCGAATTCAACGATGCCGGTCTTGTCGGACACGGACAGCAGGGCGGTCAGGGCCATGGGGTTCCTCTGGTTCAAAGAGCGGGTGGAAACAAAAAACGAAATCGGTTCACTTGATGAGCTTGTGCTCGAGCAGCTTGCGGCGCAAGGTGTTGCGGTTGATGCCCAGCCACTCGGCGGCCTTGGACTGGTTGCCTTCGGCGCGGTGCATCACGACCTCGAGCATGGGGCGCTCGACGGCGCTCACGACCATGTCGTAGACCGCGTGCGGCTCGGCGCCGCGCAGGTCGTGGAAATAGCCCTCGAGGTTGTCCTTGATGCAGTCCTGGATGGTCTTCTTGCTCATGGGTGTGTCAGTTCGCCATGCAGGAGGAGGCCTCCTGGTCGGCGGTGTCGGTGTCATCCAGGCCGGTGTCCGCTGCCTCGGGCAGGCGGTCGTGGGTCTGGCTGAGTTGTTCAAAAAAATCGCTCACGGCCCGCACCTGTTCGTCGATGCGGTCCAGCGTGTTCATGTGCTGGCGAAAAGCCTCGCCACCGGGCAGGGCGCGCACGGCCCAGCCGATGTGCTTGCGCGCGGTGCGCACGCCGGCGAACTCGCCGTAAAGCCCGTGGTGGTCGTGCAGGTGCTCGATCAGCCATTGGCGCACCTGCAGGGTGAGCGGCCGGGCGCGGCGCTGGCCATGGACCACAAAGTGCGCGATGTCGCCGAAGATCCAGGGCTGGCCCTGGGCGGCGCGGCCGATCATCACCGCGTCGGCGCCGGTCAGTCGCACCACCTCGATGGCTTTTTCAGGGCTGGTGATGTCGCCATTGGCCACCACCGGCACGCGCACCGCGGCCTTGACGGCGGCGATGGTGTCGTATTCGGCGTGGCCCTTGTAGCCTTGTTCGCGTGTGCGACCGTGCACGGTCAGCATGGCGATGCCGGCGGACTCGGCCGCGCGCGCGATGCGCTCGGCGTTCTTGTGCTGCTGGCTCCAGCCGGTGCGCATCTTCAGCGTCACGGGCACGTTGTGCGGCGCGCAGGCGGCCACCACGGCTTCGATGATTTCGAGCGCCAGGGGCTCGTCCTGCATCAGCGCCGAGCCCGCCCACTTGTTGCAGACCTTCTTGGCCGGGCAACCCATGTTGATGTCGATGATCTGGGCGCCGCGGTCGATGTTGTAGGCGGCGGCCTCGGCCATCATGGCCGCGTCGGTGCCGGCGATCTGCACCGAGATGGGCGCGGTCTCGCCGTCGTGGTTGGCGCGCCGCGAGGTTTTCAGGCTGTGCCAGAGGTCACGGCGCGAGGTCACCATTTCGCTGACCGCGTAGCCCGCGCCGAGCTGCTTGCACAGCATGCGGAACGGGCGGTCCGTCACCCCGGCCATGGGCGCCACGAAGAGGCGATTGGGCACCGTGTGGGGGCCAATCGCCATCGGGGTCGCCAGGGAGCTGACCAGGTGGGTAAAAGGGGACATGCGGACCGCGCGCCAGGCTGCAAAAGACAGAACAGCCCCGAGCGACGCGTCGTTCAGGGCTGCTTAAAAAGGAGGCAGAGTATAGCCCCGGGGTGGCCGCCTGGGTAGGCCCAAGTCGGGCATTTTTTGACGCGGATCGCGACATGGGGCGGTGGCGGGCGTTCTTTTGTCATGCGCAAAACCCTCTGCTGGCGGTGGGGCGTTTCGCATGTGAGACGGGGCAATGTAACCATTGCAGTTACACTGTAATCGTTACGCGCTGGTGCGTCACTTGATCTTTTCTGTCATCCCGCCATGTCTGCCCGCTTCGCCCTGATCACCTCCTTGGTCTCCTTCGCCGCGCTCGGCGCTTCTTCTGCTGCCCAGGCGCAATACACCATCAAACTCGGTGGCGCCCACATCAACCCGCACGCCACCAGCGAGCCGCTTCGCGGTGGCGTGGCCGTGCCATCGCCCCTGAGCGGCAACCTGGTGCTCAACGACGGCGTGGCGCTGCAGGTGCAGTCCAAAAGCACCCTCATCTTCGCCATCGAGCGCGCGTTGGACGAACGCTGGAGCGTGGAGTTCGTGCTGGGTGCGCCGCCCAAGCACGACGTGACCCTGAAGGTGGACAACCCGCAGATCGACGCCTCGCGCGTGTCGCCCTCCGTCGCGCAAACCGCGGCCACCAACGGCCTGAAAGCCAAGCTGGCAGCCCAGAACGGCCAGGTCATCTCCACCGTGCGCCAGTGGGCCCCGACCGTGTTCTTCAACTACAAGTTCCTGGAGCCCTCGTCGGCGTTCCGTCCCTTCGTGGGCCTGGGCATCAACGTCACGCGCTTCAAGGCCCGCACCACGGCCGCCGGCGACACGCTGTACGCCGACGGCGCCAAGCCCGAGATCAGCCTGTCCGACTCGATCGGTCCGGCCATCCAGGTGGGCGCTTCCTACAAGCTGGACCAGAACTGGTCGATCAACGCCAGCGTGGCCACGGCCAAGGTCAACAACAAGCTGACCATCGTGACGAAGTCCGGCCTGCGCCAGGAATCGGCGTTCCGCTTCAACCCGACGGCCTTGACCGCCACGGTGGGCTACAGCTTCTGAGCCGGGTTGCACCCCGATCGACGCTCGGTCAGCGGGCGATCGGGGGAGCGTTGAGCTGGGGGTTCCGGCAGCCTGCTCGGCAGCCCCCACAATCGGCCCCCATGGACGTCGATTGGATGGCGGGCGTGCACGCCCTTCTGGCCTGGCTGGCCCTGCCCGAGATCGGGCTGGGTGCGGTCTTCATCGTGTCGCTGGTGTCGGCGACCTTGCTTCCCATGGGCTCGGAGCCGGCGGTGTTCGGCCTGGTCACGCTGCGGCCCGACCTGTTCTGGTCGGCCGTGCTGGTGGCCACCGCAGGCAACACCATCGGTGGTGGCATCAGCTGGTGGATGGGCTACGGCGCCCACTCGGCCACCAACCGAATTCGCCACACCCGTCGGGAAGACGAGTCAGCGGACCCTGAACACGCCACGCGCGCCGATCAGCGTGCGCTCAACTGGTTGCGCCGCTTTGGTGCCAAGGCCTGCCTGCTGTCGTGGCTGCCCATCGTGGGTGACCCGCTGTGCGCCGTGGCCGGCTGGTTACGCCTGCCTTTCTGGCCATGCCTGTTTTACATGGCCATTGGCAAGTTCGTCCGCTACGTGACGATGACGGCGTTCCTGGTCTGGGTGACCTGAGCGCGCTCGCTCACTTGACCACGGTGATGGCCGTGACCGTGAACTGCCCATTGACCTTGGCGGCGTCGAACTTGACCTTGTCGCCGACTTGCAAGGTTTGCAGCCATTTTGGGTCGGCCACGCGGAAGGCCATCTTCATCGGGGGCATGTCGATGCTCTTGATCTCGCCGTGGCGCAGCGTGACCTTGCCGGCTTCGGCATCGATTTTTTCGACGGTGCCGTCAACGGTCTGGGCGGCGGCCGACATGCTCAGCAGCAGGCCGGCGGCGAAGGTGGTCAGGGATTTCAAAGTGGTGTTCATGAGGGTCTCCTTGTTTCGATGGGGCGGGCGCTCAGGCGAGCACGCCGAACGCCCTGGGGCTCAGTGCTGGCCGTGGTCCATGTGACCATGATGACCGGGTTTGCGAACGGTCAGTTCGACCTCGCCTCCAGCAGGGGTGGCGTGGCCGGCGTGCGGTGAGGCGGGGGCGCGGGGGGCATCGGGCAAGGTTTCTCCTTCACCGATGAAACGCGCCAACGTGCCTTGGGGATGACGGTACCAGCCCGGGTCCTTGTGGCCGGCGGGGTGCGAGGCCGGCGGCTGATCTTTGCGAACTTTCACCGTCGTGAACATGCCGCCCATGCCAATGGGGCCGAACGGGCCGCTGCCGGTCATCATCGGCAGGGTGTTGTCGGGCAGGTCCATCTCCATCTCGGCCATCTCGTGCATGCCGTGTTCGCCCATGGCCATGTAGCCGGGCACCAGGCGGTTGATCTCGCGCGCCAGGTCGTCCTGCTTGACGCCGATCATGTTGGGCACATCGTGGCCCATGGCGTTCATGGTGTGGTGGCTCTTGTGGCAGTGGAAGGCCCAGTCACCCAGTTCGTCGGCGACGAACTCGATCTGGCGCATCTGCCCGACGGCGATGTCGGTGGTGACCTCGGGCCAGCGCGCCGACTTGGGCACCGGCCCGCCGTCCGTGCCCGTGACCTCGAACTCGTGGCCATGGATGTGGATGGGGTGGTTGGTCATGGTCAGGTTGCCGATGCGGATGCGCACGCGGTCCCCATGGCGCACGTTGATGCTGTCGATGCCCGGGAAGGCGCGGCTGTTCCAGGTCCACAGGTTGAAATCGAGCATGGTGTTGACCTTCGGGCTGCTGGCGCCGGGCTCGATGTCGTAGGCGTTGAGCAAAAAGCAGACGTCGCGGTCGACCTGGGCAATGTGAGGGTGTGCCCGCTTGGGGTGCGTGACCCAGAAACCCATCATGCCCATGGCCATCTGCACCATCTCGTCGGCATGGGGGTGGTACATGAAGGTGCCGGGGCGGCGCGCCACGAACTCGTAGACGCAGGTCTGGCCCACGGGGATGGCGGGCTGCGTCAGGCCCGAGACGCCGTCCATGCCGTTGGGCAGGCGCTGGCCGTGCCAGTGCACGCTGGTGACCTCGGGCAACTTGTTGGTGACGTAGATGCGCACGCGGTCGCCCTCGACCACCTCGATGGTGGGGCCGGGGCTCTGGCCGTTGTAGCCCCACAGGCGGGCCTTCATGCCGGGCGCGATCTCGCGCACCACGGGTTCGGCCACGAGGTGGAACTCCTTGACGCCGTCTTTCATGCGCCAGGGCAGGGTCCAGCCGTTGAGCGTGAGCACAGGGCGGTAGGGGCGGCCGTTGGGCGGCGCCAGCGGGGCCTGGGTGTCGGGTGTGGTTTGCAGCACGGGCTCGGGCAGGCCGAGCAGGCTGCCGGGGCGCACTCGTTCAGCGCTGAGCGCGGCGTGCGAGGCGGTGAGGGCAGCGCCACCGAGGGCGCCGCGCAGGAAGAGTCGTCGGGTGCTCATGTCAGTGGCTCGCTTCGGTGTTGGTGGCGGCGGTGGTCGCCGATCGGCCAGCGCCTGCATCGGGGCCGTCCAGCCCATCGATGGCGGCGATCAGCGCGGCATCGGCCAGCCAGAAATCGCGTTGCGCGTCGAGCGCGGTGACGACCGCAGCCACGTGCGCGCGTGCTTCGTCGATCAGCTCGAAGGGGCCGATCAGCATGCCGTTGTACTGCTTGAGGCGTTCATCGAGCAGGCGCTTGCGCACGGGGCCCAGCACCTTCGCGGCCTGCTGGGCGGTGGCCAGCGTGGCTTGGTGGTCGGCGAAGCGCTCGCGCAGTTGCGACTCGGCGTGCAGGCTGGTCTGCTGCCATTCGGCCAGCGCGGCCTGTTCGTCCAGGCGCGTGGCCTGGCGCCGCGCGGCACCGAAGTCGATGGAGACCAGGCGGATGCCGAACTCGGGGCCCTGCTTGACGGGCGCTTCGTTGGAGGTGTCGCGCCGGTAAGCGGTCTCCAGGTCGATGACGCTGCGGGCGTTGCCATCGCGCCGATCGCTTTGAGCGGCTTGCCAGCGGGCTTCGGCCAGTCGAACGTCCAGCCTGCGCTGGCGGGCGGCTTCTTCGACGCTGGTGGCCGTCCATGCCGAGGTTTCGGGCACCGGCGGCAGCCGATCGGGCAGTTGCAGCCGGGCGGCTTCTTCGCGGTTCAAGCCGAGCAGGCGCACCAGGGCTTCGCGGGCGGCCAGGGCCTGGCGTTGGGCCTGTGCCTGGGCCAGTCGGGCTTCGATCTCCGTGGCTTCATGGCGCGCCGCTTGCGCGGCGCTGAAATGGCCGGCCTGCTGCATGCGACGGGCCAGCTCGCCTGCGGTGGTGCCGGCGCGCAGCACGTCGGCCTGGTAGACCAGTCGCTGCTGGGCCGCCACGGCCTGCACCCATTGCGCGCGCACGTTTTGCACGTGCTGCAACACCTGGCGCGCGAGCTGCTGCTGCTGCGCGTCGATGCGGCGTTCGGCCGCCTGCTGGCGCCAGGGCCAGCTCAGCAGGTCGAACAGGCCCAGGCTCCAGGTGCGGCCGATCTCGACTTCGTCACCCTGCGTCAGGCGCTCGATGGAAAAGCCCAGGAAGCCGGGCCGGGCCTGGCTGCGTTCGCGTGCCACCTGGGCTTCGCTGCGTGCGAGCAGGGCGACCAGGGTGTGGCTGCGCTGCAGCGAGAGGGCGATGGCCTGCTCCTGGCCGAGGGGGGCATCGGGCAGGGCGTGGACGGGGGG
>SCMV01000006.1 GCA_005502875.1 Comamonadaceae bacterium 2PF | reverse complement strand
CCCCCGTGGCCGTGCCCGCCACCCGCCAGCCGTCCAAGTTCCACCAGTACCACGTGCTGACCAAGCCGCGGGTGGTGCAACTCATCGTCTTTTGCGCCGTCATCGGCATGCTGCTGGCCGTGCCTGGCGTGCCCACCGCCGCCGAGGCGCTCACGGCCCTGGCCGCCTGCATCGGCATCTGGCTGGTGGCTGGCTCGGCCGCCGCCTTCAACTGCCTGATCGAGCAGGGCATCGACGCGCGCATGAAGCGCACGGCCTGGCGACCCACCGCACGGGGCGAGCTCAGCCGCACGCAAACCCTGGTCTTCAGCGGCACGCTGTGCGCGGCTGGCATGCTCATCCTCGGGCTGTGGGTCAACCTGCTGACGATGTGGCTCACGCTGGCCACCTTCGTGGGCTACGCCATCGTCTACACCGTGGTGCTCAAGCCCATGACGCCGCAGAACATCGTCATCGGCGGGGCCTCGGGCGCGATGCCGCCGGTGTTGGGCTGGGCGGCCATGCGCGGCTCGGTCGACCCGGAGGCGCTGATGCTGTGCCTCATCATCTTCCTGTGGACGCCGCCGCACTTCTGGGCCCTGGCGCTCTACCGCGTCGAGGACTACGCACGCGCCGGCCTGCCCATGTTGCCCGTCACGCACGGCAATGAGTTCACGCGGCTGCACGTGTTCCTCTACACCATCATCTTGCTGGCGGGCAGCCTGCTGCCTTTCATCTACGGCATGAGTGGCTGGATCTACCTGGTGTCGGCGGTGGTGTTGGGCCTGATGTTCATGGCCTACGCCTTCAGGCTCTGGCGGCGTTACAGTGATGAGCTGGCCCGCAAGACCTTCCGCTTCTCCATCATCCACCTGATGTTGATGTTCGCGGCCTTGCTGGTCGATCACTACTGGGTGATTTGATCCGACTGATTGAGCCGACATGAGCCGAAACGACCAGACCCGCCGCAGCCTGCTGCTGTCGGCAGCCACCTCATTGCTGGCTTTGCCGCTGCTGAGCGCCTGTGACAAAGCCGGTCAGCCGGGTGTGCCCAAACTGAGCTTCAACGGCGTGGACATCACGGGTGCCGAGTACGCGCGCAAGCTCTCGCTCAAAGACGTCGATGGGCGCCAGCGAGACCTTGCCGAGTTCAAGGGCAAGGTCTTGTTTGTGTTCTTCGGCTTCACGCAATGCCCCGACGTGTGCCCGACCACCATGGCCGAGCTGGCCGAGGTGCGTCGCCGGCTGGGGCCCGATGGCGATCGAGTGCAGGGCATCTTCATCTCCATCGACCCGGCGCGTGACACGCCCCAGGTGCTCAAGGGCTACCTGCAGGCGATGGACCCGAGCTTTGTTGGCCTGACGGGCTCCGCCGAACAGATCGAGGCCGCCGCGCGCGAGTTCAAGGTCTTTTTCCAGAAGGTGCCCACCAGCGAGGGCAACTACACCATGGACCACACGGCAGGGGCCTACGTCTTCGACCCTGAAGGCCACGTTCGCCTGTTCGTTCGCTACGGCATGGGCGTGGACAAGGTCACGGCCGACCTCTGGCAGTTGCTCGGCAAGCCCGCCTGAGCGGGACCTGCCCCGAGTCAACCCGAGCCGACCCGGGCCGGTCAGCGTTCAGAACGCTTCGAGCGTCAGGCTCTGGCGCCCGTCCCAGTCTTGCCCAGGCGCCAGCTTGACGGGCTCCAGGATGCGGGCAGCCTCCAGGCACAGCATGTGCTGCCAGCCATCGTCAGGCATGTCAGCCAGGCGCGAAGCGCCGTCGGCGCCGGGATTCCAGACCACCACATCGGGCATTTCCTGCTGGTCGATGCGCAGGCGGCGAGGGCCGTCGCGCAGCAGCAGGTGCTCCCTCACGTTGGCGTAGATGCGGTCGATTTCGCCGTGGAAACGCTTTTCGGGGTGGTCTTCGATGGTCTCGCCGCCGTTGATGCGGTCGATGAAGCGGTGGCCGATCAAGCCCTGCAGGCGCACCTGGGTGAGCTCCGACACGGCCAGGTAGGTGTGCAGCGCGGCCGCAAAGGACCAGGCCGTTTCTCCGGTGTTCTCGGCGTGCAGTTCAAGGTCGAGCCGGTTGGCCTCGATCGAGATGGTGAGCTCCAGGCGGAAGCCGTGCGGCCACAGGGCACGCGTCGTGTCGTCGTCGGTCAGCACCAGGGTCACCTGGGCGTGCTCCTCGCCCACGCGGCCGCCATCGATGGCCCAAGTGCGGGTGCGGGCCAGGCCATGGCGGGGCAGCGAGGTGTCCGGGCCCATGAGCTCGAACTGCGGGAAGACGACCGGCACGCCACCGCGCACGGCCATGCCCGGTCCGGCGACGGCCTGGGGCGACAGGTAGAGCTGCTCGTCGGCGCCAGCGGGCACCCAGGAGACCACGTGGGCGCCATGCAGCAGCACGGTGGCGCGCGAGCCATCGGGGGCTTTGAGCACGATGGCCGGCTGGCCCAGCACCTCGGTCACTTCGAATTGTTCAGGCAGGTTGTCGGTGTGATTCATGCCGAGAGTATCCATCCTTCGACCGGGTCGATGCCGTCGGGCAGGCCCCAGCGTGTGTGGCCTGCTTCACGCTGTGCGTGGGCCCAGGCGGCCTGAAACAGGCAGAGCACGGCGTCGAGCCGGTCGCCTTTCGGGTCGCCGACCAGGTGGTCGCGCTGGGCGGGGCTGAGCTTGAGGCGCAGGCCCAGCCGGGTGCGTCCCTGCTCCAGCGCATCGACCATGTCCATGCGGGCGATCAGCCGCGCCTGCTGTGCCGCGGCCTCGGCCTTGGCGTCACTCTTGTAGCTGCGCCGGCCCAGCAGTTCATGGGCTAGCAAACCGGGGTAGGCTTCCAGGGCGATGGCGTCGGGGCGACCGGCGCGCAGGCCGGGCAGGCTGAGGTCGGCGTCGACCAGGCGTTTCATGCCTTCGAAGTACATCTTGCCGACGGGCACGTAGCGGGTTTGCAGCGGGCTGGTGCTGGAGACCCCTGGTGAGGCCTGATCGGTCGGCCTGTGCAGGAGCTTGGGGCCCGCAAGCCGGACGGTGTGCCAGGTCTGCCCCCAGCCATCCACCAAGCGCTGGAAACTGGCTCGGTCAACGCAATGCCTGTGCAAGGCGAGGATCAGGCGCTCGGCTTGCGATGCCCCGGGCAGCGAGGCCGCTGACGTGCCCATGCCCGCCGACGCAGCTGGACAAGCCAGCGTTGTCAGCTGTTCAGGCAGGTCACCCGGGCCATGCGACCGCAGGGCTTGCACGAAGGCACGCGGCAGGCCGAATGGGAAGTCGCAGCCCATGACGAAGCCGCGGGGCAAAGCCAACGAGCCTGGCTGGATCAGCGTGGCCAGGGCCTCGAGGCTGAGCACCTCGTCGACGCCTTCGAGTCGCACCACGGACCCGACTCGTCGGCCCCGTGCCAGGGTCAGCGGCTTGCGGGCGCTGGGGGCACAACTGAAGTCCAGGCCCAGGAGCGCCTCGGGCAGGCTCACCGGCTCAGCAGGTTCGGCTGGCAATGGAGGCCGTGGCAATCAGCTCTTCGAGCATGGCCATCGAGGCCTGGCCGCAGCTGGCGTACGGGTCGAGCTCGGCCTTGGTCGAGTACTTCAGCAAGATGGCTGGGTTCACGCGCGCCAGGTTGACCTGGCCCATGGACCAGCCAGCGAAGCGCCGCTCGGTGATTTCCTCGTAATGCAGCAGGATCACGTCGGTGTGGCGTGGGTCGTTGGCAATGCGGTTGTAGAGCGCGCTCACCACGTCGCGGCCACCTTCGAGCACTTGCATGAAGACGTCGCCACTGTGGCAAAGGAGCCCTGTGACGCCTGACGCCGGGTTGCCCTTGCGAGAGGCCTGCAAGATCGCGTCGATCACCTCGGGTGTGAGGGGCTCTTTGGCGCGGCTCGCGTACAGCAGTCGGACCAGCATGTTCGATCAGCCTTTGCGTTGGTTGACGAGGGCCAGGAATTCACGGCGCAGGTTCGGGTCTTTGAGGAAAGAGCCGCGCATCACGCTGTTGATCATCTTCGAGTCCATGTCCTTGACGCCACGCCAGTGCATGCAGAAGTGATCTGCCTCCATCACCACGGCCAGGCCGTCCGGGTTCATGCGCGTTTGCAGCAATTCGGCGACCTGGGTCACGGCTTCTTCCTGGATCTGCGGACGGCTCATGATCCAGTCGATCAGGCGAGCGTACTTCGACAGGCCGATCAGGTTGGAGTGTTCGTTGGGCATCACGCCGATCCACACGCGGCCGATGATGGGGCACAGGTGGTGCGAGCATGCGCTGCGCACGGTGATGGGCCCGACGATCATCAGCTCGTTCAAGCGTTCCACATTGGGAAACTCCGTCACCGAAGGCGCGGCTTGGTAGCGGCCCTTGAAGATCTCGCCCAGGTACATCTTGGCAACCCGCCGTGCCGTGTCCTGGGTGTTGTGGTCGCTGTCGGTGTCGATGACCAGGCTCTCGAGCACGCCGCCCAGCTTGCCAGCGACCTCGTCCAGGAGCTTTTCCAACTCGCCGGGCTCGATGAACTCGGCGATGTTGTCGTTGGCGTGAAAGCGCTTTTCAGCGGCTTTGATGCGTTCGCGGATGCGCACCGAGACGGGCACGCCATCGCCCTCATGGTGAGCAGCTTGCGGGGCGTGGGGGTCGATGGCTCGGAGCGTGGGCGTGGTCATGGGCAATCCTGACAGGGCGGTCGCGCGGCGCGGGCGCCCACCGGTTGTGGGAGCACGCATCCTAGCGACTGTGACCGCATTGTGCACACGCCCGGTGCGGAGCCCGCATGCGGCGCAGGGCAACCTGTCGTCAAAGCCTGTTCGCCCCTTTGGCGATCAGGGTGCGTGGCAGGCCGGCAGGGAGGGGTGCTGCACGCAGACCTTGGCCCGACAGACCGAGGTTTGAGGCGACGTGCCGGTGCCGCATTGCTGCAGCGCCACGGTCGGAGAGGGCGGCGCCTTGCGCGGGCCGGCATGGGCCAGCATGGCCTCCACCAACGCAACGTCGTCCGGCGAGCTCACGGCGTCGCGTTTGGCGCTGGTGATGGTGTTGGCGCTGGTGTTGGCGCGGTGGACGCCTGGTTTGGCTGTTTTGGCGGTGCGGTCTGGTTCGTTGGCCAGGGCTGCCGCCGCACGCTCAGACGCTGGCGTTGCCGCAACCTGGCCCGACGACGAGCCGGGCTGGGCGAGCGCCTGCGCGCCGATGGCCGATGTCGCCGGCCCTTGCGTGGGCACCACCGTTTGCGTGACGCCAACCGCTGGAGGCGACAGGTCGATGATTTCTGCGGCTTCGGAGGCGGACTTGACAGCCAGCTGCGCCAAGTGATCAACGCTGGCTTCACCGGACCGAGACGGTGCCGCGCCGAGCGCCACGGAGGGCTGAGTTGGCGCTGCGGGGGGCGGGCGCCGGAGCAACTGGATGAAGCTCAGGAGCATCACCAGCATGCCAAGCCCCATGGCCACCATGAGGGCGCGCGTCAACCACGGATGGGTGCGGCCGGTTGGCAAGCGCCTGGCGTGCGGACGCCGACGCAAGCCTCGTTGGGATTCCAGGGTGGAGAGCAGGCGGATGCGTTGCGGGTCGACGTCTTCCACCGATTCCTGGTCGAAGTCCGCAAACAGGCTGGGGCGACCTGGATCTGGGCGAAGGTGTCGTCGGCCAGCCTGGCGGGCCGAACCGGTGGTGTGGGTGTCGCGTGTCACGACGGGCTCCCGAATTCTTTTTTTGATGAACAATCGCCGCATTCTAAAGAGCGGACATGCCGCCTCCAACGCTCGGAGGCGGGTTTGCAATCAATCGTTACAGGGATCATGCATCTGGGGTGGGTACTGGCCTGGTTCGCGCTGGGCAGCTTGTTGTTGTCTGCGCTCGCGTTCCCGATGTGGTGGCGTGGCCGCGGGGCCCGTTTGGGCTTGGCCTCACGCGGGCTGCTCGGGCGGTTCCGGGTGTGGTGGTTGTCGGTTTTGTTGCTGCTGCTGCCGGCCTTGCTGATGTGGGCCTGGGTTGGCTGGCGCCCCCAACAAGCGGATGCATTCGACGACAGCGCCCTCGGGGTCAACGCACAGGTGAGCGAGTTGCTGCGCGGCGAGCAACTGGTGCCGCCGCCATCGCCGCCGCCAGAGTTGTTCGTTGCGGCCGAGGCCGAGGCCGAGGTGATCAGGCCCATGCTGTCCAGCGCGGATCGCCGCTGGGAACGCATGGACGCGGACTTCGTGCAGGCACTGCTGCGCGTCTTCAAGGTGATGAAGGAGGTCCATGGATACGACATGGCCTTGCTGGAGGGCTACCGCAGTCCTGAGCGGCAGGCGGTGTTGCTGGCACGCGGGCCGAACGTCACTGGCGCGGCGCCTGGGCAGAGCTACCACCAGCATGGGCTGGCTGCCGATTGCGCCTTCTTGCGCGATGGGCGCCTGGTCATTTCGGAGCGAGACCCCTGGGCCATGCGTGGTTACGAGCTGTATGGCCAGGTGGCCGAGCAGCATGGGCTGACCTGGGGCGGGCGATGGCGCCTGATGGATTTCGGGCACGTGGAGTGGCGCAAGCCCGGCGTGCGGCTGCCCAAAGCGCCTCAAGCGGCGCATTGAGGCCGCCGTGGCCTGGGGGCATGCGGGAACCCGAGGTGACACAGCTTGTAACGACCCACCCCTCGTGAGGGGGGCAAGCCCCCATTCCCCAGCGCTTAGACTCGGGCCGCGCCGCCAAGACATCCTATGGCGGCAAGCATCATCAAACCGATCAATCAGGGAGTGCGGGCTCGATCGGGCCCGTGCGGCAAGGCATGTCCAAGGCAGTCAAGGCAGCCGGGTTGGGGCTCGTCATTTTCGTCACCGTCTGGGTGGTGACGCTGTGGCAGTGGTATCGCAGCCAGCAGCCGGTCAACAGCGAAGAAGTGGCCACGCAACTCATCCTGTTGCCGGTGGGGCTGACGGTCGTTGCCTGGCTGGCCTGGTGGGGCTCGGGGCGTTTGCGCAACTGGTCGGCAAAGCCCGTTGAGGCACCGCCTGCTGCGCCCGCCGCCCAAGAGTCCGTTCCCGGGCCAAACGCTGTGGGCGGCACCGACCTGCGCGGCACGCCTTTGGGTTTCGCATGCATCCTGGCCGAAGCGCTGACCTTGCCCCAAGGCGACGAAGCCGAGTCGGCCTGGCTGGCTTTGCGTTCAGGGCAATTGCGCCCCGGCCTTGACCCGCAACTCCAGGACGCCGATGGCATGCCGATATTCAGCTCCCGCATGCCCGAGCTGTCCACCCAGGACTGGCTTGACGCCCACGCGGAAGTCACCGACCCGTCCTTGCCGGAGTCACTGCTGCGAGCGATGGCTTTGATCGAAGCGCCTTTGCACCGCTTGTTGTCGGCCTTGCCTGCAGCCGATGCGAGCGAGCTGCTCGGTGCACACACCACCTCGTCGTTGCAGGGCGAGGGTGGCGCAACCTTCCTGTCAGGGGTGGGCCATCCCGGCGATCGCGACCTCGCCTTGCGCCGCCGGGAACTCGCGCCGGCCCTCGACATCCAGGTCTGGGTGCCTGCCGATTGGCAGGACGCGCACCGCGCCTTGTTCGTGGATTGGCTGCGTCAGCAGTCGGGTGCCGCGCTGGATTGGGCCCGGGCTTCGGGCTCGGTCGAGCCCCGCTGGTCGGTGGCATCGATCGAAAGCCCCGAAGCCGGCTGGGACCAGCTGCTGCCCCGCTTGAGCGAGCTGCACGCTGAATCGAGGCCGCGATTGCTGCTGGTGCTGGCCGCGCACAGCCTGGTCGATGAGGGCTGCGTGGCGGGGATGCAGGCTCGGGGCGAGCTGTTCACCACCCAGCATCAGGGTGGCCGCGTGCCAGGCGAGGGCGCAGCCGGCATGCTCCTGGCCAATGCCCCGATGGCCAAGCGCCTGGCCGATGCCCAGCACCCGTGGTTGGGCATGCCCGGTTCCACACGCCGCCAGCGGTCAGCCGATCGGGCGGGGCGGCCCGGGGCGGATGAACTCACCTCGGCGATGCAGCACGTGCTCTTGCCTTGGGCTCGGGACGCACGAGACCCGATCGGTCAGGGCGCCTGGTGGTGCCTTTCAGACGCCGATCACCGACCTGGGCGCACCAGCGAGCTGTTCGAGGCCTTCCAGGCCCTGCAACCCGATGCCGACGCCATGCAGTCTGTGCTGCGCCTGGGCGACGCTTGGGGCGAGCTGGGCATCGCCCGTGCCTTGGTGCCGGTGGTGCTGGCTGCGACCGTTGTGCGACAAGGCGCGCATCCCTCGGACGACGGGGCACCGCAGCCCGTGCCGGCGCTGGTCGGGCTCGTTCAAGACAGCCACCGGCGCTGGGCCATCCCCGTTTGGCCTTCGAGCGTGGGTCAAGCTGCTTCGGTCGCGCCCGACAACTCACCTGGCGGCGCCTCGCCTGCCACCCCCTCCAACGCGGCCGCTCCCATGGCCGAGCCGCTGGCCGCCTGACGGCCTTGATCGTTCCTGTTGCCCCTGCAGACCATGCAAAGAATCTGGTTGTTCCTGCTCGATCCCCGTGTGTTGGCCGTCATCGGCCTCATGGCACTGGCGGGCCTGCTCTTCCTGGGAGCCGATGCCTTGCGCGTGGGCGCTGTGTGGGCCGCAGGCGCCCTGTTGCTGCTGGGCCTGCTGGCCGCGGGCATCTGGTGGCACCGTCGGCAACAGGCCCGACGTGCCGGGCTGGCCCTGGAGCAGGCCATTTCAGCGGATGCCGAGAAGGCGGTTCGCCAAGCTCGCAAGGGTGCCCAGGCCGATGAGGTCGCGGCCCTTCGCGAACGCATGGCGGACGCGGTCAAGCGCATCAAGACCTCGCGCCTGGGGGAGACGTCCGGCGCCGCAGCACTTTACGAGCTGCCCTGGTACGCCATCATCGGCAACCCGGCGGCTGGCAAGTCTTCTGCCATCGTCAAGTCCGGCCTGACCTTCCCGTTCGCCGAAAACACCGATGCCATCGTGCAGGGCATCGGCGGCACGCGCCATTGCGACTGGTACTTCACCACCGAGGGCATCTTGCTCGACACGGCGGGGCGCTATTGCGTGCAGGAAGAGGACCACCGAGAGTGGCTGGGCTTCCTCAAACTGCTCAAGACACATCGGCCCAAGGCGCCGCTCAACGGCGTCATCATTGCCGTGAGCATCGCCGAGTTGGCCAATCAGAAGGCCGATCTCACCATCGAGCTGGCCCGCAAGCTGCGTCAACGTGTGCAGGAGCTGACCGAGAAGCTCGAGGTGTTCGTGCCGGTCTACGTGGTCTTCACCAAGGCCGACCTCATCGCCGGCTTCGTGGACTTCTTCGAGGACCGCGATCGCGGCGAGCGCGACAGGGTCTGGGGTGCCACGCTGCCCTACGAAACCGGTCAGCAGGTCGATGCCGCAGCCCAGTTCGATCACCACATGGAGGTGCTCTACCAGGGGCTCAAGGACGCCTCGGTGGCCCGCATGACGCTTCACCGTGGTGAGCAATTGCCGCCAGGCGTGTTGACCTTTCCGCTGGAGTTCGCGGCCCTCAAGCCGTCTTTGCGCACCTTCCTTCACACGCTCTTCGAGGACAACCCCTACCAGTTCCGCCCCATCTTTCGCGGCTTTTACTTCACCAGCGCCGTCCAGGAGGGGCAGTCCACGAGCCGGGCGAGCCAGCGCGTGGCAGAGCAGTTCGGTTTGCAGCTGCAAAGTGGCACCGCAGCGGCCGTCTACTCTCAAAGCGGCTTCTTCCTCAAGGAGCTGTTCTCGCGGGTCATCTTTGCCGACCGCGAGCTGGTCAGGCAGTACACCAGTCGCACGCGCCTGCGCCTGAGGCAGGCTGCATTCTTTGGCGGCATGGCGGTGCTGGGTGTGTTGCTGGCCGCCTGGACCTGGTCCTACAACGACAACCGCCATCGCGTGGCGCGGGTCGAAGCCGACCTGGTCAAGGCCGTGAAGGTGCAAGACCAGAAGCTGGACCTGGCGTCCCGCATGGAAGCCCTCGAGATCTTGCAAGACCGCCTGGAGCAGGTGCAGCGCGATCGGCGCTCGGCCGCCTGGTCGCTCGGCTTGTCGCAGGACGCACGCATCGAAAACCGGCTGCTGGAAGAGTACTTCAACGGCCTCGAGTCGGTGCTGCTCAAGCCCAGTGTGCAGGCCCTGTCGGCGTACCTGAGCGATGCCAACTCGCAGTCGGCGCAGTGGCGCAGCATCACGCCGGCATCGGCAGCACAGCAGGGGCCCGATGCCTCGGCCTCAGGCGCCTCGCAGGCCTCGGGGGCAGAGCCTGTGGCAGCGATGGTGGCGGCGGGCTCTCCCTACCAGGCGGCTTCGGGGCGCGACGTCACCGAAGCCTACAACGCCCTGAAGGCCTACCTCATGCTGGGCGACCGCGAGCGGCTTGAGCCCGGCCACCTGGGTGATCAGCTCACCCGCTACTGGCGCGAATGGCTGGAGGCCAACCGGGGCGCCATGCCCCGCGAGCAAATGATCCGTCGCGCCGAGCGCATCCTGTCGTTCGCGCTCACCCAGATGTCGAACCCGGCCTTCCCGCAGATGGACCTCGATGTGGCCCTGCTCGACCGCACCCGCGAAAACCTGCGCCGTGTTGTCAAGGGGCTGCCAGCGCGCGAGCGCGTGTATGGCGAGATCAAGGCGCGCGCTGCCACCCGGTTCCCGCCGGTCACCGTGGCGCGCATCGTTGGCGAGGGCGACCGGCAAGTCATCGCCGGCAGCCATGTCGTGTCTGGCGCCTTCACCCGCGAGGCCTGGGAGGGCCACGTGCGCGACGCCATCAAGGACGCTGCGCACCAATCCCTGCAGTCCACCGACTGGGTGCTCAAGACAGCCACCTCGGACGACCTGACCTTGGAGGGCAGCCCCGAGCAGATCCAGAAGTCACTGACCCAGCTCTACAAGGCCGAGTACGCGCAGCAGTGGGGCAAGTTCATCCAGGGCATCACGGTGCTGGACTTCCAGGGCTTTGAGATGGCGGTGCAGCGCATGCAGCGCCTGGGGGACCCGGTGCACTCGCCCATCGGGCTGCTGCTGCAGACCCTTCAGGACCAGACCGCCTGGGACAACCCGTCGATGCTCAACGATCGCTTGGCCAAGGGGCAGCAGGGGCTGATCGGCTGGTTCAAGAACACCGTGCTGGGCATGAACCCGACGCCGGTTCAGGTCACGCTCAGCGCCGAGCAATTGCGCGCCGCCGAGGTCCCCACGGGCCCGATCGGCAAGGCCTTTGCGGGTGTCAATCGCCTGATGTTGCCCCGCGATGGCGGTCAGACGCTGGCCCGTGTCTACCTCGATTCGCTGGCGCGTGTTCGCGCCCGGCTCAACCAGATGAAGACCCAGGGCGACCCAGGGCCGGGGGCGCGCCAGTTCATGCAGCAAACGCTCGAAGGCACAGGCGAGCTCGCCGAGGCCCTCAAGCTGGTCGACGAACAGCTGCTCACCGGGCTCGATGAGGGCGCACGCCAGGCGCTGCGGCCCATCTTGGTTCGTCCGCTGATGCAGGCTTTCTCGGCGCTGGTGCCGCCCACCGAGGCCGAGCTCAATCGCGTCTGGAACGCCCAGGTCTTCGAGCCTTATCAACGAACTTTGGCGGGCAAGTACCCCTTCGATCGGGGTTCGCGCATGGAGGCCACCCAGGTCGAACTCGCCGCGATCTTCGGCACCGAAGGCGCGATCGCCAAGTACCTGGAGCAGTCGCTTGGCGCGCTGGTTCTGCGCCGAGGCGATCAGCTCACGCCTCGCACCTGGGCAGACATGGGCGTGCGCCTGCGGCCAGCCTTCTCCGGGGGGCTGGGAGCCTGGGTGGCCCCGCTCAGCGGGCAGGGTGCGGGGGCCTCTGCAGGGGGCGCCGGCGCCGAGGCGGCCCAGACCAACTTCCAGATCCTGCCGCAACCGGCTCCTGGGCTGACCGAGTACACGGTCGAGATCGATGGCCAGGTGCTGAGGTACAGGCAGGGCGCGGCCAGCTGGCAGCCCTTTGTGTGGCCGGGCCCAGGCACGCCGGGGGTGCGCATCAGCGGGGTGACATTCGATGGGCGGCAGCTCTCCTTCTTCAATGAGCCGGGCCGCTTTGGCCTGGAAAAGATGATCAACTCAGCGCAGCGCCGTCGCATCGACGAGCAGGTGTTCGAGCTGAAGTGGCCCCAGGCCAACGTGGCGGTGGCGGTGCAGTTGCGCATCCTCTCGAACAGCGCACCTGCGGCGCAGCCTGCACCGGCGGGCGAGCCCGGAGCCAAGCCAGGGGCCTTGCCTGCGCTGGTCGCTGGCAGCGACGACCCGTCGGCGCCCGTTTCGCCGGCATCGCCAGCGGCGCCGTCCAACGCGGTCGCACCGATGGCCCCAGGGCCCAACCGTCAGGGCGCGGTCGTGGCCGCAGGGGCGGGCGCATGATCACCACCGAAAGCAAAGCCGTGGACGTGCTCTATTTTGGCAAGCTGCCGTCGCGGGGTGACTTCGTGCGCAGCGCGCAGCACCCTGCCATGCTGGAGGTGCTGGACCGCTGGCAGGCTCAGACCCTGGAGCGCCTGTCTGCCGACCCGCGCTGGAAGCTCATTTACGACGAGGCGCCGGCCCTGGCGTTCGCCATCCTGGGCTCGGGCAGCCATGTCGCGCTCGCGGGGCACTGGCTGGCCAGCCAGGACACGTCGGGCAGGCGCTTTCCTTTCGTCACCGCCGGCGCCTTCGACTTGCGCAAGCCGCAGCAATCCGCCGTGCTGGCCCCGATCGCGCTGGATGCGCTGTGGCATCAGTTGGCCACGCGGGGGCACGCTGCCAAGCTCGCGGCGGACCTGGGCGATGTCCAGGCTCGCTTGCAGGCGCCCCTGGAGCACGCCCCGGATTTCGAGGAGGCCCGAGACCGCCTCGAGTCGTTCCTGGACGCCCACAGCCTGGCCTCGCTGGGTCAGATCCTGGGCGCTGGTGGTCGCCGCCTGTCGGTGCGGCAAGCGGTGCTGGCCCTGGGGCTGCTCTTGCGTCCAGCGCTGGTCCAGGGTGGGGCCCGCATGAACAAGCTGCTTTGCCTGCCTTTGCCGTTGGAGCCGTCCCTTCGGGCCTGCGTGGCATCTTGGTGGCTGATGTTGATCATGGGTTTTTTCACCCGGCATGTGGTCGAGTTCAGCATCTTCCTGCCGGTTCGCGAGGGCTTGCCTCAGATGCTGCTGGGCTTTCAGGGGGCGTCTGCCGCTTCGCTGGAGGCGGTGATCGACCCGAGCGTGCTGGAGCGCCATGGCGTGACCCTCGGTGAGCTCGACTGGGTCGAAGACGAAGCCCAGGCCGATGTGGGCCTGCGCAAGCTGTCGACCTACCTGCAGGACCCTGCGCTGTCGCTCACGCAGGCCGTGCGCACATTTCAAGAAGTTTTCCTGGGGGCATGAGGTCATGGCACCGAATCCGATTCGTTTGTTGAAACCCACGACGTGGCGCGTGCCCGAGTCCTGCCTGGCCGCTTTGCTCTCTTGTTTGGCCGGCTTGGCGGTTGCGCAAGGGCAACCGCAACAGCAACCTCAAGCGGCCGATGCGACACAGGCGATGCCGGTGTCGGCCAGCGCCAGCGGCAAGGTCGTGGTCGCGGGTGTCGTGCCCGATGAAGCCACCCGCGTGGCCGTGCTGACCCGTTTGCGAGATGTCTACGGCGCCGAGCGGGTGGTCGATCAGCTCAGCCTGGGGTCGGTGGTGGCGCCACCCAACTGGGGCCAGCATGTGCAACGCCTGATTTCGCCGTCGCTCAAACAGGTCAGCCACGGTCAACTCAGCGTACAGGGGCAAACGGTGGACTTGCGCGGCGAGGTGGCCAATGAAGCCCAGCGACAGCAGCTCGTCAGCGACGTGGCGCAGGCGCTCAACCCGACCTACAGCGTGCGCAACGGCCTGCGGGTGGCGGTGCGCGAGCAGGCCCTGGTGGACCAGGCCCTGGCCCAACGCATCGTGGAGTTCGAGGCCGGCAGCGCGGTCCTGCGACCCGAGGGCCTGAAGATCCTCGACGAGATGGCGTTGGCGCTGAGTCAGCTCCAGGGCAAACGCATCGAGGTCATTGGCCACACCGATGCCCTGGGGCACCGGCCCGGCAACATCAGCCTGTCCCTGGCGCGTGCGCAAGCGGTCAAGGGCTACCTGGTGAGCAAGGGCTTGCCTGCCGAGCGGCTGCAAACCTCGGGCATGGGCCCAGATCAGCCGGTGGCCAGCAACGACAACGAAGCCGGTCGCGCGCGCAACCGGCGAATCGAGTTCCGCGTCGGCTCCTGAGCGGTTCAGGCGCCTGTGTTGTCAGGCGCTGCGAGCCCCAGCAGCTCCTGGAGGTGGGCCATCGAGGCGGGGTCCTTGACGACCTCGCCCAGCCAGCGGTGCAGGGGCATCTCGCCCCACTTGATGGCCTTGTCGGCCAGGTAGGCCACGGGGCTGTGCGGTTCGGTGCGCCGGAAAAAGTCGGCCACCGACTGCAGTTGCCGCAAGGCCTCTGCCCGGGTTCGCGGCTCCGTCGTGAAGGCGGATGTCGGTGGGTTGGCTGCAGGGGTGTCGGCGGTTGGCGCTTCGCTGGCGTGGGCCATGGATGCGGGCGCCGCGCCGGCCGCATCGCCCGTCAGGGGAGAGTTGCTCAGTGCGCCGGCGTCTCGTGCCAGCCGTTCCAGTTCATGGCCCGCCTGGTCCAGGGCTTCTCGGGCCGACACGAAGCTCGGGCCGTCCTGGCCCAGCCTGGCGTCGATCACGCCCTGCCAGGCCTGCAACTGAGCCCGGGTGCTGCGCAGCGCATCCACGGCATCGCGCAGGCGCTGAGCAGGGGTGTTCTGCATGGCCTGGCGAAACTGGGCGACGGTGATGGCGTGAGGCTGGTCTGCTGGCAAGGTGTCGGCGGGCAGTCCTGCCCGCTCTGCCTGGGCTTGCCACTGGCGGGCGTGCTTGAGGTCGGTCAGGGTGTACTGCTCGCCTTTTCGGCCTGCTGTCACCGGCAGGGCCGTTGCCAGTTCACCCAGGCGCTGCAACATCCAGGCGATGTTGCCGATGCGCTCTTCAGCGTCGTTGCCATCGGGCAGGGGGTGCAGGTGCTCCCAGTGTTGCTCGCACAAGGCGGTGCACAGGCCCAGCCCGCTGGCCAGGCCGGCGTAGCCCTGCGTCATGGCTCGGGCTTCGGTCAGCCACAGGGCCAGCCGCAGGTCCTTGGTGCGGGAGGCCAGGAGGGACTCACACAGCCGGGCGGCCCCAGCCCAGTCGGCTTGTTTGAGCGGGGTCACCCACTCGCCCTGTTTCAGGGTGGGGTCATCGGCGCGCCGCATCTCGGCGATGTCGTCGAAGTCCGGTGAAAAGGAGAGGTCTTCCCCGCCAGGCTGCGCACCTGGCAAGGGGGCCAGAAGGAGGTCGGTGTCCATGGCGTCCCTGATCGAGTCTTGTGTGTTGTCTTGTTGGCATCCGGACACGGCAGCTTGGCAGGCGTGCGCAGAGCGGCGCATCATCCCACGGCGGCCAAGGAGATCCATGCCCCTGTTCGGGCGAGGTCGTGATCGTTTGTAACCCGACGATCTCAGTCTGAATAAATGAGAATGAGTATCAATATCTCGATCGTGATAAGATGCCTGCCATGAGTCCCGCCGCTTCTGCCCTCACGTTTTCCACGTTGCCCAGCGATTTGTCCGCCGGTCAGCGGCGCGTGCTGGCCGTGTGCGTCGTGGCGTTGCACCTGGCGCTGGGCTGGGCTTTGTGGCATGCCAAGGCCGATGACGTGAAAGTCGGCAGCAGCGAAGTCATCGAGGTGTCCCTGGTGACCGACGCACGATCGCAGGCGCGCGACGCCAGCGAGGAGCCCGAAGCAGAACCCGTTCGCCAGCCGGTTCAGCCTCGCCCGATCGAGCGGGTTCAGCCCAGGCTGACACCTGTGCAGACGTCGGCCGCTCAACCCAGTCCCATGGCGCCGGTGCTGAGCAGCCAATCGGGCGCCGAGTCGGTGGCGGCCACGGCCCCCGTGACGGCGGCTGCGGCCACGCCTGTCGCCACCCAGGCCGCCCCTGCACCGGCTGCCGCGCCAGCCCCCGCGCCCCCGCCTCCGGCGCCACGCGAATTCCAGGCCTCGGCGGTGTCTTACCTGGTGCCGCCTGTGCTGACCTACCCCCGCGTGTCGCGTGAATTGGGCGAGCAGGGCAGCGCGTTGCTGCGCGTTCTCGTGGACGAGCGAGGCAGGCCGACCGACATCCAGGTGGTGAAGTCCTCCGGCTACCCGCGACTTGACCAGCAGGCCGTTCAAGCCATGCGCAACGCCCGATTCAAACCCCATGTCGAGGACGGCATCGCCCGCCCGATGTGGGTGCGGACCCCCCAGACATTCATCCTCGAAGACAACTGATCATGAGCAACCCGATCGACCCTGTCGCCCTGGCCGCTTCGGCCTCGCCAGCAGCCGCCTCCGCCACGATGGCCGCCGCACCTGAGGCCGCAGCCTCTGCCGCCCCTGGCTTTGGCCACTTCATCGCCCAGTCCGATGCCATCGGTCAGGGCTTGTTCGTGATCCTGGTGCTGATGTCGGTGCTGTCGTGGGCGCTGATCGTCATCAAGGGCGTTGCCCTGGCGCTGCGTCAGCGCCGCAGCCAGTCCTTCCTGAGCTTTTTCTGGAACGCGACCTCGCTGGAAGCGGTTCAGCACGAGATCGCCACGCACGGCGTCAAGGAGCCCTTTGCGCACCTGACGGCGCACGCGATGCACGCCCAGGCCCACCACGCGCGCTATGGCGCGGCCAAGCTGGAAGAGGCCGGCTCGGCCAAGGACTTCCTCACGCGCACGATCAAGAAGGTGCTCGACGAAGAGACCATGCGCATGGAAAGCGGCCTGACGGCGCTGGCCACCATCGGTGCCACCGCGCCTTTCGTGGGCCTGTTCGGCACGGTCTGGGGCGTGTACCACGCGCTGCTGGCCATCGGTGCTTCGGGCTCCGGCTCGCTCGACAAGGTCGCCGGCCCGGTGGGCGAGGCCCTGATCATGACGGGTGTGGGCCTGGCCGTGGCCATCCCGGCCGTGGTGGCCTACAACTGGCTGACCCGCAGCAACCGCGTCTGGGGCGCGCGCCTGGACGCTTTCGCTTTCGAGTTGTTCACCTTCCTGTCGACCGGGCAGACGCTCAAGACCAGCGACGTGGAGCCGCCGGCCCCCAGCGCCACGGTGCGACCGCTGCAAGCCCATCGCTGATCAGGAGCCGAGAACATGGCTTTCGCGAGTTTCGACGACAAGCGCGGTGGCGCCCCGGTGGCCGAGATCAACATGGTCCCGCTGATCGACGTGATGCTGGTGCTGCTGGTGATCTTCATCGTGGCCGCACCGCTGTTGACCCAGTCCGTCAAGCTGGACTTGCCCAAGGCCAGCGCGCAACCCACGCAACCGCAGCCCGATGCCATCCAGCTCAGCCTGAATGCCGAGGGCATCTTGTACTGGAATGGCGAGGCCCTCAGCCGCGAAGACGCCGCCGCGCGCTTCGCCGTGGAGGGCGCCAAACCGAACCCACCCACGGTGCGCTTCAGCGTCGATCAGTCCATCCCTTATGGCCGCGTGGCCGAGATCCTGGCCGATGCCGCCCGCCTGGGTGTGAGCAAAATCGGCCTGGTGACACAGCCTGATACGACTCCACGCTGAAATCGCCTCGCCACCTCCCGGGGACAGGGGGGTGGGATCACCCTGGGTTTGGCGAAGCCTCACTAGACTTGGTGCATCAACCCTATCAGTGAGGTCCCATGTCCCGCAAGCGTTTCGGTTTTGCTTCCCTCGTGGTCTCGGCGGCCATGGCCCTGGCGGCGTCTCAGGCCCGTGCGGACGAGTCCATCGATGCGGTCGAGGCGCAGGTCGCCGAACTCATCAACGCCCAGCGCTCGTTGGCAGGCTTGTCTGAGTTGGGCTTCGACTACCGCCTCAACATCGTCGCCGATCAGCATTCGCTCGACATGGCCACCAACGGCTGTTTCCAGCACGACAGCTGCGACGGCACCAACACCTTTGACCGCATCCTGGCCGTTTACCCGCGTGGTGGGACCATGGGCGAGATCATCGCCGCAGGGTTCCAGGACGCGGCTTCTGTCGTCGATGCCTGGATGAACAGCCCCGGCCACCGTGCTCAGATCCTGGGCAGCGATTTCACGGCTTTCGGCGTGGGCCTGGTTCGTGGGGGCAGTTTTGGCACCTACTGGACCGTCGACTTTGGCGCTTTGCCGCCAGTTCCCGTGGTGCCTGAGCCCAACGTGGGCCTGCTGGCCGCGCTGGGCCTGGTGGGGGTGGCGCTGCGCGCCCGCCGCCGTGGGCCTTCGATGCACAAGTGAGGCGCGCCGTCGGCGTTCTCACTGAAAATGCGGCATCTCGCATGACCGCATCGACATGAACGCCACCGCTTTCACCACGCCGTCCACGCCCCAGGCCCTCGCTGGCTTGCGGGTGATCGAGTTGGGCCAGCTCATCGCTGGCCCTTTTGCTGGCAAGACCCTGGCCGATTTCGGCGCCGAGGTCATCAAGGTCGAGCCGCCCGCTGCCGACGGGGCGGCCGGCGGCGACCCGCTGCGCCAGTGGCGCATGCTGCACAACGGCACCAGCGTGTGGTGGCAGGTCCAAAGTCGCAACAAGAAGAGCGTGGTGCTCGACTTGCGCAGCGACGAGGGCCGCGAGACCGCAGCCCGCCTCATCGACGAGGCCGATGTGGTCATCGAGAACTTCAAGCCCGGCACCATGGAGAAGTGGGGCCTGGGCTACGAGCAGCTCAGTGCCCGCAACCCCGGCCTGATCATGCTGCGCATCAGCGGCTACGGGCAAAGCGGCCCGTACCGCGAGCGCCCGGGCTTCGCCGTGGTGGCCGAGGCCATGGGTGGCATGCGCTACCTCAACGCCGAACCAGGTCGCATCCCGGTGCGCGCGGGCGTGAGCCTGGGCGACACGCTGGCCGGTCTGCATGGCGTGATCGGGGTGTTGCTGGCCTTGCAGGCCCGGCAGGCCTCGATCGGCCCTGACGCGCCCAAGGGCCGGGGCCAGGTGGTGGACGTGGCCCTGTACGAGGCCGTCTTCAACTGCATGGAAAGCCTGCTGCCCGAGTTCAGTGCCTTCGGGGCGGTGCGCCAGCCGGCGGGCTCTGCCTTGCCGGGCATCGCACCCAGCAACGCTTACGCCTGCGCCGACGGCATGGTGGTGATCGGCGGCAACGGCGACTCCATCTTCAAGCGCCTGATGATCGCCATCGGGCGCGACGACCTGGCCACCGACCCGGAGCTGGCCAGCAACCCGGGGCGCGTCAAGCGCGTGGCCGAGATCGACGTGGCGATCGGCGCGTGGACGGGCGCCAGGCCGGTGCAGCAGGTGCTGGACGTGCTCAACGCCGCCAGCGTGCCGGTGGGGCGCATCTACAGCGCCCAGGACATCGCCGAAGACCCGCATTACCGGGCCCGTGACATGGTGCTGCCGGTGACCACGCACGACGGCTTGACGGTCGAAGTCCCTGGCATCGTGCCCAAGCTGTCGCGCACACCGGGCGCCATCCAGCGGCGCGGGCCCATGCTGGGCGAGGACACCGACGAGGTGCTGGCTCGACTCAAGCGCTGAGGCCTGGCCTGCTGCCGAGCCACAAGGGCGTGCTTTGGCAGGCGTCAACGTGCGCCAACTAACGGCCGTTGGCGGGCATGGTGCGACGCAGGTCCACAAATGCCTGGTACCACCACGAGCGCATGCCGATGAGCAAGGTGTAGGGGCGCTTGCGGGCCTCGGGCAGTCGCTGGTCGCTGGCGTGCTGCCTGGAGAAGTCTTCGGCGGTGCGCTGCAGGCGCTCGAGCAGCGACTGGGCGTGCTCGGGGGCCAGCGAGCCATGCACCAGCAGCATCAACTCGTCGTCTCCCCCGAAGCCGCCTGAGAAGTACTCGGGCGCCACCTGCTCACGAAAGAAGCCCATCACCGGCCCGTGAGGCCGCCAGCGGAAGGTCTTGGCCACCTGCAGCTGGTAGCGGTTCAGCGGCTTGAGGCGGATGACGCCCAGCCTGTCGAGCTGGGTCAGGCAGGCGATGCACTCGGCTTCGGTGAGCCGGTAGGTGGCCAGCATCTGCTCGAAGGTCCATTGGCTCAGGCAGCAGGTGGCCACCAGCAGCAGGCGCTTGTCCTTGACCACGGCCTTTTCTTGCGCCAGCGTGAGCTCGCGCCTGAGCGGCTGTGCGTCGGCCACGCGGCGGGCCAGGTCAGCGAAGTCGAGCTTGAGCACGCGGCAGATTTCGTCGATGCGAGAAAGGGGCATGTCGCCCTTGGCGAAGATGCGCTTGACGCTGGATTCGGCCAGGCCCAGGTCGGTTGCCAGCGCGGCGTAGGTGATGCCAGCGGTTTTCAACTCGGTCTTGAGGGCTTGAACCAAGGCTTCGCTGCTGCTCATGGATGTCTCCGTTGGGTATCGAAAAACGATACCAGAAGTGCATCGATTTGCCACTTCGTATTGTTTTGTTGAACCGTTGGGCCGGACTGGGAAGAATCCGCTCCATGTTCAACAACGGGGTTCGCCACATGAACTCGATGCCTCATCCCGCCACCTCCCGCCGTGACACCCGCGCCTGGGTCATCCAGGTCTGGGTCTCTTTCGGGCTGGCCGCTTTCCTCAGTGCCACGGGCCTGTACTGGCTGCCCGGCAGCCTGATCGAGCGGGCCTTCATGGTCATGGCCTATGTGTTCAGCCTGTCATCGGTGTTCGTGCTGTCGCGCCACGTGCGGGACCAGGCCGATGGCCTGCCACAGACGCCGATGTGGGGCCTGGTGGTGTGGACGGGCTTCGGTGCGGCCCTGGCTTTGACCGGCTGGGGCATGTGGCAGATGCCGATCAGCCCTGACTACAAGGCCTACCTGATGGTGTGCTGGCTGTTCATGGTGGCGCAGGCCTTCACCCTGGCCAAGACCCTGCGCGATGCGCACGAGGCACGCCACCCGCATGGGGCCACCCGCGTGGCCATTTCCCACCAACGTGAGTCCGACATCGCCTGAGGAGAACGTTCATGACCTCGATGAAACAAACGCTTGAGTCGACGCCAGAGGGCGCGTCACGAGTCGCTCTCAACAAGTTCAAGGCCTGGCTGGTTGCCGGTTGCGCTTGCCTGGCCTTGCTGGGCGCCACGCAGCGTGCCCACGCTCACCCCAACCAGGCCTCGGAGGCCAGCGCCTTGTCGATGCTGCCGGTGGCGGTGTCCGTGACCGCGCCTGCCTTGTTGGTGTCGGGCACGGTGGCGCTGTCGGTGGTCGCCATCCAGGCCACGGCCGATGGCATGGTCTGGGTGCTCGAGCGGGCCAGCGATGGCGCCCGCATCTCGGTCAAGTGGGCCAGCCTGTCGGTGGGCATGGCGTCGGTGGCCGTGGGCACGGTGGTGACCGTCACGGCGGTGTCGGCCGGGTGGTTGCTCAGCACCGCGGGCGAGGTGATCGCCCTGGTGCCCAACACGCTGGGCCGGGCCCTGCTGCACCACGAGGAGGTGCTGCGATGAGCCGCGTCGTGGATGCAACGATCGGTTGCCTGACGGGACCAACGCGTGATCCGATCAGCGACCCTGGCCCTCGTCGCGCAGCTCGGACCCGGAGCTGGCTGGCCGGTGCGCTGCTCTTGGCTGCCATGGCCTGGACGCCTGCACAAGCTGGCCGCCCTTGCCAGCCCACCCGCCTGTCGGTGGGCGCGGTGCAGCAGGGCCTGGCGCTGGCCGAGCGCACCGTGCGGCGCCTCGATGCTGGCGGCGCCAAGGTGGTGGTGTTGGCCCGCGCTGGCCAGGACCTGCGCGAGCATGGGTTGCGCTACTCGCACCTGGGCCTGGCCTACAAAGATGCCGATGGCTGGCGTGTGCTGCACAAGCTCAACGAATGCGGCACCGAGCGCGCTGCCATCTACCGCCAGGGTGTGGGCGACTTCTTCCTGGACACGCCGCATGAGTACGTGGCCGGCGTGGTGGTGCCGGAGCAGGCCCTGCAGGAGCGCCTGTGGCCTTTGCTCAAGGACGGTCGCAGCCGCGCCTTCCTGCACACGCGCGCCTACAGCATGGTGGCCTACCCCTGGGCCACGCGCTTTCAGCAGAGCAACCAGTGGGCCATCGAGTTCGTGGCATCGGCCATGGGTTCGGACGTGGTCGATCGGGCTGCGGCCCAGCGCTGGTTGAGGGCCACTGGCTACCAGCCCACCGAGTTGCACCTGTCGATGCTGACCAGGCTGGGCGCGCGCATGACGATGGCCAACGTTTCTTTTGAGGACCACCCCAACGAGCTGCGCTACAGCAGCCGCATCCGAACGGTCACGGTCGATTCGGTCTTCGCATGGCTGCAACGAAGCGCTCTGGCGCGTGAAGAATGGGTGGTTCACTGAATGATTGCCCAGGCGGTTTTGATGTCCAATCGGTGCACAAACCATGGAGGACCCGTGCTGTGAGTGAGTCGACATCCCAAGGTGGTCAGTTCAGCCTGCTTGGCCAGCGGCGCTTCCTGCCCTTCTTCCTGGCGCAGTTTTTGGGGGCCGCGAACGACAACCTGTTCAAGTTCGCCTTCACGGTGTTGGTGACCTACCAGCTCCAGGTGAGCTGGCTGGAGCCCAAGGTGGCGGGCCTGGTGATCGGGGCGCTGTTCATCCTGCCCTTCCTGCTGCTGTCGGCCACCTCGGGGCAGTGGGCCGACAAGTACGACAAGGCCTTCATCATGCGCAGCGTCAAGCTCATGGAGGTGGGCATCATGGTGCTGGCGGGGCTGGGTTTCTGGTTCCAGCTCGTGCCCTTGCTGCTGGGTTGTGTCTTCCTGATGGGGTTGCACTCCACCTTCTTCGGCCCTGTGAAGTACGCCTACCTGCCGCAGCACTTGCGCGAGCACGAGCTCACCGGCGGCAACGGCCTGGTCGAGATGGGCACCTTCGTGGCCATCTTGCTGGGCAACGTCGGGGGTGGTTTGCTCATGGGCATCCCGGAGGTGGGGCCGCACTGGGTGGCGGCTTCGTGCTTCGGTGTGGCCCTGGCGGGCTGGTTCACGGCCCGGGCCATCCCGGCGTCGCCCTCGTCAGACCCCGACCTCAAGCTCAACTGGAACCCGGTCTCCGAGACCTGGCGCAACCTGCGGCTGGCCTGGCAGTACCCCAGCGTGTTCCGCTCGCTGCTGGGCATCTCGTGGATGTGGTTCTTCGGCGCGGTGTTCCTGTCGCAGTTCCCTTCCTTTGCGCGTGACGTCTTGCATGGCAACGAGCAGGTGGCATCGCTGTTGCTGGTGGTGTTCTCGGTGGGCATCGCGATCGGCTCGCTGCTGTGCGAGACCTTCTCGCATCGGCACGTGGAGATCGGCCTGGTGCCCATCGGCGCGGTGGGCATGACGGTGTTCGCGTTCGACCTGTACCTGGCTGCCTCCGGCCTGCCGCAGGCGCCTGGCGCCGCGCTCTACACGGTGGGCGAGTTCTTGGCGGTGCACGCGCATTGGCGCGTGATGGCCGACCTGGCCCTGCTTGCCTTCAGCGCAGGCCTGTACAGCGTGCCCATGTACGCGCTGATCCAGCTGCGCGCGCAACCCAGCCACCGTGCTCGCATCATCGCGGCCAACAACATCCTCAACGCCCTGTTCATGATCGTCAGCAGCCTGCTGGCTGGCGCGATGCTGGCCGCTGGCTTCACCATCCCGCAGGTGTTTGGCGCCACGGCCTTGCTCAACGTGGTCGTGGTGGGCTACGTGTTCTGGCTGATGCCAGAGTACATCGTGCGCCTGGTGATGCTGTTCGTCACGCGGATCGTCTACCGCCTGCGCGTGCGCGGTGACCTCAACATCCCGACCGATGGTGCGGCCATCCTGGTTTGCAACCACGTGAGTTTCGTGGACGCGGTCATCCTGGGCGTCATCAGCCCGCGCCCCATGGTCTTCATCATGGACCACCGCATCTTCAAGACGCCGGGCATCGGCTGGTTCTTCAAGCTGGTCAAGGCCATCCCGATTGCGCCGCAGAAAGAGGATCCGAAGGCTTACGAAGCTGCTTTCGCTCGTGCCCGCCAGGTGCTCAACGAAGGCGAGCTGCTGTGCCTGTTCCCCGAAGGCGGCATCACGCGCGATGGCACGCTGCAGCCGTTCAAGGCCGGTGTCATGAAGATCCTGGAGACCAACCCGGTGCCGGTGATCCCGTCGGCGCTGCACAACCTCTGGGGCTCGACCTTCTCGCGCATCGAGGGGGCGGCCATGTCCAAACCGTTGCGCCGGGGGTTGTTCAACCGCATCGGGCTGGTGGTGGGGGAGCCGATCGCGCCTCAGGAGGTCACGCCGGAGAAGCTGCAAGCCAGGGTGCAGGCGCTGCTGGACGAGCCTTCGCCCTGAGTTTCCCGGGGGCTTCCTCGAATGAGGGGGGAGTGGTGGCGTCGAGTGACGACACAATCCGCTCACCCTCTGGTTCACACACATTCATTCATGGGCAATTTCCTGTCTCCCGCGGCCTGGGCCCGGGTCATCCCCTTCGTGCTGTTCATGGTCTTCCTCGCCTTGCGGGGGCAGTTCTCCACAGAAGACGGCGAGGCCAGCCAGTTGCCCTTTGACGCCCGCTGGTTGTATGCGGTGTCGGTGGTGGTGGTCGGGGCCAGCCTGGTCTGGTTCTGGCGTCGCTACGACGAGCTCAGGCACTGGGGGCTGGACTTCAAGCAGGTGCTGCTGTCCATCGCCGTCGGCATCGTGGTCTTCGTGCTGTGGACCCGGCTCACCGCGCCCTGGATGATGCTGGGCGAGCCCTCTGCTGGCTTTCGCCCAGTGGACGACGAAGGTGAGCTGATGTGGACGCTGATCGCCTTCAGGTGGGTGGGCGCGGCCCTGCTGGTGCCGGTCATGGAGGAGCTGTTCTGGCGCAGCTTCCTGATGCGCTGGGTCGACAACCAGGACTTCGAGAAGGTGGACCCGGCCTCGGTGACGGTCAAGGCCATCGCGCTGTCCACCCTGTGCTTCATGCTGGCCCACACCCAGTGGCTGGGGGCCATCGTGGCGGGCCTGGCCTACGCCTGGCTGTACAAGCAGACCCGTTCGCTTTGGGCGCCGGTGCTGGCGCATGCGGTGACCAACGGCGTGCTCGGTGGCTGGGTGATCCTCAACGGGTATTGGTCGTTCTGGTGATTTTCTGGATGCAGGCATGAAGTTGTGCGCCCGCTTGTTCGTTGGTTTGGTGCTGGCCGTTGTGGCTGGCCTGCTGTTCGGTCGGATCGAGGGGTCGGGGCAGTCGGCCCTGCTGGCCTTGTCTCAGTACCTGCCGTTCCCGGCTTACGTCGTGCCGGCGCTCGCGGCGGTGGTGGTGGCTTTCATCTGGCTGGGTTGGGTGTGGCGCGCTCTGGCCGTGCTGGCCCTGTTGGTGAGCCTGACGCTGCTCATGGGCCTGAGCTGGGGCTCTGCCGAAGAGGGGCATGGCCGCTTGCGCTTCATGACCTACAACGTCAAGAGCTACCTGGCGCTCAAGCGGCCCGGTGGTGTCGAGGAGCTGGCGCATGAAATCCTCGAGCACCAGCCCGACATCCTGGTCATGCAGGACGCGGGGCAACTGATCGATGTCGATGGCAACGTGAAGTCATCCGACCTGCTGCGGGTGGTGGGTGGCGGCTGGCAACACGCTCACGCCACCGATGAATACGTGCTGCTGAGCCGTTGGCCGATCCGCCAGTGCCGCCATGGCTCGATCCCGGTGGGCGATGAGCCGCACGTGTTTGCGCACTGTGACCTCGATGTGGACGGCACCACCTTGCAGGTCATCACCGTGCACCTCATCACGCCGCGCAAGGGCCTGGTGGCCAAGCACCGGGGGCAGCCCCGCTGGTTGGGGCTGGACGAGTGGCAGGACAACATGCTGCTGCGCATGCGCCAGGCAGGCATGTTGGCCGAGTACGTGCGGCAGCTGCCGCCGGGGCCGCGCATCGTGGCGGGTGACCTCAACGCCACCGAGCCTTCGGTGGTGGAGCAGACGCTGCTCAACACGGGCTTGCGCGATGCTTTCTCGTCAGCCAGTGTGGGCTACGGCTTCACGCATGGGCATTCGTTGCTCAGGGGCTTGTCCTTCCTGCGCATCGACCACATCCTGGTCAGCCCGGAGATCGCGGTGGCCGATGCCTTCACTGGCGGCATGCTGGCTTCGCAGCACCGCCCGGTGATCGCCGACCTGTACCTGCACCGGCACTGAGGGCCCCTGGAACCCCGATGGGGCGGGCCGGCGCAGTGCAGGCGCACGCGCCGTCCTCAGGCCCCGCGAGCGCGATCGGCCGCGAACTGGCGCTGGAACTCGGCGAAGCGGCCTGCGTCCAGCGCGTCGCGCACTTCCTGCATCAGGTTCAGGTAGTAGTGCAGGTTGTGGATGGTGGTCAGCATGGGGCCGAGCATCTCGCCGCAGCGGTCGAGGTGGTGCAGGTAGGCGCGGCTGAAGTTCTTGCAGGTGTAGCAGGTGCAGGTTTCGTCGATGGGGCGCTCGTCGGCCTTGTTGCGGCTGTTGCGCAGGCGCAGGTCGCCAAAGCGGGTGAACAGGTGGCCGTTGCGCGCGTTGCGCGTGGGCATCACGCAGTCGAACATGTCGACGCCCGCGGCCACGCCGGCCACCAGGTCTTCGGGCGTGCCCACGCCCATCAGGTAGCGCGGCTTGTGGGTGGGCAGCTTCGGGCTGATGTGGTTCATCACCCGCATCATTTCGTCCTTGGGCTCGCCCACGCTCACGCCGCCAATGGCGTAGCCCGGCAGGTTCATGTCGGCGAGCGCGGCCAGCGACTCTTCGCGCAGGTGCTCGAACATGCCGCCTTGCACGATGCCGAACAGCGCGTTGGGGTTCTCAAGCTTGTCGAACTCGGTCTGGCAGCGCTTGGCCCAGCGCAGGCTGAGCTCCATCGAGGCACGCGCTTCTTTTTCGGTGGTGATGTGGCCCAGGCTTTTGTCACCCTTCCAGTACGGCGTGCACTCGTCGAACTGCATGACGATGTCCGAGTTCAGGATGGTCTGGATCTGCATGCTGATCTCGGGCGTGAGGAACAGCTTGTCGCCGTTGACCGGCGAGGCGAAACGCACGCCTTCTTCGCTGATCTTGCGCATGTCGCCCAGCGACCAGACCTGGAAACCGCCCGAGTCGGTGAGGATGGGCTTGTTCCAGGCCTCGAACTGGTGCAGGCCGCCGAACTGTTTCATGATGTCCAGCCCGGGGCGCATCCAGAGGTGGAAGGTGTTGCCCAGGATGATCTGCGCGCCCATGTCGTGCAGCGACTGCGGCATCACGCCCTTGACGGTGCCGTAGGTGCCCACCGGCATGAAGATGGGGGTCTGCACCACGCCGTGGTTGAGCGTGAGGCGGCCGCGGCGTGCGAGGCCTTCGGTCTTGAGGAGGTCGAATTTCAGCATGGGTCGGCTCCTGGGCTCAGGCGCGGGCGGTGAGGTGGGGGCGCTGGATCAGCATGGCGTCGCCATAGCTGAAGAAGCGGTAGCGGTGTTCGATGGCGTGGGCGTAGAGCGCACGGATGTGCTCGTAGCCAGCCAGGGCGCTGACCAGCATCATCAGCGTGCTCTTGGGCAGGTGGAAGTTGGTGACCAGCACGTCCACCACCTTGAAGTCGAAACCGGGCGTGATGAAGATGTCGGTGTCGCGGCTGCCGACCTGCACGATCTCGTCTGGCGTGGCGTGCAGCGCAGCCGATTCGAGCGCGCGCAGCGTGGTCGTGCCGACCGAGACGATGCGGCCACCCGCAGCGCGCGTGGCGCGGATGGCGTCGGCCGTGGTCTGTGAAACCTCGAACCACTCGCTGTGCATTTTGTGCTCAGCCAGGTTCTCGGTGCGCACGGGCTGGAAGGTGCCGGCGCCCACGTGCAGCGTGACCTCGGCGGTGGCGATGCCGCGTGCGGCCAGCGCGGCCAGCACACCTTCGTCGAAGTGCAGCGCGGCGGTGGGCGCGGCGACGGCGCCGGGCTCCTTGGCGAACACCGTTTGGTAGCGGCGCACGTCGTCTTCTTCGTCGGCGTGGGTGATGTAGGGCGGCAGTGGCACGTGGCCATGCTGCTCCAGCAGCTCGAACGGATTGCCGTCAAGGCGCAGGTGGAACAGGCCGTTGTCAGGTCCGCAGCGGCCGAGCACTTCGGCGTCAAAGGCGTCGGCAAAGCGCACCGTGGCGCCCGGCTTGGGGCTTTTGCTGGCGCGCATGTGGGCCCATACCTCGTTCGTGCCGGGCAGCACGCGCTCGATCAGGGCTTCGACCGCGCCACCCGATGACTTGGCGCCGAACAGCCGTGCCTTGATGACGCGGGTGTTGTTGAAGACGAGCAGGTCACCGGGCTGCAGCAGCTCGGGCAGCTCACGGAAGACGCGGTCGGTGGCGGGGAGGGCGCGGCCGTCGAGCAGGCGCGAGGCGCTGCGCTCGGGGGCGGGGTGTTGGGCGATCAGGGCCTCGGGGAGTTCGAAATCGAAGTCGGCGAGGGTGAAATCGTGGGCCGGAGCGGCCTGGGGAGATGAGGACATGCTTTTGAGGGGCGGACGGGCCCCGTGCCAAAGTGTCAAAAGAAGTGCCAAAAAGCGGAAGGCGTGATTGTCGCTCAAGCCGCGAGCAGCGTGCCGCAGCCTGATCGATGCCAGCCAGGTGGCGTCAGCGTTTGATCTCGGCCACGATTTCCTGGGACATGGCTTCGATCTGCTTGCGCGAGGCCGCCGAGAAGATGCCCTCGCTGAACTTCGTGGTCGTGCCATAGGTTCGGGTGCCCAGCAGGCGCTTGTCGGGCAGCTCATAGAACGAGACCTCGGCGTTGATGTGCGCATCGCCTCCCAGCACGCCCATTCCCACGCGGGCTGCCGCGCTGACATAACGGAAGTTCTGCACCTTGACGACCGCCAGCACGCTCGGCTTTGGAGGGGGTTCCGTGCTGGCCTCCAGCCACGTGTAGCCCATGCCCGCGAGGCCTGTCGATTGCCCCATGCTTTCGCGCCAGTCGTTGCGCAGAGCATGCCAGTCACCGTTGGACACCATGCCGGGCGCGGGTTGGACCTGCAGGCTCAGGTGTGCGGTCGATGCCGGGCTGACTTGCAACGGTGCCCCAGATCCACCTGTTCTGGAAACGGTGGCTGCGCAGCCGCTCAACAGCAGGGCGGCAACGGTGGAGGCAGTGAGGGGCCGGCGAGACAACATGGGTTTTCCTTGGGCGTTCAAATGTCAGGCGCAGACTTTAACAAGGGTGGCAGGAGCATCCGTGGTGAGGTTTGCGGGGAGAGCCCAGGTTCAGCGCGGGCGGATCTGGACTTCGGTTTTCACGGAGTTCGCGATGAAGCACTCCTCGTGCGCCTCGTGGTGCATGCGCTCGAGGTCGGCGGGGGAAGGCAGCGAGGCACCCGAGAACACGACCCTGGGCCGCAACGTGACCGAGGACAGCCAGAGCTTCTTGCGCTCGTTGGCCGTCATGACGCCAAAGGCCTCGTCGTGGTACGAGTCGATGACGAAGCCGTTGCGCGCGGCGATGCCCAGGAACCAGAGCATGTGGCAGCTCGAGAGGGCCGAGACCAGTGCCTCTTCAGGGTCGATCGCGGTCGCATCCGAATACGGCACAGGGACGATGTGCGGTGAAGACGAGCCCGCCACGGTGATGCCGCCATCGAAGCGCAGCAGGTGCCTGCGGCTGTAGCGGTTGTCGGTGAAGGGCTGGTCTCCGCGCTCCCAAAGGGTTTCGGCGGTGTAGGCGTGGCGGGACATGGACGGCTCTCCTGATGGGGTGTTCTTGGCCCATTGTCGGGGAGGCTGTGCAGCAGGCTGCACAAGGGGGCGAGCCAGGGCCCCTCGATGCGGCGACAATCTCGGCTTACCTTTCGCCGCAGACCCGAACATGAAAACCCACGACATCGAACTGCAACGCATCAAGGCCGTCCGCCACGACAAGGGCCTGATCGAGGTGAGCGTGGACGCGCTGGTGCAGGCGCGCCCCGCCAAGGACGAGCGCGTCACCAGCGTTCTGTCGATCGAGGTCGATGACGCCCGCACCCTGATCATGCTGCTCAAACAGCAGATCACCGAGCTCGACAAGCTCAATCCGCGCAGCCGCCGATCGGGGCGCTGCTGAACCGCTTGCAGCTCCGCCGCAGCCCCGTCAGGCCATGAAGCCCGAAGACCTGCAAAAGCTGGTGACCTTGCCCATGCCTTTTGGCAAGCACCAAGGCAAGGTGATCGCGGACCTGCCTGGCAACTACCTGAACTGGTTTGCCCGCGAGGGCTTTCCCAAGGGAGAGATCGGCCGGTTGCTCCAGCTGATGCACGAGATCGACCACAACGGGCTCAAGGGGCTGTTGCAGCCGTTGCGGTCGGGGGGACGGCCCAGGCACGGGCCCGGCTGAGATCACCTCGCCGTGGCAACGGGGGGCGAGACTTCAGCGCCTGCCTTCGTTCAGCAGCAAGGCCCGCGTGCACAGGTACAGCACCCCGGCGTTGAGCAGGTGCCACAGCGGGTGCGTGCCCGTGTTCAGCCAGTTGCACACCTGCATGTCCAGCGAGCGACAGGTGAGCGACAAGGCAAACAGCAAGGTGGCCAGGGCCAGAACCAGCGGTTCGCGCCGCCCGCTGCGCCAGTGGTAAGCGGCCATGCCCGCCACGAACACGAACGCTGAACCATACGACAGTGAGCCGTTGAGCCACTGCGTCGGCAGCGCTGCGAAACACCAAGAAACCGCGAAAAACAGCGCCACCCAGCCCAGGCAAGGCAGCGGCTTGACCCGCGCCACTTGACCCAGGTACAGCACCAGGAACAGCAACTGGTACAGGAAGATGGGGATGACGTCGGCCCACATGGCCCAGGTCACCGCCAGGGTGTGGAACAGGAAGCTGCCCACGCCGATGGTGGCCAGCAGGCCGATCAGCAGGTGGGTCGTCCTGGGTGTGCGCCCAGGCAGAGAACCCGCCAGCCGCCAGGCCAGCCAGGCGGCGATGACGAATCCGCCATTGGACATGGCGTTGAGCGGCTCGGCCCAGAACCCAGGGCCGAGCCGCTCGCAGTACAGGTCAAGGTGCGTGAAGGCGGAGGGCATGCGCCCAGGTTACTTCAGCCGATCCAGCTCACGCGCCACCACAGCCGTGTCCGGGAAGTCCGAGAACACACCATCGATGCCAAGTTCAAAGAACTGCAGGTACTCGTTGATCGGGTTGCCGGTGTAGTCGCCGGGCAGGCGGCGCTGCTCGTTGCGGAAGGTCCAGGTGTGCACCTTGAGGCCTGCGGCGTGGGCGCGTTCGATCAGGTCGGTGGGTTCGCCCAGTTGCAAGCTGGCTTCGCCGGGGCCGGTGCCCTCGGGGTTGGCCAGCGTCGGCACGATGTAGCGCTTCCAGGGGCCGATGCCGTGCGCATACGACGCCACGTCCTTGAGGCCCGCATCGGTGGTCAGCCAGCCAAAAGTGCGCGCCAGCAGCTCCGGCTTGCCCGACGCGGTCCAGTCATAGGGCCGGTCATAAGGCGCGGTGAAGTCCAGCGAGCCGTCGGGGTTGACGTCGTTGGCGTCGACCAGTTGGATCAGTCGCACCTTCGTGAGCTTGCTCAGTGCCTTGAGGTTGCCTTGCTCGAACGATTGGATGAAAACGGGCGCGTGACGGTGGTTCCAGCCGGCTTGCGTCAGCGCCTTGAGCAGGCGGGCCTCCAGCGGCAGGCCCAGTCGCTGGTGGTAAGTCGGGTGCTTGGTCTCGGGGTAGATGCCGATCACGCGACCCTTCTCCAGCGTCTTGCGCTTGACCAGCGCGATGACCTCTTGCAGCGTGGGCACCTGGAACTTGCCGTTGAACTGCTGAGGGCGCTCGCCGAAGGCCTGCTTGGCGCGCAGCGTCTTGATCTCGGCGAGCGTGAAGTCGGAGGCGAAGAAGCCCTCTTCCGTGAAGCCGTCGACCACCATGGTGCGGCGGCGCGCGGCGAACTCGGGGCGGTCGGCCACGTCGGTGGTGTTCGTGATGTTGGGCTCGTGGCGGGCGATCAGGTGGCCATCCTTGGTGGCCACGAGGTCGGGCTCGATGTAGTCGGCGCCCAGCTCGATGGCCAGCGCGTAGGCTTGCAGGGTGTGCTCGGGCAGGTAGCCTGAGGCGCCTCGGTGGCCGATGACCAGGGGCTCGGCGCGCTGGCCGTGGCGGCTGCTGGATTCGGTGCGTTCCAGCCGGTCGGCCTCGGACGCGAAGCCCGGTGCGGCGATGAACAAGGCGGCCGACAGGGCCAGCAGCGAGCTGAGTTTGGATGGCATGGGTGTCTCCTCGGTTGGTGCGAGATCCTGGGCGTTTCAAGGCTTCGTTCGCAACACCTTACGCAGCTTGCGTGACGCTGGTCTCGCCCACAGGGGCGCACGAGAGAGCCGTTCGGCACGGGCACAATGACGATTCGTTCACCCTCCACGCCAGGAGACCCACGTGCCCCGCCAGGCAGCTGCGAAACCCGCCGCGAAAACCGCTGACGCCGCGCCCAACCTGTCTGCCCCGCAGAAGGCCATGCATCGCCTGGGCCTGGCGCGCGACATCGACCTGGCCTTGCACCTGCCCCTGCGCTACGAGGACGAGACCGTGGTCACGCCGCTGCGGCAGGCGCGCGACGGGCAGACCGTGCAGCTTGAAGGCGAGGTGCGGGACAACCGCATCGAAATGCGTGGTCGGCGCCAGCTCATCGTCAAACTCGACGATGGCACGGGCGAGGTGCTGCTGAGGTTCCTGAACTTCTACGGCTCGCAGCAAAAGAGCTGGGCGCCAGGCGTGCGCCTGCGCGTGCGCGGCGAGTTGCGCCACGGCTTCTTCGGGCGCGAAATGGTGCACCCCAGCGTGCGCATCGTCAGCGAAGACACGCCGCTGGCGACTTCGCTCACGCCGGTCTATCCCACGGGTGCGGGCCTGCCCCAGGCCTACCTGCGCAAGGCCGTGGAAGCCGCACTCAAGCGGGCACCGCTCGACGAGGTGCTGCCGCCTGGCACCTTGCCCGCCAGCTGGCCCACGTTGCGGCAGTCGCTGCAGTTCCTGCACCACCCGCCGCCTGATGCGTCACTGCAAGCGTTGACCGAGCACCAGCACCCGGCCTGGCAGCGCTTGAAGTTCGAGGAACTGCTGGCCCAGCAGTTGTCACGGTTGCAATCGAAGGCGGAACGTGCGCACCTCAAAGCGCCACAACTGCCCTTGAAAACCGGTGGCCTGCACGAGCGACTGCTGGGCGTGTTGCCGTTCGACCTCACCGCCGCGCAGCGCCGCGTGTGCGGCGAGATCGCCATCGACCTGCAGCGCCCACAACCCATGCACCGACTGCTTCAGGGCGATGTGGGCTCGGGCAAGACGGTGGTGGCGGCGCTGTCGGCGGCCATCGCCATCGAGGCGGGCTGGCAGTGTGCGCTGATGGCGCCCACCGAGATCCTGGCCGAGCAGCATTTCCGCAAGCTGGTGGGCTGGCTCGCACCCCTGGGCGTGAAGGTGGCCTGGCTCACCGGCAGCTTGAAGCCCAAGGCCAAGCGCGAGCAGATCGCCATGGTCGCTTCGGGTGAGGCGCAGCTGGTGGTCGGCACCCATGCCGTCATCCAGGACCAGGTGGAATTCACCAGACTCGGCCTGGCGCTCATCGACGAGCAGCACCGGTTCGGCGTCGCCCAGCGTCTGCAGCTGCGCCGCAAGCTCGATAGCACCGAGCTTGAACCGCACCTCTTGATGATGAGCGCCACGCCCATCCCGCGCACCCTGGCCATGACCTACCTGGCCGACCTGGAGGTCAGCACCATCGACGAGCTGCCGCCCGGTCGCACGCCGATTGTCACCAAGGTCTTTGCCGACAGCCGCCGCGAAGAGGTGATCGAACGCATCCGCGACGAGGTGGCGCGGGGTCGGCAGGTCTACTGGGTCTGCCCGCTGATCGACGAGACCGAGGACAGCGACCAGACGGCCGACGCCATCGCCGGCCGAGACAGCGCCAAGCGCCCGCCGCTGGACCTCAGCAACGTCACCCAGACCCACCAGGACTTGAGCGAAGCCCTGCCCGGCGTGGGCATCGGTCTGCTGCACGGGCGTTTGCCGGCTGCCGAGAAAGCCTCGGTCATGGAGCGCTTCGCCAGCGCCGAGCTGCAGGTGCTGGTCGCCACCACCGTCATCGAGGTGGGCGTGGACGTGCCCAACGCCAGCCTGATGGTGATCGAGCACGCCGAGCGGTTCGGGCTGAGCCAATTGCACCAACTGCGCGGCCGGGTGGGGCGCGGCGCCGTGGCCAGCGTGTGCGTGCTGCTTTACGCCTCGCCGCTGTCCGACTCGGGCAAACAGCGCCTGCGTGCCATGGCCGAGACCACCGACGGTTTCGAGATCTCGCGGCGCGACCTTGAAATTCGCGGCCCTGGCGAGTTCATGGGTTCGCGCCAGTCGGGGGCTGCATTGCTGCGTTTTGCCGACCTCAACGAAGACCAGGGTCTGCTGGCGCGGGTGCGCAATGTGGCCGAGCAGTTGTTGGCCCGTCACCCCGAAGCCGCACAACGCCACATCCACCGGTGGCTGGGCCAAAAGGCCGAGTACCTCAAGGCCTGAGTCACAATCGCCCACCATGACCCTGACCGAACTCCGCTACATCGTGGCCGTGGCCCGCGAACGCCACTTCGGGCGCGCCGCCGAAGCTTGCTTTGTTTCCCAGCCCACGCTGTCCGTGGCCGTCAAAAAGCTCGAGGAAGAGCTCGACGTCAAACTCTTCGAGCGCGGCAGCAACGAGGTCAGCGTCACGCCGTTGGGCGAAGAGATCATCCGTCAGGCCCAGTCGGTGCTGGAGCAGGCGCAGTCCATCAAGGAAATCGCCAAGCGCGGCAAGGACCCGCTGGCCGGCCCGCTGCGCCTGGGCGTCATCTACACCATCGGCCCCTACCTGCTGCCCGACCTCGTGCGCAACGCGATCGCCGAGGTGCCTCAGATGCCGCTGATGCTGCAAGAGAACTTCACCGCCCGCTTGCTGGACATGCTGCGCTCGGGCGAGCTCGATTGCGCCATCCTGGCCGAACCCTTCCCGGACACCAACCTGGCGCTGGCGCCGCTGTACGACGAGCCCTTCCTGGTGGCTGTGCCGCGCAGCCATGCGCTGGCCGCTCACGAGCGCATCAACGCCGAGGAGCTCAAGCAAGAGACCATGCTGCTGCTCGGCACGGGGCACTGCTTTCGCGACCACGTGCTCGAGGTCTGCCCCGAGTTCGCGCGCTTCTCGAGCAACGCCGAAGGCATCCGCAAGAGCTTTGAAGGCTCGTCACTGGAGACCATCAAGCACATGGTGGCCGCTGGCATGGGCGTGACCGTGGTGCCGCAGCTGTCGGTGCCGCCCGAGCCTCACCCGCACATCGCCTACATCCCGTTCGAAGACCCGGTGCCAACGCGTCGCGTGGTGCTCGCCTGGCGCCGCAGCTTCACGCGCTATGAAGCCATCGCTGCTTTGCGCAACGCCATCTATGCGTGTCCGCTTGCCGGGGTGCAGCGTTTGACGCACTGAGCGGATGGTGCCTTGGGCTCGGGCCTGCGGCTCGCGTTGCTCGGGCGCATGGGCGCCACAGGTTCAGGGCGATGGCTCGGTTTGATCCGGCGCCAGGGTGGCGTCAGCGCCCTCCTGCTGTGCCCCCTCGAAGCAATCGACCACGCTGAAATACAGCGACGCATAAAAGCACGAGGCCAGCCACAGCACCCCTGCGAAGGTCAGCATGTTGGACAAGGCGGGCAGGGGGATGGCCTGCTGCACCACACGCGTCAGCACCGCCAGGGCGATCACGGCCAGCAACCAGGTGGCGCCGAACACCACGAAGGCGCCCAGGTTGCGCCAAGAGGCCACCGCGCTGAAAAACAGGGCCTTGCCCAGCGGCATGCGTGCCCACAAGGTGAGTGCGGGGGTGTGCCAGAACAGCAGCGACAGCGGCCAGGTCAGCCCCAGTCGCCAGGCCATGTCCTGCAGCACGCGCGGATCGGCCATGACCTCGTCGGTGTCCTTGGCCTTTTCCAGCGCTTCGGCCAGTGCCTCCGCACCAGGTCCAAGCAGTTGGGCCAGCAGCATGACCAGGAAGGTGCCGGCCACGTAGGCAGCGCCCAGCCTGGCAAAGGCCGCCCGTGGGCTGTCCGGCGTTCGCACGGCTTCGACCAGCACGCCCGGCATGATGCGTTCCTTGAGCATCACGCGACGCGTGGCCAGCATGAACCCCATCCAGGCCAGAGGCATCAGAGCGACGACCAGGATCGGTCCGATCAAGGGCAGCCCCGCCATCAGCAGCGCCCCTGCGATCACCATGCCGACCAGGCCGGCGTAACCCATGGGTTGGCGCACACAGACCAGCCAGCCCTGACGTGCCCAGGCGAACCCTTGCGAAGCGGGGTTGATGCGCAGCTTCATGCGGTGGCTCGCTGCCAGGACCAAGGCTGGTTGCGGCGCAGCGTCAGCACGCGCTCGAAGTGGGTGGGGTCGTGGGGTTGCAGCATGGCAGCGTCGCGCGGCAGGTGGAAGTCCCACAAGCGGGACAGCCAAAAGCGCATGGCGGCCGATCGCAGCAGCGAGGGCAGCAGGCGCTGTTCGACCTCGGTCAGTGGGCGCACGGCGTCGTAGGCGTTCACGAAGGCCTGGGCGCGGGCTTCATCGAGGGCGCCCGTGGCCAGGTCGATGCACCAGTCGTTCAGGCACACGGCGATGTCAAAGCCGAAGGTGTCGCAGCCCGCGAAATAGAAGTCGAAAAAGCCCGACAGCGCGGGGCCGTCGAACATCACGTTGTCGCGGAACAGGTCGGCGTGCACGGGGCCATGGGGCAGCTCGGCGTAGTCGGTGCTGGCGGCCAGCCCTTGCTGGAAGTGCAGCTCGGACTCGATCAGCGCGGTTTGCTCGGGCGTGAGGTGCGGCTTGACCACCGGCACGGTTTCCACCCACCACGCCAGGCCGCGCAAGTTGGGCTGACTCTCGGCGTAATCCTGGCCCGCCAGGTGCATGCGCGCCAGCATGGCGCCAACCTGTGCGCAATCGGCGGCCTGGGGGGCCATCTGGTTGCGGCCCTTCAGGCGGGTCACCACGGCGGCAGGTTTGCCTTGCACGGTGTGCAGGATGTTGCCCTGCGCATCGGCCTGGGGCGCCGGCACCGGGATGCCGTGGCCTGCCAGGTGCTGCATCAGGTTCAGGTAGAAGGGCAGTTGCTCGAAGCTCAGGCGCTCGAACAGGGTCAGCACGTAGTCGCCGTGTTCGGTGCTGACGAAGTAGTTGGTGTTTTCGATGCCGGAGTTGATGCCTTGCATCGACTGCAGGGTGCCCAGGTTCAGCTTCTTGAGCAGAGCGGCGGCTTCGTCGGGGGAGACTTCGGTGAAAACGGCCATGGGGAGGGTGGTTTGGCGACGGTGAAACGGGGCCTTGGAGCCGGGGGGGCTTTGGCGTAAACCCTCAGGGTTCCAGCCTGCCCAAGCCCGCGATTGTAGGAGTCCGTGTGGCAGACTCACGCAGATTCTGTCATCCCCGCCGCATCGACGTTCGCGGGGGCGGCTCAGCCCTTCAAACCGATACCGAGGAAACGACTGTCATCATGAACGCGACTGCCTCCCGCCTGTCCTCCGCCCTTGTTTCCACTGCCGCCGCGTTGCTGATGACGGTGGGTGCTTCTGCCCAGGCGCAGGAGCTCAAACCCGTCTCGCCACAATTGGGTGTGTACGCTGGCGGCACGGCCGGTATCGGGGTCACCAACGGCCTGTGCACCGCGCCTTGCAGCAACAACACCTTCGCGGGCAAGATTTTCGGCGGCAAGCGCCTGACGCCTGGCCTGGCGGCTGAAGTCAACCTGCTCATGTTTGGCGAAACCGAGCGTGTCAACAACCAGGCCACCATCAACGCCGGCGGCACCGCCAAGGAAACGGTCCGCAGCCGCGCGATCACCCTTGGCATCAACTGGGAAGTCGAGCTGATCCAGGACTTCACCAACCAGATCCGCGTCGGCTGGGCCTTCGTCAACCAGAAAAAGCGACTGCTGAGCGGTAACAACGTCGAGGTTCAAGCCGACCGCCGACTCAATGCGCCCTACATTGGCGCAGGCATTGCCTTTCGTTTGAACCGCGACATCAAGCTGCTGTCGTCGGCTGACTTCGTGATCAACGGCCACGAAGGCATGTACCTGTTCGGCATCGGCGCCAGCGCCGAGTTCTGATTCGGCCAGACTCGGTCGAATCCACCTTGAGCCTGTGCCGAAGTGTCGGTCGCAGGCGGCACAATCCGGGGCATGAGTGCCCCGGATTCCATTTCGGCCGCTGAATCGGCCAAACCCACGCTGTTGCTGATCGACGGCTCCAGCTACCTGTATCGCGCCTTCCACGCCATGCCCGACCTGCGCGGTCCGGGCAACGCGCCGACGGGGGCAATGCACGGCATGGTCAACATGCTGGGCTGGATCCGCGATCACATTCCCGCCGAGCACGCCGTCTGTGTGTTCGACGCCAAGGGCCCCACCTTCCGCGACGAGTGGTACCCCGAGTACAAGGCGCACAGGCCGTCCATGCCTGAGGACCTGCGCAGCCAGATCGAGCCCATCCATGAGGTCGTCAAGCTGCTGGGTTGGCCCGTGCTCGAGGTGCCCGGCATCGAGGCCGACGACGCCATCGGCACGCTGGCGCGCGTGGCCGTCGAGTCGGGCCACCGCGTGGTGGTCTCCACAGGCGACAAGGACCTGGCCCAGCTCGTCAACGACCAGGTCTCGCTGATCAACACCATGGCCAAGCCACCTGAGGTGCTCGACGTGCCCGGTGTGCAGGCCAAGTTTGGCGTGCCCCCCGAGCGCATCATCGACTACCTGACCCTGATCGGCGACGCCGTGGACAACGTGCCTGGGGTCGAGAAAGTGGGCCCCAAGACCGCCGTGAAGTGGCTGGCCGAGCACGGCTCACTCGACGGCATCGTGGCGGCCGCCGATGGCATCAAAGGCGTGGCGGGCGAGAACCTGCGCAAGGCGCTGGACTGGCTGCCCATGGGGCGCAAGCTCATCACCGTCAAGCTCGATTGCGACCTGACGGGTCACGTGCCCGAGTGGCCGGTGCTGGATGCCTTGGCCATGAGGGCACCTGACCTGCCTGGGCTGCTCGACTTCTACACCCGCTATGGTTTTCGCACAGCCAAGGTGGAGGTCGAGCGCCTGTTGGGCAAGGCAACGTCGGCGGATCAGGGGAATGCCTCGGCAGCCTCTGCCGCGAAGTCGGCCAAAACCAAGGCTGCCAAGCCCGCAGCAGACCGCGCGACGGGGGACCTGTTCGGCGGTGATGCCGAGGTGAACGTTGATGGCGGTGTTGATGCATCAGTCGACGATGGCGTTGGGGCTGTTGCCCCCGACACCCACTACGACACCATCCTGCGCTGGACCGACTTCGACCGCTGGCTGGCCCGCATCGAAGCCGCCGAACTCGTGGCCTTCGACACCGAAACCGATTCGCTCGAATCCATGCGTGCGCGCATCGTGGGCCTGTCGTTCAGCGACAAGGTGGGCGAGGCCTGCTACATCCCGCTGCGCCACGAAGGCCCGGACGCGCCCGAGCAGTTGCCCCTCGATGAGGTGCTCGCGCGCCTCAAACCCTGGTTCGAGAACGAAGCCAAGGCCAAACTCGGTCAGCACATCAAGTACGACACCCACGTGCTGGCCAACCACGGCATCCACGTCCGCGGTTACCGCCACGACACGATGCTGGAGAGCTACGTGCTCGAAGCCCACCGCAAGCACAACCTCGGTGACCTGGCCCTGCGCTACACCGGCCGCAGCGGGTTGAGCTACGAAGACGTGGCGGGCAAGGGCGCGCAGCAGATCCCGTTCGCGCAGGTGGCGCTGGACCGCGCTGCGCTGTACTCCAGCGAAGACAGCGACCTGACGCTGGCCGTGCACCAGGCCCTGTGGCCCAAGCTCGAAGCCGAGCCGGGTCTCAAGGACATCTACGAGCGCTTCGAGATGCCCACCTCGCGCGTGCTGCAGCGCATCGAGCGCAACGGCGTGCTGATCGACAAGGCCTTGCTGCAGCAGCAAAGCCATGAGCTGGCCCAGCGCATCGTCGCGCTGGAGCAGGAGGCTTACGAGCTGGCCGGCCAGCCCTTCAACCTGGCTTCGCCCAAGCAACTCGGCGAGATCCTGTTCGTCAAGCAGGGCCTGCCCATCGTCAAGAAGACGGCCACCGGCGCACCCTCCACCAACGAAGAGGTGCTGGAAAAGCTCGCCGAAGACCACCCGCTGCCCGCCCGCATCCTGGAGCACCGCAGCCTTGCCAAGCTCAAGTCCACCTACACGGACAAGCTGCCCTTGATGATCAACCCCGAGACGGGGCGGGTGCACACCAACTACGCGCAGGCCGTGGCCGTGACAGGCCGCCTGGCCAGCAACGACCCGAACCTGCAGAACATCCCGGTTCGCACGGCCGAAGGCCGCCGCATCCGCGAGACCTTCATCGCCCCGCCGGGCCACGTCATCGTCAGCGCCGACTATTCGCAGATCGAGCTGCGCATCATGGCCCACATCTCGCAGGACGAGAACCTGCTGCGCGCCTTCGCCGAAGGCCTGGACGTGCACAAGGCCACGGCCAGCGAGGTGTTCGGCGTGCCGGTGGACGAGGTCTCAAGCGAGCAGCGCCGTTATGCCAAGGTCATCAACTTCGGCCTGATCTACGGCATGAGCGCGTTCGGCCTGGCGCAAAACCTGGGCATCGAGCGAAGCGCGGCCAACGCCTACATCGAGCGCTACTTCCACCGTTTTGCCGGTGTGAAGCGCTACATGGACGACACCCGTGCGCAGGCCAAGGAAAAGGGCTACGTCGAGACCGTGTTCGGCCGCCGCCTGTGGCTGCCCGAGATCAACAGCCCCAATGGCCCGAGCCGCGCCGGCGCCGAGCGCGCCGCCATCAACGCGCCCATGCAGGGCACGGCGGCCGACCTGATCAAGCTGGCCATGGTGGCCGTGCAGGACGCGCTCGATGCCGAAAACCGCGCATCGAAAATCATCATGCAGGTGCACGACGAACTGGTGCTGGAGGTGCCCGAGGCCGAGCTCGATTGGGCCCGCGCCGAGGTGCCGCGCTTGATGGCCTCGGTGGCCACCCTGCGCGTGCCTCTGCTGGCCGAGGTGGGTGCTGGGCTGAACTGGGAAGCCGCTCACTGAGGTCGCGCTTTCCGACGGCGCGCGGGCGGCAAGGGGGAATCGCCTCCAGGGTCGCCGGCGTGCCTGCGGGTCTGCCCTGACGTGGCCAGGCCCTGGTTGCGCTTCGGTGTGTCGCAAGTTCGGGCATGAGCCGAACGCGTCACGGAACTGTCATCAAGAAGAGGGTGAGGCTCCTCTAAACTGAAGACACCGGCGTTTGTGTGCCGGTGCATCAGTGCATGAAAAACACCGTCCTCCGTCCGGTTCCTTCCCCGTCGCGCATCAAGCTCCTGCCCCGTGAGCAGGCCATCCTGGAGTTCAACCGGCGTGTGCTGGCCCAGGCTCAGCGCGAAGACGTGCCGCTCATCGAGCGCCTGCGCTACATCTGCATCGTCTCTTCCAACCTCGACGAGTTCTTCGAGGTGCGCTACGCCGACGTGATGGAGGCCTCGCGCACGCCCGGCACCGGCATCACGCCGGCCTACATCCACGAAGTGGCGCGCGAGTGCCACCGCCTGGTCGAAGAGCAGTACCAGATCTTCAACGAGGTGGTCACGCCCGCGCTGCAGCAAGCCGGCATCCACATCCTCAACCACGCCGACCGCCACGCCGATCAGCGTGAGTGGGTGGCCGATTTCTTCCGCCGCCAGGTGCGCCCTCTGCTGGTGCCCATCGGGCTCGACCCGTCGCACCCCTTCCCGCAGGTCGCCAACAAGACGCTGAACTTCATCGTGCGCCTGGGTGGCACCGACGCCTTCGGGGGCGACAACGACATCGCCATCGTGCGCATCCCGCGCGTGCTGCCACGTGTCATCGCGCTGCCGGCGTCGCTGATGGAGCCGGGCCACCAGGGCTTCGTGCTGCTGTCCAGCGTCATCCGCGCCCACCTCGATGAGCTGTTCCCGGGGCGCGAGATCAAGGCTTTCTCGCAGTTCCGCCTCACCCGCGACTCCGACATCGACGTCGACGAAGACGACGTGACCGACCTGCGCCAGGCCCTGCGCTCGAAGATGAGCACGCGCCAGTTCGGCCAGGCGGTGCGCCTGGAGGTGGTGCGCTCCTGCCCGCCCGACCTGTCCGACTTCCTGCTCGAGCAGTTCGGCCTGTCGCCGCAGGCGCTCTACCAGGTCAACGGCCCGGTCAACCTGGTGCGCCTGACCCAGCTGATCGACCAGGCCGACGCCGATGACTTGCGCTTCGAGCCCTACGAGCCCAGCTGGCCCGCTGACCTGCCCCGCGAAGGCCTGTTCGAGCACTTGCGCTCGCACGACTGCCTGATGCACCATCCTTTCCAGAGTTTCGACGCGGTGGTGCAGTTCCTGCGCGAGGCCGTGGAAGACCCGGACGTGCTGGCCATCAAGCAGACCATCTACCGCACCGGCAGCGAGTCGGTGCTGATGGAACTGCTGCTCGAGGCCGTGCGCCGCGGCAAGGAAGTGCTGGCCGTGGTGGAGCTCAAGGCCCGCTTCGACGAAGAGGCCAACATCAACTGGGCCGAGCGCCTCGAGGCCCTGGGCGCCCAGGTGGTCTACGGCATCGTGGGCCTGAAAACCCACGCCAAGATGATGCTGGTCACGCGCCGCGAGGGCAGTCGCCTGCGCCGCTACGCCCACATCTCCACCGGCAACTACAACCCGCGCACCTCGCGCCTGTACACCGACGTGGGCGTGCTCACCAGCCAGCCCGACCTGACGGCCGACGTCGACCGCGTCTTCCAGCAGCTCTCGAGCATGACGCAGATGAAGTCGACGCGCCTGCTGCAGCTGTCGCCCTTCAGCCTGCAGGACCACATGGTCAGGCTGATCGGGCGCTGTGCGGACGCGGCCAGGGCAGGGCAGAAGGCCCGCATCGTCGTCAAGTGCAATGCGCTGACCGACGAGCCCCTGGTCCAGGCCCTGATCAGCGCGGGTGAGGCGGGGGTCGACATCGACCTGATCATCCGTGGTGCCTGCATCCTGCCGCCCGGCCTGCCTGGGCTGACCGACCGCATCCGCGTTCGCTCGGTGGTGGGGCGCATGCTCGAGCACACCCGAGTGCTGTACTTCCGCTGGGGTGAAGCCGACTACGAGGAGTCCCTCTACCTGTCCAGCGCCGACTGGATGAACCGCAACATGACGCGGCGCATCGAGGTGGCCTGGCCGGTGCGCGACCCGGCCTTGCGCCAGCGCGTGATCGACGAATGCCTGGTGCCCTACCTGCTCGATGGCGTCGATGCCTGGAAGCAGCTCTCGGACGGGCGCTACGAGCGCATCCATCGCCCGGGCGGCCACAGTGCCCAGCGCGCCCTGATGGCCCGCTACCAGGCGCAGGACTGACCCCTCAACCCCAGGCGGAGGCACCGAGATGGACCTGATCTTGTGGCGCCACGCCCAGGCGGTGATGCTGGAAGACGAGGGCCCGGCGTGCGGTGAGGTCGCCTTTGACCTGGCGCGTGACCTGGCTCGCCCGCTCACGCCCAAGGGCGAGCGCCAGGCCGCGCGCATGGCGGAGTGGCTCAACCAGCGCCTGCCGGACACCACCCGCATCCTGGCCAGCCCGGCGCGGCGCACCCAGCAAACGGCCGAGGCCCTGGGCCGGCGTTTTCGCACCGTTGACCCCCTCAACCCGCTGGCCAGCGTCGACGACCTGTTGGTGGCCGCCCGCTGGCCTGACGCCCGAGAACCGGTGCTCATCGTTGGACACCAGCCCACGTTGGGCATGTTGGCGGCCCGCCTGCTCACCGGGCACGAGCAGCCCTGGTCGGTGCACAAGGGGGCGGTGTGGTGGCTGCGCTCGCGAGAGCGCGATGGCGAGCAGCAGGTGGTGCTGCACGCGGTGGTGCCGCCGGACCTCGCCTGACCCTTGAGGCGGTGGTGGTCCGATCTGCGGGGATAATCCAGGGCATGAACGCCCCCGAGCCCTCCTCGACCGCCACCGCGCTGCAAGCCTTGGCGCTGCCGCCCGGGGCGAGGTGCCACCACCGCCACCCGGTGCGCATCTACTGGGAAGACACCGACGCCGGCGGCATCGTGTTCTACGGCAACTACCTGAAGTTCATGGAGCGCGCCCGCACCGAATGGCTGCGCTCCCTGGGCTTTGACCAGGAAGGCCTTCGAAGCGAAGGCGAGGGCATGTTCGTCGTGGCGGAAACCTCGCTGCGCTACCTGCAGCCCGCCCGCCTGGACGATGTGCTCACCGTCACCGTGACCTTGGTCGAACGCGGCCGGGCCTCGGTGGCCTTCGAGCAGCAGGTCTGGCGGGGCGAGACCCTGCTCAACGAGGGTCGCATCCGCATCGGCTGGGTGCAGACCGTGCCGGGTGACACGCCCGGCGCCGAGCCGCGCCTGAAAACCGGCCGCATCCCCCAGCGCATCCTGGACCGCCTGCCCGAGGCCTGGCCCGTGGCAGCCTCCCCGCAAGATTGAAGGAGACCCGACCCCATGAACCAAGACCTGTCCATCCTCCACCTGGTGCTCGAAGCCAGCGTGGTCGTGCAGCTCGTGATGGCCATCTTGCTGGGCGTGTCGCTGGCCAGCTGGAGCGTGATCTTCGGCAAGGTCATTGGCCTCAAGCGCATCCGCCAGGACAACGACAGCTTTGACCAGGCCTTCTGGGCCGGCCGCACCCTGCAGGAGCTGTTCCAGGACGCCAGCCGCGAAGGCGGTCCGGCCTCGCCGCAAGAGCGCATCTTCGCCGCCGGCATGCGCGAGTTCATGAAGCAGCGCGAGCGCCGCGTCACCGACGTGCCCAGCCTGCTCGACGGCGCCCGCCGCGCCATGCGCGCCAGCTACCAGCGCGAGATGGACGTCATCGAGTCCCGGCTCGACTTCCTGGGCTCGGTGGGCTCGGTCTCGCCCTACATCGGCCTGTTCGGCACCGTTTGGGGGATCATGCACGCCTTCACCGGCCTGTCGAACATGCAGCAGGTGACGCTGGCCACCGTGGCGCCCGGCATCGCCGAGGCCCTGGTGGCCACGGCCATCGGCCTGTTCGCCGCCATCCCGGCGGTGCTGGCCTACAACCGCTTCGCCCGCGACATCGACCGCATCGCCATCCAGATGGAGTCCTTCATGGAAGAGTTCTCCAACATCCTGGCGCGCAACGCGGCCCCGCTGGCTGCCGCGCCGGCCGGCCAGCCCACCGTGCCGGGTGCCCTGGGCGCCCATCAGGCACGCTGAGGAGGCTCACCCATGGCCGAACTCAACGCACGCGGGGGAGGGCGCCGGCGCCGCACCCGCAACGAGATCAACATGGTGCCCTTCATCGACGTGATGCTGGTGCTGTTGATCATTTTCATGGTGAGCGCGCCGCTGTTGCCTTCAGGCGTGGTTGACCTGCCCAGCATGGGCAAGGCCAAGCAGGCGCCCGAGAAGGTCGTCGAAGTCGTGCTCGACACCGATGAGCAGGTGCGCATCCGCGTCAACCGGGGTGGTTGGTCCGAGGTGTCGGTGCACGCCATGGCCGCCCAGGTCAAGGACATCCAGGACCAGGCAGACGGTGGCCCCACGGCCGCGCCCGTCATCATCAGCGCCCGCAAGGACATCCGCTACGACTCGGTCGTGCAGGTGATGGACCTGTTGCAGCGCGCCGGTGTTCAGCGCGTGGGCTTGTCCGTGCGCACCAACGGAGGTTGATCGGTGGCGTCTGGATTCGGCACGCACACGGCGGCTGGCGCCTTGCCGGGCGACGAGCTGGGCCCCATGTTCATCAAAGGCGGCCGGGGCTGGCGCCCGCGTGACGCCGATGGCTGGCGACCCGGCTTCGGGATGGCCGTGGCTGCGCACGCCCTGCTGGCCCTGGGCCTGGCTTTCTCCGTGAGCTGGAAGCTGACTCAGGACGAGCCGGCGGTCGAGGCAGAGCTGTGGTCTGAGATCCCCCGAGGGGCGCCGCCAAGCGTGGCCCCGCCGCCTCCGAAAGCGGTCGAGCCTGAGCCCGTGGCCCCACCGCCGCCGCCCAAGCCGGTGGAGCGCGCCGAGCCCGAACCGGTGAAAAAGCCGGACATCGTCACCGAGCGCACGCCCAAGAAGGAAGACAAGCCGCGCAAGCAGCCCAAGGAAACCTTCGACACGACCCCGCCCAAGCCGGTGAAAAAGCCCGAGCCGGTCAAGGACGACAAAGCCGAGAAGCTGGCCAAAGACAAGGCCGCGAAGGCCGAGCAGGCGGAAAAAGCCAAAGCCGAAAAGGAGCGCCAGGCCCGCGAAGCCAAGGCCGCTGCCGACCGCGAGGCTCAGCGCCAGGCCAACATCGCCAGGATGATGAACGAGCTCGGGGGCACCGGCGGCGCTGGTGTGCCCTCGGCCACCAGCGCAGGCCCGAGCGCGGCCTACGCCGGGCGCATCAAGGCGCGCATCAAGCCCAACATCGTCTTCACCGAGCAGTTGATCCCTGGCAACCCGGTGGCCAAGGTCGAGGTGCGTTGTGCACCCGATGGGCGGATCATGTCGGTCAAGCTGGTGTCATCGTCGGGGGTGGTGGCCTGGGACGCGGCGGTGTTGCGCGCGATCGACCGCACCGAGGTGCTCCCGCTCGACGAGCGCGGCAAGGTGCCGCCCATGCTGCTGGAGTTCCGCCCGAACGACTTCTGAGTTCAGCCGCTTCTGACTCAATCGTCCAATTCGAGCGCTTCTTCGCCATCGGCACCCACCTCGGCCATCAGCTCAGAGGCCAGCCTGACCTCGTCCAGCAGCACCGCCAGGCCTGGCAGGTCCGAGTCCCAGGCCATCGCCGTGGGCACCGGTCCCAGGTGCTCCAGGGCCTGGCGCAACAGGGCCCACCCCGTCGGTGAAACCCGTTGACTGCGGTCGGCTCCCGAGGGCCGGGGCGACGGCTGCGCGGGCAGCACATCGCGGAACCCGCCCATGCGGACCTGCCCGATCAGCGAAGGTGGCAGGGACCAGACCGTGTCCAGCACCAAAGCGGTGGCCCGCTGCCACAGGAGCCTGTCTGAGGTGGGGGCGCCCGAACTGGCCCGAACACGACCCAGTGCCTGGGCCAGCAGGCGGTCGGGCTCCAGGGTCAGGCGGCTGCGGGTCTGGCGGGCCAGGTCGGCCAGCTTCAGCGTGTGCCCCAGGGCATCGGCGTGCAGGCCGAGCTCCAGCAGCACGGGCTGTCCCAGGCGCGACTGGATCACCTCCACCACCGCTGCCAGGGCCCCCGGGTCTCGCTCAGGCGTCAAGGGCAGGCTCAGTCGCCTGGGGTGCAAACCCGCCAGGCGATCGAGCTCTTCCAGCGGGCGCTCCACCAGGCCGACTTCCCCACCCACGCCGATCTCGCTGACCTGAACGGCCAGGGGCCAACGCGAAGCCAGCTCCCGCAGGCTGTCCTGCGGCACCCCCTCGAGGGCCCCGATGTCGCTCGCGCGCACCTCGACGAAGCCCAGGGCAGGCGACAAGCCCAGCAGGTCGGCCAGGTGTGGCGCACGCAAACTGAGCCCGACGGGCTGGCGTGCCAACAGGGCGGTGGACGCTTTCATGACCCTGATCTTGCCGTTTTCCGTGCCGAAATGCACGCCCCAAAACCCGGCTCTGTTCCATCCTTTGCCTGGTGAGCGCTTGCCTAGGATGGTTCACCATGTCCGACGACCTCGACCCCATCGCCGCCGAACCCGTCGGGTTTCGCTGGCCGACGCCGCCCCTGGCCAGCTACCCCACGGCGCGGGCGCAGCTCGACCATGAGCCTTGCGAGATCGTCGGGCTCAATGGGCGCGTCATGCAGGGCCGACTCAACCTGTTCGTGCCCGAAGACCAGGTCGCCCACATCCAGGTGCCGCCGGCCCGCACCACCATGCCGCTGCGCTTCGGGCAGTTCCGCAGCCTCAGCCTCAAGCGGCCGCTCATGCCCTTGGCCGAGCCGCTCGAAGGCGCTGGCGAGCACGCCCAGGCCCTGAGCGAGCGGCCGGCCACCGAATATGTCATCGAGCTGCAAGGTGGCGGCGAGCTGCGCGGCCAGACCATCGGCTGGATCGAATCGAACTTTGGCCTGTTCCTGTTCCCGCCCGAGGACGAGGCCGGGGGCGTGACCCGGATGTTCGTGCCCCGCGAAGCCATCGTGGCCACCCACCTGGGCCCGCCTTTGGGCGAGGCGCTGGTGGCTGGCGAGGTGCTGACGCTGGAGCAGGTCGACCAGGCCTTGGCCCTGCAGGCCGCCATGCGACAGCGCAAGCTCGGCGACATCCTGCTCAACCAACAGGTCGTCAGCCCCGAGCAGCTGCTGGGCGCGCTGGAGCAGCAAAGCCGCATGCCGATGATCCGCATCGGCGAGGCGCTGATCGCGCTGGGCTTGATCACCGAGGCGCAGCTTGAAGACGCGCTGCGGCAGCAGCAGAGCGACCGCACCGTGCCTTTGGGCGAGCTGATGGTCCGTTTGGGCCTGATCACCCGCCAGGACCTGATCGATGCGCTGGCCCGCAAGATGGGCTACCCGCTGGTCGACCTGATGCAGTTCCCGATCGACCCGGAAGCCTTGACCAAGGTGCCGTTCTCGGTCGCTGCGCGCCTGAGCGCCGTGCCCCTGATGTGGCGCGATGGCAGCCTGATCGTGGCGGTCGAAGACCCGAGCAAGCGCATCGTGCTGTCGGAGCTGGAGTTCGCCAGCCAGTGCCGCATCGTGCCGGTGCTGGCGCAGTCCACGCAGATCGAATGGGCCCTGCGCGACGCCTACGGCAAGCTGGGCGCCGACGTGGCCGCCGTGCCGTTCAACATCCACGAGCTGACCCTGCCCGCCTACGAGCTCGACTCTGCGGCCACCGGCCGGCTGGTCGAAGACCTCGAGCGCGAGCAGGACGGTGACCTGCAGGAAGACCGCTCCATCGAGCAGAGCGACAACTCCCTGGTGCGGCTGATCAACACCATGATCGTCGAGGCCCACAACCAGGGCGTCTCCGACATCCACGTCGAGGGCTACGCCGGGCGCGACAAGGTCAAGATCCGCTTTCGCAAGGACGGCCAGCTCGTGCCCTACCTGGAGCTGCCGCACACCTACCGCAGCGCCGTCATCGCGCGCATCAAGATCATGTGCGACCTCGACATCTCCGAGCGCCGCAAGCCGCAGGACGGCAAGATCAACTTCGCGCGCTTCGTGCCCCAATACCGCATCGAGTTGCGGGTGGCCACCATCCCGACCAACAATGGCCTGGAAGACGTGGTCATGCGCATCCTGGGCTCGTCCCGCCCGATGCCGCTTGACAAGATCGGCCTGAGCCCCAACAACCTCAGCCGGCTGCAATCGGCCATGGAGCGCCCCTACGGCATGGTGCTGTGCGTCGGGCCCACCGGATCGGGCAAGACCACGACCCTGCACTCGGCGCTGAGCTTCATCAACGTTCCCGAGCGCAAGATCTGGACGGCCGAGGACCCGGTGGAAATCACCCAGCCGGGCCTGCGACAAGTGCAGGTCAACCCCAAGATCGACTGGACCTTTGCCAAGGCTTTGCGAGCGCTGCTGCGCGCTGATCCGGACGTCATCATGGTGGGCGAAATGCGCGACACCGAGACGGCGCGCACGGCCATCGAGGCCTCGCTGACCGGTCACCTGGTGCTGTCGACCCTGCACACCAACAGCGCACCGGAAACCGTCACCCGCTTGCTCGACATGGGCATGGACCCGTTCAGCTTTGCCGACTCGCTGTTGTGCGTGCTGGCCCAGCGCCTGGTGCGCCGCCTGTGCCCGGCCTGCAAGGTCAGCGAGCCGGCCAGCGAGGAGCAGGTCGAGGGCTGGTTGGACGAGTACCTGCACGTTTTCGGGCAAGAGCCGACCGGCGTCACCCGCGATTCACTGCGGGCTGAATGGCAGGCGCGTTTTGCCGTGGATGGGCATCTGCTGCACTGGCACAGCCCCGGTTGCGATCATTGCAGCCACACCGGGCACAAAGGCCGCCTGGGGTTGCACGAACTGTTGGTGGTCAACGCCGAAACACGCCGCCTGATCCAGACCGGTGCCAGCCCCGACATGCTGCTCGCCCATGCCTTGCGCGAGGGCATGCGCACGCTGCGTCAGGACGGCATCGAGAAGGTCCTCTCCGGGTTCACCAGCATGGAAGAAGTGCGCGCCAGCAGCAATGCCTGAGGCGATGCGGTGAAGTTGTGTGGCGAGGCCCGTTTGTTGTTGGGCTGCCGCACGCAAACCCGAAAAAAGGTGCAAGATAGGGGCGACGGGTTCACACCGTCTGGTGGGTAAAAAGCGCTTTTCTTTGCCCACCTCGAGGGTGTGATTTCCACGATCTTTGGTGTGAAGGCGATGCTTGAGTGGTCGCGCCGGTGTCACCAGACGGGTAAACCGGGCCGATCTTCAGGCGTTGAACAGACAGGTCATCCAGACAGGTCGTTGACGAGGAGGTCAGCATGGACGTGATCAGCAATTTCGCCGCCCGCTACGAGCGCACCCGCGAAGAGGAATACACCCTCGAGGAGTACCTCGACATCTGCAAGCGCGACAAGACCGCGTTTGCCACCGCCGCCGAGCGCATGCTCCTGGCCATCGGTGAGCCCCAGATGATCGACACGCGCAACGACCCGCGCCTGTCTCGCATCTTCACCAACAAGGTCATCAAGATCTACCCGGCCTTCGAAGAGTTCTACGGCATGGAAGACGCCATCGAGCAGGTGGTGAGCTACTTCCGCCATGCCGCGCAGGGCCTCGAAGAAAAGAAGCAGATCCTCTACCTGCTGGGCCCGGTGGGTGGCGGCAAGTCTTCGATCGCCGAGCGGCTCAAGCTGCTGGCCGAGAAGGTGCCGTTCTACGCCATCAAGGGCTCGCCCGTGAACGAGTCGCCGCTGGGCCTGTTCGACCCGACGGAAGACGGCCCCATCCTCGAGAAGGAATACGGCATCCCCCGCCGTTACCTGCAGCGCATCCTCAGCCCCTGGGCCGTCAAGCGCCTTGAAGAGTTCGGCGGTGACATCCGCCAGTTCAAGGTGGTCAAGCGCTACCCCAGCATCCTCAAGCAGGTGGGCATCGCCAAGACCGAACCGGGTGACGAGAACAACCAGGATATCAGCTCGCTGGTCGGCAAGGTCGACATCCGCAAGCTCGAAACCTACGCGCAGGACGACCCGGACGCCTACAGCTACTCCGGTGGCCTGTGCCTGGCCAACCAGGGCCTGCTCGAGTTCGTGGAAATGTTCAAGGCGCCCATCAAGGTGCTGCACCCGCTGCTGACGGCCACGCAAGAAGGCAACTTCAAGGGCACCGAAGGTTTTGGCGCCATTCCGTTCGACGGGGTGGTGCTGGCCCACTCGAACGAAAGCGAGTGGAAGGCCTTCCGCAACAACAAGAACAACGAGGCCTTCCTCGACCGCATCTACATCGTCAAGGTGCCTTACTGCCTGCGCGTGAGCGAGGAGATCAAGATCTACGAGAAGCTGGTGAGGGGTTCGTCGCTGGCCGCGGCGCCCTGCGCACCAGGCACGCTCAAGATGATGAGCCAGTTCGCGGTGCTCACGCGCTTGAAGGAGCCCGAGAACTCCAGCATCTACAGCAAGATGCAGGTCTACGACGGCGAGAGCCTCAAGGACACCGACCCCAAGGCCAAGTCGATTCAAGAGTACCGTGATTACGCGGGCGTCGACGAGGGCATGAGCGGCATCTCCACGCGCTTTGCCTTCAAGATCATCTCCAAGGTCTTCAACTTCGACAGCGCCGAGGTGGCGGCCAACCCCGTGCACCTGATGTACGTGCTGGAGCAGCAGATCGAGCGCGAGCAGTTCCCGGCCGAGACGGAGCAGAAGTACATCGCCTACATCAAGGAGATGCTGGCGCCGCGCTACGCCGAGTTCATCGGCAAGGAGATCCAGACGGCTTACCTGGAGAGCTACTCCGAGTACGGCCAGAACATCTTCGACCGCTACGTGACCTACGCCGACTACTGGATCCAGGACCAGGAGTACCGCGACACCGACACGGGCGAGATCTTCGACCGCGGCTCGCTCAACGCAGAGCTGGAGAAGATCGAAAAGCCCGCCGGCATCGCCAACCCGAAGGACTTCCGCAACGAGATCGTCAACTTCGTGCTGCGCGCTCGCGCCAACAACAGCGGCAAAAACCCGCTGTGGACCAGTTACGAGAAGCTGCGCACGGTGATCGAGAAGAAGATGTTCAGCAACACCGAAGAGCTGTTGCCGGTCATCAGCTTCAACGCCAAGGCCAGCGCCGACGAGGTCAAGAAGCACGAAGACTTCGTCAACCGCATGGTCGAGAAGGGCTACACGGCCAAGCAGGTTCGGCTGCTGTGCGAGTGGTACCTGCGCGTGAGGAAGAGCTCTTGATCTGATGGCCCACCCCCGAGCGCCTTCCGGCGCTCCCCCTCAAGGGGGCGCCACCAGCGGCCCGGCAAAGCCGGATCCGTGGTGGCCGCTCGGATAAAAACGGCGGACTGCGTACATGACACGGCAACACATCATCGACAGACGCCTCGCGGGGAAGAACAAATCCATCGGCAACCGCGAGCGTTTCCTGCGCCGCCACAAGGACCAGGTCCGAGAAGCCGTGCAGCGGGCCATCAACGGCCGCAGCATCCGCGACATCGAAAAGGGCGAGGACATCGCCATCCCCAAGCGGGACCTGGGTGAGCCGGTGTTTCGCCATGGTGACGGGGGCACGCGCGACGTGGTGCACCCTGGCAACCGCGAGTACGTGCGGGGTGACCGCATCGAAAAACCACAAGGTGGGGGCGGGCAGGGCAGCGGCTCGGGCGAGGCCAGCGATTCGGGCGAAGGCGAAGACGACTTCGTCTTCAGCCTGAGCAAGGAAGAGTTCATGCAGGTCTTCTTCGAGGACCTGGCCCTGCCCAACATGGTCAAGACGGCGCTGGCCGAGGTGCCCGAGTGGAAGAGCCACCGCGCCGGCTTCAGCAACGATGGCACGCCCAACAACCTGCACGTGGTGCGCTCGATGCGCGGGGCACTCGGCCGCCGCATCGCACTGGGCGCGAGCAGCCGCCGCGAGATCGAAGAGCTCGAAGAACGCATGGCCGCGCTGCGGGCGGAAAAGCAAGAGGGCGACGATGCGCTCGACCACGATCATGCTGTCGAGCTCGAGCAGCTCGAGGCGCGCATCAGGCACTTGCGTGGTCGCGTGGCTGGCATCCCCTTCCTCGACCCGATCGACCTGCGCTTTCGCAGCCGCGTCAAGGTGCCGGTGCCCACCACCAAGGCCGTGATGTTCTGCGTGATGGACGTTTCCGGCTCGATGGACGAGCAACGCAAGGAGCTGTCCAAGCGATTCTTCATCCTGCTGTACCTGTTCCTCACACGCCACTACGACAAGATCGAGCTGGTCTTCATCCGCCACCACACGCAAGCCCAAGAGGTCAACGAAGACGACTTCTTCCACGCCACCGAGACCGGCGGCACGGTGGTCTCGAGCGCCCTGGTGCTGCTCGACGAGGTCATCCGCGCGCGCTACCCGACCAACGAGTGGAACCTGTACGTGGCCCAGGCCTCCGACGGCGACAACTGGCACCACGACTCCAGCCGCTGCAAGGAGATCCTGGAAGAAAAGATCCTGCCGCTGGTGCGCTACTACGCTTACGTGCAGGTGGCCCAGACCGAGCAGAACCTCTGGGACGAGTACCTGAGCCTGGCCGAGACGCACAAGCACTTTGCGATGCGCAAGGTGCTGGAGGCCTCGCAGATCTACCCGGTCTTTCGCGAACTGTTCAAGAAGGAAGGAGTGGACGCATGAGTGCCTTGCTGACGCCCCATCGAGCCGAGAAACCCCTGCCAGGGCTGTCGGACTGGTCCTTCGAGCTGATCGAGGAGTACCACGACGTCATCCGCGCCACCGCGCAGCGCTACAAGCTCGACACCTACCCCAACCAGCTCGAGATCATCACCGCCGAGCAGATGATGGACGCCTACGCCAGCGTGGGCATGCCGGTGAACTACCGCCACTGGTCGTACGGCAAGGAGTTCATCGCCACCGAGAAGAACTACCGCCGCGGCCACATGGGGCTGGCCTACGAGATCGTCATCAACTCCAACCCCTGCATCAGCTACCTGATGGAGGAGAACACCATGGCCATGCAGGCCCTGGTGATCGCGCACGCGGCCTACGGGCACAACAGCTTCTTCAAGGGCAACTACCTGTTCCGGATGTGGACCGATGCCGGCTCCATCATCGACTACCTGGTCTACGCCAAGAACTACGTGGCCCGCTGCGAAGAGCGCCATGGCATCGACGCCGTCGAAGAGCTGCTCGACAGCTGCCACGCGCTGATGAACCACGGCGTGGACCGCTACCGCCGCCCAGGCAAGCTCTCGCTTGACAAGGAACTGGCCCGCCGCGAAGAGCGCGAGGCCTACCTGCAGCAGCAGGTCAACGACCTGTGGCGCACGCTGCCGCGTCGTGCCGACCGCCCCGAGGAGGAGGCCGTGAGGCGCTTCCCGGCCGAGCCGCAGGAGAACCTGCTCTACTTCATCGAGAAGCACGCGCCGCTGCTCGAGCCCTGGCAGCGCGAGATCGTGCGCATCGTGCGCAAGGTGGCGCAGTACTTCTACCCGCAGCGCCAGACCCAGGTCATGAACGAAGGCTGGGCCACGTTCTGGCACTACACGCTGCTCAACACCATGTACGAAGACGGTCACCTGACCGACGGCATCATGATGGAGTGGCTGCAGTCGCACACCAACGTGGTGTTCCAGCCGCCGGTGGGGCACCGCGCCTACAGCGGCCTGAACCCGTATGCGCTGGGCTTTGCGATGTACACGGACCTCAAGCGCATCTGCGAGAAGCCCACGCCGGAAGACCGGCATTGGTTCCCGGATTTCGCGGGTTCCGCCGAGAACACGCCCAAGGAAGAACACGCCTGGCTCAAGACACTCGACTACGCCATGCGCAACTTCAAGGACGAGAGCTTCATCGGGCAGTTCCTTTCTCCGAAGGTGATGCGCGACTTCCGGCTGTTTGCCATCCGCGACGACGAGCAGGCCAGCGAGTACGAGGTCAGCGCCATCCACGACGAGATGGGCTACCGCGCGTTGCGCGAGACGCTGTCACGCCAGTACGACCTGGGCTCGCGCGAGCCCAACATCCAGGTCTGGAGCGTGAACCTGCGTGGCGACCGGTCGCTGACCCTGCGCCACACGCAGCACAACGATCGCCCGCTGCACGACAGCACGCGCGAGGTGCTCAAGCACGTGGCACGGCTTTGGGGCTTCCCGGTTCACATGGAAAGCGTCAATTCGCAGGGCGACACCCGCCAGCACTGGACGGTGGTGCCGGCGAACATGGAGTGATTCGCAACAGGGGCACATGCCCCTGTGCGGGTCCGCAGGCCAGTGCCAAGCGAGGCTGGATCGAGGCCTGAATGACCGATCAGCGCGCTGCGTTGTTGCGGCGGCGCTGCAGCAGGGCGGCCGTGGCCAGACCGATCAGGCCGCAGGCCAGGCTCGAAGCTTCGGGCACGGCCGACACGCCGTCGAACTTCACCTCGGACAGGCCGGTGTAGTCGGCCTCGCCGTGATTGCTCTTGATGTCAAAGCGAACGAAGCGGGCGGTGGTGTCGCCCAGACCCAGCGTTTCGCCGCCGAAGGGGTCGGTGGTGGGCTTGCTCAGCACGAAGGCACCGAATTCGCTGTAGTTCACGCCGTCGGTGGACAGGCTGATGGACAGGTCCTGGACGGAGCGACCTTCGCCGCAGCAGCCAGGGCCGTAGTTCCAGATGGTCGTGCTGCCGATCTTGTACAGGCCACCCAGGTCAAAGGTCAGGTTGCCGGTGTTGACGCCGTCGAGCAGCCACTTGGCCTCCCAGTTGCCGCTGTGCAGGTCGCCGCTCAGGCCGTTGCCATTGATCAGGTTGACCGGGTTGTAGGTGTAGAAGGTCGACGAGGCGGTGACGCTGGCGACCGCAATCTCGGCGGCCTGCGCGGATGCCAGGGCGCTGGCGCCGATGAGCATGGCGGCAATGACGCGGGAAGAACGGGACATGTGAACTCCTGAAGTTGTCTTGCGAATGGAACGAGTGCCGGTGACGGCTGTCGCACTCTAAGCCCCCATGCGGATTCAGGCACTCCCCACCTCATGGGGTTGCGTTTCCCTTTTTGTCTGTTTTTTGACCCATGCCAAGGCTGATCATGGCGCTCGCTTCAGCGCGCTCGGCGCAGGTCCTGCAGCCATTGCCCTTTTGCTCGTGCATCGGCTTCGTGGGGCTCGTCGCGCCATGTCTCGGCCAGTGCCTGCTCGTACCAGCCCCTCATGGAGGGCAGGGCGAGCATGCGTTGCACGTAGGCGCTTGCAACGTCGCCCAAATCAGGGGAATAGGTCTGGGCACGGAAAGCCAGTGGCGCAAAGAAGGCGTCCACGGCCGTGAACCGATCTCCGGCCAGGAAGGGCCCGCCAAAGCGCTGCAGGCCTTCTTGCCAGAGCGTTTCGGCGCGCTGCCAGTCGGCTCTCGCCGCAGCAGGCCAGTTGCTCAGGCGGATGCGCAGGCCACAGTTCATGGTGCAGGTCTCGCGCAGCGCGAAGAAGCCCGAGTGCATCTCGGCGCTGGCGCAGCGGGCCCAGGCGCGAGCGGTGGCATCGGTGGGCCACACGCCGGGGTGGCGTTCTGCCAGGTACTCGGTGATGGCCAGAGAGTCCCACACGACTTGTCCGCCGTCGTGCAGGCAAGGCACCTTGCCGGTGGGCGAGAAGCGGGTGAACTCGACCTCGCCGAAGGGCTCGAGCCTTTCTTCAAAGGGCAGTCCCAGCTCGCTCATCAACAACCAGGGCCGCAGCGACCACGATGAGTAGTTCTTGTTGGCGATGTGCAGCGTGTACATGGCGTTGGTTCCTCATCCCAGGCGTTTTTCATCATCGCGATGGGCGTGGGCGCTCGCTGCGATGTGCGGTTGGCAATGATGCCGCAGACCGATCGACCCGGCGAGTCGTGGCAATCAGCTGTCGAGCTCCTGCACCATGCTGTCGACGGCGCGCTGCATCAGGCTGCGGTCTTCCAGGCTGGTGGCCAGGCCTTCGGCGCGCAGGCGCTCGAGCGCGCGGCGGCTCAGGGAGTGCAGGCGGCCTGCCAGGTCGCTGCCGAACATGTAGAACTGGCGGTTTTCGCTGACCCACAGCAGGCGGGCGGTGGTCCATTGGCCTTGCATGAAGAGCTTGCACCAGGTGCCCGGGGTAAGGGCGTCGGCCCACTGGCGGCGGCGCGCCAGGATGGCCGCGTCGTCGGCGTTCTCGCCAAAGGCCATGGGCACCGTGGGCAGGGAGCCCAGGTTGGTGTCGAGCGGTCGGCCATCGGCCTGAGCGAAGCGCAGGTCGTCGAGCAAGGCGTCGAGGTTGGCCAGGGTGCTGGACTCGAAACCGGTGCGCTCGCGTTCCAGCTTGGGCGGCTTGGGTGTGGCCATGAGCACGCGGGTGTGCATGCGCATGAGGGCTTCGAGCAGGGTGTCCTGCTCATGGCGGGGCATGTTGATGCTGGCCATGCCTCGTTGCAGCCGGTTGCTCAGGTCTGGCAGCTTGCGGCGCAGGGCTTCGCGTGCATCGATGCTCTCCGGCCTTTGCAGGCTTTGCACCAGGTCGTCGACCACGCACAGCATGGCTTGCGATTCGTCGTCCTCGGGCGAGGTGGTGGCCATGGTGTGCGTGAGCACCTCGACCCAGGGGCCGCAGAGGAAGTCCTTGATGACCTGGGGCAGCTTGACCAGTTCCACCTGGTTGGCGACTTGCTGTTGCAGCAAGGGGTGGAGGGTCAGGCGTTGGTCGGCCTCGCGCAGTCGGGCCACGGCCTGGGGAGCCTGCTGAACGGCGGCCTGGCTTTGGGAGACGATGAACTGCTGCATCTCCTTGAGCGTGGTTTCGAGCTCGACGCTGCCGGGGCCGGGCTCGGGCAGCATGCGCGCCACGCGCGGCTGCATGAAGGCCAGGAAGCCGCGCAGCGCAACCGCGTCGTTTTCGCCATAGCCGGCTGCGTAGGCTGCCATTTGGTTGATGAGTCGCCAGGCCGGGTGCTGGTCGCTGCGCAGCACCCAGGTGTCTTGCTGGGCGGCTCGTTGCAGCACCGGCTCCATCTGGCCGATCAGTTGGCGCACCGGCGCGGGCACCTCGGCATCGGCCTGCATCTGCTGGAACAGGGTGTTCAGCAGCCGTGAAACTTGCGCCTGGCTGCGACGCGCGGCCAGGCCTTGCGGGTCGTTGATCTCGTCGAGTTTGCGCGAGAGCACGCCGAAGGTGAGGTCGCCGGCATGGGCCGCTGCGGCGGCAGCGGGGGCAGCCGGCGGCGGTGGCAGCGGCATGCGATCGAGCAGGCTCTGCAGCGCGCCAGGCTGGGTGACGATCAGGGACGAGGGCGGGGCGCTGCGTCGCGGGTGGGTGACGGCCTTGAAAGGCACCGGGTCGCAGCCCAGGGATCTCAGCGTGGCCGACACCTCTCGGTAGTGCTCGCGCAGGCAGTCCGCCAGCACGCGACCGGTCAGGCGCAGCAGCATGTTGCGCTCGCCCGCTGACAGCGGCAGCACCCGCGTTGCGGCGCCGAGCGCCCGCGCAAAAACAGCCGGGCGCAGGGGGTTGGTGTGCGGGCGTGGGGTCGTGTCGCCCTGCAGCGCCGATGTGCAGGCTTGGAGTTCGCGCAACTCCCACTCGGCCACCAGGTCGATGAGTTGCACGGTGCGCGAGATCTCGATGTCCTGCTCGGCCTGGTTTTCGTCGACCAGGGTGAGCTGGTCGATGGTCATCTCGTGCAGTTTGCGTCCGCTGGGGCCATCGCCCTGGGTGGCGCGGACTTCGTCCTGGATGTGCTGGGTCAGGGCGGACTCGAAGTCGGCGCGCCGCGCCTGAACGGCCTCGGCCACGCCGAACAGCAGGTTGCGGTCTTGTGCCAGGGACAGGTCGGTGCCGCTGTCACGCAGCACAGCTTGGGTGCGGGCGACGATGCGTTGTGCCAGCTCGGGGGCTCGTCCCAGCTGTTCCTGCACGTGATCGTTGAAGCGGACGGATTCGGCCATCGGGTCATCCTAAGCCGGCGCGAAGCGTGGCAAGCGCGAATCTGCAGGGGCGCACCGTCCCATTCCGTGGGTTTCGGTGCAGATGCTCTGTCCAGCGCCAAGGCATTCGCCCCCTTGACGCGATTTGTACATCATGCTGAGTCGCAGCGGGCTGGTTTTTCACCTGCCGGTGTCTGAGGGATCAGGCCGGTTCGAGGGCGGTTTTTCCGGGCCACGCGCAGGGGACTTGCTGAGCACACTCTCAGGCATCGATTCCCCGGTCTGCCCAGGCCTTGCTCCCGATGTCCGAAGAAGGCTCACAAGACAAGCAGTTACCCGCCTCGCAGCGGAAACTGGACCAGGCCCGCAAAGACGGCCAGGTCGTGCGCTCGAAGGACCTCGGGCACTTCCTGGTCATGCTGGCGGCCACGGGTGTGCTCATGGGCCTGACGCCGCTGTGGCTGGATCAGCTGCAAAAGCTCATGTCGGGCGGGCTGCGCTTTGACGTGCGCACGGTGGCCTCGCCCGATTTCATGCTCCAGCGCCTGACCGACTGGAGCATGCAGGCGCTCATCATGGTCGTGCCGGTTGGGGTGGGTGTGGCCCTGGCCTCGACCGCCGCCTCGGTGATTTCAGGCGGCTGGGTGATGTCCTTCAAGGTGCTGGCGCCCAATTTCGGCAAGCTCAACCCGATCAGCGGTCTGGGCAACCTGTTCAAGAAGCAGCAGCTCATCGACGCGCTCAAGGCTTGTGCCATGGCACTGGTGCTGGGCGCCGTGGGCGTGATGACGCTGATGAAGGTCTGGCCGAGCATGTCCGACCTGCTGGCCCAACCCCTGCCTGCTGCCATCCGCGACCTGGGCATCACCATGGGGCAGGTCATGGGCACGATGCTGCTGGTGATCGCCGGCTTCGCCATCCTGGATTGGCCGCTGCAGAAGTTCCTGTTTGCCGAGCGCATGAAGATGTCGCACCAGGATGTCAAGGAAGAGTACAAGCAGCAGGAGGGCAACCAGGAGGTCAAGGGCCGCATGAAGCAGATCATGCGCGAGCGCACCCGCAAGCGCATGCTGGCCGCTGTGCCCACCGCCGACCTGGTGGTCATGAACCCGACCCACTATGCCGTGGCGCTGAAGTACGAAGAAGGCTCGATGGGCGCGCCGCGCGTGGTGGCCAAGGGGTTGGACCTGCTGGCGTTCAAGATCCGCGACATCGCCACCGAGAACAAGGTGCCGGTGCTCGAGGCGCCGCCCCTGGCGCGTGCGCTGTACGCCCACACCGAGCTCGACCAGGAGGTGCCGGTCAAGCTCTACAGCGCGGTGGCCCAGGTGCTGGCTTACGTGTATCAGCTCAAGCAGGCGCTCAGCGGGCGGGCACCCATGCCGGGCAACCTGCCGGATTTGCAGGTGCCGGATGAGATGGACCCGCTGCGTGCGGAGGCCGCGAAGGCGGCTGCCCGGGGCGCTTGACGGTTGATTTGGCGGGATGAGCTGGCCTCAGGCGGCCGGTGTTTCGGCGTGGCACGCGGGCTGGCGGCGGCGGGCCAGGGCTGCTGCGCCCAAGCCGCCGAGCAGGGCCAGGGCCCACGAACTGGGTTCTGGCACCGCCGGCACCTTTTGCATGCCGCTGATGATCAGTGTGGTCGTGGCAAGCGATCCTCCTGAGTTGGCGCGCAAGGTCATGACGGGTTGCGATCCATTGACGAAGATCTCTCCGCTCTTGACCATCTCGTCATCAACCTCCCGGATGCCCAGGGACAGCCCCTGCAGTCCGATGGAGAGGTTTTCAGTCGAGTTGTAGAACAGGTTCCCGATGTCGTATGCGTCAAAGAACATGTCTCCGCTTGCGCCGGGCAGTGCGGCGCGGGTGTTCCACAGGATTTGTGTTTCCTCGATGGCGGGGATCCAGTTGTTCTCGGCTGGGGTGTAGGTCACATCTCTGAAGGTCCAGCTGACGATCGGCCCGGTCCATGCTTCGAAGCCGCTGACAGGTGGGTCGTTGAACGTGTCGACGCCGGTTCCCCGCATTGAAGCCAAGTCAAAGGTGACGTCGATGTGCGTGCCGGCAGGCTGTCCCCCTAGCCCGTGCACATCGATGAAGCGCCAAGTCTGCAATTCGGCTTGAGCGGACGCGGCGGCCAGCAGGCCTGCCGCTGCGAGGGTGATCGCGCGAAGTTTCATGTCTCTTCCCCGGTTGTTGGTGGCGCCGCACACGTGTACCCCAGTGGCAGCTGCGAAGCCATTGTGCCGACTCACATGTGACATCCATCACAGGCCGATCCCCCATTTGCCGGGGCAGCCCTTCGCGCAGGAACAAATCGTGACTTTCACCCCACGCAACGTGGTCCGAATAGGCGCGCACCGCCCCTGCTTATCTCGCTAAAGCTTGAAGGGGCGGCGGCCAACAATCCTTGTAACCCCCTTCAAGGATGTGCCCCCCATGAACCCCTGGATGCAGAAGCTGCTGGCGATGTCCTCAGGCGACGCCAAACGGTTCCAGATGATGGTCGCGCCGCTCATCGTGGTGACCGTGCTGGTGCTGATGGTGCTGCCCCTGCCGCCCCTGGTGCTGGACATCTTCTTCACCTTCAACATCGCCATGTCGCTGATGGTGATGATGGTGGCGGCCACCATGCTGCGTCCGCTGGACTTCGCGGCCTTCCCGGCGGTGCTGCTGCTGACCACGTTGCTGCGCCTGTCACTGAACGTGGCTTCGACCCGGGTGGTACTGCTCGAAGGTCACAACGGCACGGGGGCTGCCGGCGCGGTGATCGAGTCCTTCGGTCACTTCCTGATCGGCGGCAACTTTGCGGTCGGGATCATCGTGTTCGCCATCCTGGTGGTGATCAACTTCACCGTGATCACCAAGGGCTCCGAGCGCATCGCCGAGGTGGCGGCCCGCTTCACCCTGGACGCCATGCCCGGCAAGCAGATGGCCATCGACGCCGACCTGGGCGCCGGCCTGATCGACGAGGCCGAGGCCCGCAAGCGCCGCCGCGAGGTGGGCGAAGAGGCCGAGTTCCACGGCTCCATGGACGGTGCTTCGAAGTTCGTGCGCGGCGACGCCATCGCCGGCATCCTGATCCTGTTCATCAACATCATCGGCGGCTTCATCATCGGCGTGGTCCAGCACGACCTGTCGGCCTCGCAAGCGGCCGAGTCCTACATCCTGCTGGCCATCGGTGACGCGCTGGTGGCGCAGATCCCGGCGCTGCTGATCTCGGTGGCGGCCGCCATGGTGGTCTCGCGGGTCGGCAAAGACCAGGACGTGGGCACCCAGATCACCAGCCAGATGCTGGAGAACCCCAAGGTCATCGGCGTGGCCGCCGGCATCATCGGCCTGCTGGGGGTGATCCCGGGCATGCCCTCGCTGATCTTCCTGCCGATGGCCGGTGGCCTGGGCTACGCGTCCTGGCGCATCCACGTCAAGAAGGAAGCCGAGCGCCAGGCGCCGCCTGCGCCAGAAAAGCCCCAGGCCGTCGCCAACCCGAATGGCGAGGCCTCGTGGGAAGACCTGCAGCCGGTCGACACCCTGGGCCTGGAAGTGGGCTACCGCCTGATCCAGCTGGTCGACAAGGAGCGCGGCGGCGACCTGCTCAACCGGATCAAGGGCGTGCGCCGCAAGTTCGCGCAAGAAGTCGGCTTCTTGCCGCCATCTGTGCACATCAAGGACAACCTGGAGCTCAAGCCCAGCTTCTACCGCATCACCCTGCGTGGCGCCGTGGTGGGCGAGGGCGAGGTCTTCCCCAACATGCTGATGGCCATCAACCCTGGCCACGTCACCAACCCCATCGCCGGCACCCAGGCCGTGGACCCCGCCTTCGGCCTGCCCGCCGTGTGGGTCGAAGAGCGCCAGCGCGATGTCGCGCAAATGGCCGGGTACACGGTGGTTGATCCCTCGACCGTCGTGGCGACCCATCTTTCACACTTGATGCAACTCCACGCCGCCAAGCTTTTGGGCCGCGTCGAGACACAACAGCTCATCGAGCACGTGACGAAACTGGCTCCCAAACTGATCGAAGACGTGGTTCCCAAGATGGTCGGCATCGCAACCCTGCAGAAAGTGCTCCAGCTGCTCCTCGAAGAGGGCGTGCACATCCGCGACATGGGCTCGATCATCGAAACCATGGCCGAGCACTGCGCCGTGGCACCCAACCTGGTCAACGACCCGTCCGAGCTGGCCCGCCGCATCCGCGTCGGCCTGGCCCCGGCCATCGTCCAGCAGATCTATGGCCCGGTTCGCGAGCTCGATGTCATTGCCATCGAGCCCGACCTGGAGCGCCTGCTGACCCAGGCCCTGACGGCCGCCAACGGCCCGATGCTCGACCCGGGCGTCGCCGACCACCTGACCCGCCAGGCCGCCGAGGCCACCCAGCGTCAGGAAAACATGGGCCACCCCGCCTGCCTGCTGGTGCCCGACGCGATCCGTCCGTCGGTCGCCCGACTCCTCAAGCGCGCCGCACCCCGTCTCAAGGTGCTGGGACACAGCGAGATCCCTGAGACCCATTCGATTCGCATCGGTACCCTGATCGGAGGCCACGCATGAACGTCAAACGCTTCATTGGACGCAACAGCCGCGAGGCCATGCAAAAGGTCAAGGCTGCTTTCGGGGACGAGGCCATCGTGCTGTCCACCAAGCCCGCCGCCGAAGGTGGCATCGAGATCCTGGCCATGGCCGCCGACGGCATGGCCATGGTCGAGTCGATGTCCAGCCGTGCCCCGGCCGCCGAAGCAGGCCTGGGTCGCGAGGAGCCGGTTGCAGAGGAAGAGGCCGCTGGCCCGCTGGCCAAGGGTGCCGCGGTTGCCCGCCAGTCGGTCGCCAACCTGGCCCACACCGTGCAGGAAGACGTCAAGCAGCTGGCCATGAGCACGCTGTCCTTCCAGGACTATGTGCGCGAGCGCATGCTCAAGCGCCGCCAGGCCGCCATCCAGTCGCGCACCGAGCCGGCCATGGCCGCGCCCGAAGCGCAACTCAACCAGCGCTTTGCCGAGCCCCGTCGCCAACCCAGCGCCCAGATCGCCGCCGTGGACCTGGCCGTGAGCGAGCCCATGCTCGCGCCTCGCCAGAGCGCCCGTCAGGCCGTGCAGGCTTCTGCCCACGCTGCGGTGCCGAACCAGGCCGAGTCCCTGGCCCGTGCCCAGGTCGCGCAAGCCCAATCCCCCAGCGCCCAGGCCAGCCGCGCCGCCCTGTCTGACGAGCTGACGATGGACCAGATGGTGGCCCGCCAGGACGCCCCGCGCGCCGCAGCCCGCCCGGCTGCCAAGGCCCAGCCTCAGGCACAGGCCAAGCCAGCCGCACCGGTGGTCGCCCAACCCGACACCGCCACCCTGGAGGCCCTGCGCTCTGCCCAGGAGGCCAACACCACCTTGCTCGGCGAGCTGCGTGCCATGCGCGCCATGATGACCGAGCGCTTCGAGACCATGGCCTTCCTGGACAAGCTGGGCCGCACCCCTGCCCAGGCCAACCTGGCCCAGCGCCTGCTGGACGGTGGCTTCTCGACGGTGCTGATCCGCAAGCTGCTCGACGCCATGCCTGCCGACGTCAACAACGGCCAGCACGACGAGATGGAGTGGGCCACCCAGGTGCTGCAGCGCAACCTCAACACCGCCGACACCGAACGCGCCATCGAAGACCAGGGCGGCGTGTTCGCCCTGATCGGCTCGACCGGCGTGGGCAAGACCACCTCCACCGCCAAGCTCGCCGCCACCTTCGCGGCCAAGCACGGTGCCCAGAACCTCGGCCTCATCACCCTGGACGCCTACCGCGTCGGTGCCCACGAACAGCTGCGCGCCTATGGCCGCATCCTGGGCGTGCCCGTGCACATGGCCCACGACCGCGCCGCCCTGGAAGACCTGCTCGAACTCCTGTCGGGCAAGAAGCTGATCCTGATCGACACCGCAGGCATGGCCCAGCGCGACGGTCGCACCAAGGACCTGCTGGAGATGCTGTCTCACCCGGCCATCAAAAAGCTGCTGGTCATCAACGCCTCGGCACAAGGCGATGCCATCGAGGACGTCATGCACGCCTACCACGCACAGCAGTGCTCCGGCGTCGTCCTCTCCAAGCTGGACGAGGCCGTGAAGCTCGGCCCGGCGCTGGATGCGTTAATCCGTCACAAGCTCAAGGTCCTGGGCGTGGCAAACGGCCAACGCGTGCCCGAAGATTGGCACCGACTGTCCGCACAAGCCCTGGTGCACCGCGCGCTGCGCGCCAGCCTGAACCCGGCTTACCGCCTCGACCCCAACGAGGTCAGCCTGATCCTGGCCACGCCCTCGATGCCCGAGATGCTGCAGCAGTCTGCCCGCGCCGCCACCGCCACCGCCACCGCCTGACCCACACCGAGCCGCCCTCCATGGTCCGACCCGTGCGTTCTGCCCTCCCAGCCCAGCCTGTCGACCAGGCCCAGGGCCTGCGCCAGATGTTCGCTGCCCGCGTGCTGCGTTTCATCCCGGTGGTGGCCAACACCCGCTCCAGCGCCGGTGGCCTGGTGCTCGAGCGCCTGTGCGCGGCCTACGCCGCTTGCGGCCTGAGCACCCTGGTCGTCGATGCGGGCGAGCAGGCGAGGGCGCCCAGCGAGCTCGCCGAGTTCGACCTGTCCGAAGGCATCGAGCGCCTGTCGGAGCACGTCAGCTACATGGCTGCGCGAGGCCTGCCCCTGAAATTCGCCGACGCCCGAGGCTCCTGCTCGACCCTGCTCGATGAGCTGGCCGACGCGTCCGCCCGCAGCGACGTCGTCCTGCTGCACGCCTCTGCCAGCGAGCTGGTGCGCATCTTCGGGGACCGCTGCCGAGGCCACAACCTGCGTCCCCTGGTCTTCACCAACGACCTGGCCGAAGGCCTGACCGACGCTTATGCGGCCGTCAAGGTGCTCAGCCAGCGGGGAGGCTGGATGGCCTACGACCTGCTGATGTGCGCACCACGCCGCAGCCAGCAGGCCGACGAAGTGATCCGTCGCCTTGCGCGGTGCTCGGACCAGTTCCTGGGGGCGGCGCAACGCGTGGCCCTGCGCCTGGACCCCTTCGAGCCCGCCTCGATCGACCCCGACGCCCGCTTCATGGAGCTGGCCGCCGGGCTGCTGCGCTGCGCCTTGCCCCACACCCTGGGCGAGACCGCTTTCGACCACCTGTTGTCGCCCGGTGCAGCGCTGCCTGCCCGCGTGTCACCCGTACTCAACTGAAGATGCTCATGGAGCCCAGCATGTCCAGCACGTACACCGCCAAAGGCCGTCTCGACGTCGACTCGATGCTGCGCCAGTACAGCCCGCTGGTGCGGCGCCTGGCCCACCAGATGATCGCCAAGCTGCCTGCCAACGTCGAAATCGACGACCTGATCCAGGTGGGCATGATTGGCCTGACCGACGCCCTGACCCGCTTTGACGCAGGGCAGGGGGTGCAGTTCGAGACCTTCGCCACACAGCGCATCCGTGGCGCCATGCTCGACGAGCTGCGCGGCGCCGACTGGCTCAGCCGGGGTACCCGCAAACAGCAGCGCGACATCGAGCGCGCCGTGCACAGCCTGGAGCAAAAGCTCGGCCGCGCCCCGCAGGAAAGCGAGATCGCCAAGGAAATGGGCATGGCCCTGACCGAGTACCAGGAAATGCTTGGCAAGGTGCGTGGCACCCAGCTGATCTACCTGGAAGACATGAGTGGCGAAGATGGCGACAACGACTACCTCGATCGCCACGTCACCGACGAAGGCAACGACCCACTGAGCTTGCTCGAAGACCACCGCATGCGCCATGCTCTGGTCGAAGCCATCAAGAACCTGCCCGAGCGCGAGCAGTACGTCATGAGCATGTACTACGAGCAGGACATGAACCTCAAGGAAATCGCCGCCGTGCTGGGCGTGACCGAATCGCGTGTTTGCCAGCTGCACAGCCAATCCATCGCCCGGCTGCGCGTCAAGCTCCGAGAATGGTGACTTGAAGCCGGCCAGGCTTCGGCTCCCTCGGGCGATGGCCTCCCTTCTGAAGAGGGGTGCCCATGTTGGCCTTGTTCAAAAAGCGCGAAACCGTGGCATCGGTTTCGCCCGCGGTGTCTGCCGAGCCGGTGCGCTCGGAAGGGGCCGAATCCGTTTACGCGCTCGCGCAGGTGCTGCAGCGGGACTGCAGCGGCTTGGGTCTCGAGGCGGCGCAATTGCGTGGGGCCCTCGACGACTGCGCCGCCATCTCGACCGGTCAGACCACGGCGCTGAGCGAGCTGCAAGCGCAGGCGCATCAGATCGCGCAGGCACAGCAGCGCATCCAGGCTGAAACCGCACAAAGCCAACAGGCCATGCAGCGCGCCCGCGCCAGCGTCGAGCACGTGGGCGAAGAGGTCGCCGGGGTGGTCAGCACGCTCAAGCAAGTCTCCGACGCCGCCAGCCAGATCACCCAGGTGGCCCTGCAGACCCGGCTGGTGGCCTTCAACGCCTCGGTCGAGGCCAAGCGCGCCGGCGAGGCCGGGCTGGGCTTCTCGGTCGTGGCCGACGCCGTCAAAGACCTGTCCACCCAGGTCGAATCCATCTCCAAGGCCATCATGAGCACGGTGGCCTCGCTGGACCAACGCATCCAGTCGCTGGCTCAGGACCTGCGCGTGGACGTGCAGGCAGACACCAAGGGCGATCAGGGACGGCAGGTGCACCTGGCCTTGATGGGTGCCGAAAGCGCCGTGCAGCGCATCGTCGAGGCCGCCGATGCCAGCACGGGCTTGAGCCAAGGCATTCAGGAGCAGGTCAACGGCATGGGGCGGGAGGTGCAGACCGTGCGCGACGCCCTGGCCGACGCATCCAAGCGCAGCGAGCGCGTGCTGGGCGTTTCGGAGCGGCTCATGGAGGTCATCGCCACCTGCGGCGTTGAAACCGCCGACACGCCGTACATCCAGCTGGCCCAGCAGGTTGCAGGCCAAATCGCCGAACGCCTGGAGCAGGCGCTGGGCTCGGGGCGCATCAGCCTGACGCAGCTGTTCGACGAGCGCTACCAGCCCCTGGCTGGCAGCAACCCCGCGCAGCACAGCGCCCCGTTCAACGCCGTGACCGACGACCTCTTTCCGGTTTTGCAGGAAGCGGCGCTCAAGGCGCTGCCCGAGGTGGTCTTCTGCATCGCGGCAGACCGCAACGGCTACATCTCCACCCACAACAAGGTCTATTGCCACCCGCAGCGGCCGGGTGACGTGGTCTGGAACACCGCCAACAGCCGCTGGCGCCGCATCTTCAACGACCGCACGGGCCTGGCTTCGGCCCGCAACACGCGGCCCTTCCTGCTGCAGACCTATCGCCGCGACATGGGGGGTGGCAAGTTCGTGCTGCTCAAGGAGGCTTCTGCACCCATCACGGTGCAGGGGCGGCACTGGGGTGGCCTGCGCCTGGCGTACCGGTTCTGAGCCCGGTCAGGTCAGCCGATGCGGCCGAGCAGCAGGTACTCCATCAGCGCCTTTTGCACGTGCAGCCGGTTCTCGGCTTCGTCCCACACCACCGATTGCGGCCCGTCGATCACCTCGGCCTCGACCTCTTCGCCACGATGGGCTGGCAGGCAGTGCATGAACAGCGCGTCCGGTGCGGCCACGCCCATCATCTCGGCGTCCACGCACCAGTCGGCGAAGGCCTTCTTGCGCTCTTCGTTCTCGGCCTCGAAGCCCATGCTGGTCCACACGTCGGTGGTCACCAGGTGGGCGCCACGGCAGGCGTCCATCGGGTCCTTGAAAACCTTGTAGCAGCCCGGGTTCGAGATGCCGGCCACCTCGGGGTCGATCTCGTAGCCGCTGGGCGTGCTCACGTGCACGGTGAAGCCCAGCAACTCCGCCGCCTGCAGCCAGGTGTTGGCCATGTTGTTGCCGTCGCCCACCCACGCCACCACCTTGCCCGCGATCGAGCCGCGGTGCTCGATGTAGGTGAAGATGTCGGCCAGGATCTGGCAGGGGTGGTACTCGTTGGTCAGCCCGTTGATGACCGGCACGCGCGAGTTGGCCGCGAACTTCACGATCTTGGCCTGCTCGTAGGTTCGGATCATCACGATGTCGACCATGCGCGAGATCACGCGGGCGCTGTCCTCGATCGGCTCGCTGCGGCCCAGCTGGCTGCCGTCGGTGGTCAGGTGCACCACCGAGCCACCCATCTGGTACATGCCGGCCTCGAAGCTCACGCGCGTGCGCGTTGATGCCTTCTCGAAGATCATGGCCAGCGTGCGGTCCGACAGGGGCTGGTACTTCTCGTAGTTCTTGAAGCGTTGCTTGATGCTGGCCGCGCGCTGGAAGAGGTATTCGTACTCCGGGGCGCGCAGGTCCTTGAACTGCAGGTAGTGCTTGATCAGGCTGTTTCCGGGCTTCATGGCGCGTGGGTGTCTGTTGGAGCTGGGAGCGGGGCGGACGGCTCAGGCCTTCGGCTCGGCAAGGAACTGCTTGATGAGCGGCACCAGGGTGGCGACGAGCTCGTCCGCCTGGGCCGGGGTGAAGATCAGCGGCGGCAGCAGGCGCACAACTTGGTCGGCCGTCACGCTCAGCAGCAGCCCGGCTTCGAGTGCGCGATTGAGGATGATGCCGCAGGGGCGGTCGAGCTCGATGCCGATCATCAGGCCCTGGCCACGGATCTCGGTGACGCCGGCCACGTTGGCCAACTCGCGGCGCAGGGCGCCCATCAGGTGCTCGCCCACGTGCTGGGCATTGGCCAGCAGTTGGTCTTCTTCCATGATGGTGATGGTCTCGACGCCTGCGCGCATGGCCAGCGGGTTGCCGCCGAACGTCGTGCCGTGGTTGCCGGGCTTGAGCACGTCGGCGGCCTTGGGGCCGCAGACCACCGCGCCCACCGGCACGCCCGAGCCCAGGCCCTTGGCCAGCGGCATGACGTCCGGCTGGATGCCGGCCCACTGGTGAGCGAACCACTTGCCGGTGCGCCCGATGCCGCATTGCACCTCGTCGAGCATCAGCAGCCAGCCTTGTTTGTCACACAAGGCGCGGATGGCCTGCAGGTACTCGACGCGAGCCGGGTTGATGCCGCCTTCGCCCTGGATCACCTCCAGGAACACCGCCGTCACGTTCGGGTGGGTGCGAGCGACTTCTTCCAGTGCCTCGATGTCGTTGAGCGGCACACGCACGAAGCCTTCGACCAGCGGCTCGAAGCCGGCGTGCACCTTGGGGTTGCCGGTGGCCGACAGCGTGGCGATCGAGCGGCCGTGGAAGGCCTTCTCGTAGACCACCACCTCGGCGCGGTCGATGCCCTTGTCGTGGCCGAACTTGCGCGCGATCTTCAGCGCGGCTTCATTGGCTTCCAGGCCCGAGTTGCAGAAAAAGACGTTGGTCAGCCCCGAGCGCTCCACCAGCAGGCGGGCGAGCTCTTCCTGCAGCGGCACCTGGTAGTAGTTGCAGCAGTGGATCATCTTGCTGACCTGATCCTGCAGCGCGGGCACCAGCTTGGCGTGGTTGTGCCCCAGGGTGTTGACCGCGATGCCCGAGAGCGCGTCCAGGTAACGTCGGCCTTCGGTGTCCCAGACTTCGGCGCCCTGGCCGTGCGACAAGGCGACGGGCAGGCGGCCATAGGTGGGCATCACGTGGGGCATGGCGTTGACAGGGGCGTTCATGAGAGCGGGGCTCGGTAAGGTGAGAGAGCAAACATTCTATGCAATATCGCACCTGCGCCCTGGTGCCAACCCTGAGCGAATCGACGGCGAGTGGCCTTGAAATCACCGCCGGTCAGGGCCGACTCAGTTGCTCGCAGCCCGCAATGCCCTTCGATTGCTGGCATCCAAGTTGCAGCAGCCCTTCGCATCCGCGACAATCACGTCCTGTCAGCATGGCAACCCCCGAGCCCCATCGGTTGGGGTGGCGGCCATCACCCAGCGTTGCAGCCCGCTACCCGCGGTCTGTCGCCCTGGTTCCCCGCAGACGCCAGACACAATCTGGCCCTGCGCCTGTCAATTCACCCATTGCACAGCCCGTCGGAAGCGCCACCGTGTCGACGCCCTCATTGCCAGAACGCACCCCCAAACCCCGAGAAGTCTTCATCCTGGGCCTGACCCAACAGGGCCGCACCTTTCGCCCCAGCGACTGGGCAGAGCGCCTCGCCGGCGCCATGTCCTGCTTCAAGCCAGGTGGCATGTCGGGCCCCATGGCCCACATCGGCTATTCGCCCTACTGCGTCCCCACCAGCGTGGACAACGTCAAATGCGTGGTCGTCAACGAAGCCTTGCGCGACCTTGAACCCATGGCCTGGGACTTCGTCATGAACTTCGCCCGCGACAACGAGTTGCAGGTGCTCGAAGCTTGTTTGTTGCCTGATGCCCCGAGGGGGTGATTTGTCCTGGTTCCGCCAGGAGCGGCCGTCTTACGTTTGCTTTCAAGGTCACTTCTTCTGGGGGAGAAAACCTTTGGCAGAACAGCCATAGACTGGCCTCCACTCAAATCAAAACCTCAGGGACCATGAATTTGCCAAGCCTGTCGGACCTGGCCGGGCTGTTGTCTGCGTGGGCGCAAGACACCCGGCTGCACGCGCTGGCGGCCACGCATGCCGAGCAGCCCTTGCCCGCTGACTTGATGGTCGAGCGCTTCGAGCTGCACGAAGCCGTCTCCCAGCCCTTCGAGCTGGGCATTCACGTCCTCACGCTTGACACCCACGTTGCCCTCAAAGACCTCTACGCGCGCCCCGTCACGCTGACCACGCGCCTGTCCGATGGCAGCGAAGTCTCGCGCACCGGCGTCGTCACCGAGGCACGCTCGCTGCAGTCCGACGGCGGCTTTGCCCGCAAGGCCCTGCTGCTGCAGCCCTGGATCGCCCTGCTCGAGCACGCCCTGTGCAGCAGGGTGTGGCAGGACGCATCGGTCATCCAGATCGTCGAAGACGTCTTTGCCGACCACCCTCAGCTGGCCGCCTGGCACTGGGACGCGGGCTTGGCCGATCACGTGGCCCAAGGGCTGTTTGCCCGCAATGGTGGCCAGCGCTCGTATTGCGTCCAGCACCGCGAGAGCGACCTCGATTTCATCCAGCGGCTGCTCACAGAAGAAGGCATCGCCTGGCGCGTGGAGGAACACGCCGATGCACCCATGGGCCACCGCGTGGTGTTTTTCGTTCAAAGCGCCCAGCAGCCCGAAGACCCCACCAGCGTGCACAGCCTGGGCGGGCGCGGCATCCGTTTCCATGGCCACACCAGCCAGGAAGAGCAAGACAGCATCACCGCCCTGGCTGCGAGGCGCGAGCTGCGCCCCACCCAACTGGTGCTGCAAGGCTGGGACCACAAGGCCAACCAGGCCATCGTGGCCGAGGTGCCCACCGCCGCCCAGTGGGGCCCTGACGAAGCCTTGACGCTCAACGACTGGCTGCACAGCTACGACCCCACGGGCGACTTCGTGTGCGGCAACCACGCCGAGGCCACCTTCTTGGCCACCCTGCTGCAGCAAGCCCACGAAGCGCGCCACAAGACTTGGTTCGGCCGAGGCAGCGTGCGCACCTTGCGCGCGGGCACCTGGGCCGGCGTCACGCAGTCCACCGTGGGTCTGATGTCCTCCGCCGGATTTGCAGACCACGCAGGCGAGCCACACGAGCTCTTCTTCACCCAGGTGCACGCGGTGGGTATCAACAACCTGCCCAAAGACATCCAGGCCCTGATCGACGCCAGCCTGCCGCACCCCAAGGGCCGCTTTGCCCGCCCGCGCTGGCCCATGCTCGAGCGCCCACCCGGCTTTGACCCCGAGGGCACCCACTCGATCCACCAAGAACTCAACACCGAGCCCCTGCACGAACACGCCGAGCGCACCGGCTTTGCCTGCCAGTTCCAGGCCGTTCGCCGCGACGTGCCCTGGCGTCCCGTGCTCATGGACGACACCGGCCTGCGCCCCCGCCCACGCCCGACCGCGCTGGGCCCGCAAACGGCCATCGTGGTGGGCCCCGATGGCAACGAACACCCCAGCGGTGCCCACGAGCTGCACACCGACAAGATGGGCCGCGTGAAGGTGCGTTTCCACTGGCAAAGCATCGACTCGCCGCAAAGACGCCAAAGCGACCACAGCTGCTGGCTGCGCGTGGTGCAGCGCCTCTCGGGCCCGGGCATGGGTCACCAGTTCATCCCGCGCATCGGGCAGGAGGTGCTCGTCACCTTCCTGGGCAACGACATCGACCGCCCCGTGGTCCTGGCCGCGCTCTACAACGGCCAGGGTGAATCGGGCATCGCGCCCACGCCAGGTGGCATGGCTGCTGAAGCCTCGCTCGAAGCCTTGGCGCAGTCAACCGACCACACGCCATCGTCACAGGGCAACCTGATCGGCTCGGGCGCAGGCGGCCACAGCCCCGCCTGGCACGGCGCGGCCAGCGCAGCGGCCAGCCCAGGCGCACAAGGCCAGGCCAACGCAGCTGCTCTGAGCGGCATCAAGAGCAAGGAGTTCGGCGGCAGCGGCCACAACCAGCTCGTGTGGGACGACACGCCTGAGCAGCTGCGCACCCAGTTGCACACCACCCAGGCGCAGACCTGGCTGCAGATGGGCCACCTGCTGCACCAGGCCGACAACCACCGGGGCAGCTTCCGGGGGCTGGGCTTCGAGCTGCGCACCGATGCTTGGGGCGGCGTTCGAGCCGCTCGCGGCGTGATGCTCAGCACCTTTGGCGTGGGCAACGGCCTGGGCGATGGGCGCGGCAGCCTGCGGCCCACGGCCGAGCCTGCGGGCGACAACGCAGCCGGCATCGCCCTGGCTCGCCAGATGCAGCAACTGGCCGAGACCTTCCACCAAGCTGCCGCCACGCATCAGACTGTGGGCCTGGCCACGGCCGCAGGCAGCCGCGCGGCAAAACAAAGCGCGCTCGACGAAGCCCTCGCACCAGCGGCGGCCCTGACCAAGAGCCTGATGGGCACCGTCAGCACCACGAGCCTGCCCAACGCCATCGCCGACGCCGCAGACAAAGCCACGGCAGCAGGCGCCGGCAAGCTGCCCCACATGGCCGACCCCAACATCGCGCTGGTGGGCAAGGCCGGCATCGGCCTCACAGCAGGGCAGGACTGGCACCTCAGCAGCCAGGACACCACCCAAATCGCCAGCGGGCAAGACAGCCACTGGGCTGTGGGTGGCCAGGTGCGGGTGCAGACCGCGCAAGGCATCGGCGTGTTGGCCGGGGCGATTCAGCCGGGCGGCGAAGCGGCGGGCAAGGGCATCACCGTGATCGCCGCGCAAGGGCCGATCGATTGGCAGGCGCAAGCAGGGCCCGCGCAGATCGCGGCCAAGCAGACGCTGGAGCTCAAGACGGCCAGCGGCGAAGTGCAGATCAAGGCGGCCAAGCGCGTGGTGATGGCAGTCACCGGTGGGGCGAGTGTCATCATCGAGAACGGTAACGTCACCTTTGAGTGCCCGGGCAAGATCACGGTCAAGGCGGGGCAGAAGTCGATGGTGGGGCCAGGCACGCAAGACCTGGTGCTGCCGCAGATGCCCAATAGCATCTGCGTCTCATGCCTGCTTGCTGCGCGATCCAGCGGCAGCGCTTTCGCCAAGGAATGAGCGTGACCGACCTCGTCTCACACCAAGCGTGGCCAGAAGATTGGCTCGGCCAACAGGCGTTGTCTGGTCGCCATGTCTGGGCCATCGTGGACACATCGGCCAACGAGGCCATCGCACACGTGCGTAAGCTTCAGGCCAGCCACGACTGCACCAACCTGCTCGACCACATCACCAGCGATCCATCCGCCCTGGCTGTGGCCCCCCGCGTCGTTCCGGTCAGCCATGAAGGCCGCTCATTGGCGCTGCGTGCCATCTGGCAATCGCAGGAAACCGATGAGCCCATGCTGTTCTTCATCGCAAGCGCCTGGTCGCCACAGATGTGGATACAAGCGATGCGCCGACGCATGCGGGCCCGCTTCACCGATGGCGAGCACATGCTGTTTCGCTGGTGGGACGCCCGCATCTGGTGGGCCCTGCACGAACCCGAGCTCCATCAACAAGCTGATGTGCAGGCGTTCCTCGCGGTGGCAGCAGCCAGCGCCTGGCCAGGCCGCGATGGCCAGCTTCAGGCTGCGGAGAATCCTGCGACAAACAGCGACCCCTCCGCGCACGAAACCGCCTGGGCGCTCAGCGATCCGACGTTCGCGGGGCTGTTGAAGCTGGGGCACGCCGATGCGGTGCTGGGACTCTGCCGATCTGATTACCCCAGCACCTTGAGCCTGGTGCCGCCTGCCCATCGGCATGCACTGGCATGCGATCAAGTGAGATGGGCGCAAGGCCAAGGGTTTGAATCACCCGATGACCACGCGCTCGCTGTTCGCATCGCGGCAGAGGTGGGCCCGGGCTGGGCAGGTCAACCCGAATGGGCTGAGGTCGTGTCGCAAGCTGTTGCGTCCGGCCAGACGCTCCGGTCAACCCTGGCTCAGGCGTGATGCAGCGCCACAGTGAACGCAATGCGCCCATGAAAAGAATGCTCTCAGCCGCCGTGGCAGCACTGGCCCTCACGGCCTGCCAGAAGTCGCCCCAAGAGGAGCCCAAGATGCTGGGCATCACGGGCTACAACTACACCGACCGCTACATCGATGGGTTCAGCGTGAACGGGCAAGGGGGCAGCAATGTGCTCCTCAGCGATGACTCCGACGGTGGGGGCAAAACCACCTGCTGCATCGTATGGCGCCCAGGCACCGCGCTGCCGGTTGCGATGTTTGTGGAGTGGACGTACGGAATCGAGGGCAACTTGCAGACGGGCGAGGTCTACAGAGAACCAGAAACCCATCGCGTCGAAGCTGAACTCAAGGGTCCCGTCCCGCAAAACCCGACCATCTTCGTTGTTCACTTTTACCCGAACAACACGGTTCAACTCGAGGTGGCGGAGGACTATCCCAAACCGCGCTTGAGACGATCAGACATGGCCAAGGGGGCTCAATCATGAGCGGAACAAGACACGCGAGTTCATCGGGTGACATCGTGAAGAAAGTCTTGGCGGGTACTCTTGCTGCACTGGCCCTCACGGCCTGCCAGAAGTCTCCCCAAGAGGAGCCCAAGATGCTTGGCATCACTGGCTACAACTACTCAGGGCGCTACATCGACAGGTTCAGCGTGAACGGGCAAGGCGGGGGCAATGTGCTCATCAGCGAGGGCTTGTCAGGAGGCGGGGGAACCACCTGCTGCATCGTGTGGCGCCCCGGCACAGAGCTGCCAGTTCCGATGTTTGTGGAGTGGACGTACGGAATCGAAGGCAACTTACAAACGGGCGAGATCTATAGAGAACCAGAAACCCATCGCGTCGAAGTTGAACTGAAAGGACCCATTCCACAGAACCCGACCGTCTTTGCCGTTCACTTCTACCCGGACAACACCGTGCAAGTCGAAGTCGCGGCGGACTACCCGGAACCTCGCATCAAGCCAGCCGAGTTGGCGCAAGGAACCAAGCCATGAGCCAAACGAGCAACAACGGTTCACCGGTTTTTCCAACGGTGAGCACCTGCCAAGCCCTCCCCGCAGGTGCCGTGTGCCCCCCCATGCAATCCATCAAAAACGATGCTCAGCGAGCATCCAGCCGAGGTGCTGCAAAGAATGCCCCCGAAGCCACGCCGGTTGCAGATTGTCAGCAAGAGCCGTGGCTGACCTTCTATTTCGATGGAACTGGCAACAACGAAGAAATCGACGCTCCCACGCATGAGCACAGCAACGTGGCACGCCTCTACCGTGCCCGCAAAGCAGACATCAAGGCCCTTGGCCACATGTCGTTCTACATCCCTGGTATTGGCACGCCATTCCGCGAAATCGGCGACAAGGGTGGCAACTGGAAGTCCTCAGTGGGCTTGGGCGGTCAAGCCCGCCTCGACTGGGCATGGCGCATGTTCCAAGAGCAAGTTGCAGCAGCCGCCGCCCGCGCCAACAACCCCGTCAACAAGATCCGCATGATCCACTTGGCGGTGTTCGGCTTCTCCCGCGGGGCCGCCCTGGCGCGTGCTTTCGCCGTGAAGCTGCAGCAGCACTGTGACCCCGTTGGCGCAGGTTGGGTCACCAAGCAGGGGCGCCACCCCATCCGCCTGTACTTCATGGGCTTGTTTGACACCGTTGCCTCGGTGGGTGTGCCCACCGCCGCACGCAAATACCAAGCAGAGGCGGCAGCTCTGTCCAGGGTGTCACCCTGGCTGGCTGCGGTGCCTGTTTGGGTCGCCAGCACCGCAGACGGTCACGCATCGTGGGCGAGTGACCTGCGCATCCCCGCCATGTCACTGCGTTGCGTGCACCACATCGCAGCCCACGAGATCCGCAACTCGTTTCCGCTGGACACCTTGTTGGAGGCCGGGCGCTACCCGTCAAACACGGTGGAGGTGGTCTACCCAGGTGTGCATTCGAACGTCGGCGGAGGCTACCGGCCTGGTGAAGGCGGGCGTTTATCCAGCCCTTTCGGCATGCTCAGCGCAATCCCGTTGCAGGCGATGTATGACGAGGCTTACAAGGCAGGCGTGCCTTTGCGGCCCCTTCAGCTCCTGCGTCAAACCAACCGGCCCGATGATTTGGCGGTCTATCTGGACTTTCATCCTGCCAAGCCCGAGGACCAAACCACCCGCCAAACCCTCATCCGCCGCTTCAACCACTACATGAAAGCCGTCGGCCAAGGCGCCGCCCCCGTCGGCCAGATGGTCGCGGCACACATGAAGCTGTACTTCCGCTGGCGCATCATCGACGTGGGCCGCAAGCGCCTTGCCGCGCAAAAGGGTGAGCAAGATCAGACCGCAAAACGCCTGTCCGCCAGCGAAGCCAAGTGGAGCCAGGAACGGGCTGCAAAGCAATCCTCGCTGGACAAGGTCGAGTACGAAGCACTGGGGCTGGAGCTCAAGGCGCACATGCTGAACCTGACCGCATCGGGCATGTTCCCCGGTGAGCAGCAGCACGAATTTCTGCGCGAAGCGCAAAAGTGTCGCCAACGCGCCGCGACACTGCGAGAGCAGGCTGTTCCGATTCAAGCTTCGCTCAACACCATGCCGTCCTCCGATGGCAGCCCGTTGAAGAACATGGCGCAGTACGACCGCGAGTTCATGCAGGAAAGCCAGCGAGTGCTCAAGGCCCGCAAGGACAACCTGAAGGGCTTTGACCGGCTGCTGAGAGAGGCCTGGGACGAACCGGTTCTCAGGGACCTGGAGGTGATCGCCTTCTTCGATGACCACGTGATCGACTCCCTGGCCAGTTTCGCCATGGACCGCACCCGAGCCACTGAAGCACGCGTGCTTTATCAGGGGCGAGATGACCGGGTTCGCTACGCACGCGCGAGCCAGTCTTCGGATGAAGCGAGAGCAGTCACATGACGGCAGCCACGACCTTGCCTTCACGGCTCAAGCAAGACGGAGCCAGCGACTTGCCCGGCGAAGACCTCACTTGCATCCGATTCCACGCGCAGCCTGGCTTGGGTTACTGGCACGTCTGCGTCTTGCGCCAAGGCAATTCACGCGCCAAAGGGTTTCCTGTGTTGCGGCATGGCTCGGTGGAGGCTGCCAAGCTGGCCGCCATTGCTTGGCGCGATGAGGTCTTTGCGATGCACCCGCTTCCCTCACGCCAGGAAGTGGTTCAACGGCATCGCCGCAACAACACCAGCGGCGCGCCCGGGGTCTTTCGCAATTGCTCCAGGCGCACACGATCCAACGGTTCGGTGGCTGTCTACTGGCACTGGGAGGCACGAACCCCCGAGGGTGTCCGGCCAGCCAAGAAGAAGGCTTTTTCCATTGCCCGTTATGGTGAGGCCCTCGCTTTCGAGTTGGCTGTGCGGGCTCGCCATGAGTTTGTGAGCGCGTTGGAGGAGCAGGCCCCGCAACCTGGGCACTCCACATCTGCTGACTGAGCAGTCGATTCTGTCAGCCCAACAAAAAGCCCGCGTCAACGGCGTTGCGCGGGCTTTGTCGTGTCCGGGGCTCGTCAGCCCCGTTTGCCGTCAGGCGACAGATCAGGCAGCGATGGCCTTGATCTTGGCCGACAGGCGGCTCTTGTGGCGAGCGGCCTTGTTCTTGTGGAAGATGCCCTTGTCGGCGATCGAGTCGATCACGGATTGAGCGGTCTTGAAGGCGGCAGCGGCCTGGGTCTTGTCGCCGGCCTTGACGGCCTTGAGCACGCCCTTGATGGCGGTGCGGAACTTCGAGCGCAGGGCCGAGTTGGCGGCGTTCAGCTTGACGTCCTGGCGAACGCGCTTGCGACCGGAGGCGATGCGGACGGTCTTCTTGGCTTTGGATGCAGATGCCATGGTGAGCTCATTGCGCTGGTGAACCAGCGCGCAACACTTTTGTGGATGCCCGAGATCGCCAAACCATTCGGCTGCCTCGATTCGCACCCGCGCAAAAGCGGCAGGTTTAAAGAACCGCAGAGTCTACCACGGCTGTGCCCAGGCGACAAGTTGTGCCGGGGGCGCTTCCTATAATGGGCCATGAGCCTGCTGAAATCCGCCTCCATCGTCTCCCTGCTGACCCTGGCGTCGCGCATCACCGGCCTGGTTCGCGAGCAGCTCTTTGCCTCGTACTTCGGGGCCAGCGCCACCACCGACGCCTTCCAGGTGGCGTTTCGCATTCCCAACCTGCTGCGCCGCTTGTTCGCCGAAGGGGCTTTTTCGCAGGCTTTCGTGCCCATCTTGGGCGAAACGCGCGTCAAGCAAGGTGAAGAGGCCACCAAAGGCCTGATCGACGCCGTGGCCACGGTGCTGTTCTGGGCCCTGCTGGTGGTGTCGGTGCTGGGCGTGATCGGCGCGCCCGTGCTGGTCTGGCTCATGGCCTCTGGCCTGCAGGAAAGCGGCGGCTTCGACATGGCCGTGCTGATGACGCGCTGGATGTTTCCCTACATCGGTTTCATGTCGCTGGTGGCCTTGAGCGCGGGCATCCTCAACACCTGGGGGCACTTCGCCGTGCCGGCGGCCACGCCCGTGCTGCTCAATGTGTCGGTCATCACCGCGACGGTGCTGGGCGCGCCGCTGTTTCGCCGCTGGGGGTTCGATCCGGTGCTGGCGGTCGCCATCGGCGTGATGCTGGGAGGGGTGCTGCAGTTGGGCATCCAGGTGCCTGCGCTGCGCCGCCGGGGCGTGCTGCCGCGCATCGGCTTGAGCCTGGGCGGCCTGCGCACCGCTTGGCACCACGACGGCGTGCACCGCATCCTCAGGCAGATGGCGCCGGCCCTGCTGGGTGTGTCGGTGGCGCAGTTGTCGCTGCTGGTGAACACGCAGATCGCGTCTCACCTGGGGGCCGGGGCCGTGTCCTGGCTGACCTTTGCCGACCGCTTGATGGAGTTCCCGACGGCGATGCTGGGCGTGGCCCTGGGCGTGGTGCTGCTGCCGCAGCTCTCGCGGGCGCAGGCCGGGGGCGACACGAAGCAGTTCTCGGCCCTGCTGGACTGGGGGTTGCGCCTGGTGGTGATGCTGGCCCTGCCGTGCGCGGTGGCGCTGCTGGTCTTTCCGACGCCGCTGGTGGCGGTGCTCTACCACTACGGGGCCTTCCAGGACGCCGACGTTGCACAGACGGTGCGGGCGCTGATGGGCTATGGCGTGGGCCTGATGGGGCTGGTGTCGATCAAGATCCTGGCACCTGGTTTTTACGCCGCGCAGGACATCCGCACGCCGGTGCGCATCGGCATCGCGGTGCTGGTGCTCACGCAGGTGCTCAACGTGGTCTTCGTGCCCATGTTCCAGCAAGCTGGCCTGGCCTTGTCCATTGGCTTGGCTTCGCTGGTCAACGCTGCGTGGCTGTTGCGCGGCCTCAAGAAATCCGGGCGCTACACCCCAGCGCCTGGCTGGCTGGGCTTTGCCGTGCGGGTGGTGCTGGCCACCTCGCTGCTGGGCGTGGGCATGTGGTGGGCAGCGACGCACATCGACTGGATCGGGCTGCGTGCCCAACCCTTCGTGCGAATTGGCCTTCTGGCGGCCTGCTTGGTGGCGGCGGCGGTCACGTACTTCGGTGTGCTGGCGGCCACCGGTTTGAAACTCAAGCAGATGCTGCGCCGTTGATGTGACGCCGCGAGCGTGCTGAGGTCCCTTCAGCCTGAATGGGCTGTTGTCACCAGGCCCTGACGATGTGTGTGCGGTCGTGACAGTTGTCGAGCCTGCTTGGCGTTCTCAGGGGAGGCGCGGCTTGCGCATGGCGAGACATCGCAGCATGTCGTTACAGGCTGCCGAGAGGCATTTCTAGGATCGCGGCTTCGTTTCCAACCCGGAGAGAAGATCCCATGAACGCTCAACGCTTTGCCCTGCGCACCGGCGCCGCCCTGGCCCTGATCGCCTGCTCGCTGTCTGCCCACGCTGGCCCCAAGGTCTGTGTCTTCGACATCGTCGGCGCCACCGGTGACGCCTACAACATGGCCAAGGACTACGCCCTGGCCATGCAAAAAGAAGGCGCCAGCCTGGAGCTCAAGGCCTACAACAACGAAGCCACGGCCACGGCGGACTTCCGCTCGGGCCAGTGCGATGCGCTGATGGCCACGGCCTTCCGCACCCGCGAATTCAACGGCGTGGCCGCCTCCATCGACACGCTGGGCGCGACCACCGTCATCCGCGACGGCAAGATCGACATGCCCGCGAGCTACGACGTTGTGCGCAAGGTCGTGCAAACGTTCGCTGCACCGCAAGCTGCCGGCCTGATGACCCAGGGCAGCACCGAAGTCGGCGGCATCTTCCCGTTCGGCGCGGCCTACCCGATGGTTCGCGATCGCAGCGTCAACACCGTCGAGGCCCTGGCCGGCAAGAAGATCGCCGCCTTCGACCACGACAAGGCCCAGTCGCTGATGATCCAGCGCATCAAGGCCCAGCCGGTGTCGGCCGACATCAACAACTTCGCCAGCCAGTTCAACGCCGGTGCGCTCGACATGATCGCCGCGCCCACGCTGGCCTACAAGCCGCTGGAGCTCAACAAGGGCCTGGGAGCCAAGGGCGGCATCGCGCGCTTCCCGCTGATGATCTTGACCTACCAGGTGGTGCTCAACCCCGCCAAGTTCCCGGCCGGCTTCGGTGAGAAGTCGCGCGGCTACTGGGCCGGTCAGTTCGACCGCGCCATGGCCCTGATCGGCAACGCCGACGCCAGCATCCCCGGCAGCGCCTGGATCGACCTGACCGCCGACCAGGCCCGCCAGTACAACACCATGCTGCAGGAGTCGCGCCTGGCCATCCTGGGCCAGGGCGTGTACGACAAGCGCGGCCTGTCGGTGATCAAGAAGGTGCGTTGCTCGGTCAACCCCGCTGAAGCCGAGTGCAAGTCGGCCAACGAGGAAGGCTGATTTGCGTCATGGGGTGACGAGGCCGCCCGGGCTGGGTGGCCTCAGAAGCCCCTGACCAGGTCGATCGCTTCTTCGATGCGGTCGACCGGGTGAATGGTCAGCCCCTCGATGGGCTTTTTGGGGGCGTTGGCCTTGGGCACGATGGCCACCGAGAAGCCCAGCTTGGCGGCTTCCTTCAGGCGCTCCTGCCCACGCGGAGCAGGGCGCACTTCGCCGGCCAGGCCCACTTCACCGAAGGCGATGAAGCCTTTGGGCAGCGGCTTGCCGCGCAGGCTGCTCTGGATCGCCAGCAGCACGGCCAGGTCGGCCGCCGGCTCGCTGATGCGCACGCCGCCCACCGCGTTGACGAACACGTCCTGATCGAAGCAGGCCATGCCTGCGTGGCGATGCAAGACGGCCAGCAGCATGGCCAGGCGGTCGCGCTCCAGGCCCACGCTCAGGCGCCGGGGGCTGGGTCCGCCGCTGTCGACCAGGGCCTGGATCTCGACCAGCATCGGCCGCGTGCCTTCGAGCGTGACCAGCACGCACGAGCCTGGCACCGGTTCGCTGTGCGTCGACAAAAAGATGGCGCTCGGGTTGGTGACGCCCTTGAGGCCTTTGTCGGTCATCGCGAAGACACCGATTTCGTTGACGGCGCCAAAGCGGTTCTTGATGGCGCGCACCAGGCGGAAGCTGCTGTGCGTGTCGCCCTCGAAGTACAGCACCGTGTCGACGATGTGCTCGAGCACGCGCGGGCCGGCCAGCGAGCCTTCTTTCGTGACGTGGCCGACCAGCACCACCGTGCAGCCCGAGGCCTTGGCCACGCGGGTGAGGTGAGCGGCGCATTCGCGCACCTGCGCCACCGAGCCCGGGGCCGAGCTCAGTTGATCCGAGAACAGCGTCTGGATGGAGTCGATCACGCAGAACGAGGGTTGCTCGGCCTCCAGCGTGGCGATGATGTTCTCGAGCTGGATCTCGGCCTGCACCCGCACCTTCGAGCCATCCAGCCCGAGCCGGTGCGCGCGCAGCGCCACCTGGGCGCCGCTTTCTTCACCGGTGACATAGAGCACCTTCATCTGGCGCGACAGGGCATCGAGCGCCTGCAGCAGCAGGGTCGACTTGCCGATGCCCGGGTCGCCGCCGATCAGCACGACGCCACCGGCCACGATGCCGCCACCCAGCACCCGGTCGAGCTCTTCCAGGCCCGTGGGCGTGCGCGAGACCTCGGCGGCCTCGATCTCGGAGAGCGTGGTCACCGGTTGGGCGGCGTTCAAGCCGCGCGCCATGGCCTGCATGCGGTTCTTGCCGCCCGTGGGTTCGGCGCGGGCTTCGTCCAGCGTGTTCCAGGCGTTGCAGTTCGGGCACTTGCCCAACCACTTCGGGCTGGTGCCGCCGCACTCGCGGCAAACGAAAAGGGTCTTGTCTCGCGCCATGCCTCAGGCCTGGGTGTCGCCGTCGGCGGATGGGGGGGGGGATGCCGCCGGGTCGGCGCCACTGCTCTGGATGGCGCGAAAGCGCCGGTCGAGTTCCTGGCGCAACTGGCGACGCAGCTTGGCGGCCTCGAAGCGCCGTTTCTCATCCGGTGTGCTGGGCGCCAAAGGGGTCACGGCGGTGGGGCGCGACTGGTCGTCCACCGCCACCATGGTGAAAAAGCAGCTCTGGGCGTGGCGCACCACCTGGGTGCGGATGTTCTCGGTCACGACCTTGATGCCGATCTCCATCGACGAGGTGCCGGTGAAGTTCACCGAGGCCAGAAAGGTCACCAGCTCACCCACGTGGATGGGCTGGCGGAAGGTGACCTGGTCCACCGACAGCGTGACCACGTAGCAGCCGGCCCAGCGCGCTGCGCAGGCGTAGGCCACCTGGTCGAGCAGCTTGAGGATGGTGCCGCCATGCACGTTGCCGGAGAAGTTGGCCATGTCCGGCGTCATGAGCACGGTCATGCGCAACTGGTGGCGTTGGGTGTCGGAGTCCATCATGCGGGGGTCTTGTTGTGTGTGAAAGGGCGCCCTTGCAAGCAAAATTCACGCCGCGACATGGGCTTCGACGGCTTGCACGGGCACCCGCGGCGACAGCGCGCACATCAGCTCGTAGCCAATGGTGCCGGCGTGCCGCGCCACCTCGTCGATCTGCAGCGAGCTGCCGTGCGGGCCGCGTCCCCACAGCGTCACCTCGGTGCCGATGGCCGCTTGCGGGATGTGGCTGATGTCCACCGTGATCATGTCCATCGAGACGCGGCCGACGATGCCCGTGGCCACGCCATCGACCAGCACCGGCGTGCCGTCGGGGGCGTGGCGAGGATAGCCGTCGGCGTAACCGCAGGCCACCACACCAATGCGCATGACTCGGTCTGCGGTGAAGCGGCTGCCGTAGCCGATGGTGTCGCCGGCTTGCAGGTGCTGAACCCCGATCAACCTGGAGTGCAGCGTCATGGCGGGCTCCAGGCCCCAGTGCTCGGCATCGTGCTCGGGGTGGTCGGGCGAGGCGCCGTAGAGCATCACCCCTGGGCGCACCCAGTCGCCTCGGATCTTCGGGTCGCGGGCATGGCGCAGGGTCGCGGCGCTGTTGCACAGGCTGCGCTCGCCGCTGAGGTCGGCCGTGTGGGTGTGGAAGACCTCGGCTTGGTGGGCGATGCCCCTTGGCCCGTCGGCATCTGAAAAATGCGTGATGAACGAGACTTCATCGACCTGTGGCAGGGCACTCAGGCGCAACCAGGCGTTGCGAAAGGCCTGTGGCGTGAAGCCCAGGCGGTTCATGCCCGTGTTCATCTTGAGGAAAACGCGCTGGGGCCACTCGGTTTTGTGCTGCGCCAGCCAGTCGATCTGCTGTTCGCAGTGAACCACGTGCCACAGGTTCAGGCGCGAACACCATTCCAGGTCGCGCGCGTCGAACACGCCTTCGAGCAGCAGGATGGGGCCGCGCCAGTCCAGCTCACGCAGCTTGCGCGCTTCGGCGATGTCCAGCAGCGCGAAGCCGTCTGCCGCGCGCAGGCCCTCGAAGGCCCGCTCCAGGCCGTGACCGTAGGCGTTGGCCTTGACCACCGCCCAGACTTGCGCATCTGGGGCGCATTCGCGCGTGCGGCTCAGGTTGTGTCTCAGGGCGTCGAGGTGGATCAGGGCTTCTAGCGGGCGCGGCATGGGTGGGATTTTGCCAGCCGGATTCGCACCATGCGCGTGCACCGGTTTTGATCCCTCTTCGGTGTTGGTGGCGCGTGGGCAGGGGAGTACCAAGGGCCTCGGGTTTCAGGTCGGCGTGCTATAACCCGCTGCCTTGACCGGGCGTGGAGGTGCACTCTCGTGAGCGGGTCAGGCAGCCGACGTTTGACTGGAACCCTCGTGAACCCCTGACTGCGCGCATGAAAAAAGGCTTCTACACCATCATGGCGGCGCAGTTCTTCAGCTCGCTGGCCGACAACGCTCTGTTCGTCGCGGCGGTGGAGTTGCTCAAGTCCAGCGGGGCCCCTGCATGGCAGCCCGCCGCCTTGGTGCCCATGTTTGCGCTTTTTTACGTGGTGCTGGCGCCCTTCGTCGGGGCCTTTGCCGACGCCTTGCCCAAGGGCCGGGTCATGTTCCTGTCCAACTCCATCAAGGTGGTGGGGTGCCTGATGATGCTGTTCGGCAGCCACCCGCTCATCGCTTATGCGGTGGTGGGTCTGGGTGCGGCGGCGTACTCGCCGGCCAAGTACGGCATCCTGACCGAGCTGCTGCCGCCCTCCCAATTGGTCAAGGCCAACGGCTGGATCGAGGGGCTGACCATCACCTCGATCATCCTGGGTGTGGTGCTGGGTGGGCAGTTGATGGGCCACCATGTCGCGCCCCACCTGCTGGCCATCGACCTGCCTGGGTTCGATTGCGGCATCGACACGCCGGCCGAGGCGGCCATCTCCACGCTGGTGTTGCTCTACGCGATCGCGGCCTGGTTCAACCTGCGCATCCCGCGCACCGAGGCACCGCTGCAGCCCTTCGCGTCCAACCCGCTGGAGCTGGCGCGAGATTTCGGTGGCTGCAATCGCCGCCTGTGGCAAGACAAGCTCGGTCAGATTTCGCTGGCCACGACAACGCTGTTCTGGGGCGTTTCGGGCAACCTGCGCTACATCGTGCTGGCTTGGGCGGGGGCGGCTCTGCATTACGACACCACGAAGGCCTCTGCGCTGGTGGGCGTGGTGGCCATTGGCACGGCCGTTGGCGCCGTGGTCGCTTCGATGAAGATGAAGCTCGACAAGGCCACGGCTGTCATCCCCTTGGGCGTGGCCATGGGCGTGCTGGTGCTGGGCATGAACTTCCTCACCGACATCGTGATCGCCGTGCCTTTCCTGATCCTGCTGGGCGGGCTGGGAGGGTTCCTGGTCGTGCCGATGAACGCGCTGCTGCAGCACCGGGGGCACAACCTCATGGGGGCGGGGCGTTCGATCGCTGTGCAGAACTTCAACGAACAGGCTTGCATCCTGTTGCTCGGGTTCATGTACGCAGCGTTGACCAACTCGGGCTTGTCGGCTTATGGCGCGATTTCCGCCTTCGGGATCGTGGTGGCCGTCTCGATGCTGGCCATTGGCATGTGGCACCGCAGGAACCTGCGACGGCACCCCGAAGAGGTCGAGCGCTTGTTGGCCATTGCCCGCTCCGATCACCACCACTGAACGCGGTGGGGCCAAGCTGTGGCGGGCCGTGTTCGCGGTCGCTCACGATTGCTCACAATGGGCGCACACAGCTTTACAAAAGGCTGTCGGCGGCGCGCTGACGCGGCCCGTTGAGGTCTCACAGGAGACCATCATGCAAACCTCTTCCCTCACTCGCATCGTTCAACGTGTTGCCGCCTTGGTCGTTCTGGCCGGGGGGGTGTCGGCCGCGCAGGCCGGCGGCGTGTACTGGGCGGTCAACGTTGACGCCCCGTCGCATGGCGGCGGCCGGGTCGGCACGACGATTTCCAACACGCCTCGCGGCTTTCATGGCCCCGCTCCCGTGATCATCGCCCCGCCGGTGGTGGTGGCCCCGCAGCCTGTTTACCAGGTGGGCTACCCCGGTTACCACGTCGGGCACCGCCATGCCCATGGACCCCACCGCTGGTGGGGTGGCCAGCATCGCTACCAGCGCGGCTACCACCATGGGTACCGCGAGGGCTATCGCGACGGTCGCGACGACGACCGGGGTTGGGATCGCCGTGGTGGTCGCGATGACCACGATGACTGGCGCGGCCACCGCTGAGCGAGGTGGCTGAAAGGCTCAAGCCCTTGGCTTGGGCCCTCAGCGACGGCGACTGCCCCCCAGCAGCGAGCCCAGCACGCCGCGGATGATCTCGCGGCCCACGGTCGAGCCGATGGTGCGGGCGGCCGACTTGGCCACCGTCTCCAGGATGGAGTCCTTGCGGCCACTGCCTTTGAGCATGCCGTCGGCCACATCGCCCAGCCAGCCACCCCCCGCCGAGCCCGCCGCGTCGCGCGCGGCCCCTGTGGCGCCGCCCCGGACCGCATCGGCCGCTTCTTCGGCCATGCTCCGTTCGCGCTCCGGCGAGGCGCCCCGATCGGACCCGTTGCCCGCAGGGGCTTTGGCCGATGAGGCCGCGCGGCCCTTGAGTCGCTCGTAGGCCGATTCGCGGTCTTCGGTTTTCTCGTACACGCCGGCCACCAGCGAGTCGGACAGCAGCTTCGTGCGTTGCTCGGGCGTGATCGGGCCGATCTGGCTGCCCGGCGGCAGCACGAACACGCGCTGGGTCACCGCAGGGCGGCCCTTGTCGTCCAGCAGGCTGATCAGGGCCTCGCCCACACCCAGCTCGGTGATGGCGGTGGCGATGTCCAGGCCGGGGTTGGCGCGCATGGTCTCGGCGGCGCTCTTGACGGCCTTCTGGTCACGTGGGGTGAAGGCGCGCAGGGCGTGCTGCACGCGGTTGCCCAACTGGCCCAGCACCGTCTCGGGCACGTCCAGCGGGTTCTGCGTCACGAAGTACACGCCCACGCCCTTGGAGCGCACCAGGCGCACCACCAGCTCGATGCGCTCGATCAGGGCCGAGGGCGCGTCCTTGAACAGCAGGTGGGCCTCGTCGAAGAAGAACACCAGCTTGGGCTTGTCCAGGTCACCCACCTCGGGCAGCGTCTCGAACAGCTCGGACAGCATCCACAGCAGGAAGGTGGCGTACAGGCGCGGCGAGTTCATCAGCTTGTCGGCCGCCAGGATGTTGATGACGCCCTTGCCCCGCACCGTTTGCATGAAGTCGGCGATGTCGAGCATGGGCTCGCCGAAGAATCGGTCACCACCTTGCTCCTGGACCTGCAGCAGCCCGCGCTGGATGGCGCCCACGCTGGCGGGGCTGATGTTGCCGTACTCGGTGGTGAAGTTCTTGGCGTTGTCGCCCACGTGCTGCAGCATGGCCCGCAGGTCTTTGAGGTCAAGCAGCAACAAGCCGTTGTCGTCGGCGATCTTGAAGACCAGTTGCAGCACGCCTTGCTGTGTGTCGTTGAGGTCGAGCATGCGACCCAGCAGCAACGGTCCCATGTCGGAAATGGTGGCGCGCACCGGGTGGCCCTGCTCACCAAAGACGTCCCAAAGGGTGGTGGGGCAGCAGGTGGGTTCTGGCTCGGCCAGTCCGCGATCTTTGAGGATGCCCGCCACCTTGGCGCTGAGTTGCCCAGTCTGCGAGATGCCGGTCAGGTCGCCCTTGATGTCGGCCATGAACACGGGCACGCCGATGGCGCTCAAGCCCTCGGCCAGCTTTTGCAGCGTGATGGTTTTGCCCGTGCCGGTGGCGCCGGTGATCAGGCCGTGGCGGTTGGCCAGGGCTGGCAGCAGGTGGCACTGGGTTTCGCCGTGGGCGGCGACGAGGATGGGGTCGGTCATGGGTGCTCCGGCAAGGCGCGCTGTCTGCAATCCTTTGGCCGACCGTCGGGGAACGGGCGCTCGCAGGATAAAATCCAAGTATCGCCCAGGAAAACCTGGGCCGAAACGCGCGCCGTGCAACCCGCCGGCGTGCGTTTTGTCGTTCACACCTGAATCCAAATCAATCCCGGAGCACCTCACCATGGCCGGTCATTCCAAATGGGCCAACATCCAGCATCGCAAGGGCCGTCAGGACGAGAAGCGCGGCAAGATCTGGACCCGTCTCACCCGTGAAATCATCGTGGCGGCGCGCGCCGGCGGTGCCGACGTCAACATGAACCCCCGCCTGCGCCTGGCCATCGAAAAGGCCAAGGCGGCGAACATGCCGGCCGACAACATCAAGCGCAACGTGGACAAGGCCACGGGCAACCTCGATGGCGTCACCTACGAAGAAATCCGCTACGAAGGCTACGGCATCGGCGGCGCTGCCATCATGGTCGACACCATGACCGACAACCGCGTGCGCACCGTGGCCGAAGTTCGGCATGCCTTCAGCAAATACGGCGGCAACATGGGCACCGATGGCTCGGTGTCCTTCCAGTTCAAGCACTGTGGTCAGTTCCTGTTCGCGCCTGGCGCCAGCGAAGACAAGATCATGGAAGTGGCGCTGGAAGCCGGTGCCGAAGACGTGGTCACCCACGAAGACGGCTCGATCGAGGTGCTCAGCGCACCGGCCGATTTCGAAGCCGTGCAAAAGGCCCTGGAAGGCGCGGGCCTGAAGGCCGAGTTGGCCGAAGTCACCATGCGCGCCGACACGCCCGTGGCGCTCAGTGGCGACGACGCCGTGCGCATGCAGAAGCTGCTCGATGTGCTGGAAGACCTGGACGACGTCCAGGAGGTCTATCACAACGCCGAACTGAACTGATCTCCTGAACCCGACACCACCATGAACATCCTCGTCATCGGCTCCGGCGGCCGCGAACACGCCCTCGCCTGGAAGCTGGCCCAGTCGCCCAAGGCCCAGAAGGTCTACGTGGCACCGGGCAACGGCGGCACCGCCCGCGACGCGCGCCTGGTCAACCTGCCCCTCACCGACGTGAAGGCGCTGGCCGACTTCGCCGAAGCCAACAAGATCACGCTGACCGTGGTCGGGCCTGAGGCCCCTTTGGCCGCCGGTGTCGTCGATGAATTCCGCGCGCGCGGTCTGCGCATCTTCGGCCCCACGAAGAAGGCGGCCCAGCTTGAAAGCTCCAAGGCCTTCGCCAAGGACTTCATGAAGCGCCACGGCATCCCCACGGCCTTCTACGAGACCTTCACCGACGCCGCCGCTGCCCACGCCTACGTGGACCAGCACGGCGCGCCCATCGTCATCAAGGCCGACGGCCTGGCGGCGGGCAAGGGCGTGGTCGTGGCCATGAGCCTGCAAGAGGCCCACGAAGCCATCGACTTCATGCTGCTGGACAACAAGCTGGGCGTGCAGCACAACGAAGGCGGCGCGCGCGTCGTCATCGAAGAGTTCCTGGCCGGCGAAGAAGCCAGCTTCATCGTCATGGCCGACGGCAAAAACGTGGCCGTGATGGCCACCAGCCAGGACCACAAGCGCCTGCTCGACGCCGACGAAGGCCCCAACACCGGCGGCATGGGCGCCTACTCGCCCGCGCCCGTGGTCACGCCCAATGTCTACGCCAAGGCCATGCAGGACATCATCCTGCCGACGCTGGCGGGCATGGCCAAGGACGGCATCCCCTTCACCGGCTTCCTGTACGCCGGCCTGATGATCGATGCCCAGGGCAACCCCAAGACGCTGGAGTTCAACACCCGCATGGGTGACCCGGAAACCCAGCCGATCATGATGCGCCTCAAGAGCGACCTCATCGACGTCATGCTGCACGCCACCGACGGCACGCTCGACCAGATCGAGCTGCAATGGGACCGGCGCATCGCGCTGGGCGTGGTGGTGGCTGCAGGCGGCTACCCGCTCAACCCCGAGAAGGGCCAGGCCATCACCGGCCTGCCGGCCGATGCCGACGACGCCATGGTCTTTCACGCCGGCACCACGCTGGGCGAGGACGGCGTGCTGCGCACCAGTGGCGGCCGCGTGCTGTGCGTCACCGCGCTGGGCGACTCGGCCAAGCTGGCCCAGCAGCGTGCCTACGAGTACCTGCATGGCATTCAGTTCGAAGGCATGCAGTTCCGCTCGGACATCGGCTGGCGTGCCATCAAGCGCTGACCCGACCGGAGGCCCGCCTTGAGCCAAACCAACCAGCACACCGAGGCCGTTCGCGCTTACCTGCTCGACCTGCAGGACCGCATCATCTCGGCCTTCGAGGCCGAGGACGGCAAGCCCTTCATCCGCGACGCCTGGGTGCGCGGCCCGCAAGAGCGCCTGCAAGGTGATGGCTGCTCGCGCCTGGTGGAAGAGGGCAATGTGCTGGAGCGCGGCGGCTGCAACTTCTCGCACGTCAAGGGCCCGCAACTGCCGCCTTCGGCCACGCAGCACCGGCCCGAGCTGGCGGGTTGCCCCTTCGAGGCCATGGGCGTGTCGCTGGTCTTTCACCCGCGCAACCCGCACGTGCCCACGGTGCACATGAACGTGCGCATGCTGGCCGCGCACCGGCCCGATGGCTCGGTGGTGGCGTGGTACGGCGGCGGCATGGACCTCACGCCCTACTACGGCCGCGAAGAAGACGCGCGCCACTTCCACCAGGCCTGCAAGGATGCACTCGCGCCTTTCGGCCCCGAGCTGCACCCGCGCTACAAGGCCTGGTGCGACGAGTACTTCTTCCTCAAGCATCGCAACGAGGCGCGTGGCGTGGGCGGCATCTTCTTCGATGACGTCTCCGAGCTGGGCGAACAGGGCGGCTTCGACCTCATCCGCTCGGTGGGCGATGCCTTTGTCCAAGCCTACCTGCCCATCCTGCAGCGTCGACGCCAGGAGCCCTTCACCCAGGCAGAGCGCGACTTCCAGGCCTATCGCCGGGGCCGCTACGTCGAGTTCAACCTGGTCTGGGACCGCGGCACCCTGTTCGGTCTGCAATCCGGCGGCCGCACCGAAAGCATCCTGATGTCGATGCCGCCGGTGGTGAACTGGCGCTACAACTGGCACCCCGAGCCCGGCACACCCGAGGCGCGCCTCTACACCGATTTCCTGCCGCCGCGGGACTGGGTCTGAGCGCCTTGACCGCTGCCACCCCTTCCACGAGGCCTTCTGCGACGCATTCTGTGGCCTCGCCGGCGACGTCGCAGGTCCCTGAAGGCGCCCCGCAGCTCACCGCTGGGCCGACGAGCTCTGGGGACTTGGGCAGCCTTGCCGGCCGCCGCGTCGGCATCATGGGTGGCAGCTTCGATCCCGTGCACGTGGCCCACGTCGCGCTGGCCGAATCGGCCCTGCTTGCCTTGCAACTGGACGAGGTCCGCTGGGTCCCGGTGGGCCAGCCTTGGCAGAAGTCGCGCCAGCTCGCGCTCGCCGAACACCGGGTTGCCATGGTCGAGCGCGCGGTGGCGCACGAGCCGCGTTTCACCGTCGACCGCATCGAGGTGGACCGCGCGGGGCCTTCGTACACGCTCGACACCGTGCGCGCCCTGCAGGCCGCTCACCCTGACGTGACCGAGTGGTGCCTGATCATCGGCCTGGACCAGTACCTCAACCTGCCGACCTGGCAGGGCTGGACCGACTTGCTGTCGCGCGTCACACTGGCCGTGGCCACGCGCGAGGGTGTCAACCCCGAGCCTTCGCTCGCCCGGTCACCCGCGCTGGCCGCCCACCCGCACCGCATGCAACCTTTGCCGATGGCGCCCCACGCGGTGTCATCGACCGACATCCGCACCCGGCTGAACCGGGGGGAAACACCTGAATCGCTGGTGCCCACGCTGCTTTCCGAAGGCGTGGCGCGCTATATTGCCAACCATCAACTCTACGCCCCGGGCGACCCACGCTGAATGGACATCCGCAAACTGCAACGCGTCATCGTCGACGGTCTCGAAGACGTCAAGGCACAAGACATCGCCGTCTTCAACACAGAGCACCTCTCGCCGCTGTTCGAGCGCGTGGTCATCGCCTCCGGTTCGTCCAACCGCCAGACCAAGGCGCTGGCTTCCAGCGTCCGGGTGGCGGTCAAGGCCGCCGGCTTTCAGGTGATGCGCACCGAAGGCGAAGAAAACGGCGAATGGATCATCGTCGACTGTGGCGCGGCCGTGGTGCACATCATGCAACCGGCCATCCGCCAGTACTACCAGCTCGAAGAGATCTGGGGCGACAAGCCCGTGGCCCTGAAGGCCAAGGCGGTGCGCGGCGGCCTGGTCAAGGCCTCCGAGCCGATGGACGAAGCCGAGGACGCACCTGTCAAGCCCAAGAAGGCTTCCGGCAAGACCACCACCGCGCGCAAGACCGCCACCACCAAGCCCGTCGCCGCGAAGAAGGCCGCCGCCAAGAAGGCCCCGGCGAAGAAGGCTGCACCGGCTCCGAAGGCCGCCCCCAAGGCTGCACCCAAGCCCGTCGCCAAGAAAGCTGCCACCAAGGTCGCAGCCAAGAAGGTGGTCGCCAAGAAGGTGGCAGCCAAGAAGGTCGCCACCAAGCTGGTGGTCAACGCCCCGACGGCCAAGAAGCCTGCGGCCAAGGTGCCCGCCCGCAAGGTCGTGGCTCGCAAGGTGGCTGGCACCAAGGCACCCGCTGTCAAAAAGGTTGCCGCGAAGAAAGTGGCAGCCAAGAAGGCCCCCGCTCGCAAGGCCGCTCGCTGAGCGCTCCCTGAGCCCTTTGCCTTGACGAGCGTTGACGCCTGAGCAGGTCCCAAGTCCATGAAGTGCACCGTGCTGACCATCGGCCAGCGCCTGCCCGACTGGGCGCAGGAGGCCTGCGAGGACTACCTCAAGCGCTTCCCGCCCGACTGGCGGGTCGAGGTCAAGGCCGTCAAGGCCGAGCCGCGTGAGGGCAAGCCTGTGGCTGCCATCATGCAGGCCGAGGCGGCTCGCATGGAGGCGGCCCTGCCCAAAGGCACTCGCCGCGTCATCCTCGACGAGCGAGGCACCCGCCTGACCAGCGTGCAGCTCGCCCAGCGCACAGAAGCCTGGGAGCACGACGGCCGCGACGTCGCCCTCATCATCGGTGGCGCCGATGGCATCGACCCGGCCTTCAAGCAAACGGCCGACGAAGCCATCCGCCTGTCCGACATGACCCTGCCGCACGCCCTGGCGCGAGTGCTGCTGCTCGAGCAGGTCTACCGGGCCTGGTCGCTGCGCAACAACCACCCTTACCACCGCGCTTGAACGCCGCGCAGGTGCCCGGGCTGCCCGCCAGGCAGGGCCCGCGAGCGCTGGTCGCGGCGCCTCAGGTGCCCAAAGAGCCAGCACATGAGCCCATCGTCCCCGACCGCCGCTGAACTCGCCTGCGAAGGCGGGCCCTGGCTTTACCTTGCGTCGCAAAGCCCCCGCCGACGCCAGCTGCTGGATCAGCTCGGTGTGCGCCACACCTTGCTCTTGCCCGATGCGGACGAAGACGCCGAAGCCCTGGAGGCCGAGCAGGCCGGTGAAGCCCCCGAAGACTATGTTCAGCGCGTGACGCTGGCCAAGTGGCAGGCCGCGATGGCGCGCCTGCAGGCACGCTTTTGCCGCGATCCCCAGCAATGGCCGCTCGGCCCCGTCTTGTGTGCCGACACCACCGTGGCCTTGGGCAACACCATCCTGGGCAAGCCCGCCGATGCCGCCGATGCCGCGCGCATGCTGCGCAGCCTGTCGGGAGGTCGCCACCGCGTGCTGACCGCTGTGTGCGTGCATGGGCGCTTGATGCTCAACACCTCGCACGTGACCTGGCGGGAGCTGGACGATGCAGAGATCGATCGCTACGTGGCGGGTGGCGAGCCTTTCGGCAAGGCGGGCGCCTACGCCATCCAGGGCCGATCGGGCGCCTGGACCCGACACATCGATGGCAGCCACAGTGGCATCATGGGCCTGCCGCTTTTCGAGACGGCCGAGCTGCTCAAGCCGATGGGCTGGGCCTTCTGAGCGGCCGTTCGCCACGACCTTGCACAAGGAGCCCGCCATGAGCGCATCCCCCGCCACCGGTGCCCTGGGCACCGTGCTGATCGCCGGCGCGACCGGCCTGGTGGGGCGCGAAGCCCTCAAAGCCTGCCTGCAGGACGACGGCGTCGCCGAAGTCCGTGCGCTGGTGCGCCGCCCGTTGACGCTGGAAGCCGTGCTCGGCAGCCTGATGGCCGAGGCGCCCGCCATCACCCCGGCGCAACGCGCGCGCTGCCAAATGGTCCAGGCCGACTTCCAGCGTCTGGACCGCGAGCCAGGCCCCTTCCAGGTCGACACCGTGTTCTGCGCCTTGGGCACCACCATCCGCCAGGCGGGTTCGCAAGCGGCCTTTCGCCAGGTCGATTTCGACGCGCCGCTGCAAATCGCCCGCCTGGCCCATGCGCAAGGAGCGAAACGCTTTCTGCTGGTCAGTGCGCTTGGCGCTTCATCCGCGTCGCGCGTGTTTTACAACCGGGTCAAGGGCGAGCTCGAAGACGCCATCTCGGCCATCGGGTTCGAGCAGTTCGTCATCGCGCGGCCCTCGTTGCTTGACGGCGATCGACCTGATTCGCGCCCGGCCGAGCAGATGGGTTTGATGGTGGCCAAGGCCTTCGGTTTCCTGATCCCTGCCAGCCACCGGCCCGTGCACGTCAGGCAGGTCGCGCGAGCCCTGTTGCATGAAGCACGCGAAGGTGGGGCAGGGCGCCGGGTGCTCACCAACGCACGGATGCGGGCCATGCGGTAAATTGCCTGCATGCCCCATTCCCAAGACATCCTCATCAACTGGACCCCCCAGGAAACCCGCGTCGCCATCATCGAGAGCGGCGCCGTGCAAGAGTTGCACGTCGAGCGCACGCTCGAGCGTGGCCTGGTGGGCAACATCTACGCTGGCAAGGTGGTGCGCGTGCTGCCCGGCATGCAGTCGGCCTTCATCGACATCGGCCTGGAGCGCGCGGCCTTCCTGCACGTGGCCGACCTGCACCGCGAAGATGGCGGCCCCAAGCACGCCCGCCCTGGCGAGGTGCAGGTGCCGATCGAGAAGCGCGTGCACGAAGGCCAGACCCTCATGGTCCAGGTCATCAAGGACCCGATCGGCACCAAGGGCGCGCGCTTGTCCACCCAGATCAGCGTGGCCGGTCGCCTGCTGGTCTTCCTGCCGCAGGACGACCACCTGGGCATCTCGCAGAAAATCGGCTCGCCCGAGCACCGTGAGCAGTTGCGCGAGCGCATGCAACGCCTGATCGCAGAGGCCGACGTGCGTGAGGGGCGCAATCGCTCGGGCGGCTTCATCCTGCGCACCAACGCCGAGGACGCGACCGACGAAGAGCTCGCGCTCGACATCGCCTACCTGCGCAAGACCTGGGGCACGGTGCGCGAGCTGGGCATGAAGTCTCCCGCTGGCACCTTGCTCTACCAGGAGCTCAACCTGGCCCAGCGCGTGCTGCGCGACCTGGTCACCGAGCAGGTGCAGACCATCCGCATCGACTCGATGATCCAGTTCGACGCCCTCAAGGCTTTTGGTGCCGAGTTCACGCCTTCGGCGGTCGACAAGCTGGCCCACTACAAGGGCGAGCGCCCCATCTTCGACCTCTACAACATCGACACGGAGATCGAGCGCGCGCTGGCCCGCCGCGTCGAGCTCAAGTCGGGCGGCTACCTCATCGTCGACCAGACCGAGGCGCTGACCACCGTCGACGTCAACACCGGCGGCTACGTGGGTGCGCGCAACTTCGACGACACCATCTTCAAGACCAACCTCGAGGCGGCTCAGGCCATCGCGCGCCAACTGCGTCTGCGCAACCTGGGCGGCATCATCATCATCGACTTCATCGACATGCTGCGCGAGGACCACCGCGACAACGTGCTCGCCGAGTTCCGAAAGCAACTCGGGCGCGACCGCACCAAGGTCACGGTCAGCGGTTTCTCGCCATTGGGCCTGGTCGAGATGACGCGCAAGCGCACCCGCGAGTCGCTGGCGCACATGCTGTGCGAGCCGTGCCCCACCTGCGAGGGCAGGGGCCAGGTCAAGACCGCGCGCACCGTCTGCTACAACATCCTGCGCGAGATCCTTCGCGAGGCGCGGCAGTTCAACCCCAAGGAGTTCCGAGTCGTGGCCAGCGCCGCCGTGGTCGAGATGTTGCTCGACGAAGAGAGCGCGCACCTGGCCGGATTGAGCGACTTCATCGGCAAGCCTGTGTCCTTGCGCACTGAACCCTCGATGTCGCCAGAGCAGTACGACATCGTGCTGCTGTGACGCCAGCCTTGTCTGCCGGGCTTTACAGAAGTTGACCCGAAACGCATCCGCTCACCTGGTCAACCGGGCGAAGACACCGCCAAGCCACGGCACAATCGGGGGGTGACCCACATCGGTGATCCCCAGGATCCGTTTTGCCGTTTTGATTCGACCCATGACCTTTTCCGATTCGACTGATTTGCCAGGTTCACGACGTTCGGCCTGTCTGCGTCTGCTCGGAGGCTCGGCCCTGCTGGCCATGGGCGCCGGTGCGCCGGTGGCCTCGGCCCTGGCCCAGTTCCGCGTCGAGATATCGGGTGTGGGTGCGACCCAGATCCCGATCGCCATTTCGCGCTTTCGCGATGAAGGGCGTGGCCCGGTCGCGCTGTCCGCCGTGGTCCAGGCCGACCTGGATCGCAGCGGCCTGTTCAAGTCCACCGATGCTGGCTCCACCCCGTTGGACGACGCCAGCAAGCCTGCCCTGCCAGAGTGGAAGTCGCGTGGGGTCGATGCCCTGGTGGCGGGCTCTGTGACCCAACTGGCCGATGGTCGCTGGGACGTGCGCTACCGCCTCTGGGATGCCCTCAAGGGCAAGGACCTCGGCGGCTTGTCGCAAGCCGTGCACCCAGGCGACCTGCGCCTGATGGCCCACCGCATCGCCGACGACATCTTCGAGAAGCTCACCGGCGACCGCGGCGCTTTCGCCACCCGCATCGCCTACGTCAGCAAAGTGGGCAAGCAACACCAGCTCATCGTGGCCGATGCCGACGGCGAGGGCGCGCAGGTGCCGCTGGCCAGCAGCCAACCCATCATCTCGCCGGCCTGGTCCCCCGATGGCCGCAACCTGGCCTACGTCTCGTTCGAGACCGGCAAGCCCGTGGTCATCGTGCACGACGTGGCCTCGGGCCGCCGCCGCGTGGTGGCCGGCTTCAAAGGCAGCAACAGCGCGCCAGCGTGGTCGCCGGATGGTCGCCAGCTCGCCGTCACGCTCAGCCGCGACGGCGGCTCGCAGATCCACATCCTCGATGTCGAGGGCGGCGGCACGCGGCGCCTGACGCAAAGCAGCGCCATCGACACCGAGGCCACCTGGTCGCCCGATGGTGCTACGCTGTACTTCGTCAGTGACCGTGGCGGCAGCCCCCAGATCTACCGCGTGCCGGTGGCCGGTGGCGGCGCACAGCGCGTGACCTTCTCGGGCGCCTACAACATCAGCCCGGCCATCAGCCCCGATGGGCGCTGGCTGGCCTACGTGGGCCAAGTCGAGCGTGGTTACAAGGTCCACGTGATGGACCTCTCCAGCGGCCAGGTCAAAGCCATCACCGAGACCCGTGATGACGAAAGCCCCGGCTTCGCGCCCAACAGCAGGCAACTGATTTACGCCACCCGGCTGCAAGGCCGAGAGGTCCTCATGACCAGCACGCTCGATGGCCGCATCAAGGCCAAGCTGACCACCCAGGTCGCCGATGTGCGCGAGCCGGTCTGGGGGCCTTACCTCACCCAGCGACGCTGACCCCCGTCTTTCCAGGAGAAACCCATGCAACACACCGCTCGCCCCTTCCTCTCTCGCTTTGCCCTGCTGGGCACCGCCCTCGCTGCCGCAGCCCTGCTCGGCGCCTGTGGCTCGAACGTCAAGCTCGACGAGAACGCCGGCAAGGCCGCCCCCATCGAAGACGCCAGCAAGGGCCTGAACGACGGCCGCGGCGCTGCCGCCAGCAACATCACCCCGGTGGTGGTCGACCCGACGGCCAACGACTCGGCGTTCGGCAACCTGCCCAAGGTCGTCTACTTCGACTTCGACAGCTTCATCGTCAAGGACGAGTTCCGCGACGGCATCGCCGGTCATGCCAAGCGACTGAACGCCAACAAGGGCAAGAAGATCATCGTCGAAGGCCACACCGACGAGCGCGGTGGCCGCGAGTACAACCTGGCCCTGGGCCAAAAGCGCGCCGAGGCCGTGCAGAAGTCCCTGACCCTGCTGGGTGTGTCTGCCGACCAGATCGAAGCCGTGAGCTTCGGTGAAGAGCGCCCGGCCGCCCAAGGTGGCACCGAAGAAGCATGGGCACAGAACCGCCGCGCCGAAATCAAGGACCGCTGATGCGAGCCGCGCCCCTGACCTCCCGTGCGGGGCGCTGGCGCGGCCTGGCCCTGTGCCAGGCCGTGTGCCTGGCCGCCCTGTTCGCGCCCCTGACGTCGCACGCGGGCATCTTCGATGACGACGAAGCCCGTCGCGCCATCCTGGAGATGCGCCAGCAGCGCAAACAGGATGCCGAGTCTGCCGACGCCCGCTTGCAGGCCCTGTCTGCGCAGGTTGAGCAACTGCGTCGCAGCCTTCTGGACATGAACGCCCAGATCGAGTTGCTGCGCGGCGAGGTGGCGAGTCAGCGTGGCAGCGTCGAGCTGCTGCAGCGTGACGCCTCCGAGTTGCAGCGCAAGCAGAAAGACGCGCAGTCCGCTTTCGACGAGCGCGTGCGCAAGCTCGAGCCGCAATCGATGACCGTCGACGGCAAGACCTTCCTGGCCGACGCCGATGAAAAACGCGCCTTCGATGACGCGATCGCGCGCTTGCGTGCCGCCGATTTCGCTGGCGGTGCGACGGCCCTCAACGCGTTCCTCAAGCGCTACCCTCAGACCGGTTATTTCGAGTCGGCCCAATACTGGCTGGGCAACGCTCATTACGGCCTGCGCGACCACAAGGAAGCCATCAAGGCCTTCCGATCCCTGGTGGAGCGCGCCCCGGACCACCAGCGCACCCCGGAGGCCATGCTGTCCATCGCCAACTGCCAGTCCGAGCTCAAGGACAACGAGGCGGCCCGCCGCACGCTTGAGCAACTGGTTCGTCAGCATCCCCAGACCGAAGCCGCCCAGGCTGCCCGCGATCGTTTGCTGCTGCTGACGCCCGCCAAGGCGCCGGCACGCAAGGGCAAATGAGCGAGCTGCTGGCCCGGGCCAGCCGGCCTGATCCGGATCGTCGCTTCGGCGGTCTGCGGCGCCTGCACGGACCTGCCGGGTATGAGCGACTGCGCGGTGCGCGCATCGCCGTGGTGGGCGTTGGTGGCGTGGGCTCGTGGACGGCAGAAGCCCTGGCTCGCAGTGGCGTGGCCGAACTCACCTTGATCGACCTCGATCAGGTGGCCGAGTCCAACATCAACCGCCAGGTGCACGCGCTCGAGGGCACGCTGGGGCAGGCCAAGGTGCATGCGCTGCGCGAGCGCATCGCACAGATCCACCCCGATTGTGTGGTGCATGCCGTCGAGGAGTTCATCGACGAGGACAACGTGTCGCTGCTGCTGCAGGCCGATCGCCTCGACGGCGTCATCGACTGTTGCGACCAGGTGCGAGCCAAGGCCGCCATCGCTGCGTGGGCGCTGGCTCATGGCTGTGCCACCGTGTGCGTGGGGGCCGCAGGCGGCAAGGTGCAGCCGCACCAGGTGGAGGTCGCCGACCTGGCCGATGTCACGCACGACCCTCTGCTGGCCAGCCTGCGCCAGCGCCTGAGGCAGCGCCATGGTGCGGCGCGCAAGGGGCGCATGGGCGTGACATGCGTGTTCTCGCGTGAGGCCGTGCGCCCCCCGCAGGACCGCTGCGAACTCGGTGGCGGCGATGGGGCCGCAGCAGGGGACGGCTCGCTGAACTGCGCGGGTTATGGATCGAGCGTCACGGTGACGGCCACTTTTGGCATGGTGGCTGCAGCCTGCTTGATGGAGCGACTCGTGGCCGCAACGCCTCAGCGTTGAGTGCGCCGCAGGGGCTGGACTTGCCTCAAAGATCTGGGCTACAATCTCAGGCTTTGCCGGGGGTCGGTAGCTCAGTCGGTAGAGCAGCGGACTTTTAATCCGTTGGTCGCGAGTTCGAGTCTCGCCCGACCCACCAAAGCAAAAAGAGGCATGACAAAAAGCGATGAGCTTTTTCGAGAGCCGAAGCCGTTTGGGCTCATCAGGCCCAGCAGCGCGGGGAGTGTTGAAAAACATTCACAGCGCTGGACAGAGGCTCAAAAAACTGTCTATAATCTGAGTCTTCGCTGATTGCTGAGAACAGCATGGAAGCGATGAAATCGGGCTCTTAGCTCAGTTGGTAGAGCAGCGGACTCTTAATCCGTTGGTCGAGTGTTCGAGTCACTCAGGGCCCACCAACATTTTCCGGGTGCGACAGCACCTGGTTCAAAAGCCACCTCAGGTCACTGAAGGTGGCTTTTTCTTTTGGCCAAGCCGGGGTGTGTGCTGTGCGCGACACCCGCGCATCACCCAAGGGTGCATGGCCATGGCCCATCTGGATCAGGGCGCCATCCCCAGTTTCGGCACTTTGACGCGATCTGCCCCCCGCTGGAGCCCTGTGTTCATCGGAGTTTCGGTCGGGCATGGCCTTGGATGCCCGATGAACAGTGGCTTTCAGGGCAATCGATTGATCTGGGGCCGTGCCAAATGGGCTTCTTGGTTGCACAATACCTTTGCCCGTCATTTGCGGGAGCCTTCCAGAAATTCATTCATGAACAAGACTGACCTCATCCAGCGTCTGGCTGACCAGCACGCCCTGTCCAAGGCCGAAGCAGGCCGCGTTCTGGACACGCTGCTCGACACCATCGTCACCGCCGTGAAGAAGGGTGACTCCGTCACGGTGCCGGGCTTCGGCACGTTCAAGCAGCACGCACGTGCCGCTCGCAATGGCGTGAACCCCAGCACCGGCGAGAAGATCAAGATCGCTGCGGCCAAGCTGCCCAAGTTCACCCCTGGCGCCACCTTCAAGGCCGCCGTGGACCCCAAGGCCGCCGCTCGCAAGGCTGGCGCCGCCGCTCCGGCCAAGAAGGCCGCTGCCAAGAAAGCCAAGAAGTGATGTAAGGGCCCCGGGCTCTGGCCGGGGTCTGCTCATCGCAGCAACGCGCCGCGCTCCCTTCACGGGAGGCGGCGCGTTTCTCTTTGTGGGGCACGGCGCCAGGGCTTGGCGCGCGAGCCCGGCGCACGCTGGCTCAGGGCGTGGCGTGTTCGGCCTGTGGCGGAGTCGGCGTGGCGTGGCCGCGCTGCTTGCGCCGCTGGGCCATCTCTCGGCCCATGCCCTGGAGGTCCCACTCGTTGATGCGAGCGCGGGCCTCGGGGTAGATCAGGGACTCCTCCAGCGCAATGTGGTCCTGATAAAGCGCTTGAAAAACCGGCACGGCCAGGCGCAGTTGCTCCAGGTTGAACCAGTGGTAGCCCGCTGCGATCGACTCGAACTGAGGCGCCAGCTCCAGCCAGTCTTCTTCGATCCAGCCGTGGTCTTGTTGCAGGCGAAGCGTCGCGTCGATCAGGTCGGCGCGACCGCTGCGCAACAGGGCAGGGAAGACATGCCGCTCTTCGTCCAGGTGGTGCTCGCGTGCGGTGTTCATGAAGAACATGAAGATCGAGCGGGCGACTTCCTGGGCGTGCCCATCCACGCCTTTGTCGGCCAGGTGTTCAATCAGCTGGTCCATCTGCTGCAGCGCCGTCACGACCTGGCGATGGCAGCTGTCCAGGACGTCGAAAGGTTGCACGGCGCGGCCACGGGGGGCTGCGGTGTCTTGGCTTTGGAGGATGGCGGACATGGCGGGCTCCTTTTTCGGATTTCCTTGCAGGGACTGCATCCGATTCTGGGCGCCCGCCCGGGCAAGGGCTTGCGCCACATCAAGGGCCGGGCCACATCCAGGCCTGTCCGTTGATCAAGGTCAGGGCTTGTAAGGCTTGGTCGAGACGGGCTTTTTGCGAAGCTTGACGTCCACCGCGATGCGGATCTCGCCAAAGTCGATGATCTCAAGTGGCGCGGACATCACCTCATTGAGCTGAAGGCCATCGGTGAAGATGGCCCTGGCGGGCAGGGTCAGGAAAAGTTGATCCAGTGTCTGGTGGGCCCGGATGCTCAGGGGGAACTGGTACTTGATGGCCAGCGCCGTCTGTTCGCGGAACTGGAAGATGGGGGCGTCGATCTTTGGCGCGCCGCTTCGAGGGAAGGCATCGGCGTGGATGACGTGGGATTTGAAGTCGATGCGGAAGTTGGCCAGCGTCACCACCTCGGTGACACTGGTCTCCTCGTTCAAGCGCTCGAAACGCAAGCCTGCGCCGGTGGCTTTGCCGCCGATCACCTTGAGTCCGTCGATGGTGATGTTGGTCACCGGCAAGGTGAAGGCGCCTGTCAGGCCGGCCGTCGCGCTGGCCTGACCCACGGGTTTGATGCCGATCTCGGCCAGCTCGAATGCGCCAAGTGCGTCGCCGGAAAAGGCCTGCACCGCGTCGGCCTGCAGCGCGTTGGTGGGGATGGTGAGGGTGGGCCAGGCCAGCGCCGTCAGGGGTGTTGCCGCGAGCGAGAGCGGCAGGATCAGCGAACGGAGCGAGGGAAGCAGTCGGTTCTTGTTCATCTCGGGTCTCCTGTCAGGTTGAGTGACCCCACCCGAATGGGTAGGTCAGTTCAGCGTAGGAGTCCGAAACCGCCAGGGTGAAAGGGAGAAACGCCCGCAGGAGGTCGTCAAGCGGGGGCACCCAAGGGGAAGCACTGAGGCTTGACGTGGGTCAAACGAACAGGGTTGCCCCCAGGTCTTGACCCATCGAGTCAATCGTCATGCAGGATGACGATTGTTGGCTTCAAAAGGCGATTTCAAGAACGCAGTTTGACGATTTTGTAGTCAGTTGACGCAACTGATGTTTCCGTCAGTCAGAGGAAGCGTTCCAGCAGCTTGCGCGAATGCCTGTCCAGGTCAGCGGTCTGCGCGATGCCGAATTGCAGCCCCTGGGCCGTCGAGATCAGCAGGCGGCCGTTGCCCAGCCGGCGGATGTCGTCCTCGCTCTTGAGCACGAGTTGCGTCAGCCCTCGATCCGTCTCCACGGTCCAGGTGCTCGGTGTCGAAAACGTCGAGACCTCGTTGATGCGGCGGATCATCGGCGTGAACTCGCGAATGGCCAACTCGGCCTGGATCAGGTCGCGGGTTGGGCTCGGCAGGTCGGCCAGCCGATCGATCCAGCGCAATTCGTGGCCATCGGCGCTGACCAGCGACAGGCCGCCATCGGGGGCGCTGATGGGGAAGGCGCGCACGGCCACCACGCCTTCGTGCACGGTGCCGTCGGCTGTGTGCAGGTTCAGGCGGCCGTGGGCGTCGCGGGCGAGGGTGAAGTCAAGCGTGCTCATGTTCGTGTCCCCGGTTCAGCCTTCCAGCAGGGCGTCCTGCTCGGCCTTGCGGGCCTGGGCTTCGTACAGGCGCCAGTAGGCGCCACGGCGTTCCATCAGTTCGTCGTGCGGGCCGACCTCGACGACCTGGCCCTTGTCCATCACCACCAGGCGGTCGGCCTTGCGCAGGGTGGACAGGCGGTGCGCGATGGCGATCGTGGTGCGGCCCTGCACGAGGTTGTCCAGCGCCTTCTGGATCTCTTTCTCGGTCTCGGTGTCGACGGCCGAGGTGGCCTCGTCCATGATCAGGATGCGCGGGTTGATGAGCAGCGCTCGGGCGATGCTGATGCGCTGGCGCTCGCCGCCTGAGAGGCCCTGGCCTCGCTCCCCCACCAGCGAGTCGTAGCCATGCGGCAGGCGCAGGATGAAGTCGTGGGCGTGGGCGGCGCTGGCTGCGGCGACGATCTCTTCGCGCGTGGCCTCGGGCTTGCCGTAGGCGATGTTCTCGGCAATCGTCCCGAAGAACAGGAAGGGCTCTTGCAGCACCAGGCCGATGTGGCGGCGGAAGTCCGCCACGGCGATGCGGCGGATGTCCACCCCGTCGACGCGGATGGCGCCGTCGGTCACGTCGTAGAAGCGGCAGATCAGGTTGACCAGCGTCGACTTGCCCGAGCCCGAATGGCCCACCAGGCCGATCATCTCGCCGGGGCGGATGTCCAGGCTCAGGCCGCGGATCACCGAGCGGCTGCCATACCGAAAGCCGATGCCGTCCATCTCGATGCGGCCTTCGAGCGACTTCATGGCCACCGGGTTGACCGGGTCCGGCACGTTGGAGACGTGGTCGAGGATGTCGAAGATGCGCTTGGCGCCGGCGGCGGCCTTCTGCGTGACCGAGACGATGCGGCTCATCGAGTCGAGCCGGCCGTAAAAGCGCCCGATGTAGGCGATGAAGGCGGTCAGCACGCCCACCGTGATGTCGTGGTGCGAGACCAGCCAGATGCCAAACGCCCAGACCACCAGCAGCCCGATCTCGGTCAGCAGCGAGACGGTGGGCGTGAACAGCGACCAGGTCTTGTTGAGCTTGTCGTTGACCTCGAGGTTGTACTGGTTGGCGGCGCGAAAGCGATCGGCCTCGCGCTTTTCCTGCGCGAAGGCCTTGACCACGCGGATGCCGGGGATGGTGTCGGCCAGCACGTTGGTGACCTCGCCCCAGACGCGGTCGATCTTCTCGAAGCCGGTGCGCAGGCGGTCGCGCACCAGGTGGATCAGCCAGGCGATGAAGGGCAGGGGCACCAGGGTGACCAGCGCCAGCCAGGGGTTGATGGAGACCAGGATGACGGCCGTCATGGCGATCATCAGCACGTCGGTGGCGAAGTCCAGCGCGTGCAGCGACAAAAACACGTTGATGCGGTCGGTTTCCGAGCCGACGCGGTTCATCAGGTCACCGGTGCGCTTGGAGCCGAAGTAGTCCAGCGACAGGCGCATCAGGTGCTCGAAGGTGGTGGTGCGCAAGTCGGCGCCGATGCGCTCGGACACCAGCGCCAGCAGGTAGGTGCGCGCCCAGCCCAGGGCCCAGGCGAGCAGGGCAGAGGCCAGCAGGCCGGCCAGCAGCAAATAGACCTTCTCGGTGTCGATGGCCTGGCCGTTCTGGAACGGAATCAGCACCTCGTCCATCAGGGGCATGGTGAGGTAGGGCGGCACCAGGGTGGCGGCGGTGGCGGCCAACGTCAGCAGGAAACCCGCCAGCAGCTTGCCCTGGTAAGGACGCGCGAAACGCCACAGGCGCAGCAGCACCCAGGTGGACGGCGGGGCCTGGTTCTCGCGGTGGCAGACCGGGCACTCTTCGGCCTCGGGGGGCATTTGCGCCTTGCAGGTGGGGCAGCGGGCGCTGTCGTCCTCTTCTTCGGCCACGCCGGTCTGCAGGGCCTGCTGGCGGCGTTCGAACTGCTCGACCAGGCGCAGCACGGGGGCGTGCAAGGCCAGGGTGAAGCGCCACTGGGCAAGCCGGCCATTCGCATCGTGCAAGGACAGGGTGCCGACGCCGGCGTGGTCGTGGTGGCGCAGCTGCAGGCCGGGCTGGATGGCCCAGCTTTGCCAGGCGCCGGCATCGCCGGAGCGGGTCAGCAGGCGGCGCTCGGTCAACACCAGGGGGCTTGCGTGAAAGCGCAATTGCCCGTCAAGGTCAACCTCCAGGCGGTTGAGGACGTTTTCATCGGCAGCCAGCGGCAAATCGGCGCTGGCGTGTGCTGGTTCAGCCGGGTGCCCGGCGGCCCCGGATGCATGGTGTTGGTGCATGGCGATGTCGGTTCGCGAGGGAAAAATGAAGATCTCCCAGCGCGCAAGCCCGCATTCTCGCCCAAGCCCGGCGCACAATGTGGGGTTTGGTCCATGGTGGCCGGCACTGTCGAGCATGAGCAGGACGCAACACCGGCTGGTGAAATGAGCAAAAAGAACGACCTGAAACTGCTGCGCATCAACTACCTGCGCGGCCCCAACATCTGGACCTACCGCCCCGTCATGGAGGTCTGGCTCGACCTGGGTGAGCTGGAGGACTTCCCCTCCAACTTGTTGCCCGGTTTCAACCAGCGGCTGACCACCTGGCTGCCGGCCCTGATCGAACACCACTGCGGGGTGGGCGAGCGCGGCGGTTTCGTGCAGCGCCTGGAAGAGGGCACCTGGGCCGGGCACGTGCTCGAGCACATCGTCATCGAGCTGCTCAACCTCTCGGGCATGCCCACCGGCTTCGGCCAGACGCGCAGCACCTCCCAGCATGGGGTCTACCGCATGGTCTTTCGCGCCCGCGACGAGCAGGTCGCCCGCGCCGCCCTGGAGCAGGGCCACCGCCTGCTGATGGCGGCCATCAACGACGAGCCCTTTGACGTGCCCGCCGCCGTCGAAGCCATCCGCACCCAGATCGACGACTGCTACCTCGGTCCCTCGACCGCCGCCATCGTGGGCGCGGCCACCGACCGGGGCATCCCCCACATCCGCCTGAACGACGGCAACCTGGTCCAGCTGGGCTACGGCGCCGCGCAGCGCCGCATCTGGACGGCAGAGACCGACAAGACCAGCGCCATCGCCGAAGGCATCGCTGGCAACAAGGACCTGACCAAGACCCTGCTGAAAGCCTGCGGCGTGCCCGTGCCCGAAGGCGAGGTGGTCGACAGCCCCGAAGCGGCCTGGGAGGCCGCCGAAGACCTGGGCCTGCCGGTGGTGGTCAAGCCGCTGGACGGCAACCATGGCCGGGGCGTGTCCCTCGAGCTCAGCACGCGCGCCGACGTCGAAGCCGCCTTCAAGGTGGCCGAGGCCGAGGGCAGCGACGTCATCGTCGAGCGCTTCATCCCCGGCGACGAGCACCGCGTGCTGGTCGTGGGCGGCAAGGTGGTGGCCGCAGCCCGTGGCGAGAGCACCTGGATCGTCGGCAATGGCCGCGACAGCGTGGTCCAGCTGATCGATGAGCAGCTCAACAGCGACCCACGTCGCGGCGAAGCCGAAGAATTCCCGCTCGAGACCATCATCCTGGACCGCGAGCCGGCCATGCGCCTGCTGCTCGAGCGCCAAGGCCTCACCGGAGAATCCGTGCCCGCCGATGGCCAGCGCGTGCTGGTGCAGCGCAACGGCAACGTCGCCATCGACTGCACCGACGACGTCCACCCCGATGTGGCGCACGCCGCCTCGCTGGCCGCCCGCGTGGTGGGCCTGGACATCGCCGGCATCGACCTGGTCATCACCGATGTGTCCAAGCCCATGGCCCCCCAGCGCGGCGCCATCGTCGAGGTCAACGCCGGCCCCGGCCTGCTGATGCATTTGAAGCCAGCGGAAGGCCTGCCCCGCCCGGTGGGCAAGGCGATCGCCGACCACCTCTTCCACGAAGACGAAACCGGGCGTGTGCCCATCATCGGCGTGGCCGGCTCTCTGGGCACCACGTCCATCGCTCGCCTGGTGGCCTGGCTGCTGCACCTGAGCGGCCGCCACGTGGGCCTGGCCTGCCGCGACGGTCTGTTCCTGGGCAGTCGCCAGGTCGAAGCTGGTCACCGCGCCAATTTCGCCTCTGGCCAGCGCCTGCTGATGAACCGCGAGGTCGATGCCATCGTCCTGGAAAACGGCGCCGAGACCATCCTGGAAGATGGCCTGGCCTACGACCGCTGCGCCGTGGGCGTGGTCACCGACCTGCGCGGCGCCGAGGCGCCCGTGGCCCTCGGCCTGGCCCGCCACGACATCCACGAGGCTGAGCAGATGTTCAAGGTGCTGCGCACCCAGGTGGACGTGGTGCTGCCCGATGGCGTGGCCGTGCTCAATGCCGCCGACGCCCGCCTGCTCGAGATGGCCGAGTTGTGCGACGGCGACGTGATCCTCTACGACACCGACCACGACAACCCCGCGCTGGTGGCTCACCGCGCCAAGGGTGGCCGCACCGTGTCGGTCCAGGGCCACCACGTGCTGCTGACCCACGATGGCCACGCCCCGATCCGCTGCGCCGACCTCGACAGCGCTGCGGCCCGTCGCATCACGGCTGGCATGGGCGAGCAGCCCGTGGCCGGCAGCAGCGTGAGGGCCTTGCTCGCGGCCGCGGCCGTGGCCTGGTCCCTGGCGATCTCGCCCGAGCTGATCGCCGCTGGCCTGGAAACCTTCGACCCCTCGCCCAAGAAGTAAACGCGAGCAAGCCCCGCACACGAGAGACCGACATGGACGTTTCCCGCATCCGCGCCCTGCGTGGCCCGAACCTCTGGAGTCGCCACACCGCCATCGAGGCGGTCGTGAGCTGTGAGCCCCAGGAGCGGCAGATCGAGGCCCTCGATGGCTTCGAAGCCCGCGTGCGCAAACTCTTTCCCAGCATGGGTGCGCTGCGCCCGGACGGTCGCCCCGGCCAGATCAGCGTGGCCCACGTGCTCGAAACCGTGGCCCTGGCCCTGCAGGCGCAGGCGGGCTGCCCCGTCACCTTCAGCCGCACCGCCGAAACGGTCGAGGCCGGCACCTACCAGGTCGTGGTCGAGTACAGCGAAGAAGCCGTTGGCAAGAAGGCCTTTGACCAGGCCATCGCGCTGGTCGAGGCCGCGCTCAAGGGTGAGGCCTTTGATTTGCAGGCCGCGCTGGCCGAGCTGACCGAGCTCGACGAAGACGTGCGCCTGGGCCCCAGCACCGGCTCCATCGTCGACGCTGCCATCGTGCGCGGCATCCCTTACCGCCGCCTGACCCAGGGTTCTTTGGTGCAGTTCGGCTGGGGCAGCAAACAGCGCCGCATCTGGGCTGCAGAGGTGGACAACACCTCCGCCGTGGCCGAATCCATCGCGCAAGACAAGGACCTGACCAAGCGCCTGCTGGCCGCCGCCGGCGTGCCCGTGCCCATTGGCCGCCCGGTCACCGACCTGGCCGATGCCGCCAAGGTGGTCGAAGAAATTGGCTGGCCCGTGGTGGTCAAGCCGCGCGACGGCAACCAGGGCAAGGGCGTGACGGTCAACATCGTCAGCCACGACCACCTGGCGATTGCGCACAAGGTGGCGGCCGAGCATGGCGAGGTCATGGTCGAGCGCTACCTGCCTGGCAACGACTTCCGCTTGCTGGTCGTGGGCGACCGCCTGGTGGCCGCCGCCCGACGTGACCCGCCCCATGTCATCGGCGATGGCGTGCACACCGTGCGCCAGCTCGTCGACAAGGTCAACGAAGACCCGCGTCGGGGCGAAGGTCACGCCACCTCGCTGACCAAGATCCGCATCGATGAGATCGCGATCGCGCGCCTGCAGGTGCAGGGCCTGACGGCCGACGAGGTGCCCGAGCAGGGCCGCCGCGTCATCCTGCGCAACAACGCCAACCTGTCCACCGGCGGCACCGCCACCGACGTGACCGACGATGTGCACCCCGAGGTGGCGGCCCGAGCCATCGCGGCGGCCCAGTGCATCGGGCTGGAGATTTGCGGCGTGGACGTGCTGGCCGAGAGCGTGCACCGCCCGCTCGAAGCCCAGAACGGCGGCATCGTCGAGGTCAACGCCGCGCCGGGTCTGCGCATGCACCTGTCGCCGTCGTACGGCAAGGGGCGCAACGTGGGCGAGGCGGTCATCAGCAACCTCTACAAGTCGGGCGACGACGGCCGCATCCCCATCGTGGCCGTGACCGGCACCAACGGCAAGACCACCACCGCACGCCTGGTCACGCACCTGCTGGCCACCAGCGGCCTGCGCGTGGGCATGACCAACACCGATGGCGTCTACGTCAACGGCCGCCAGATCGACAGCGGCGACTGCTCCGGCCCGCGCAGCGCGCGCAACGTGCTGGTGCACCCCGACGTGGACGCAGCGGTGTTCGAAACCGCCCGCGGCGGCATCCTGCGCGAAGGCCTGGGCTTCGACCGTTGCGGCACCGCCGTGGTCACCAACCTGGGCGCTGGCGACCACCTGGGCCTGAACTACATCACCACCGTGGAAGACCTGGCGGTGCTCAAGCGCGTCATCGTCATGAACGTGGCGCCTGAAGGGTACGCGGTGCTCAACGCCGCCGACCCCATCGTCGTGGCCATGGCCCCGAAGTGCCCGGGCGGCGTCATCTTCTTCGCGATGGACCCGCACAACCCCGTGCTGACCGCGCACCGCGCGCAAGGCAAGCGCACCATCTGCGTTGACGGCGAGGCCATCGTGGCGGCCGAAGGCAGCTGGCGCGAGTTCCTGCCCCTGCGCGACATCCCGCTGACCCGTGGCGGCACCATCGGCTTCCAGGTCGAGAACGTGATGGCCGCGGTGGGCGCCGCCTGGAGCGCCGGCCTGGACTGGGACGTGATCCGCAACGGCCTGGCCAGCTTCGTCAACGACTCGGACAACGCGCCAGGGCGCTTCAACGTGATGAGCCACAAGGGCGCCACCGTGATCGCCGACTACGGCCACAACCCGGACGCCATGCGCGCCCTGGTGGGGGCGGTCAACGGCATCCCGGCCAAGCGCCGCTCGGTGGTCATCAGCGGGGCGGGCGACCGCCGCGACGAGGACATCCGCGAGCAGACGGCCATCCTGGGCGATGCCTTCGACGATTTCTTCCTGTATCAGGATGCCTGCCAGCGCGGTCGCGAAGACGGCGAGGTGTTGCGCCTGCTGCGCGAGGGCCTGAGCAAGGCCCAGCGTGCCCAGCACGTTGAAGAAATCCGTGGCGAGTTCGCGGCCATCGACACGGCCCTGGAGCGCCTGCAGCCTGGCGATTTGTGCCTGGTGCTGGTCGATCAGGTCGAAGAAGCGCTGGCGCACCTGGCCAAGCGCTGTGCCGAGGCGCCAACGGCTCAGTAACTGATGCTGTAGCGGTGGCCCTTGTAGCGCAGCACCGCTGACTTCAGCCGGATCTCTTCCAGCACCACGCCGGGTGCTGGTTGATCGCCTTCGCGGAACACGCCGCCGTTGAGCACGAGCATGCGGTTGGACGCCACGTCCGAATGCATGGCCCCGCCCACGCTCAACTGAGGCAGTTCCCGGCGGATGTCGTCCGGCAGCTCTTGCATGGACACGATCTTGGGGCCTGCTTCGCGCAGGGACGGGTCGACGCGCAGCGGGTCCTGGGCTGGGGCGGCGGTTCGTGCGTTGGGGGTGTTTGGTGCGGGTGTCGCGCCAGGTGAAGGCGCGCGAGCCGTGGCAGCGGTTGGGGGAGCATTGACCACGGCCGGTTGAGGCGACGTGGGGCGAGCGACTTGAACCGGCGCCGCCTGCACGGGCGCGGGTGGCGGTGGTGCGACTGGCGTGGTGGCCAAGGCAGGCGGCGCCACAGGCACTTGAGGCGACGTCGTGACCGGCTCGTAGGGCTGGGCCTGAGGGGACGCCAGTGGTGCGGGCACACCGCCCGGCGATGGCGGCGCGTCACCCACCTGGCCATGCATCGGCGTCGGCCGCGCCTCGCCCGAGGCGGGGGCATCGGGCCCCGAGCGACCCAGCAGCCAGAACAAGGCCCCTGCAATCACCACCCCGCCGGCGACGCCACCGATCAGCCACGGCGTGCGCGCCGCGGGCGTCGCTTCGGGGCGTTCGTCGGCTTCGTCGGGCAGGGCATGGTCGTGCCGGCTGTGCAGCCCGGGCACGGCCTCTCGTTCGCGCTCGCGCGCGGCGTCGGCCTTTTTCAGCGCTTCAAGGATGTAGGACATGATGGACTCGATCCTTCAGCGGGAGGCGTTGGCGGGCGTGGCGGCCGGCTTGAGGCGGGGCTCAGGCACGCCCGTGACCTGGTTGATCAGCATGAAGGTGGTGGCGCCAGCCACCCCATCGGGCTTGAGCCCTTGCGTCAGTTGGAAGGCCTGAAGCCTGGCTTGCAGGGCGCGATCGAAACGCGCCGGGCTGCTCGCCGGCTGTTTGTCGATGCGACCGAGCTGTTGGGCCAGCCAGTCCACCACCGGGCCCGTCTGGCCGAGCTGCACCTTGGCTCGGTAGCCCTCGGGGGCCAGCCAGAGGGTGGCGAAGTCGCCACGCCACAGGCCCGAGAGCACCGACAGCGGCACGCGCACCGTGTTGCTGCCCATTTGCAGCCAGGCTTCGTCGTCCACCAGTCGCGTGAGCACCGCGTGGCGCGTGGCGCCGCTGGCATCTTGCAGGGCCAGCAGGGCCGGTCGGTCGAGCTGGGTGAGCATGCTCAGGCCGCCACTGTTGCGAAAGCAGATCAGGCGTGCACGAAAGAGCAGGTTGCAGGGGTCACCCGCCTTGAGGTCGAACTGCCACAGCGCGGCCAGGTCTTGCCAGGCCAGGGCCTCGGTGGGCGCGGCCTCCTTCATGAGCGTGGCCGCATCGACCAGGGTGGGGCGTGGCGCTGTGGGCGCGCCCACCGAGGCCCTGGC
>SCMV01000069.1 GCA_005502875.1 Comamonadaceae bacterium 2PF | reverse complement strand
GGCGGGGCCAGCGCGATCGGGGCGGCGTCGGCGTCGTCGCTCAGTGCAGCAGGGGCCTGTGGCTCCGAGGCTTCTGCCTCGACGGGTGCGTCAACTTCAGCGGCTTCGGCGCTCACGCCGTCCGGGCTGGTCGTCGCAGCCGCTTCTGGCAAAGCGTCGCCTGCATTGGCGGCTTCACCCGACTCAGGCAGCACGGCGCCAGGCTCGGTCACCGCGTCGTTCGTCAAGCCCACCTCTTCGGGCAACACGGCATCGGCCTCACCGGGGGCGGCTTGGGCCTCGGCGCCTTCGGGTTCGGCCAATCGCGTCGGCTCCTGGTCCAGCGCGGTGCGCAGCGTGTCCAGCAAGGTCGGACCGATGTTGCCGGCCAGGCCCACGCGCAGGCCGGCGCGCTCGATCAGCTTGGCCGTCAGCGAGGTGGTGGTCGTCTTGCCGTTGGTGCCGGTGATGGCCACCACCTTGGGCGCATAGCCCAGGTCCACCTTCAGGTCGGCCAGGGCCGAGGCGAACAGCGAAAGCTCGCCACGCACGGGGATGCCCAGCTCATCGGCGCGCGCCAGGATGGGCGCGACCTCGGGTGACGCGGGCATCAGGCCCGGGCTCTTGAACAGCAGGTTGACGCCGTCGAGCAGCGAAGGGTCGAGCCCCTGGTGCAGCGTGGCACCTGGCACATCGGCGGCCAGCGTGGCGGCCTGCGGCGGGTTGGCGCGGGTGTCGGCCACGCGCACGGTCGCGCCGCACCGGGCGCACCAACGCGCCATGGCCAGGCCCGAGTCACCCAGACCCAGGATCAGCACGGTGAGGTTGCGAAGGTGGTGCATGGTGTCTGGCCCTTGCTCAGCGCAGCTTGAGGGTGGACAGGCCGATCAGGCACAGCAGCATGGTGATGATCCAGAACCGGACCACGACCTGCGTTTCTTTCCAGCCCGACTTTTCAAAGTGGTGGTGCAGCGGCGCCATCAACAGGATGCGGCGGCCTTCGCCGTACTTGCGCTTGGTGTACTTGAACCAGCTGACCTGCAGCATCACCGACAGCGCTTCGAGCACGAAGACGCCGCCCATGAAGGCCAGCACGATCTCCTGGCGCACGATGACGGCGATGGTGCCGAGCGCGCCGCCCAGGGCCAGCGCACCCACGTCGCCCATGAAGACCTGCGCCGGGTAGGCGTTGAACCACAGGAATGCCAGCCCGGCCCCCGACATGGCCGCGCAGAACACCAGCAACTCGCCCGCGCCGGGGATGTGCGGCAGCAGCAAGTACTTGGCGAACACGGCGTTGCCGGTCACGTAGGCGAAGATGCCCAAAGCGGCCGAGACCATCACCACCGGCATGATGGCCAGGCCGTCGAGCCCGTCGGTCAGGTTCACCGCGTTGCTGGTGCCCACGATGACGATGTAGGTCAGCAGCATGAAGCCCCACACGCCCAGCGGGTAGCTCACCGTCTTGAAGAAGGGCACGATCAGGTCGGCCTTGGGCGGCAGGTCGTTGCTGAAGCCCGATGCGATCCAGCGGAAGAACAGCTCGACCACGCGCAGGTTGTTGGTCTCAGACACGCTGAAGGCCAGGTAGATGGCGGCGATCAGGCCGATGATCGATTGCCAGAAGTACTTCTCGCGCGAGGGCATGCCCTCCGGGTCCTTGTTGACGACCTTGCGCCAGTCATCGACCCAGCCAATCAGGCCAAAGCCGGTGGTCACGATCATCACGATCCAGACGAAGCGGTTGGCCCAGTCGAACCACAGCAGCGTCGACAGGCCGATGGCCAGCAGGATCAGCGCGCCGCCCATGGTGGGCGTGCCGCGCTTGGTCAGGTGGGTGTCCATCGCGTACTCGCGGATGGGCTGGCCGATCTTGAGCTCGGTGAGCTTGCGGATCAGGTAAGGGCCCAGCAGCAGGCCGATGACCAGTGCCGTCATGGCCGCCATGACGGAGCGGAAGGTCAGGTACTGGAAGACGCGCAGGAAGCCCCAGTCGGGGTGGAGCTCCTGCAGCCACATCGCGAGACTAAGCAGCATGGGCACCTCCGGTGAGGGCGGCGACGACTTGTTCCATCTTCATGAAGCGTGAACCTTTGACCAGGATGGATGCGGCAAGCGGTGCGGCATCGGGCTGGGACAGGGCCGCGACGATGTCGGCGGCGCTGTCGAAATGACGGGATTGGACGGGCGCACCGCTCGTGGCGGTGGCCTGGCTGGCGCGCACCGCCTGCGCCGCGTGGGCGCACAGGCTGCCAGCCGTCCAGATGTGTTCGATGCCGCGCGCGGCGGCGTGGGCGCCCACCTCTTCATGGAAGGCCGGGCCCTGGTTGCCGACCTCGCCCATGTCGCCGAGCACCAGCCAGTGGGGCCCGGGCAGGTCGGCCAGCATGTCGATGGCCGCGCGCACGGAGTCGGGGTTGGCGTTGTAGGAGTCGTCCACCAGCGTGACGGCGTGGCCGCGCACGGTGGCCTGCTTGAGCTGCGAGCGACCCTTGACGGGCTCGAAGGCCTGCAGGCCGGCGACGATGCTGGCCAGCGGCACGCCAGCGCCCAGCGCTGCAGCGGTGGCGGCCAGGGCATTGCGCACGTTGTGCTGGCCGGCCATGCCCAGCGCCACATCGGCCTCGCCTTGCGGCGTGACCAGGCGAATCTGCCAGTGCGGCGTTGGCGCGGCCTGCCAGGTGGCGCTGCCCGTGACAGCGGCCGGGCCCTTCGTGGCGAAATCGATGACCCGGCAACCCTGGGCCAGCTCGCGCCAGATGAGGGTGTGCTCGTCGTCGGACGGGAACACGGCCACGCCATTGCGCGACAGCGACTGCAGCACCGCGCCGTTCTCTCGCGCCACGGCCTCGACCGTGTGCATGAACTCCTGGTGCTCGCGCTGGGCGTTGTTGACCAGGCCCACGGTGGGCGCTGCGATGGCGGCCAGCTGGGCGATCTCGCCCGGGTGGTTCATGCCCAGCTCGACCACGGCGCAGCGGTGCTGGCCCTCGCGCAGGCGCAGCAAGGTCAGCGGCACGCCGATGTCGTTGTTGAAGTTGCCTTGCGTGGCCAGGGCGGCGCTTTCGTCGTGTTCAAGGGCCATCCAGGCGCGCAGGATGGACGCGACCATCTGCGTGACGGTGGTCTTGCCGTTGCTGCCTGTCACGCCCACCAGCGGGATGTCGAAGCGGGCGCGCCAGCCGGCGGCCAACATGCTCAGGGCCGCGCGGGTGTCGCTCACCGTCAGGCCTGGCAGACCGGATTCGGCCACGCCGCGCTGCGCGATCACGGCCACGGCACCCGAGCCCGACGCCTGCGGCAGGAAGTCGTGCGCGTCGAAGCGCTCGCCGCGCAGGGCCACGAAGCAGTCGCCCGCCTGCAGGGTGCGCGTGTCGGTGTGCACGCGCGCGATCGGCGTGTCGGGGCTGCCGTGCAGGGTCGAGCCCGGTAGCAGCGCGTGGGCCAGGCCCAGGGTCATCATCATCGTGTTCGAAGCAGCAGAGACATCGGTTGCAGCGCGGCGGCTCAGCGCGGCAGCGGCTTCATCGATGTCGGAGAAGGGGGTCTTGAGGCCAGCGACCTCTTGCGTGGCTTCGTGGCCTTTGCCAGCCAGCAGCACCACGTCGCGGGCATCGGCCTGGCTCAGCGCATGGGCGATGGCGGCGCGGCGGTCTTCGATCACGTCGACCTCGTCGCGGCCGGGCACGCCCGCCAGGATCTGCGAGAGGATGAAGGCGGGCGACTCGCTGCGCGGGTTGTCGCTGGTGAGCACGACGTGGTCGGCGTGGCGGTCGGCGGTGGCGCCCATGAGCGGGCGCTTGATCGGGTCGCGGTCACCGCCGCAGCCGAACACGCACCACAGCTGGCCGCCGCGGGCCTCGGCCACGGGGCGCAGGGCCTGCAAGGCCTTTTGCAATGCGTCGGGCGTGTGGGCGTAGTCGACCACGGCCAGGGGCAGGTCGACGTGGGCACCCGCAGGGCCCGACACCAGCTGCATGCGGCCAGGCACGGCCTGCAAGGCGGCGCAAGCCTGCGCGATGGCGCCAAGCTCACCACCCAGCGCGCGCGCTGCGGCGATGACACCGAGCAGGTTCGCCACGTTGAAGGTGCCGATCACCGGCGCTTGCACGGCGACACGGGCCAGCTCTTGCGTGCCTTGTGCGCTGCGCTCGACCACGGTGAAGCGCACGCCACCTTCGGCGTGCTGCACGTCCATGGCCTGCAAGCGGGCCAAGCCGGCCGCCCCACCCACGCGACAGGTCCAGGCGTCCAGGCCGCGAGCCTGCGCATGGCGCAGCAGGTCGACTCCCTTGTCGTCGTCGAGGTTGATGACGGCGGCGCGCAGACCAGGCCAGTCGAACAAGCGGCGCTTGGCCAGCCAGTAGGCGGCCATGTCGCCGTGGTAGTCGAGGTGGTCTTGCGTGAAGTTGGTGAACTGGGCCACCGCGATGTGTGTGGCGTGCAGGCGCAGCTCTTCGATGCCGATGGATGAGGCCTCGATGGCTGCGGCTTTGAGGCCCTGGCGCACGAAGTCGCGGAAGGTGCGGTGCAGGGTGATCGGGTCGGGCGTGGTCAGGCCAGTGCGCACCACGCCGCCGCCGCGCACCTGACCCACGCCCAGCGTGCCGACCACGCCGCAAGGCAGGCCGATGGCTTCGAGCACCTGCGCCGTCCACCAGGAAGTCGACGTCTTGCCGTTGGTGCCGGTGACAGCGACCACCTGCAGCGCCGCGCTGGGCTCGCCGTAGAAGCCGTGTGCGATCTCGGCGCTGCGGGCCTTGAGCCCTGGCACGGTGGCGATGCGCGCATCGTCAAAACCAAAGGCCTCGGCGCCATCGGCTTCCACCAGGCAGGCGCGGGCACCGGCTTGCAGCGCCTGCTGCACGAAGGCACGACCGTCTCGCGCCGCACCAGGCCAGGCGATGAAAGCCACGTCCTTGAGCGAGGCCACGGCACGGCTGTCCACCGTCAGGTCGGCGGCGCCTTGCGCGCGCAACCAGGCCAGGGCGGCGGCGGTGTCGGGGAGGTGGTGCAGCGCGGCCATCAGAAGCTCTCCACCTCGGACGGGATGCTGGTCTGGATCTGCGACTGCACCTCGATGTCGGGCAGCACGCCCAGGCGGTGCAGGGTCTGCTGCACGACCTGGCTGAACACGGGCGCGGCCACCTCGCCGCCGTAGTACACGCCGGTGCCAGGCTCGTCGACCATCACGGCCACGACGATGCGCGGCTGGCTGATGGGCGCGATGCCCACGAACCACGCGCGGTACTTGTTGCCGGCGTATCCACGGCCTTCCTGCTTGCGCGCGGTGCCGGTCTTGCCGCCCACGCTGTAGCCCACGGTGCGGGCCTTGAGCGCGGTGCCACCGGGTTGCGTGGCCATCATCAGCATCTGGCGCACTTCGCGGGCGGTCTCGGGCGAGATCACGCGGGTGCCACGCAGGGGCACCACGTCGTCGCTGGCCACGTGGCCGGACTGGCGACGGCCCTCGGGCTTGTCATCAGGCCGAAAGCCCGTCTTGAAGGCCAGCACCGGGCGCTCATCATCGGCACGCGGTGCGCCATTGCGCGGCTCGACGCCGCCGCCATCGCGCTTGAGCAGCGACATCGGGATCAGCTCGCCGTCGGTGGCGAAGATGGTGTAGGCCTGGGCCAGCTGGAACAGGCTCGCCGACAGGCCGTAGCCGTAGCTCATCGTGACCTGCTCGATGCGGCGCCAGCTCTTGTAAGGGCGCAGGCGACCGGTAACCACACCGGGGAAGCCGATCTGGGGTTTCTGGCCCAGGCCCACGGCCGAGTAGATCTCCCACATCTCGCGCGGCTGCATCTGCAGGGCCATCTTGGCCGTGCCCACGTTGGACGACTTCTGAATGACTTCGGCGACCGTCAGGTCGCCATGTGGGTGTGAGTCGGAGATGGTCGAGCCATCGATGGTGAGCCGGCCTGGCGCCGTCGCGATGAGCGTGTCGGGCTTGACCCGGCGTGTCTCGATGGCCAGCGCCGCGATGATCGGCTTCATCGTCGAGCCGGGCTCGAAGGTGTCGGTGAGCGCGCGGTTGCGCAACTGCGCACCGGTCAGGTTGCGCCGGTCTTCCGGCGTGTAGCTGGGCACGTTGGCCAGCGCTAGCACCTCACCCGTCATGGCATCGAGCACCACCACGCTGCCGGCCTTGGCCTTGTGCTGGGCCACGGCATCGCGGATGCGCTGGTAGGCGTAGAACTGCACCTTGGCATCGATGGACAGTCGGATGGACTGGCCGTCGACCGCCGGGATGGTGTCGCCCACCGACTCGACCACACGGCCCAGGCGGTCCTTGATGACGTGGCGAGCGCCGTCGTGGCCCGAGAGCTGCTTTTGATAAGCCAGCTCGATGCCTTCCTGGCCCTCGTCCTCGATGTTGGTGAAGCCGACGATGTGCGCGGCCGATTCACCCTCGGGGTACTGGCGGCGCCATTCACGCAGCTCGTAGACGCCCTTGATCTTGAGGTCGGTGACCTTCTGGGCCACGTCGTCGGGCACCTTGCGGCGCAGCCACACGAAGTTGGGGCTGGTGCCCAGGCGCTTCTTGAGCTCGGCCGGCTTCATGTCGATCAGCTTGGCGAGCTGGCGCAGCTGATCGGGCGATGCGTTGAGGTCCTTGGGGATGGCCCACAAAGAGGGCGCCGGCACGCTGGACGCCAGCAGCTCGCCGTTGCGGTCGAGGATGCGACCGCGGTTGGCTTCGAGCTCGATGCGGCGCTCGTAGCGGCTCGCGCCCTGCTGCTGGTAGAAGTCGTTGTGGATGATCTGGATCCAGGCGGCGCGGCCGATCAACACGGCAAACCCCAGACCGATGGCGCCGATCATGAACTTGACGCGCCACGGCGGCGTGCGCGAGGCCAGCAGCGGGCTGGTGGCGTAGCGCACCGTGGGCATGGCAGCGGCCTTGCCCTGCCGACGCGGCTGGCCGCGCAGGCGGCGCCAGAGGTCACCGAAGCGGCTCATGGCCGACCTCCCGAAGCACCCTCGGCGGATGCCGCACTAGCAACCGAAGCCACGCCGGCCGATGCCGCCACGTAATGCGTCACGCCCGGGTTGTTGCCGAACATGCGCAGCTTTTCGCGCGCCAGTTTTTCAACGCGCAGCGGCGTGGCCTGGGCGCGCTTGTCCAGCTCCAGGCGCTCGAACTCGATCTGCAGCTCGCGCGCGGCCGATTGCGACTTTTCCAGCTCATAGACCAGCCGGCGCGACTCGTGGCTGCTGCGGATCAGCCAGACGCAGCTGCCCAGCAGCACGACGACCAGCAGGATGTTGAGGCGCAACATCATTTGCGACCTCCCTTGCCCGCAGCGCGCGCAGGCTTGGCAACGGCCTTGCGCGCAGCCTTGCCCGCATCCTTTGGCGAAGCAGCGGCCACCAGCTCAGGCGACCACGGCGTGTCGGTGCGCTCGGCCACGCGCAGCACGGCAGAGCGCGAGCGCGGGTTGCCCGAGACCTCTTCGTCGGATGGCTTGATGCGGCCGATGGACTTGAGCAGCAACGCTCGCGGCTGCGCAAACGGCACCCGGCGATCGACCTCTTCCCTGCTGTGGCGCGCGATGAAGGTCTTGACGATGCGGTCTTCCAGCGAATGGAAGCTGATGACGGCCAGGCGCCCGCCCGGGGCCAGCATGCGCAGCGCCGCGTCCAGCGCGTCTTCGAGCTCGCCCAGCTCGCGGTTGACGTGGATGCGCAGGGCCTGGAAGGTGCGGGTGGCCGGGTCCTGGCCAGGCTCGCGGGTGCGCACGGCGCTGGCCACCACGGCAGACAGCTCACCCGTGGTGCGCACCGGCCTGCCCTCGTCGCGGCGAGCGATCAGGGCGCGCGCGATCGGGCCGGCAAAGCGCTCTTCACCGTAGGTGCGGATGACGTCGGCGAGTTCGTCGAGCGTGGCGCGCGCCAGGAAGTCGGCCGCGCTCTCGCCCGAGGTCGTGTCCATGCGCATGTCCAGCGGCGCATCGAAGCGGAAGCTGAAGCCGCGCTGGGGGTTGTCGATTTGCGGCGAGGACACGCCGATGTCCATCAACAGGCCATCGACGGCCTCCCAGCCACGCTCTTGAGCGGCATCGGCCCATTCCGAGAACGGCGCGTGGGCAATCTGAAAACGCCCATCGCGGATCGCGGCCTCGCCTTCGGTGGCGTGGGCGATGGCTTCGGGGTCGCGGTCGATGGCCAGCAAGGCGGCATCGGGGCCAAGCTTGGAGAGGATCAGGCGCGAGTGCCCGCCACGGCCGAAGGTGGCGTCAACGTAGCGGCCTTGCGGCAGGGGGCCGGCGGCCTCATCCCACAAGGCATCGACCGCCTCGTGCAGCAGAACGGTCCGATGCTGCCAAGGTGTGGTGGGTTGCTGCATGACTCAGAAGGTGAAGTCCTGCAGCACATCGGGCATGGGCTGGGCCATGACCTCGGCTTCGTGGGCGGCGTAGCGCTGGGCGTCCCAGAGCTCGAAGTGGCTGCCCATGCCGAGCAGCATCACGTCCTTGGAAAGGCCTGCTGCGGCGCGCAACTCGGGCGAGACCAGCACGCGCGCGGCCGAGTCGACCTCCACGTCCATGGCGTTGCCCAGGAAGATGCGCTTCCAGCCGGCGGCGGACATCGGCAAGGCGGCGACCTTGTCGCGGAAGGTCTCCCACGCGGGGCGCGGGAACACCATCAGGCAACCTTCGGGGTGCTTGGTGAGGGTGAGCTGACCCGCGCAAAGCGCCTGCAACGCGTCGCGATGGCGCACCGGGACCGCCAGGCGGCCCTTGGCGTCCAGCGACAGCGCTGATGCACCTTGAAAGATCAGACTCACACAAAACCCCACGAATTTGCACTAAATCCCACTTTAACTGATCGATGGCTTGCCAACAAGGCGAAACCAAAAAAAAGTTCAATGAAATCAATGACTTAGAGGCATCAAGACGAGAAAATTCGGCGGAAAAAGTCCTTATGAATCAAGGACCTGCAAAAGGGTGTGCAAGTTCAGAATGAGGAATTCCGCCCCAAAAGAGGGAGGCGAGCGCAAGCCGGGATCACCCGAGGTTGTCCCAGGATGGGGGAGGCGAATCTCCCACCTCGGCCCTCACAAATTGCGACTGATTCTCATTTGTAGGACAATGCGCCATGCGCGTTGACCTGCACCAACCTCCCACCCGGGTTCACCGGCTCACCCTGGACCAACTGCCCGCTCGGCAGACCGCGACCATCCGCCACGTCCATGTGCCGCCCGGTGACGACGGTCGCTTGCGCCGTCGCCTGTTGGAGCTCGGTTTCGTGCCCGGCGAGCGAGTGCAGGTGCTGCGACGGGTCTTCTTCGGTCGTGGGCCGCTGACGGTTCGCGTGGGCACCAGCACCTTCGCCATGCGCAAGCTGGAGTCTTCGCTGATCGAGGTCGAGGCGAGCACCGCCCCGAGCGCCCGCTGAAAAGCCAGCACACCCCAAGCCCCTGACATCGCCGCCCCCATGAAGTCGCCCGAGGCCGCTGCCCCGACCAGCCCCCTGCTCATCGCCCTGGTGGGCAACCCCAACTGCGGCAAGACCGCCTTGTTCAACCGCCTGACCGGCGCGCGCCAGAAGGTCGGCAACTACGCGGGCGTGACGGTCGAGCGCAAGGAGGGCCAGTTCACCACGCCGGCCGGACGCCCTTGGCGCGTGCTTGACCTGCCGGGCGCCTACAGCCTGCTGGCCGCCACGCCCGACGAGGCCGTCACGCGCGATGTGCTCACCGGTCACCGCGACGGCGAGGGCATGCCGGCCGGCCTGGTGTGCGTGGTCGATGCCACCAACCTGCGCCTGAACCTGCGCATGGTGCTGGAGATGCAGACGCTGGGCCTGCCCATGGTGCTGGCGCTGAACATGATGGACCAGGCCCGCCAGCGTGGCATCGCCATCGACACGGCCAAGCTGCAGGCAGAACTTGGCATCCCGGTGGTGGAGTCGGTGGCGGTCAAACCGGGTGGCGAGGCCGCCCTGCTGGCCCACCTCGACCAGGTCGACTGGCGCGCCGCCGAAGGGGCCCGTGGCGAGCAGGCGCTTGCACGCATCGAGCAGACCTCGGTCGAAGACACGCACCGCCGCGTCGGCGAGATCCTCGCGCGCAGCGTGTCCATGCCCGACGAAGGCTCGCGCATGACGGCGCTCGTGGATCACTGGGCCCTGCACCCGGTGGTCGGCCCGATCATCCTGGCCGGCATCATGTTCCTGATGTTCCAGGCCGTCTTCAGCTGGGCCGCCGCCCCGATGGACGCCATCGATGCCGCCGTGGCCTGGCTGGGCAACGCCGTGTCGACCGCGATGCCCGAGGGCATGCTGCGCAGCCTGCTGATCGAGGGCGTGATCGGTGGCGCGGGTGGCGTGATCATCTTCCTGCCGCAGATCCTCATCCTCTTTGCCTTCATCCTGGCGCTCGAAGACTCGGGCTACCTGCCGCGCGCGGCGCTGCTGCTTGACCGGCTGATGGCGGGCGTGGGCCTGTCGGGGCGCGCCTTCATCCCGCTGCTGTCGAGTTTTGCCTGCGCCATCCCCGGCATCATGGCCACGCGCACCATCGCCAACCCGCGCGACCGCCTGGCCACCATCCTGATTGCGCCACTGATGACGTGCTCGGCCCGCCTGCCGGTGTACGCCCTGCTGATCTCGGCTTTCGTGCCCGAGCGCGAGGTGCTTGGCTGGTTCAACCTGCAAGGGCTGGTGCTGTTCGCGCTGTACCTGGCAGGCATTGTCTCGGCCATGGTGGTGGCGCTGGTGCTCAAGGTGGTGATGCGCCAGGGGCAGGCCCAGACGCTGCTCATGGAGCTGCCCGACTACCACTTGCCGCACCTGCGCAACCTGCTCGTGGGGCTGTGGGAGCGCGGCCGCATCTTCGTGGTCCGCGTGGGCACGGTCATCCTGTCGATGACCATCGTGCTGTGGTTCCTCTCGAACTTCCCGGCCCCGCCTGCGGGCGCCACCGGTGCCGCGATCGAGCACAGCTTCGCCGGCATGATCGGCCGCGCACTGGAGGTCGTCTTCGCGCCCATTGGCTTCAACTGGCAGATCTGCATCGCGCTGGTGCCGGGCATGGCCGCTCGCGAGGTGGCGGTGGCGGCGCTGGGCACGGTCTACGCCATGTCGGAAACCGGCGAGGCGCTCGACCTGGCCTTGGGTCACCTCATCGCCCAGTCGTGGAGCTTGCCGACGGCGCTGTCGCTGATGACCTGGTTCGTGTTCGCGCCGCAGTGCCTGTCAACGCTGTTCGTGGTGCGTCGCGAGACCAACGGCTGGCGCTGGCCGCTGATCATGGCCGGCTACCTGTTCGCCCTGGCCTACGCGGCGTCCTTCGTGGTGTACCGCCTGGCCCTGTCGCTCGCTGGCTGAACCCCATGAGCGCCACGGCCCCCATCACCGTCGACTGGCAAAGCTGGGTGGCTTGCGGCCTGGGGCTGCTGGCGGTGTTGCACTTGAGCCGGCGCTGGTGGCCCAAGCGAAGCGGTCACCAGGCTCCGGCCTCAGGCGATGACGACGAGACGGCTTGTGCCGTCAAAGCGCCAGGCGCCTGTGGTGGCGGGGGTTGCGGCGGCTGCGGCAGCCCTGAGGCCCCGGTCAGGGTTCACCGCAGGACATCGCGCGACACCCTGGGGCGAACCCCAGGCCATTGAACACCCGCGCATGCGGGGCCACCCCCGTGTGCCAGGGGGTGTCAGCGGACAGCTCGGTCCTACACTGGGTTGAACACGTTGCCCACGGCGCGTGTGCTTCCACCATGCGCCCCACCCTCGCCATCATCCCGCTCGCTTTGCTGCTGTCCTGGTTCGGTCCTTCGCCCAATGGCGAGCCCGGCCCGTCGGCCATGCGCGGCATGAGCGAGGCAACACCACCCTTGCAGCCCGAGCCAAGCGCCACCGAGCAACTCGCGCAAGCGTGGGAGTTGATCCAGCGCGGAGGCTTCCTGCAGGCCACCTCCGACGTGCCTCAACGACGCTGAGCGCTCAACGCCAGTGGCCACGGCGCCACGCAACGCGCCCATCACCTGGATTTGCGAAGCCCCCGCGCTTGCGACTACACTTCGCATCGCTCCGGGGTGTGCCACGCGATGTCGATCGCGCGGGCGCTGAGATGGTGAACCACCGAACCCGTTGAACTTGATCCGGCTCATACCGGCGAAAGAAGAGCTGTCCCGTCTGGCCGCCTCGTGGAGAGGTCCGTGATGGAGGCGGCCCGTTCGGTGCCTGCGCCTCCTGGCCACATCGACAACGGGCTTCCTTCCCACACCCTCTTCTCCCCCGGCGCCCCGAAGGCAACCCTCGGAGCACGTGTCCCATGGCTTTGGCCATGGCGCTTGCATCCACACCGAGGAGAGCCCACCGTGAACGCCCCAGACATCGCCGCCACCCCAGCCCTGGCCGCCGCCGAGTCCCTCAACGAGCGCACCCGCCTCACGCGTGAGCCCCTGCCAGCCTCACGCAAGGTCTACGTCGAAGGCAGCCACCCCGGGGTGCGCGTGCCCATGCGCGAGGTCTCACTGACCAATGGCGAATCGGTCACGCTGTACGACTGCTCCGGCCCTTACACCGATCCCAACGTGGTGATCGACGTCACGCGGGGGCTGCCGGCGGTGCGCGAGGCCGCCATCCTGGCCCGTGGCGACACAGAAGCCTACGAAGGCCGCGCCGTGCTGGCGGTGGACGACGGGCTCAAGCCCGACGAGCGCCACGACGAGCGCATGGCCGCGCTGCGTTCGGCCGCGTCGGCGCTGCAGCGCCAGCCGCGCCGCGCCATCGGTGGCATCGGTGGCGGCCGCAACGTCACGCAGATGCACTACGCCCGCCAAGGCATCGTCACGCCGGAAATGGAGTTCATCGCCTTGCGCGAGAACCAGCGCCGCATCGAGCTGGCCGAAGATTGGCGAGCCAAGTACGGCCACGACGCCGAACGCGAAGCCCGCCTGCGCGGCAACCCCATGGGCGCCATGATCCCGCGCGAGATCACGCCCGAGTTCGTGCGCGACGAGGTGGCGCGCGGCCGCGCCGTGATCCCCGCCAACATCAACCACACCGAGCTCGAGCCGATGGTCATCGGCCGCAACTTCCTGGTCAAGGTCAACGCCAACATCGGCAACAGCGCCGTCACCTCGTCGATCGAAGAAGAGGTCGAGAAGCTGGTGTGGTCGACCCGATGGGGCGCCGACACGGTGATGGACCTGTCCACCGGCAAGCACATCCACACCACGCGCGACTGGATCGTGCGCAACAGCCCCGTGCCGATCGGCACCGTGCCCATCTACCAGGCGCTTGAAAAGGTCGGCGGCGTGGCCGAAGACCTCACCTGGGCCATCTTCCGCGACACGCTGATCGAACAGGCCGAGCAAGGGGTGGACTACTTCACCATCCACGCCGGCCTGCGCCTGCCCTTCATCCACCTGACGGCCAATCGGCGCACGGGCATCGTCTCGCGTGGTGGCTCGATCCTGGCGAAGTGGTGCATCGCTCACCACCAAGAGAACTTCCTGCACACGCACTTCGAAGAGATCTGCGAAATCATGAAGGCCTACGACGTGACCTTCTCGCTGGGCGATGGCTTGCGCCCTGGTTGCCTGAGTGACGCCAACGACGAAGCGCAGTTCGCCGAGCTGCGCACGCTGGGCGAGCTCACGCAGATCGCCTGGAAGCACGACGTGCAGACCATCATCGAAGGCCCCGGCCACGTGCCCATGCACCTGATCCAGGCCAACATGGACGAGCAGCTGAAAACTTGCCACGAAGCGCCCTTCTACACCCTGGGCCCGCTGACCATCGACATCGCGCCAGGCTACGACCACATCGCCTCGGCGATCGGCGCGGCCATGATCGGCTGGATGGGCACGGCCATGCTCTGCTACGTGACGCCCAAGGAGCACCTGGGCCTGCCCAACCGCGACGACGTCAAGCAGGGCCTGATCGCCTACAAGATCGCGGCCCACGCGGCCGACGTGGCTAAGGGGCACCCGGCGGCGCGCGCCCGCGACGACGCGCTCTCGCAAGCGCGCTTCGACTTCCGATGGCAGGACCAGTTCAACCTGGGCCTGGACCCGGAAACCGCACGCGACTTCCACGACGAAACGCTGCCCAAGGACGCGGCCAAGGTGGCGCACTTTTGCTCGATGTGCGGGCCGAAGTTCTGCTCGATGAAGATCACGCAGGAGGTGCGCGAGTTCGCCGCAGCACAGGGCGTGGGCGACGGCGAAGCCATCGCCCGTGGCATGGCGCGCAAGTCCGCCGAATTCAAGCAGGTCGGCGGCGAGCTCTACATCCCGATCCAGCCCGAGAACGTGGCGGCGTCCAGCCAGGGCTGAGCCATGCAGCCGTCCCCTCCCGCCAATCACGGCGCCAGCACGGCCCCGGGCGTGGTGACACGCCAACAGGCAGCGACCACGGCGCGGCAAGCCACCTCGCCACTGCGTGTGGGCATCGCTGGCGCGGGCCTGCTGGGCAGGCTGGTGGCCTGGGCACTGGCCCGACAAGGCCACCAGGTCAGCGTGTTCGATCCGGCACCACAGGCCATGCCTGCCCACGACGGCCACGGCGCAGCCGGTTTCACCGCCGCCGGGATGCTCAGCCCGCTGGCCGAGCTCGACAACGCCGAGCCCGAGGTGGCCCACCGGGGCTGGCAAAGCATCGCGCACTGGCAGGCCATCGTGTCCGAGTTGGGCACGCGCCTGAGCCGCCCACCCCACTTCTCGCAAGGCGGCAGCCTGATGGTGGCGCACGGCCCCGACCTGGGCGCCGCGCGGCGCGTGCTGCAGCGACTCGAGCAGGTTGAAGCTCACTGCGCCTCGGCTCATCGACCTCAAGCCCTCACCGCACAAGGCCTGCAGCAGCTCGAACCCGATCTTCATGGCAGTGGTGGCCCGCTGCACGCCTGGTGGCTGCCCGGCGAGGCCCACATCGACACCGTGGCCACCTTGCAGGCCTTGCACGACGATGCCCAGGGTGTGCGCTGGCACTGGGCTCAACCCGTGCAGGACGTGGCCCCTGGGCAGCTCTGGCTGGGCAACCCGGAGCAAACGCAACCACTGAGCTTCGACCTGGTCTGCGACCTGCGCGGCACCGGTGCGCGCCCCAGCGTGCCCGTGCGGGGCGTGCGTGGCGAGGTGGTGTGGCTGCACGCCCCCGACTTGAACCTGCAACGCCCGGTTCGCCTGCTGCACCCGCGCCACCGCGTCTACATCGTGCCCCGGCCCGGTGAGCGCGTGCTGGTGGGCGCCAGCGAGATCGAAAGCGAAGACCGCTCGCCGATGTCGCTGCGCAGCGCGGTCGAGCTCATGGCCGCGGCGCACAGCATCCTGCCCTCGCTGGCTGAAGCACGCATCCTCAAGCTCGACACCAACTTGCGCCCGGCCCTGCCCGACCACCGCCCGCAGGTTCACCACGAAACAGGCCTGCTGCGCATCAACGGCCTGTACCGCCACGGCTGGCTGCTGGCCCCTGCGCTGGTCGACGACGCACTGCGCGCACTGGGTCTGGGGGCGCTGCCCACAGACGACAGCCCGCCGCCTCACGCCACCGGCGTCCTCCCGGACATCGACATCAGCCAAGCCGCCTGAATCCCACCGATGAGCCTCGACCTCCTCACCATCCACACCGATCACGGCCCGCTGAGCCTGCCTGTGGGCTGCACGCTCGCCGACGCCGTTGAGCTGCTGCTGCAAGGCAGCTCGCGCGGAGCCGACACCATCGCCACCGCCGTCAACGGTGAGTTCGTGGCCCGAGCGGCCCGCGCCGATCACGCCTTGCACGACGGCGACACCGTGCTGTGCTTCTCGCCCATCACCGGAGGCTGAACCCATGACCTCGCCGAACTCGAGCCCATCCACCCCGACAGCCACGTCCACGACGCGCCACGACACCTGGCACATCGGCGACACGGAGCTGAGCAGCCGCTTCCTGCTGGGCACCGCCGGCTACCCATCACCCGATGTCCTGCGCGCCGCCATCGAGGCCTCCGGCAGCCAGGTGCTCACGCTGGGCCTCAAGCGCACGCTGGGCACCACGGGACAGGACAACGGCTTCGTGCAGATCATCCGAGACGCCGCCCGCGCCCAAGTTCAGCACCACGGCCAAGGCGCCCACTTGCTGCCCAACACCGCCGGCTGCCGCAGCGCGCGCGAGGCCATCACCCTGGCGCACATGGCGCGCGAGCTGCTCGGCACGCACTGGCTCAAGCTCGAGGTGGTGGGCGACGAGCAAACCCTGCAGCCCGATCCCTTCGAGTTGCTCGAAGCCGCCCGCCAGCTGGTGAAAGACGGCTTCGAGGTGCTGCCCTACTGCACCGACGACCTGGTCAGCGCCCAACGCCTGGTGGACGCCGGCTGCCGCATCCTCATGCCCTGGGCAGCGCCCATCGGCTCCGGGTTGGGCCTGCTCAACCCCTGGGCCTTGCGCACCCTGCGCGCCCGCCTGCCCGACGTCACGCTCATCGTCGATGCCGGCCTGGGCGCGCCATCCCACGCTGCCGCCGCCATGGAGCTGGGCTTCGACGCCGTGCTGCTGAACTCGGCCGTCTCTCAATCGCGCGACCCGGTGGGCATGGCCCGCGCCTTCCGCGACGCCGTGCAAGGCGGACGCCAGGGCTGGCGCGCCGGCCTGATGCCCACCAGCGACGTCGCCATCGCCACCACCCCCGTGGGTGGCCAACCCTTCGTGCTGCTTTGATGCCTCGGTGA